>NZ_JBFUAF010000001.1:0-570762 GCF_056406415.1 Arthrobacter sp. P1_C12_2 | reverse complement strand
CAACCAACGTTGGGGGTCCTCCCGCATTTAACCCCCAAACGGAATCAGCTGACCGGCCCCTGGAAGGCCGGGAGGGAGGCCGCCCCAACCACTAGGACGCCCCCACCTCCCGCACGCTGCCTCAACGCCGCACAAGCCGGCGGGGCATCCCAACCGGGCGCCGCCCGGCACGTGCCGCACCCCAACTGACCCGCAGCAGGGGCCGTTAACAGCCCCACAACGGCCCCAGCTGCGAGCCAGTTGGGGAAGAGGGACCCCAGCTCCAGCCGACTGCCCGGCGGAGAAAGGACCGCCGACGGGGACCACGCCGGATCTCGCTGAACCGGCCCCGACGAGAGGGCGTCCGCTCTCGGCGCAATTTGACCGCGATCGGCGCCGATTCCAGTGATTTTCCCCAAAAAAGGCCGAAAACACGCGGAATTTGCCACCTCTGAGGCGCCAAGCTGGTAAGTTTTCGAACAGTGGTTTGTACGCATGCCGTGTGCAGGCTCCAAAATCGTGACCGTCCAGGAGGACATAAATGGCTAAGAACCGTAGTGAACTTGTTGCAGAGGTAGCAGGCAAGGCCGGCACCAGCCAGGCAGCAGTCAACTCCGTGCTCGACGCACTGTTCGAGGTCTTCGAGACCTCTGTCGCCGCGGGCGAAAAGATCACCATCCCGGGCTGGCTTGCCGTCGAGCGCACCGACCGTGCAGCTCGCACCGGCCGCAACCCGCAGACCGGCGAGACCATCCAGATTGCCGCTGGCCACAGCGTCAAACTGACCGCCGGCTCCAAGCTGAAGGCTGCAGTCGCCAAGAAGAAGTAGTCTTCTTCGCAGGCTTGAAAGGAGCGGCAACCATCGGGTTGCCGCTCCTTTTGCGTCCCCGGCCAATCCTCCGCCCGGGGCCCGGCCGGTCCCCGGCCAATCCGCCGCCCTTTCACGACCACCCGCATTGGCGGATCCCCGAATGCCAACGCCGGGGCCGATTCGCTGAGCACGGCGGCGTAGCGGACAATGGAGGTGTGCCTTCCGCAGCAAATCCCACGCCCACAACCGCAGCGCCCGTTCCCTCCGAGGACGGACGTGGCCCTGAATCCGGTCCCGCCGGGATATCCCGGCCGTGGCTGATCGCCGGCCTTGGCGCGTTGTTCGTGGGCCTGGTATTGGCACTCATCTTCTCCGGAGCGGCAGCCGCCCGCGAGGTCTCAGATCCGGGTGCGCTGGTGCGCTGGGGGCTTCCGGTGAGCAAAGCGATCCACAACGTCGCCGTAGCCACCGTGATCGGTGGCCTCATCTTCGCCGTCGCCATCCTCCCGCGGAACCGGTCCGGCTCCCGGTCCAAGGAGCAGGACGCTCCGGAACATCCGGCCTTCACCCGGGCGCTGGCCGTGGCAGCGGCCGCCGGCGCCGTCTGGACACTCTCCGCGATCACCGTGCTGGTCCTGGGCTACGCGGACATTGCAGGGCAGGGCATCTCCGGGGATCCGGAATTCACGCGCTCCCTCGTGTACTTCATGACGGACATCGAAACCGGACGCGCGTGGCTGGCTGTGGTGATCATCGCGGCCGTCGTTACCACCGCCCTATTCGGAGTGCGCTCCCGCGGGGGCTTGGCACTGACGCTGGTCCTTTCGCTGATCGGACTGGTCCCCGCCGCCCTGATCGGGCACTCCTCAAGCTCCAGCGACCACGAGGGCGCCATCAACTCGCTCGGCCTGCACCTGGTGGGCGTATCGGCCTGGGTGGGCGGCATCATCATGCTCGCAGTCCTCTCCGGCGTCCTGGGCGGCACAGGCGCCGCCGGCCGCTCCTCAGGCGCTACTGGGACCGCAGACATCATCGAGCCAACCCTGCGCCGGTTCTCATCCCTCGCGGGTTTTGCCTTCGCCCTGGTCTTCGCCTCAGGCGTGATCAACGCCAGCATCCGCCTCACCACTTGGGCAGACCTCTTCGGCTCGGCGTACGGGCAACTGATCCTCGCCAAGACGGCAGCGGTCCTGGTGCTGGGCGGCATCGGGCTCATGCACCGCCGCTGGGTCATCCCGCAGCTTGGCAACCGCGCCATGGCCAGGTCCGCGCGCCGCGTGCTGTGGCAGTTGGTGATTGTGGAGCTGATCATCATGGGAGCGACGTCCGGGATCGCCGTTGCGCTGGGGCGCTCCGCGCCACCGCAGCCCACCACCTTCGCACCCGACGCTTCGCCGGCCTTCATCCTCTCGGGCTACGAGCTGCCGCCGGAACTGACCCCGGAACGATGGCTCACGGAGTGGCGGCTCGACTGGCTCTGGATCGCCGTCGCCGTCTTTGCCCTGGCGGCCTACCTCCTCGGCGTACGAAAGGTGATGAAGCGGGGCGACTCGTGGCCCTGGTTCCGGACGGTCAACTGGGTGATCGGACTTATGGTCCTCACCTACGTGACCTCGGGGCCGCCGTCGGTCTATGGCAGGGTACTGTTTTCGGCGCACATGGTGGACCACATGGCCCTGACCATGGTGGCCCCCATCTTCCTGGTCCTCGGCGCCCCCGTAACCCTGGCGCTCCGGGCGCTCACCCCGCGGCGCGACAGCTCCCGCGGACCGCGTGAGTGGCTGATGATCTTCATCCACTCCAAGTTCTCCCAACTGGTGACCCACCCGCTGTTCGCGGCCGCCAACTTCGCCGGCTCGATCGTGCTCTTCTACTACTCGGACGCGTTCGGCTACGCGATGCGGGACCACGTGGGCCACGAGCTCATGAACCTGCACTTCGCCCTCACCGGCTACATCTTCGTGCTCACCATGATCGGCACCGATCCGCTGCCGCGCCGCGCACCCTACCCCATGCGGCTGCTGCTGCTGCTGGCCACCATGGGCTTCCACGCGTTCTTCGGCGTCGCCATCATGGGCGGCACGGGGCTGCTGGCCGCGGACTACTTCGGCAACCTGGGACGGACGTGGGGCCCTTCGGCCCTGCTGGACCAGCAGATGGGCGGTGCCGTGGCCTGGGGGATTGGCGAAGTGCCAACCCTGCTGGTGGCGATCGGCGTCGCCGTGATGTGGTCCCAGTCCGACGCGCGCGAGTCCAAACGCACCGACCGGGCGGCGGACAGGAATAACGACGCCGAGCTCACCGCTTACAACGATATGTTTGCCAAGCTGGCCGAGCGCGACGCCAGGCTTGCCGAACGCAATTCAAAGCTGGAAGGACGCTCATGACCGAAACCGTACGCACCCACCTCCGGGTCCGGGCCTCCGAACTGGTGGGCCGCAACTGGCTGAACACCGGTGGCAAGTCCCTGGACCTTGAATCCCTGCGCGGCAAGATCGTGCTGCTGGACTTCTGGACGTTCTGCTGCATCAACTGCCTGCACGTCCTGGACGAACTCCGCCCGCTCGAACAGCAGTACTCGGATGTCCTCGTGACGGTCGGCGTGCATTCGCCCAAGTTCGAGCACGAGGCCGATCCCGTGGCGCTGGCGGCCGCCGTCGAACGCTACGAGATCCGCCACCCGGTCCTCGACGACCCCGAGCTGGACACCTGGAAGGCCTACACGGCCCGGGCCTGGCCCACCCTGGTGGTCATCGATCCCGAGGGCTACATCGTGGCGCACCTCTCCGGTGAAGGCCACGCGGACGGCCTCTCCGTGCTGATCCCCGAACTGATTGCCGAACATGAGGCCAGAGGAACCCTGCACCGCGGCGACGGCCCCTACGTGGCGCCGGAACCGACGTCGGGCACGCTGCGCTTCCCGGGCAAGGCCCTGTACCTGCCCGCCGGCCGCGGCGTTGGAAGCGGCGACGGCTCGTGGCTGGTGACCGACACCGGCCATCACCGGCTCGTGGAGCTCTCCACCGACTTTGAGACCGTGCTGGCCACGTACGGCTCCGGCGAAAAGGGCCACGCCGACGGCAACGCCGCCACCGCCCGGTTCAATGAACCGCAGGGCCTGGTGCTGCTGCCCGAGGACGTCGCCGCGGACGCCGGTTACGACGTCGTCATTGCAGATACCGTGAACCATCGGCTCCGCGGGCTGTCCCTCGCGGACGGAACCGTCCGGACGCTGGCCGGCAACGGCGTGCAGCGGTTGCTGGAAACCGGCCCGGCCCGCGTGGACGAGGAAGGCGCCGCCTACGGTACGCGGCTCGAGGCGGACCCGCTTGCGGTGTCCCTGAGCTCGCCGTGGGACGTCGTCTGGTCCGCGAAGCTCAACGCCGTGGTGGTGGCGATGGCAGGAGTGCACCAGATCTTCAGTTTCGAGCCGACCTCCGGCGCCGTAAAGATCATCGCCGGCAACGGCCTCGAAGGGCTTCTGGACGGCCCGGCCGCCGAAGCCTGGTTCGCCCAGTCCTCCGGCCTCGCCGAAGACGCCGACGGCAACATCTGGGTGGCTGACTCCGAGACCTCCGCCCTGCGCAAACTCGTGATTGACGACGCCGGCAGCATCACCGTCGAGTCCGCGGTGGGCAAGGGCCTGTTCGACTTCGGCTTCCGCGACGGCACCGCCGCAGACGCGCGGCTGCAGCACCCGCTCGGCGTGACGGTGCTCCCTGACGGCTCGGTGGCCATCGCGGACACCTACAACGGCGCAGTCCGCCGCTACGACCCGGCAACGGGCACGGTCTCCACGCTGGCACGCGGACTGTCCGAGCCCTCGGACGTGATTGTGGACCACACCCAGGTGGCCGGATCCGAGCCGTTGCTGGTGGTGGTCGAGGCCAACAAGCACCAGCTCGTCTACGTGCCCATCCCCAAGGAAGCCCAGCAGGTGGACGAAGGCGCTGCGCAGACCCACCGGCCCAAGAGCCCCGTGGCGCCCGGGCCGCTCGAACTGGCGGTCCGCTTCGAGGCGCCCACAGGGCAGAAGCTGGACGACCGCTGGGGCGATCCCACCCAGCTGAAGATCTCCTCCACGCCCCCTGAGCTGCTGGTCTCCGGCGGCGGCACATCCGTGGGGCTCCTCCGCACCCTGGAGCTTTCCGCCGACGTTCCCGAAGGCGTCCTGCACATCACCGCCCGCGCGGCCGCGTGCGACGGACCGGAAGACGCCGACGGCGAGATCCCGGACCATGCGGCCTGCCACCTCTACCAGCAGGACTGGGGAATCCCCGTGCTCCTGCAGGCCGACGGCGACACCGAACTGGTCCTGGACCTGCGCGGAATGGACTGAGCCGCTGCGCCAAGGCTGATTAAAAGGCTGCTGCCCGTGACCCGGTGTCACGGACAGCAGCCTTTGGCTTTGTTCGGGCGGCGGCCTAGTAGTCCAGCTGCGGCGTGAGTTTGACGGTGTCTCCGTCGATGTCCAATCGGGTCGTGAAGCTGAAATCGTGGACGGAGTCGATGTCGGACACGGCGCCCGAGAACAGGTCCTGCTGGCGCGCCTTGATCCGGGCCTTGCCGTCGAGGGGCGCCACCACCCAGCGACCGCCGAACGGCTCGATGCTGACGCTGGGGTAGTCCGTGATGCTCCAGTCGATGGTCCCTTCCGTCACGCGGTTGATGGTGGCGTGGTAGAACGGGCAGTTGGGCTGCAGCTTTTGCTGCTTGTTGGCCTCGTCGGCGCAGGAGTCCAGGAACTCCTTGACCTTCCCGCTCACGGCCTCCTTCAGGGCGCCGGTGGCCTCGGTCATCAGGTTCAGTGAGGCCGGGCGCGCGTCCCCGCCCGACACCGTGGCGCGGGTGGCCGGGGCGGAGAAGTACTGTCCGTTCAGGGTCGCCTCGTACTCGCCGGGGTAGAAGACAGCGAAGGAGTTGCGGCCGTTGGGCATGTTCACCGGTACCCCGTTGAGAGTGGCCTCGCTGGAATTGACCACGGTGACGTCCAGGACGGGCAGCTCCGAGGGGACGAAAGACCATTTGTGGAAGAACAGCCACTCGGTGCCCGAGCGCTCCAACAGGAACTCAGCCCGCAACTGGCTGCCGTTGACGGTGTAGTCCATCGGCACCATGACCTGGTTCGCGCCGCGCTCTTCCGCGGCGCCAAGCTTGACGTTGGAGATGCGGGCCGCCGCGGTTTGCAGAGCGGTGCCGTCGAGCATCGCCGGGTTGCTTTGCGGCACGGAGGCCCGCAACAGGCCCAGCGCCTTTTCGCCGTCGCCCTTTTGCAGGGCACTCAAATATTCGCGGACTGGCTGCTGGGGCCCGGCAATGGAGTCGTTCACCACGTTGATCGACACGATGGCCCCGGCCACGGCAAGCATCAGTCCGAGCAGCCACACGGCTGCGATTTTGACCAACGCCTGACTCATCTGCACCATTCTTACGTTACCTGTACCCCACGGGAATCCCCTTGTCACGGTCCGCATCTGTGACGCGGAGCATGGTGGAGGGCCTTCTGGGCCGGCGGGCCGGGAACGTTCGGTTGGATGCCGCCGCGGTGATCCCTAGCGGCGGCGGCGCTTGGATGAAGTGCCGAACACGCCGCGCAGCAGCTCCCTGCCAAGCTGGGTGCCCAGCGAACGGGCCATGCTCTGGAGGCCACCGCCCAAGGCCCCCGCGAGGTCCCCGCCGATGCCGCCACCACCGCCGTCTCTCGGCTGCGCCGGCCGGGGGGCGCGCCGCTCGGGCACGTTTCCATCGTCGGGCATCCTAGGCGCCGGCGCGGGACGGCTGCTGGGGCGGCCAAGAATTTCTTCCTCGATCCGCCGGGCTTCGGCGTCAATGGCGCTAGGGTCCAAACCGCCCTGGACTCCGCCGCCCTGCACTGCACCGCCCTGGTCGTCGCCCGGGTGCGCGGTGCCGGCGGCCGGCCCGGTGGGGGCAGCGCCTGTGTAGTCACCGTCCTTGCCGGTGATTTTCTCGTACGCCGAGATGTTGTCGACGGCGGTGCCGTACTTAGGCAGCAGGGCGGAGGCGGCGACGGTGCTGGAGACCAGTTCGTCGGTGCTGGGACCCATCACGGATTCCGGGGCGCGCAGCCGGGTCAGCGCCACGGGGGTGGGCGCGCCCTTCTCATTCAGGACGGTGATGACGGCCTCGCCGATGCCGGCGGTGGTAAGGGTCTCCTCGAGGTCGTAGTCGCTGGTCGGGAAGGTGGAGACGGTGGCCCTGAGGGCCTTGGCGTCCTCCGGGGTATAGGCGCGGAGGGCGTGCTGCACGCGGTTTGCCAGCTGACCGAGGACGTCGGCGGGGACATCCTTGGGGGTCTGCGTCACGAAGAAGATGCCGACGCCCTTGGACCGGATGAGCCGGACTGTGGTGGTGATGGCATCAAGAAAGGCTTTCGAGGCGCCATTGAACAGCAGGTGTGCCTCATCGAGAAAGAAGACAAGCTTGGGCTTGTCCAGGTCCCCAGCCTCGGGCAGGTCCTCGAAGAGGTCGGCGAGCAGCCACATGAGGAACGTCGAGAAGAGCATGGGTTTGGTCTGCAGGGTCGGAAGCTCCAGGCAGCTCACCACGCCGCGACCGTCCGGCGCGGTACGCAGCAGTTCGGCGGTGTCGAACTCGGGTTCGCCGAAGAACTTCTCCATACCCTGCGCCTCGAGCGTGATCAGTTCGCGCAGGATCACGCCGGCGGTTGCCTTGGAGAGGCCGCCGAGTTCCGCAAGCTCGTCCTTGCCCTCGGCCGAGGTGAGGAACTGGATCACGGCCCGCAGGTCCTTGAGGTCGATCAGCTCCAGGTTGTTCGTGTCCGCGAAATGGAAGACGAGCTGCAGGCTGGATTCCTGGGTCTCGTTCAGGTCCATGACCCGGGAGAGCAGGATGGGTCCGAAGGACGTGATGGTGGCCCGGACCGGTATGCCCTGGCCGTCGCCGCCGAGGGCCAGGAACTCCACCGGGAAAGTCTTGCCGGACCAGGCCTGGCCGAGGCTCTCCGTGCGGGCCAGGAGCTTGTCGCTGCCCGTGGCCGCGGTGGCCAGCCCGGAGAGGTCGCCTTTGATGTCGGCCAGGAAGACGGGCACGCCCGCGGTGGAGAGCTGTTCGGCCATCATGTGCAGCGTGACGGTCTTGCCGGTGCCTGTCGCCCCGGCCACGAGGCCGTGCCGGTTCATCATCGCGAGCGGCAGCCGGACCGGCGCCTCCTTGTGGAGCTCGCCATCGATGATCGCCGCCCCGAGCTCGATCGTCGGGCCGTCCAGGGTGTAGCCCTTCTGGATCGTGGCGACTTTGTCTGCAGTGGATTTGATGGCCATGCGGTTAGCTTAGCCGGGTCCGCGATTCCCGGACCCGGCTAAGACCGGTCTATTCGGCGAGGGCCCTGAGGACCTCCTTGGCCACGTGCTCGCTGGACTGCGGGTTCTGTCCGGTGATGAGGTTTCCGTCCCGGCCAACAGGCGACGTCCAGGCCGCGCCGTTCTCCATTACCGCGCCCTTCGACCGGGCGACGCGGGGGCACTCATCGGGATGCGCTGTGGGCGTTTCGGCGGCAAAATCGGCGCCGGGTCCCAATTACGCCACCGATTAGCGTTTTTGCGATTTTGCTTTAGACTGTGGCATGCCCAACTCGCTCCCGCGCATCGTACTGGCCTTTGTGGTGACCCTCGGCCTTGTCTTCCTGGGCGGAAGCCCGGCCTCGGCCGCCACTTCCCCGGGACCGGGCATCGACGTGTCCTGGCCGCAGTGCGGCAAGCCCCTGCCAAAGCAGCCTATGTTCGCGATTGTCGGCGTCAACAACGGCCTGGCCAACAACACGAACCCCTGCCTGGCGAGCCAACTGGCCTGGGCGAAGACCGCAAAGTCCCCGGCAGCGACGGCGCAGCCGAGGGTGGCCCTGTACGTCAACACCGCCAACCCCGCACGGCAGGGGTCCTGGTGGCCCACGTTGAACACCTACGACGGGGTGAAGGTCACCAACCCCTACGGCAACTGCGCCTTGGGGTCGTTCAAAGCCTGCTCCTACATGTACGGGTGGGCCAAGGCGGCCGACGACGCCAAGCGCCGCGGGGTCAGCAACCCGCAGTCCTACCTCTGGTGGCTGGATGTCGAAACGGAAAACACTTGGCAGACGGACAAAGCCGCCAACGTCGCCGTCCTGGAAGGCCTGACCGCCTATTTCAAGAAGATCGGCGCCCGCGTGGGCCTCTACTCCACCGCCTACCAGTGGGGGAAGATCGCCGGAACGGTGAAGTTCACCAGCCCGCTGGCAGGATTGCCGAGCTGGCTTGCCGGTGCCGCATCGGCGTCCCGCGCCAAGGCGAACTGCGCCCTCCCCGGGCTCACGCCGCGCAGCCGCGTCTCAATGACGCAGTACATCTCCGGCGGCCTGGACTATAACTACTCCTGCGGCTGAGGCGCCGGCAGAAATATCCCGGGGGCCGCCGTCGTTGACCCCAGTGTGCCCGCGCCGGAATCCCGGCGCCGCCCAGGACCGCAGTCCAAACTCCGGCCCGCACACTGCTCCGCTACGAAAGGCCGGCTTTTCCGTGACTGTTCCACTTTCCATTCTTGATCTCGCAACCATCGGCCCGGGCCAGACGGCGGCGGAGAGCTTCGCCGGAAGCGTGGCCATGGCGCAGCTCGCCGAAGACCGGGGCTACCGGCGGATCTGGTACGCCGAGCACCACAACATGTCCTCGATCGCCTCCTCCGCCACCAGCGTGCTGATCGCCCACGTCGCGGCCCACACCTCCAGCATCCGGCTCGGTGCCGGCGGCGTCATGCTGCCCAACCACTCGCCGCTGACCATCGCGGAACAGTTCGGCACGCTCGAGACCCTGCACCCGGGAAGGATCGACCTCGGCCTGGGCCGGGCGCCGGGCAGCGACCAGAACACCATGCGCGCCCTGCGCCGGGATCCGGCGTCGGCAGACAGCTTCCCGCAGGACGTCCTGGAGCTCCAGGGCTACCTGACCGGCCCCACCCGCATCCAGGGCGTAGAGGCCACCCCGGGCAAGGGCACCAACGTGCCGCTGTACATCCTGGGATCCTCGCTGTTCGGCGCCAGGCTGGCCGCGCAGCTGGGCCTGCCCTACGCGTTCGCCTCGCATTTCGCGCCCAACGCGCTGCAGGACGCGGTGGCCGTCTACCGCCGCGAATTCCGGCCCTCCGCGCAGCTCGATGCCCCGCACGTGATCGCCGGCGTCAATGTCATTGCCGCGGACTCGGCCGCGGAGGCCCAGGCGATGTTCCAAGCCACCAAGCGGGCCAGGGTCTCCCTGTTCTTCGGCAATGGCCGCGTTTTCAGCGACGACGAGGCCGACATGATCCTGGACTCGCCCCAGGGCCAGCACCTGGCGCAGATGATGAAGTACTCCGCAGTGGGCACTCCCGAGGCCGTCCTGGCGTACCTCGAGGAGTTCACGGAGCACGCCGACGCCGACGAACTGATCGTGGCGCACCAGAGCACCGGCACCGAACCCCGGCTCCGTTCCGTGGAACTTCTGGCCGATGCCGCCCGGCTCGTGCGGGCCTAAAGGCCTAACGGCCTAAACGCCTAACGGCCTAAACGCATAGCGGCGTCCCGGGCTACAGGTCCCGGCGCGCGCCCTCGGACGCGGGCTGTTCTGTTGCTGGCAGTTCTGTTGCCGGCAGTTCTGCGCTGAATGGCTCGAGCCCGGCTTTTTCCATGGCCTCGCGGAGCCGGGCGGCGGCGGTTTCCGGCGGGATGTCCGCGATAAATGCGCCCATCGCAGCCTCCGACCCTGCCAAGTACTTGAGTTTGTCCTCCTCCCGGCGGGGCGAGGTCAGCTGCAGCATGAGCCGGATGTCGTCCCGGTGGGCGTGGACGGGAGCCTGATGCCAGGCCGAAATATACGGCGTGGGGGTGTCATAGAGGGCATCGACGCCGCGCAGGAGCCGGCCGTACAACACGGAGAACTCATCGCGTTCCTCATCCGTTGTGGCGGCGAGGTCGGGGACGTGCCGGTGCGGGAGGATGTGCACTTCCAGCGGCCAGCGCGCGGCAAACGGGACAAACGCCGTCCAGTGCTCGCCCTGGAGCAGCACTCGCTCGGATTTCTGCTCGAAGCTGAGGATGTCCTCGAACAGCGGGCCGCCGTAGCTCTCGATCGTGCGGACCAGTTGGGCCGTGCGGGGCGTGATGTACGGGTAGGCGTAAATCTGTCCGTGCGGGTGGTGCAGCGTCACGCCGATCGCTTCGCCGCGGTTCTCGAACGGAAAGACCTGTTCGACGCCGGGCAGCGCGGCCAGCGCGGCCGTCCGGTCCGCCCAGGCTTCCACCACCGTGCGCATCCGGGACAGGGGCAGCGCCGCCAGGGAACCGGTGTGTTCCGGGGAGAAGCACACCACTTCGCACCGGCCCACAGACTGCCGGCTGCGTCCCAGCCCCACCTGAGCGAGGTCATCCAAGCCCTCCGGCGCGGCTTCCCCCGCCAGATCCGGTCCGAAGGACGGCGACTTGTTTTCGAAGACGGCGACGTCGTAGAGGCTCGGAATTTCCGAGGGATTCTCCGGCGACGCCGGGGCCAGCGGGTCCAGGTGCGAGGGCGGCAGGACCACCCGGTTCTGTCGGGCGGCCGCGATCGAAATCCACTCCCCGGTCAGGACGTCCTGGCGCATGGTGGCCGTGGCCGGACGGACCGCCGGTGCGCGGAGATCGTCCCCCCGGTCCGGCGGCAGGACGGTATCGGCGTCATCGAAGTAGATGATGTCCCGGCCGTCGGAGAGCTTGTAGGAGCGTTTCGTAATCTGGCCCATGCTAGGGGTTCCTCACGGGGTGGACGCTGTTTGCGGCTGGATCGACGGCTGGATCGGCGGTGACGCGGCGGACGTCCAGGAGCAGCCCGTGCTCCGGGTTCAGGACCGGCATTGGGAGGCCGGACTCCGCCAGGAAACGTCCCGACGCCTCGATGCCGCCCGCAAGCCATGCCGGTGGCATTGCCTGCAGGAACGCCCGCCGGTCATCGGCCGCGGGGTAGACCGCTTCCACCCGGTACGCGGCGTCCGGCAGCAGCCCCGGCAGGCAGACCCGCCCCGGGACTTCGGCGAACGACGTTGCCACGGACACCAGGGCGTAGAGGGCCTCGCCGCCGTCGTGGGACACGACGCCGTGAAGCCGGAGGGCCGGATCGGGCTCGTCGGCCCGTACCATGCGCCCGCTGTGCAGGAGCTGACGGTACTGCTTGAACAGCGCGATCGCCCCGGCAAGCTCGGCGCGTTCAGCAGAGGCGAGGCGTCGGACATCCCATTCGAGGCCGAAGTGGCCGAACATCGCGGTGATCGCCCGGAACGAGAGATCGTGCGTTCGCGCGGTGGTGTGGCTCGTGGTGGGGCCGATGTGCGATCCGACGAGCTCCGGCGGCACCACCAGGCCGGTCCAGCGCTGGATGGTCTGGCGTTCCAGGGCATCGTTGCAGTCCGAGGCCCAGATCCGGTCGGTGCGTTCCAGGATTCCGAGATCCACGCGGGCGCCCCCGGAGGAGCAACTTTCAATCTCGATGCCGGGGTGGGCCAATCGGAGCTCGTCGAGGAGCCGGTAGACGGCCAGCGTCTGGGCGTGCACGGACGGGCCGCCGGCGTGGCCCATTTCGGCCAGGTCCCGGTTCTGGTCCCACTTGAGGTAGCTGATCCGGTATTCGCTCAACAGGGCATCGAGCCTGTCGTAGATGTACTGCCATGCCTCCGGATTGACCAGGTCAAGGACCTGCTGGTGCCGCCACCGTTCCGGCAGCCGGCCAGCCGGGCCGCCGCCGGCGGGCTGGTTGCCCCCGGCGGTCCGTGGCGACGGGCCGGCGATCCAGTCCGGGTGGGCGCGGGCCAGGTCGGAGTCTTCGTTGACCATTTCAGGTTCGACCCAGAGCCCGAATTCCATGCCGTGGCCGGTGACCGCGTCGATCAGCGGCGTGAGGCCCTTGGGCCAGAGGTCCCCGTCGACGTACCAGTCGCCCAGGCCGGCGTGATCGTCCCGGCGGCCGCGGAACCAGCCGTCGTCGAGGACGAAGCGTTCCACGCCGAGTCCGGCGGCGGAATCGGCGAGTTCGAGCAGGGGTTCGAGGCGGTGGTCAAAGTAGACCGCTTCCCAGACGTTGAGAACCACAGGACGGGCCTTCCCGGACCGCGCGCCGGGGTGGTGCTGGCGCCCGCGGAACCAGGTGTAGAACGCATCGCTGATGCCGTCCAGGCCCGCGGCGGAGTACGCCGCGAACAGCCACGGGGTCTCGTAGCTGGCGTTCGCGGCCACGCTGATCTCGCCGGCGCCGAGCAGTTCCGAGGCGCCCATGACGGTCCGGCCGTCCGCGGCGGCGTCAACGAAGCTCTCGTGGTTGCCGCTCCAGCCCAGATGCACGGCCCAGACCTGCCCGTGGCGGTTGCCGAATCCGGGGGTGCCGGCCGCCAGCAGGAGCGAGGCGTCATGGCCGGTCCGGCCGTGCCGGCCCGAGCGGACCCACGTGCCCTGGTGCAGCGGCAGGCGCTGGGGGTGGGATTCCCGGCACCAGCGGCCGGTCAGGTCCAGGATTTCCGTGGCGGCGCGGCCCACGGGCAGCACGGCAGCGAGTTCGTCAAGGCTGTAGGGGCCGGCGCCGTCGTTCTCGAGCCGGTGCCGGAGCTGGAGCAGGCCGCCGTCGTTGATCCTGATCTCCGTGCGGACGCTGACACCGGCCTCGGGATCGGCCTGGGTGATGACCGCTGAGCAGTCCATCCCGCCGGACCACTCCCCACCGGAACGCTCAACACTGACAATGCGCAGGCGGGCCGAGAACGCCTGGCCGTCCCGGTGGCCGCGGAGGCCGGGCCGCCCGCGCCAGCCGGAGGACGCCTGCGGGATCAGTCCCAGCGTGACCGGGACGTCGAGGGCCGAGTGCGGCACGGCCTCGCCCAACAGCGAAAGGTCCGGTAGCGCCGGGCCGAGGTCGGCGCCGAAGTGCAGCATGGCGGCCTCGCCCGTGCTGAAGTCGATGAGCAGGGACGTTCCGGAGCGACGCAGGTACAACGGCTGCAGATCCGACGACAACAGGCCCGGGCCGCCCACGGGGGAGCGGGTCTCGGCGGCAAGGGTGAGGTCCGGGTTGTTCACGGCAGCTCCAGGCGTAGTGGTTTGGGTGGGCGGGGGCCGTTCCGGTCAGCCTGTGGCTGCTGTGGGGCTGGCTGCGCCGGTGCGGGCCAGGCGGAGCCGGCCGACGCGCTCGCCGAGGATGCGCCGGGCCTCGCTGCCAAGGAGGTCATCGCTGATCAGTTCGTCAGCGTCCTCCAGGCCGGCGATGGTGCTGATGCCGAGGGTGCCCCACTTTGTGTGGTCGGCCAGCACCACCACCCGGCGGGCCGCGGTGACGAAGGCCCGGTCGGTTTCGGCTTCGAGCACGTTGGGGGTGGTGAACCCGGCGTCGGCGTCGACACCGTGGACGCCGAGGAACAGCACGTCCAGGTGCAACTGTTTGAGCGAGGAAGTGGCCAGCGGACCGACGAGGGCATCGGAGGGCGTGCGCTCGCCGCCGGTCAGGATCACGGTGGACGGTGAGGCGCTCTGGTGGAAGACGTCCGCGATCCGAACGGAGTTGGTGACCACCGTGATCCGCGGACCGGCGGACAGCAGTTGGGCCAGCGCCCACGTGGTGGTGCCGGCGCTGAGCCCCACCGCCATGCCCTCGCGCACCTGTGCGGCCGCCTCCTGTGCAATCGCCATCTTCTCGTCCTGGAGCTGGGTCACCTTCAGCTCGAAGCCTGGCTCGTGCGTGCCGGCTCCGCCGGGCAGCTTGGCCCCGCCGTGGATCTTCTCCACGGTGCCCGCCGCGTCGAGGGCCTCGATATCCCGCCGCACGGTCATCAGCGAGACGCCGAGCATGTTGGCGAGGTCCGCGACACGGACGATCCGCTCACGCTGGACCTCCGCGAGAATGGCGGAATGGCGGGCTGCGGCTAGCATGTGGAGTCCTTACTGGGTTGAGTGGTTTGGCAGGCTTGACTGGGTTGAGTGGCTGGCGGAGGTGCCGACCAATTGGGCGGCGCGGGAACGGACGACGGCGACACCGCCGGCCGCGAGGCCGAGCCCGCCGTCGAGCTCGGCGCCGGTGATCAGGTCGACGCCGTCCAGCGGCAGCCGGACGTCGTGAGCCCCATGGTTAATGCAGAACGTCCAGTCGGTCCCGTCCTTGCTGCGCCGGACCACTTCCACATCGTCCGGCAGCTCCGGAACGAGCGGCTGCACGCCGGCATCGGCGCAGACGACGGCGAGCAGTTCACCCAGGCCTTCCGGCGCGAGTGACGTGGCGACATAGTAGGAGCGGCCGCTTCCGGCGCGGTTACGGGTCACGGCGGGAGAGCCGGCGGCCGGTCCCTCTTCCACGGCCGCGAGGACCTCGGCGGTGGTGGCATGCCCCATTTCGTTCCAGCAAGTGCCTGCCCCGAAGCTGCCGAGCCGGACGCTTTCGCCGCCGCGCAGCGGGAAGAACTCTTCCATCCGGATGCCCAGCAGTCCGCTGAACGCGCCGGGGTAGCTGCCAAGCCTGATGTGGTCATTTTCGTCCACAATACCGGAGAAGTAGGTCACCACGAGGTTGCCGCCGGAGCGCACGTACGCGTCCAGTTTCGCGGCCCCGGCATCGCTCACGAGGTACTGCATCGGCGCGACGACGAGCCGGTAGCCGGAGAGGTCGTCGGTGCTCTGGCGGAAGTCGGTGGGGATGCCGGCCCGGTAGAAGGCATCATGCCAGCGCCGGGTTTCGGCGATGTTGGAAGCGTCCACGCTCGGGTGCGAGTCCAGTTCCGAGGCCCAGCGGGCGTCGGTGTCGTGGAGGATCGCGACGTCCACCCGGCCGGAGGCGCCCGTGACCACCGAGCCGCTGACTTCGGCCAGGCTGCGCAGTGCCTGGCCCAGCTGGACCACTTCGCGCCAAACCTTCGTGTCCGTGCCGGCATGCGGCAGCAGCCCGGAATGGAACTTTTCGGCGCCGGCACGCGAGGCCCGCCACTGGAAGAAGAGCGCACCGTCGGCGCCGCGGGCAACATGCTGCAGGGAATTGCGCAGCATCTCGCCGGGCGCTTTGGCGATGTTGCGGGGCTGCCAGTTCACGGCAGAGGTGGAGTGTTCCATGAGCAGCCACGGCTTGCCCTTGGCCCAGCCTCGGGTGAGGTCTGCGGTTGCCGCCAGTTCCTGGAAGTTCCGCGGATCCTCGGCAATCAGGTAGTGGTCGTTGGAGACCACGTCCATCTCCTCGGACCAGCGCCAGTAGTCCACGGGCTGGTGCAGGCCCATGTTGAAACCCATGAAGTTGGTGGTGACGGGATGTCCCGAATGCGAGCGGATGATCGCGGCCTCGGCCTTGTAGCATTCGAGCAGCTCATCGGAGGAGTAGCGGGCGAAGTCCAGCTGCTGGGTCGGGTTGACCCAGGTCCCGGAGGTCCTCGGCGGCAGGATCTGCTCCCAGGCCGAGTAGCGCTGGGACCAGAAGGCCGTGCCCCACGCGGCGTTGAGGGCCTCGAGGCTGCCGTGCCGGCGTTCGAGCCAGCGCCGGAAACCGGCGGCGGCGCCGTCCGAGAAATCCGGCTGGTTGTGGCAGCCGTACTCGTTGTGGACGTGCCACATCACGACGGCGGGATGGTCCTTGTACCGGAGGGTGATCTGCTCGGTGAGGGCAGCGGCGGCCCGGCGGTAGTCGGCGCTCGAGGCCGCGAAGGCCTGCCGGGAACCGTAACTGTGCCGCACGCCGTCGGCCGTTACCGGAAGGGACTCGGGGTACTTGTGGCTGAACCAGGGCGGCGGGGATGCCGTGGCGTTCGCCAGGTCCACCCGGATGCCGTTCGCGTGCAGCAGGTCCAGCACCCGGTCCAGCCAGCCGAACTCGTAGACGCCCTCGGACGGCTCCAGCAGGGACCAGCTGAAGATGCCTACGCTGACCAGGTTGACGCCGGCCTCGCGCATCAGCCGGACGTCCTCGTCCCAGGTCTCCTCGGGCCACTGCTCCGGGTTGTAGTCTCCGCCGAATGCCAGCATCGGGGAGCCCTCGGCGCCGAGGCGGGCGGTGATGTAGTCCATGCCGTTGTTGCTGTGGTTGGTGTTGAAGTCCACGTTTATCCTTTGCTGGAGCCGAGGGTCAGGCCCGCCACGAAATGGCGCTGCAGGAGCAAGTAGATGATCAGAGCCGGAACGGCGGTGATCATGGCGCCGGCGGCGATCAGGTTGTAGTTGGAGAGGAATTGACCCTGGAGGTTGTTGATCGCGGTGGTGACCGGAAGGCGGTCGCCGCTTTGGATGAAGAGCAGGGGCCAGAAGAAGTCGTTGTAAATGAAGATCACCTCGAGCGTGCCCATGGCGGCCAGGGCCGGGCGGCACAGCGGCAGGATGATGTCCCAGTACTGGCGCCAGACGCCGGCCCCGTCAACCAGGGCCGCCTCGGTCAGTTCGGGGGACAGGGCTTTCATGTAGTTCGAAAGGACGAACGTCACGAAGCCGATCTGGAAGGCGGTGTCCACGGCAATCACGCTGATGTAGGTGTTGAGCAGGTTCCCGGAATCGCTGACGGCGTAGGGAAGCTCGAAGTGTTTGAACATTTCAAAAAGCGGCGCCGCGAGCACCTGCGGGGGCAGCAGGTTTCCGGCGGTGAACATGATCAGCAGGGTGATGTTGAACTTCCAGCTCACCCGGCTCACGGCGAACGCCATCATGGAGGCGAAGAAGAGGATCAGGAACACCGAGGGGACCGTGATGAGCACGGAGTTCCAGAACAGCTGGGCAAAGCCGCCCTGCGTCCAGGCCTGGATGAAGTTGTCGAAGTTGAACGCCCCGCCGGTGCTGAAGTAACCGTATTTGTCGGTGTCCGCCTTGGGCCGCAGGGCAGTGAAAATGGCCCAGCCGAGGGGTACGAGCCAGATCGCCGCCATGACGATGAGGAAGACGTGGGTGCCGTAGTGCCGCCTGCCCTGCTTGTTGTTGGCCGGCTGGCCCGGCCGGGGGCCGGTCCTGCCCGGGCCGGAGCTGCGCTGCGCAGCGTCCGCCGGGCTGCCGGCCGCGGCGGCATCGGTTGGATGGGCGATGCTCATGCCTCTTTGTCCTTTCCGAACGCGCGGGACAGGTAGAACGTGATGGGGATCAGCGAGATGACGAGCAGGATGACGGCCAGCGCCGAGCCGATGCCGATCACCTGCCCCTCGCCCACCAGGTTCTGGATGACCAGGGCGCTGATCAGTTCGAGCCCGTTGGTGCCGCGGTTGATCACGTAGACGATGTCGAACGCCCGGAGGGATTCGATGACGGTGATGACGATGATGATGACGTTGACCGGGCGCATGGCCGGGAAGATCACGCGGAAGAAGGTCTGGACGGCGTTGGCGCCGTCGATCTGGGCCGCCTCGCGCAGGGTCGGATCCACGCCCTTGAGCCCGGCCAGGTACAGGATCATGACGTAGCCGGCGTGCCGCCAGGTGGCGGCGAAGAGGGCAGCCCAGATGTTGACGCTGGAATCCCCGAACCAGTCGACGGCCTGGGGCGTGCCCGCCGTGCCGAGGATGAAGTTCAGGAGGCCGCTGTCACGGTTGTAGAACAGCTGCCAGATGATCCCGATCAGGGCCAGGGACAGCATCACCGGGGCGAAGAAGATGCTCTGGTAGATCCGCGTGCCGCGGATGTTCTGGTCCAGGAGCACGGCTAGCAGCAGCCCCAGCGGAGTGGCGACAAGTGCCAGGAATGCCAGCCACAGCACGTTGTGCTGCATGGCCGGCCAAAACGGCGGGTAGTCCTGGGCGATGAACAGGTAGTTCTCGACGCCGGCGGGCTTGATGTCGTTCAGCTCCAGCCCGTTCCACCGGGTGAAGGACAGTCCGACCGACATGAGCGTGGGGATCCAGACCAATACGAGCTGGATCAGCGTGGGGACGCCCACCATCAAGCCCAGCACCAGTTTGTCGCGGCCGGACAGCCGCCGAACCCGCCGCGCGGGGGCGGCGGCTGCTTTGCGCCCCCGCGCCGTCGGATTGGTAGAGACACTCATGGAGATTCCTTGCCTTGGGACTGCTGGGAAATACAGGGTGAAATGCGCGTGCGAAACGCGCGGGCAGACACGCCTCTACTGGGCGGCGTACAGGGACTTGGCCTGGGCTTCCAGGTTCTTCACATCGACGTTGCCGTCCTTGATGAAGGACTGGAGGGCCGGGATCATCACGTTGTTGGCCATGGCGGGCAGGGCATCGCGGTCGAAGAACTGGCTGATGTTCTTGGCGCCGCTGATGGCCTCGGCCAGTTTCTTGTTGAGCGGCGTGAACTTGGAGGTATCGGCGCCCTTGGCGGTGGCGATGTTGGAGGAGTCGACCGAGGCGTATACATCCTGTCCCTCCGGGGTGCCTACGTAGGCCAGGAAATCCCGGGCGGCCTGGTTCTGACCGCCCTTCTTGGAGAGCAGGAGGCCGTCGATGGGTGCCTCGATGGCGTCCTGGCCTTCCACCGCGACCTCGGGGAACGGGAAGAAATCGATGTCGTCGGCGATTGCCTTGTCCGTGTACTGCTGGGTCAGGAAGGAGCCGAGCAGGTACATGCCGGATTTCTTGTCCGCGAGGGACTTCGCCGAGTCCTGCCAGGTCATGCCGAGGGCGTTCGGGTTCTGGTACGGCAGCAGGGCCTTCCAGGTGTCGAAGACGTCGCTGACCTTCTTCTGGTCCCAGCTTTCCCTGTGCGCGGTGAGGTCCATGTGGAACTGATAGCCGTTCAGGCGCATGTTCAGGTAGTCGAAGGTGCCCATGGCGGGCCAGCCGTCCTTGTCCGCAAATTCAATCGGGATCAGGCCGTCGGCCTTCATCTTGGCGGCGAGGGTCTTCAGCTCATCGAACGTCGTGGGGACGGCGTAGCCCTTTTCCGTCCAGAGGCTCTTCCGGTAGAAGAAGCCCCAGGGGTAGTTGTAGTTCGGGATCAGGTACATCTTGCCGTCGGCGCCCGTCGAGGCTTTTTTCAGGGCGTCGGAGTAGTTTGCGCCGACCTTTTCCCAGACATCGTCGATCGGGGCGAGGAGTCCCTTGCCGGCGTAGTACTGCATGCGGTAGCCGGCGAACCAGGTGAACGAATCGTCTGGGCTGCCCTGGAGGTAGGTGTTGATTTTGTTCTGGAAATCGTTGTGCGCCACCACGTTGGTGGTGATCGTGACGCCGGACTTCTTCTGGAATGCGTCGGTCACTGCCTTGTAGGCGGCCTTGGGGACCTCGTCGGAGGATCCGGAGCCGAAGGTGGCCGTCGTGGCACCACTGCTGGCAGGTGCGGTGCCGCCCGTGCAGGCTGAGAGCAGGGGAATGCCGGCCATCGCGACTGCTCCGGCGCCGAAGGTCTTCAGCAGCGTCCTCCGGTCCCACCCGCCCTGGCTGGAGGCCCGGAGCAGTGCGTCTTCATGCATGGTCATAATTTCTCCTTTGAAATAATGCGGGTGGAGTGAAGCAGATCACATAATTAGCAATCATATTCGCACAATAAAGAACGTCAAGTAGCAAAAAAGAACACTATGGTTCGCTTGGCCGGTCCTGTCCGTTGACTTAGTACCGGCCCGCTCTTAGCGTTAAGGCCCTCAGGGTGCCGACGTGGTCCGCCGCCCGGCGGTGGCACCCGGATCCGCGGATACATGGCGAAAACCCAGGTGCACCCATGAAGATCAAGGCCACAGCCGCCGCCACGCTGATAGTCCTGCTGTTTTTGGGTGGATTGCTTGGCGGCGCGTCCGCGCCGGCGTCGGCCGAGGGCGCCACGTATTACGTGAGCGCCGACGGCAGCGACACCAACGACGGCACATCGCCGCAATCGGCCTGGGCGACCCTCGATAAGGTCAACGCCACTGCGCTGCGGCCCGGGGACTCGGTCAGTTTTCGCCGCGGAGACATCTTCTCCGGCGGTCTTGTGGTCGGCCAGAGCGGCACCAGCCGGCTCAAGGTCACCCTGAATGCCTACGGAAGCGGCGATCCGCCCGCCATTACGGGGGGAATGGCAGGTACGTGCGTCAGGCTCGACGGCGACTACATCACCGTGGACGGCCTGCGGGCGGAGTCGTGCGGCTATGCGGGCTTCAGCGTCTACGGCGACCACGGCTCCGTGCGGAATTCCGCCGCACGGAATAACGCCGCGGGCATCAAGGTGAGCGAGGGCTCCGACTTCGGCACCTATGCCAACAACACGCTCGCGGACAACAACATCATGAACGTCAATACGCCGGGCGAGCTGTGTGGCACCGCGACGTCGCTGAAGTGCGATGACGACTCGGGCGCCTTCGGTTTCCTGATCAACGGCAGCGACAACGAGTTCGCCGGCAACACCATCACCGGCTCCACCGCGTTGTCCTACGACTTTGGCCACGACGGCAGTGCGTTCGAAATCTTCAACGGCAACCGGAACAGGATCCACCACAATGTGGCCGTGGATAACAACGTCTTCTCCGAATTGGGGCGCGGAACAGGCGGAACTGCCGACGGTAACACCTACAGCTACAACCTCGTCCGGTCCACCTGCGGTCCCAACTGTTCCCAGGCCATGGGGCTGATCGCGCGCGGCAGGACGTCGTCGTTCGGCCCGACCAACGGCACCACCTTCGAATACAACACCGTGTGGCTGGACGGCCCGGACTCCCAGGCCCTCGTCTGCCACGCGTCATGCCCGGCCTCCACCGTCGTCAGGGGAAACATCCTGGTGGCGGCCCGCAACGCGCTGTGGATGGACAGCACTGGCTGGACCGAGCAGGAGAACGTCCTCAACGGCCCCACCAACATCGTTCCCAGCGCCACCTCCACCACCGAACCGGCCGACTTTGTGAATGCCCCCGCCGATCTCCACCTCTCCGGCGCGAGCCCGGCCATTGACCGGGCCGGGGCCAGCCCGTTCCCCATGGATCTGGACGGCCGGCCGGCCAACCAAAAGGGCGACTGCCAGGGCGGCGGCGCGGCCGATACCGGAGCCTACGAATACCGGCCGGCCAACTGCTGAAACGCCGTGGCCGGGCCGCTGCTTCGCTGCCGCCAGGCCGGCACTGCCCAGGGGCCACCCTTGACAAGCGGCAACTGAACCGGTTTAGTAGGACGCATCACTTAACCGGTTCAGTGCGGCGACCTGCCTCAGGACCACATCCGAAGGGAACGGCTCCATGGCAGTCACCATCAGCGACGTCGCCCAGGCGGCCGGCGTCAGCAAGGGTGCCGTGTCCTACGCCCTCAATGGCCAGCCCGGGGTCAGCCCGGATACGAGGGAACGCATCCTCAGGGTGGCCAAGGACCTCGGCTGGAAGCCGAGCCTCCGGGCGAAAGGGCTCTCCTCCGCCAAGGCCTACGCCCTGGGCCTCGTCGTGGCCCGGGACCCCTCCCTGCTGGGAACCGACCCCTTCTTCCCGGCCTTCATCGCCGGGATCGAGACCGCGCTCGCCGAGCACGACTACACCCTGGTCCTGAGCGTCGCCACGGCGCCGGGCGCCGAGGAACGCTGCTACCGCAAGCTGGTGGACAACGGCAGGGTCGACGGCGTGATCCTCACCGACGTCCGGCACAACGACTCCCGCATTCCGCTGCTGCTTGACCTCAAGTTGCCTGCGGTCACAGTGAACCGGCCCGACGCCGGCTCACCGTTTCCGGCGGTCTCCGTGGACGAATCGGCTGGCATCGTCGCGGCGGTGGAACATCTGGTGGCCCTCGGGCACCGCCGGATCGCCCATGTGGGCGGCGGGCAGGAGTACATCCACGGACGGAGCCGCCGCCAGGCCTGGGAGGACGCGCTGGCCGCCGCCGGCCTTCCCTCGGACCTCTTTGCCGCCGCCGATTTCACCGCCGCGGGCGGAGCGGCCGCCACCGCAGAACTGCTCCGCCGGGCGGACCGGCCCACAGCCATCGTGTACGCCAACGACCTCATGGCCACCGCCGGGCAGTCCTATGCGCAGTCCCTCGGGCTCAGCGTCCCGGGAGACCTTTCCGTTACCGGCTATGACAACGCGGAGTTCACCCAGTACCTGAACCCGCCGCTCACCACCCTGGCCACCGACCCCATGCTGTGGGGGCGGGTCGCAGCCCAGCTCCTTCTGAGCCAGCTCGCCGGGGGCCACCCCAGCGAGGACACCTTCCTCCCGGCGCCCCGCCTGGTGGTCAGGGCCTCCACCGGACCAGCCCCCGACTGACCGCCGGGGTCTTCCGGCCGAAAGCCGGCCCACGACCCCTCACCCTCTTCCTGCATGAACACCCAACCCTGAACACCTAACCTGGCACTCACCGTCAGACAAACCCTCCCAAGGAGACGCAATGAAGCGCTTTTCAACTGCCACGCGAGTCTTGTCCGTGGCCGCCCTGACCATCATGGGAGCGGGCCTGGCCGGCTGCGGCGGCGGCGCCAGCAGCAGCACCGCCGAGTCGGCAACGACGGCGAAGGGCCCCATCAAGATCTGGTACTCGAACAACGAATTCGAGGTCAAGTGGGGCAAGGCCATGGTTGCGTCGTGGAACTCCGCACACCCGGACCAGAAGATCGATGCCCAGGAGATCCCGGCCGGCAAGAGCTCTGAGGAAGTCATCGGCGCGGCCATCACCGCCGGCAATGCCCCTTGCCTGGTGTTCAACACCGCTCCCGTCGCCGTTCCCCAGTTCCAGAAGCAGGGTGGACTCGTCCCGCTGGATTCCTTCCCTGACGGCGCGCAGTACATCAAGGATCGCACCGGCGACCTCGCTGACCAGTACAAGTCAGGCGACGGCAAGATGTACCAGCTGCCCTGGAAGTCCAACCCCGTGGTCCTCTTCTACAACAAGGACCTGTTCAAGAAAGCCGGCCTGGACGCCGAGAACCCCAAGCTCAACACACAGGCCGAATTCCTGGACACTGCCCGCACGCTGGTGAAGTCCGGAGCCGCGGCCAACGCCGTCTGGCCGTCCCCTGCCAGTGACTTCTTCCAGTCCTGGTTCGACTTCTACCCCTTCTACGCCGCCAACTCCGGTGGCGCGCCGTTGGTCAAGGATGGCAAGGCCACCTTCGACAGCGACCAGGGCAAGCAGGTAGCCACCATGTTCGAAACCCTGTACAAGGAAAACCTGGCCTCGAAGGAGGTCTACCAGGGTGACTCCTTCGCCGAAGGCAAGGCCGCCATGTCGCTGGCCGGTCCGTGGGCCATCGCCGCCTACAAGGACAAGGTCAACTGGGGTGCCGTGCCGGTTCCGGCCGCGCAGGCCCAGACCGAAGGCTCCACCTTCTCGGACGCGAAGAACGTCGCGATGTACTCCGCCTGCGAGAACCAGGGCACGGCCTGGGAAGTCATGAAGTTCGCCACCAGCAAGGAACAGGACGGCAAGCTCCTCGCCGACTCCGGCCAGATGCCGATGCGCAAGGACCTCCCGACCGTCTACGCGGACTACTTCGCCAAGAACCCCCTGTACACGCAGTTCGCCGAGCAGGCCGGCCGCACCGTGGAGGTGCCCAATGTGTCCAACTCGGTTGAGATCTGGCAGACCTTCCGCACCGCCTACGCCAAGTCCGTGATCTTCGGCAACGAAAGCGTCGACGCCGCGTTCAAGGGCTCTGCCGAGAAGATCAACCAACTGGCAGCGCAGAAGTAGCGGGTGAATCTCCATGTCACTTCGCTCAGCTGACGGCGGCGCGGCCTCCGGCCAAACTGCGGGGGACAGCACCCCACAGGCAGGGGGCCGGAGGCCAGGGGACCGGCGGATGTCGGCCAGGAAGCGCAAGAACTTCCTGGGCCGCCAGCCCTTGGGCCTGCTGTTCAGTGCCCCCTACGTCATCTATGTCCTGGGCGTGCTGGCGTTCCCCCTCGGTTACGCCGTCTACATTTCCTTCCACGACTATTTCTTCACCGCACCGAAGGTCAAGGTCGACCGGCCGTTCGTGGGCCTGGAGAACTACATCACCGTCCTGACCGACCCCGCCGTGCAGCGTTCCTTCGCCAACATCGGGATCTTCCTGATCATCAACGTGCCGCTGACCGTCGGCCTGTCCCTGGTCCTGGCCAACGCCCTGAACCGCGTGACGAAGCTCAAGACGTTCTTCCGGGTCAGCTACTACGTCCCGTACGTCACGGCGAGCGTCGCCGTCGTCGGCGTCTGGCTGTTCCTGTTCCAGCAAAACGGCCTGGTCAACTCGGTCCTCGGGCCGCTGGCCCCGAACCCGTCGTGGCTCGTGAACTCGTGGCTCGCGATGCCCACCGTGGCGCTGTTCGTGACCTGGAAGCAGCTGGGGTTCTTCATCCTGCTGTACCTGGCCGCGCTGCAGAACATCCCGGAGGAGCTGTACGAATCCGCCGCGGTGGATGGCGGCAACAAGTGGGTGCAGTTCTGGAACATCACCGTTCCCGGCGTCCGCTCGGCCAGCGTGCTGGTGACCCTGCTGGCCACCATCACCGGCGCCAACCTGTTCACGGAACCGTACCTGCTCACCGGCGGCGGCGGCCCGGACGGGGCCTCCACCTCACCGGTGTTCCTGATGTACCAGATGGGCATCCTGCAGGGCAATCCCGATCTGGCTGCCGCACTGGGTGTGGTGCTGGTGATCGGCGTGCTGCTGATTGCCCTGATCCAGAAACGCCTCGTGGGCGGGAAGGAGGACTGACATGTCGATTCTCAACAAGGCAGCTGCGCCCAACGAAGAGAATGACGGGAGCAGCAACAGCAACAGCAACAACAGCGACGGCGCACGCCGCCCCGGCGGTCTCCCCGTCAACCCGGCGGGCAAGCAGAGTGCAGGCGCCTCCGGCGTGGAGAAGCGCCGGAGCCTCGGCCTCGGCAGTTTCGTGCTCCTGGCGCTGGGCGCGTTCGTCTTCCTCTTCCCGTTCTACTACATGTTCATCGGCTCGCTGCAGACCTCACCGGACACCTCGGTGGCCGGGGCGTTCCCCAACCCGGCGAACATCACCGGCGAGAACTACGCGAACATCAACAACTCCATCAACCTGCTCAAGGGCCTGGTCAATTCGGGCGTCTTCACCGGCGGCGTCATCTTCTTCACCGTGATCTTCGGCCTGCTGGTGGGGTACGCCCTGGCCCAGATGCACTTCCGCGGCAAGGGGCTGGTATTCGGGATGATGCTGCTGGTGCAGATGATCCCGTTCCAGCTGCTGCTCATCCCGCTCTACGTGATGATCGTGCGCGACTACGGCCTGGCGGACACGTACCTGGGCATGATCCTGCCCTTCGCGATCAACTCCACCGCCGTGTTCGTCTTCCGCCAGTACTTCATGCAGCTGCCCTCCACCCTCTTCGAGGCGGCCAGGATCGACGGCGCCTCCGAACTGCGGATCCTGTGGCAGATCGCCATCCCGCTGGTGAAGCCCGCGATTGTCACGGCGATCCTGCTGACCTTCATCGGGCCGTGGAACGAGTTCCTCTGGCCGTTCCTGGTGACCAAGGACCAGTCCATCCAGCCGCTCGCCGTCTCCCTGGCGAACTACATCTCCAACATCTCCGCCACGGCGTCCAACCCGTTCGGCGCCATCCTGGCGGGCGCCTGCGTCCTCGCGGCACCCGCCGTCGCACTCTTCATCTTCTTCCAGCGTCAGTTCATTTCCACCAATATCGGCTCCAGCGTAAAGGGTTAATCCATGACCTCCCCCCACACTTCCGCACTGCCCACCGTCCCCTTCACCCTCACCCGCGCCGGCGTCATCATGACTCCGGAACCGGGCAACGAATTCGAGGCCGAAGGTGTGCTCAACCCGGCCAGCGGCCGCGGCACCGACGGCGAGCTGTACCTGCTGCCGCGCCTGGTCGCCAAGGGCAACGTCTCCCGGGTGGGACTGGCCAAGGTGATCATCGAGGACGGCGTCCCCACCGGCGTCGAACGCCAGGGCATCGTCCTGGCCCCCGACGAGGGCTGGGAACGCGGCCTGAACAACGCCGGCACCGAGGACCCCCGCACTACCTGGGTCCCCGCCCTCGGCAAGCACCTGATGACCTACGTCGCCTACGGCCCGCTCGGCCCGCGCCTGGCCTTCGCCTACTCGGAGGACCTGCGCAACTGGGAACGCCTGGGCCCGTGCCTCTTCGGCTACCAGGCCGACCTCTCCATGGACCTGAACCTCTTCCCGAACAAGGACGCCGTGTTCTTCCCGGAGCCGGTCAACGACCCCGACGGCGTCCCCTCCTACGCGATGCTGCACCGCCCCATGTGGGACCTCGGCTGGGTCCGTGAGGGCGAGGGCGAGCACCTGCCGGCCGGCATCACCGACAACCGTCCCGGCATCTGGATCTCCTACGCGCCGGTCGCGGACGTCGACAAGGACATCCGCAACCTCGTCCACATGGCCAAGCACCGGCTCGTGGCCCTGAGCGTATTCCCGTTCGAGGAACTGAAGATCGGCGGCGGCCCCGCCCCGATCCGGGTGGACGAAGGCTGGCTGCTGATCCACCACGGCGTCTCCGGCGCGCTGGAGAAGTCCGCGTTCGACCACCAGCAGAACGTCAACTACACCGCCGCCGCGATGATCCTCGACGCCGACGACCCCTCCAAGGTGATCGCCCGCAGCGACAAGCCGCTCCTGGCGCCCGAAACCGAGGACGAGATGTCCGGAATCGTGCCCAACGTCGTGTTCCCGACCGCGATCGAGAAGATCGGCGAGCAGCTGTTCGTCTTCTACGGCATGGCTGATTCGAAGATCGGCGTCGCCAAGCTGGACCGGATTCCCGCCAACTAGCGCCTCCCCCCAGCCAGTTCCGCCGTTCCCGCCCGACAACCAGCCAGCCAGGAGCCACCGATGACGAACAACGATGTCCGCTCGAAACGAAGAAATCGATTCACGGCCGTCACCGTGTCCGCATCGATGCTCCTGCCCGCGCTCCTGCTCGGGGCGGGTGCCGCCAGCGCGGCACCCGCACCGGGGACGGCAACTGTCCCGCAGCGGGACGCCGGGAAGGGGACTGCCGGGAAGGGAGCCGCCGGGAAGGGGGCCGCCGTTCCGGCCGCGCCCGCCGCGGCACCCCTGACCAACCTCAGCCACCTGAACTTCCTGATGGACACCGTGCCGCTCTCCCCGGTGGAAGGGCACAGCACCTACCAGCTGGACCGGATGCCCTCGGCACAGGCCCCGTGGACCTACGCGGACAAGAAGGCGGACGGGAGCTACGCCCGGATCGGCGGCGGAGCCCTGGATCCCGCCACCGGCCACTGGAGCCAGGGCGCCTACAACGCCGACGACATCGCCCGGACCGCCGTGGTCTACCTGCGCCACTGGCAGCAGACCGGCGACCCGGCCAGCAAGGACCGCGCCTTCCAGACCCTGCGCTCACTGACGTACCTGCAGACCACGTCCGGGCCGAACGCCGGCAACGTGGTCCTCTGGCAGCAGCCCGACGGAACGCTCACGCCGAGCGCCAAACCGGTGGAACTGCCGGACCCCTCCGACTCGGCCGAGTCGTACTGGCTGGCACGCACCGTCTGGGCCCTCGGCGAAGGCTACGCGGCCTTCGCCGGCGCCGACCCGGCCTTCGCGTCGTTCCTGCAGGAGCGGCTGCAGCTGGCCGTGGGCTCGCTGAACAAGCAGTCCCTCGCCAAATACGGCACCTATGACACGGCCGACGGCGCCAAGGTCCCGGCCTGGCTGATCTCCGGCGGCGCTGACGCCTCCGCGGAGGCCGTGCTTGGGCTCGCCGCCTACGTCAAGGCCGCCCCGGGCGACGGCGTCGCCACCCAGGCGCTCACCCGGCTGAGCGAGGGCGTCGCCGCGATGTCATCGGGTTCCGGCACCGAATGGCCCTTCGGCGCGATCCTGCCGTGGAACAAGTCCCGCACGCTCTGGCACGCCTGGGGCGGGATGGCTCCGGCCGCCGCCGCCACTTCCTCAACCGTGCTGAACCAGCCCGGGCTGCTCGGCGCCGCCGTGAAGGATTCCGCCCAGTTCACCCCGCAGCTGCTCGCCGCGGGCGGCCCGGACAACGCCTGGAGCCCCACGCCCGGCGAGGCGCAGATCGCCTACGGCGTGGACTCCCGCGTCCAGGGCCTCGTGGCGACCGCGAAGGCCGCCAACGCCCCCGGCCTGCTGGATCTCGCCGCCATTGCGGCAGGCTGGTTCTTCGGCGCCAATCCCAGCGGCGCACCCGCCTACAACCCCGCCGCCGGCACCGCGATCGACGGGATCGAGCCCGACGGCCGGGTGAACCCGAACTCCGGCGCCGAATCCACCATCCATGCCCTGCTGACCATGCTGGCACTGGACGCCAACCCGGAACTGAAGACCAAGGCCCTCGGCATCACCCGCACCGTCTCGACCCACGGGCTGAGCGTCGTCGAGGCCGAATCCGGGGCCATCACCGGCAAGGGCACCGTGGTGAAGCCCGCCTCGGCCTGGACCGGGGAATCCAACATCTCCGGCGGCGCCTACGTCGCACTGAAGCCGGGAGCGTCCCTGAGCCTGCCCCTGCCGGCCGCCGACGAACCCCGAAATATCTACCCGATCGTCAACCAGAGGATTGCCCCTTCCGGCAATACCAGCTGGACCGCGGGCAAAGGTCCGCTCGGCACCACCCGGAACGGCGGGGCTGGCGCCCAGGGCATCACCGATGCGCCCGGCATCCTCTTCCCGTTCGCGCTGAAACGCGCGCTGCCCGCCGCGGCGGCCGCCGTCGTCGGCACCACTGACGGTGACGTCGCCCTCGACGCCCTGCTGGTCCAGCCGCAGCTCTCCACCGTCTCGGTCGCCGGACCCGGCGGCCAGTCCACGCTGTACGTCAGCGCGGCCCCGGAACGCATCGAACGCAACGCGAACCTGCCCGCCGGGTTCCATCTGAGCCAGCAGGCCTTTGACGCCTCCGGCCGGCCCGTCACCGCAGGTCCCAGACAGAACGCGGCAGATCAGTCCGGCCGCATCAGCGTGGCCCCGGGCGGCTTCACCTGGGTGAGCCTGGTTCGCAACCAGTAACCCGTCACCAGCAACCATCGCCGCCGCCTCCGGGAGCACTGATCCCCACGGCCCCGGCACCACAATCCAAGGACAGGAAGAGCCCACATGCAGAAAATCACCACCGAAGCACTGCTCACGAGCTACGAGGGAGCGCTCAAGTTCAGCAATCCGCTGACGGACACCATCTCCACCGATCAATTTTCGGCCGAGTACCCGGAGCACCCGGAATGGGCTGTGGGCCCGTTCCGCAAGGACGATTCCCTTTCCTTCCGTCAGGTCCAGGACTGGAATGACCCGACCGGCATCGGCTGGACCGCGGATTCGATCTACAACCCCTCCGTCATGGAGCGCGACGGCAAGCTCTACCTCTTCTACCGCGCCTCTCCGCGCAAGGAATCCGTCTCCAGCCGCATCGGTGTGGCGGTCTTCGATCCCGAAACCGGGTGGCAGGACAGCCCCGCCAACCCGGCAATCTACCCCACCATGGACAATGAGATCCTCGGCTGCGAAGATCCCAAGGTGTACCTGGCCAACGGCCGGTACTACATGTTCTACAACGGGATCTGGACGATCGAGCACGGCGCGGGAGAGGCCGGCCAGGATGGGGATGTCTATCCCCTCGGCGATGTTGGCTGCGACATCAATGTTGCGGTGTCCGATGACCTGATCCATTGGGAAAAGCTCGGCCTGGCTGTCCCCCACGAGGTGTCGCGGTACTGGGCCAAGGGGGCCGTCATCCCCCGAAACGCCCGCGGCGAGGCCGTCAAGATCGGCGGGGACTACCTGATGTATTTGTCGGAGGGCTGCGGTGGAACCACCCACGTCGGACGGTCCTCTGACATGGTGAACTGGACGTTTGCGCCGCAGGAATACCTGGACCTTGAACCGTTGGGCGGCTCACTGCACGAAGTGGCCTGCGCAATCGTTAGCGGCGACGCCGACGGCGGCGAGCCGACCGAGCTGGTCCTGGACTTCTTCTACGGCGACGCCGACGGCCAATTCTCCGCCGCGCAGGCACTGTATGACACCAGCCAGCCCTTCACCCAGAAGGCCGTCCACCGGGGCGGGTCGCTGGCGTGGGGAGGGCTGCTCAAGTTCGGCGGAACCTGGATGTTTGCCCAAGGCTGGGATGCACCCTCGGGGTCCAGGGAGATGTACTTCTACCGCGCCGACCCCAGCTAAGTCCCGAAGGCTCCCTGCACTGGATCCGGTGTTGCTCCCGGTGGCGTCAGGGCGGCCGGCGGGATGTTACATAGTTGCAACGGCCGGGACACCCGTGCGAAATCGTCCCGGGAGGACACTTGAAGTGCGTCCTCCCGGGGGCGATTCCCATGCAGGCATTGGGGGACTACTCGAAGGACCGCGCCGATGCCCACACCGCTCAACCAGACCCTGGCTGACTCTGCCCTTCTGACCAAATCCCTTCCGCTGGGCCTGCTCCGCGCCTTCGTACAGACCAACGCGGCCGACGACGGGCTCACGCCGCAACTGCTGGCTCAGCTCAAAATCCTGGCCCGCACCCCCGGGCTGCTCGTGGCCTGCAACTACGGCGGGACCCTGTGCACGTCGGAAGGCATTTCCACCGAGACCCTGCCGCTGGGCAGCGCCGCGATTGCGCTGCGGGCGCTGGCAGCCCTCCCGAATACCCACGCCGCCGTCATCTCCGGGCGGTCGCTGCGGGATCTGGCCGCCGTCTCACGGCTCCCGGCGGAGGTGCACCTTGTCGGCTCGCACGGCGCGGAGTTCGACATGGGCTACGCCCACGGGCTGTCCCTCGCCACCGAATCGGTGCTGCAGCAGGCCAGCCAGGCGCTCGCCGAAACCGTGGGCGCCTACCGTGGCATCAGCATCGAGCGGAAACCGGTCGCCGTGTCCGTGCACACCCGCCCGGCCGCCCCCGACGTTGTCGCACTGGCCACCACGAAGGCCGAGGAGATCGCGCGGGCCCACGGGCTGCACTTCATCGTGGACGGCTCAGTTCTGGACCTCTCCGTGGTGGAACCGTCCAAGGCCTCCGCGCTGGAGCACCTGCGCTCCATGCTCGGCGTGAGCGCCGCACTCTACGCCGGGGACGCCTCCAGCGACGAGCTGGCCATGGCAACGCTGCGCGGGCCGGACATGGCGCTGCGCGTGGGGGAGGGGCCCAGCGTGGCGAACCACACGCTCCGGGACCCGGAGTCGTTCGCCCGCGTCCTGGCGATCCTGTTCGAGCTGCGGCGGGCGTGGCTTTTCGGCGAGGACGCCGTGGGGCTGGAACGGCACTCCATGATCGGCAACGGCTCGTCGACCGCCCTGATCACGCCGGACGCCAAGATCTGCTGGATGAGCCATCCGCTGCCGGACAGCGGGTCGCTGTTTGCCCATCTGCTCGGCGGCGATGCGGCCGGGCATTTCTCCGTGGAACCGGCCAAGTCCTCGCAGGTCCTGGGCCAGCGCTACGTGGACAGCACCATGATCGTCGAAACCCGCTGGGCCGACGTCACCGTGACGGACTACCTGGAGCCGGCACCGGACGGCATCACCAGCCTGGTCCGGGTGCTCTCCGGCACCGGCACGGCCCGGATCGTCTTCGCCCCGCGGCCGGACTACGCGAATGCGCCGTTCAGCATGGAGGCGCGCGGGACGGAACTGCACGTCGTGGGAACCGCGGATCCGATCGTTCTTCGGGCGCCCGGCGTGGCCTTTGCCATCACCTCGGACGGCCGGCACGCCACGGCCACGGGCGACGTCGACCTGCGGGACGGGCCGGTGGTCCTCAACCTGCGCTGCGGCGACACGGAACCGCAGCCCCCGGTCCCGGACGATGAGACCGGGCGTCGCGCCGCCGTCGCCCATCACTCCCGGCGCTGGGTCCACGAGCTGCAACTGCCCGGGGTGAAGCCCTCGCTGGTCCGCCGGTCCGCGCTGGTGCTGCGGGCCCTGGTCCACGAACCCACCGGAGCTGTGCTGGCCGCGCCCACCACCTCACTGCCGGAGGGAATCGGCGGCACCCGGAACTGGGACTACCGGTACTGCTGGCTGCGGGACGGGTCCATGACCGTCAACGCCCTCGTGGACCTGGGCTCCACCGCGGAGGCCGAGGGCTTCCTGGCCTGGCTGGGCCGGATTCTGGCCCACGCCCCGGGCCCGGAGTGGCTCCATCCGCTCTACTCGGTGACCGGGGCGCCGTTGTCCACCGAGGCCATCATCGAGAGCCTGCCCGGCTACGCGGGATCGCGGCCGGTCCGGATCGGGAATGCCGCCGACCACCAGGTGCAGCTGGACGTGTTTGGCCCGATCGCCGAGCTGATCGACGCCCTCAGCGCCCGCCAGGGCGTGCTCTCCGACGAGCACTGGGAACTGCTGGTCCAGATGGCCGCGGCCGTGCTGGCCCGCTGGCAGGAGGCCGACCACGGCATCTGGGAGGCCAGGCGGGCGCCGCGGCACCATGTCTACACGAAGGTGATGTGCTGGGTGGCGCTGGACCGGGCGCTGCGCACGGCCGCCCGGCATGGCCGGGAACCGCTGCCTGCCTGGGAGCCCACAGCGGCGGGAATCCGGCAGGAAGTCCTGCGCGAAGGCTGGGACGAGTCGGCGAACTCCTATACGGTGGCCTACGACAGCCCGGACCTGGACGCAGCCGTGCTGCACATCGGTCTCTCCGGCCTGCTGGACGTCAACGACCCCCGTTTCCTGACCACCGTCACGGCGGTGGAGCGGGAACTGCGGGTGGGGCCCACCGTTTTCCGCTACAGGTACGACGACGGGCTGCCGGGCCTGGAGGGCGGCTTCCACATCTGCACCACGTGGCTGATCGAGGCCTACATTGCCGTCGGGCGGATCGACGAGGCCTGGGACCTCTTTGACCAGCTGGTGAACCTGTTTGGTCCCACGGGGCTGCTGCCGGAGGAATACGACCCCGGCACGGAAACCCACCTGGGCAACCATCCGCAGGCGTATTCGCACCTGGGCTTCATCCGGTGCGCCCGGCTCCTGCACGAGCACCAGAAGAACTGACCACCCGGAATCGGCCCGAGGCCCGGCCCGCCGCTACTCGCAGCCGACACCGTCCCCGTCGCGGTCCAGCTTGCGGCTGTACCCGGGCTGGCCGACGTGGATGGGCGCCGCGCCGGCGGCGCGGACCGCGGTGCAGTTCGCGTAAGCCACCCCGTAGGCAGGTGCGACCGCGGGTGCTGGCGCAGGCGCGGGATGCCGGGCAGGAGGCGGGGCCTGCGCTGGGGCGGATGCCGGCTGGTTCGTCGAGGCCAAGGCGCCCGGGCAGTCCGCGAGGACCCGGGTCATGGCGTCGTGCTCGGCCTGGGTCACCCAGAGCCCGTAGCTGGATTTCACCGAAATCTGGCGGGCGACGTAGGTGCAGCGGTAGGACTTGTTCGGCGGCAGCCAAGTGGCGGCGTCGCCGTCGCTCTTTCTCTGGTTGGCCGGGCCATCCACCGCCAGCAGGTTCAGGGGATCGTTGGCGAAGGACAGCCGCCGTGCCGGGCTGAGCTGCTGTGCGCCCTTCTGCCAGGCGTCGCTGAGGGCCACGACGTGGTCGATCTGGACCTCGGTGCTGGTGGCGTTGCCGCGCAGGAAGTGGATGGCGACGGCCGTGTAGGGGTCGGCCAGGACGCCGGAGAGCACCACGCAGCCCCGCGTCCCGGGCCTGAGCGCGAGGGCTGTGAGGTCGCGGCGGAGGATGTCATTGCGGGTATCGCAGCCGTTGTGGTCGACGTCGGACCAGGCCGGGCCGAACTGGTCGCGTGAATAGCCCGTCTTTGGTGCGCGACCCTTGACGGGCAGCGTCGCCAGTACTTCAAGGGCCTTCCTCGCCATGGCCGGTTGCTGGCGCGCTGCGCCGACGCCGGGAACGTCGGCACTGGGAACTTCGACGCCGGGAACATCTGCACCGGGGGTGGTGTCCGGATCCAGCGGAGCGCTGTCCGTGCCGGCCGACGCGGCGGCGGGGGCGGCCGTGACGCCGGGGCGGACACCGGATCCGGCGGCCGGAGGGACTGCCCCGGGACTGGCGCACGCTGACGTCGCCACGAGCAGGAGGCCGGCCACGCCCCGGACAATCCAGTCGACCGCGCCGATCTGCCGGCTGCGGGCACTTATTGCGTGGGCGCTACTGGACTGGAAATCGCTGGACTGGGCGCTGCTGGACTGGGTGCTGCCTGATCGCGTGCTGAGCAATTCTTCCCCACTTCATGCTGATGCCCCGGGTATCCGCGGGGCGCTTAAGACCGGCCCCAGCCTACCGGCCCACACAGCAACGCGGGGTCACGTCGCGCCCATGCCGGGCCCCACTATGGGCGCGATGTGACCCCGCGTTGCTCTGGCGGGAGTCAGCGGGTCCCCGGGCGGGATGCCGAGAAGACGGCCGGTGCTCCGCCGTCGCCGGTGGCGAGGTCGGCCAGGATCCTGCCCACGGCCGGCGTGAACTTGAATCCGTGACCGGAGAAGCCCGCGCCGATCACCACCGGGCCGATCCGGTCCAGGACAAAGTTCTCATCCACGGTGGTCGTGTAGGTGCAGCTGATGTCGGTGAGGGAGTCGGCGTCGACCCCGGGCAGCCAGTCCCGGGCGTAGCGCTGCAGGGCCGCCCGCTGTTCGGGCTCGGCCGTGAAGCTCCGACGGTCCGGATCCACCACCGGGCCCACCCCGTGCCATCCGGCTTTGATCCCCTCGCCCGGGGTTTGCATGCCGTAAACGGGCGAACGCCAGTATGCGTACGCGTCCCCGTGGCCGGGCATGTGGTTGAACCCCGGCCACTGGGCGCCCTCGTCGGTAATGGCGAAGTGTGCGGGCTGTTCCTGGGTGACCGTCAGCCGGGGCAGGGGCGCCACGCCAGCCAGCAGTTTCGTGGTCCAGCCGCCGGCGGTGACCACCGCCCGCCTCGCGGAGAGGATCTCGGTGCGACCGCCTGACTCGAGCGTGAGCCGGACGCTGTCGTCGAGGACTTTCAGATCAAGGACCTTCACATGATGGCGGATCTCGGCGCCGAGGCCGGCGGCGAGGCGCTGCAGGGCGGGCAACGCGGCGTCGGGGTTCAACTGGCCTCCGTCCGGCATGTGCAGCACGCGCTGGGCGAACCGGATGCCCCGCCAGCGCTCCGCGGCTTCCTCGGCGGAGAGGAACTCCGCCCGGAGCCCGGCGGCAAGCAGCGCGCTACGGACCTCGGGCAGCTGCGGGTCAGTGCCGTGGTTCACGACGCCGGTGCGCGCCATCAGGCGCTCGCCGGATTCGGTTTCCAGCTCTCGCCACAGCCGCGCCGCCTCGGCCAGCATGGCGACGTAGTCCGGATCCGCGTAGCCGGGGTTGAAGTTCCGGGTTGTGCCGTGGGAGGCGCCGTTGCGGTGGCCGGGCCCGAACTGCTCCAGCAGGGTCACGTCCCGGCCCCGCCGGGCCAGCGCCCACGCGGCCGCGGAGCCCATCGCGCCGCCACCGATGACCACAGTGTCCAGGGTTGTTTTCAAGGGTCCTCCTCCGGGGTTTTGTGCCGGCCTGCCCAGCCGGATCAGGCCAGCAGCAGGGCCACGCCGATCATGGCGGGCACAGCTACCACCGTAGTGATCAGCACGGTGTCTCTGGCTACTGTGACGCCGGTGCGGTAACGGCTGGCCGCGACAAACACGTTCTGGGCGGTGGGCAGAGCTGCCGTGACGACGGCGGCGAACAGCGCCTGTTCCTGCATGCCCAGGACAAAGCGGGCAAACAGGTACGCCACCAGCGGGTGGACAACGAGCTTGAAGAAGCTCGCCAGCAGGGCGTCCGGCCGGCGGCCGCCGGCCGCCTGCAGCGGCCTGGAACCGTTCAGGCTCATGCCGAAGGCGATCAGCATGGCCGGGATGGCGGCCCCGCCGATCAAGTGAATGGGCTCCAGGATCAGCGGCGGTACCTTCCAGCCGGTTGCGGCCACCAGGAGTCCCAGCCCGGTGCCCACGATCATCGGGTTGCGGAGGATCATGAGCACGAAACTCAGGGGCGTGGTGCGGTGCGAGCTGGTGGTGGCGTCCAACGCCATGAGGAACAAGGGGGTGAAGAAAGCCAGTTGGAAGATGAGCAGAGGTGCCACATAGCTGGCATCACCGAGCACGAAGACGGCGATGGGAATGCCGAGGTTGGCCGAGTTGGCCAAGGACGCGCTCATGGAGGAGATGAGGGCTTCCGGCACGGATCGCCGGAGCGCGAAGCGCACAATGCCAAAGAACAGGACCGCCGTCGTCACTGCCCCGACTGCCGTCACGAGCAGCGGCGCGGCAAAGACGTCGTGCAGTTTCGCCTTGCTGAGGGTCTCGAACAGCAATGCGGGGCTGGCCACAAAAAACGTCAGGGCGCTCAAGACGGGGCGGGCGTTCTCGCCCAGGATATTGCGCCGGCCCACGAACATGCCGACCAGGATGATGACCCAGACGACAAAGAATCCTGCCAGTACCCCTAGCACGCGGTTCTCCGCACCGGGGCGGGAGGGCGGCGGGTAGGGATCACCCGTCCAGAGTAATCAGCTTTATTCCGCAGGCCGTCCTATTACGCCCGACGGCGCGCTGCCGCTAGTTGAGCGCGGCGTTGTTCAGCGAGTGCGGCGGACGCATGAGGCCCGGCGTCATGCCCTCCGCGGGGTCGTTGCCGATCTGGACAATCTTGTTGTCCTGGTCAACGTGGACCACCTTGGGGTTGTACGCCTTGGCCTCTTCCGTGGTCATCTGGGCGTAGGTGATGAGGATGACGATGTCGTTCTCGTGCATCAGGTGGGCGGCGGCGCCATTGATGCCGATCACGCCCGAACCGCGCTCTCCGGCAATCGTGTAGGTCTCGAGCCGGGCGCCGTTGGTGACGTCGACAATCGCCACGAGCTCCCCGGGAAGGATGTCGGCCGCCTCCAGCAGATCCAGGTCCACGGTGACGGAACCGACATAGTGAAGGTCCGCGTGCGTGACCGTCGCGCGGTGGATCTTGGATTTGAATATTGTGCGATTCATAACGTCACCAGTCTAACGCGGGGCCGCGGCGCGCGCTGTGGCCCACTGCACACGCCGCGGGCCCGTCACGCGGGCCGGTCCGCGGGGGCCGGATCAAGAACGCCGGCGGCCGCCGCCGGCACGATTGATGCCGCGGTCACCGCGAGGATCTCCCGGGCCGCCAGCAGAGCCGGCCGCCTGGCGCTCGAGCGCCGCACCGAGGTGAACACCGTCCGGTGCGGATCCCCGGGCAGGTCCAGCAGCTGCGCGGTGGTGCCGCGGCCGGTCCACACGAGGTCGGGCATCAGGGCCACCGCATTTCCGGATTCGATCAGCCGGATCTGGGCCTGCAGGTCGGCGGTTTCAAAGCGGACGTCGGGCTCAAAGCCGGCGCTCCGGCACGCCTGCTCGGCCCAGTGCCGGGAGGCCGCTCCGCGCGGTTCCATCACCCAGGGCAGCCGCGCGGTATCGGACAGCGTCCTGATGGGGCCGCGTTCGGGCGAAGGGGGTGGAACGGCGAGCCGGATGGCGTCGCGGGTCAGGGCCACCCGGTCCAGTTCGGCGTAGTGCGGGGCGGCGTGGCCCGGGTACTGCTCGGCGATCACGAGGTCGAAGTCGCGGGCCCACGTCTCGTGAAGGGCCGTTTCCGGTTCCCGCTGGGTCATTTCCACCCGGACTTCCGGGTAGCTGGCGGTCATCCTGGTCAGGGTGTCCGGCATGAGTGCCAGCGCGGCGGACTGGAAGACCGCAATCCGCACGGTGCCTGTGACCGTGGTCAGTGACGCGGCCAGATCCGCCTCCGCCTGCTCCAGGGTCTCCAGGAGCTGGGAGGTGTGGGCCACGAGGACTTCGGCCTGGGGGGTCAGCTGCACCCGGCGCCCGGTCTTGCGGAGGAGCTCCACTCCGGCCTCCTTCTCAAGGAGGGCCAGCTGCTGCGAGACTGACGACGGGCTGTACTGGAGGGCTTCGGCCACTTCGGCCAAAGTGCCCCGGATCTTCAGTTCGCGCAACAGTCGCAATCGCCGGACGTCGAGCATCGCTATTCCTTTGTGAATTCTGATGGTTATTCGTTAAGAGAATTCACTTTATCTAATGCAATCGGGCTTGCATACTGTTGTCACTCGGTAACGCCCATCACAGGGTGGATTGATGGGCATCACACCCAAGCAGGAGGCCCTGATGGCTACACAGGATTCGGCGCAGTCGGTCATGCGGCGCAAGCCCATCGACGACATTGAAGAAGAAAACAAACACAGCGGATTGCACAGGAGCCTGGGGCTCTGGCAACTGACGGCCATCGGCGTCGGCGGCATTATTGGCGTCGGCATCTTCTCTCTGGCCGGCCTTGTGGCCCACGGCAGCGAGACCGAGCCCGGAGTCGGCCCGGCCGTGCTCGTCTCGTTCCTGATCGCCGGCCTGGCATCCGCCGCCGCGGCACTGTCCTACGCCGAGTTCGCCGGCATGATCCCGCGGGCAGGCTCCGCCTACACCTACGGTTACGTTGCCCTCGGCGAGATCATCGGCTGGTTTATCGGCTGGGACCTGCTGCTGGAGTACATCGCCATCGTGGCCGTGGTGGCCATCGGCATCTCGGGCTACTTCGATGCTGCCCTTTCCGGCATCGGCATCCATATGCCCGACTGGATGACCTCGACGCCGGATGAGGGCACGGGTGGCATCATCAACCTTCCCGCGATCCTCGTCTGCCTGCTGGTGACCTGGATCCTCTCCCGCGGCACCAAGACCTTTGGCCGCTTCGAGCTGATCGCCGTCGGCATCAAGGTGGTCCTGATCCTATTCATCATCGGCCTGGGCATCTTCTACATCAACACCAACAACTACAACCCGTTCTTCCCCAGCGGCTTCGGTCCCGTGGTGGCCGGCTCCGCCACGGTGTTCTTCGCGGTGTTCGGCTACGACGCCATGAGTACCGCGGCGGAGGAGGCCACGGACGGCAAGAAGCACATGCCGAAGGCCATCATCCTCTCGCTGGTCATTGCCATGCTGCTCTATGTCGCCGCCACCCTGGTGCTCACCGGCATGCAGAATTTCACGGAGATCGACCCCAAGGCCGGCTTCGCCTCCGCCTTCAACAGCGTCGGGCTGCCGGTGATCGCGACGATCATCTCCGTGTTCGCCGTCCTGTCCATCCTCACCGTCATGCTGACCTTCCTCCTCGGCGTCACCCGCGTCTGGTTCTCGATGAGCCGCGACGGGCTGCTGCCCGGCTGGTTCTCGAAGACGGACAAGCACGGCACGCCGCAGCGCGTGACCTGGATCGCCGGCGCCGGGGCCGCAGTCCTCGCCGGCATTCTCCCGATCAAGGCCGTGGCAGACCTGACCAACATCGGCATCCTGGCCGCGTTCGTCGTCGTGTGCCTGTCGGTGATCGTGTTCCGCTACAAGAAGCCCGACGCCCCGCGGACCTTCCGCCTGCCGCTGATGCCGCTGGTTCCGGCGTTCGGTGTGTTTGCCTCGCTGTTCCTGATGCTCCAGCTGCACTGGGAGACCTGGCTGCGGTTCGTCGTCTGGCTTGTGGTCGGCCTGATCATCTACTTCACCTACGGCCGCAAACACTCGCTGATGAACCCGGACAGCCCGCGGCACGAGGAGATCGTGGAGATGCACCGCCCCCTGCCGTAACTCCCCACCCCACGTTGCGCTATCACTTATGGCTCCCATCCACAGGTTTTAAGGGCCGGAAGTGATAGCGCAACGGGTCTTTAAGGGCCCGGATCCGGGGTGGTTGCCGAACGTTCGGACGGGAAAACAAAGCTTCGGTTTTTCTAACCGGTATTGCTCAGAAAACTTCGCTTTATCTTATGAAAATCCGGTCGCATACTGATTCATAAGAGGTCCACATTTTGAGAAAGAACGAGTTCCAACCATGACCAACATCTCCACGGAGCCCGGCGCAGCCACCGGAAACGCCGCAGGCAACGAAGCCACGCACGCCGCCGTTTCGGAAGGCTCTACGGTCCTTGAGGCCGCAGCCCTCGCCGAGGACACGATCGCGCTGGTGCGCCACTGGCTCACCGAAGCCGCAAAGGTGCCCGTCGACGCCTCGGCCGAGCAGCTCGCCGGGGTCCTGAAGGACCCCAACGGCCTGGACTTCACGGTCGGGTTCGTCGACGGCGTCGTTCGTCCCGAAGACCTGCAGGTCGCCGCCCGCAACCTCGCCGCCCTGGCCCCCAAGGTCCCGGCCTTCCTGCCCTGGTACATGCGCAGCGCGGTCCGCCTCGGCGGCACCATGGCCCCGGTCCTGCCCCAGGTGGTCATCCCGGTTGCCCGCCGGGTGCTCCGTGAAATGGTCGGCCACCTCATCGTGGACGCCACCGATGCCAAGCTGGGCCCGGCCATCGCCAAGATCCGCAAGGACGGCATCAAGCTCAACGTCAACCTCCTCGGCGAGGCCGTGCTCGGTGAGCACGAGGCCTCCCGCCGGCTCGAGGGCACGCACACCCTGCTGTCCCGGCCCGACGTCGACTACGTCTCGATCAAGGTCTCCTCCACGGTGGCCCCGCACTCCGCGTGGGCCTTCGATGAGGCCGTGGAGCACGTCGTGGAGAAGCTCACCCCGCTCTTCACCCGCGCAGCCTCCTTCCCCAAGACCAAGTTCATCAACCTGGACATGGAAGAATACAAGGACCTGGACATGACCATCGCGGTCTTCACCCGGATCCTGGACAAGCCCGAGTTCAAGAACCTCGAGGCCGGCATCGTGCTCCAGGCCTACCTCCCGGATGCACTGTCCGCCATGATCCGTCTGCAGGACTGGGCCGCCGCCCGCCGCGCCGACGGCGGCGCCGCCATCAAGGTCCGCGTCGTCAAGGGCGCCAACCTGCCGATGGAGCAGGTCGAAGCCTCCCTGCACGACTGGCCGCTCGCCACCTGGGGCACCAAGCAGGACTCGGACACCAACTACAAGCGCGTCATCAACTACTCGCTGCACCCGGACCGGATCCGCAACATCCGGATCGGCGTCGCCGGCCACAACCTCTTCGACATCGCCTTCGCCTGGCTCCTGGCCAAGCAGCGCGGCGTGGAGTCCGGCATCGAATTCGAGATGCTGCTCGGCATGGCCCAGGGCCAGGCCGAAGCCGTCAAGAAAGACGTCGGCTCCCTCCTGCTCTACACCCCCGTGGTCCACCCCGCCGAGTTCGACGTCGCGATCGCCTACCTGATCCGCCGCCTCGAAGAGGGCGCCAGCCAGGACAACTTCATGTCCGCGGTCTTCGAACTCAGCGAGAACGAAGCCCTCTTCGAGCGGGAGAAGCAGCGCTTCCTCGGCTCGCTCGCCAAGCTCGACGACGAGGTCCCGGCCCCGAACCGCCTGCAGAACCGCGCCCTCCCGGCCGCGCCGCTGCCGCACGAGTCCTTCGAGAACACCGCCGACACCGATCCGTCGCTGCCCGCGAACCGCGACTGGGGCCGCGCCATCCTGGGCCGCGTGACGACGTCGACACTGGGCAACGCCGCCGTCGAGGCCGCCACGATCAACGACGCCGAGACCCTGAACACGGTCATCGACACCGCCGTCGAGAAGGGCAAGGCCTGGGGTGCACTCTCCGGCGCCGAGCGCGCCGAAATCCTGCACCGCGCCGGCGACGTCCTCGAGGCCCGCCGCGCGGACCTCCTCGAGGTCATGGCCTCCGAGACCGGCAAGACGATCGACCAGGGCGATCCCGAGATCAGCGAGGCCGTCGACTTCGCGCACTACTACGCCGAGTCCGCCCGCAAGCTCGACGACGTCGACGGCGCCACCTTCGTCCCGGCCAAACTCACCGTCGTGACGCCGCCGTGGAACTTCCCGGTCGCCATCCCGGCCGGCTCCACCCTCGCGGCCCTCGCCGCCGGCTCCGCCGTCGTGGTCAAGCCCGCCAAGCAGGCCCGCCGCAGCGGCGCCGTCATGATCGAGGCCCTCTGGGAGGCCGGCGTTCCCCGCGACGTCCTCACCATGGTCCAGCTGGGCGAGCGGGAACTGGGCCAGCAGCTCATTTCCCACCCGGCCGTGGACCGCGTCATCCTGACCGGCGGCTACGAGACCGCCGAGCTGTTCCGCTCCTTCCGCAAGGACCTGCCCCTGCTGGCAGAGACCAGCGGCAAGAACGCCATCATCGTCACGCCGAGCGCGGACCTGGACCTCGCGGCCAAGGACGTCGCGTACTCCGCGTTCGGCCACGCCGGCCAGAAGTGCTCCGCCGCCTCGCTGGTGATCCTCGTCGGCTCCGTGGCGAAGTCGAAGCGGTTCCACAACCAGCTGATCGACGCCGTCACCTCGCTGAAGGTCGGCTACCCCCAGGACCCGGCGAGCCAGATGGGCCCGATCATCGAGCCGGCCAAGGGCAAGCTCCTGGAGGCCCTAACCACCCTCGGCCAGGGCGAGACCTGGGCCGTGGAACCGCGGAAGCTCGATGACACGGGCAAGCTCTGGAGCCCCGGCGTGCGCTCCGGCGTCCGCCGCGGATCCTACTTCCACCTCACCGAGTTCTTCGGCCCGGTCCTGGGCGTCATGACGGCGGAGACCCTCGAGGAGGCCATTGCGATCCAGAACCAGATCGAATACGGCCTCACCGCGGGCCTGCACTCGCTGAACACCGAAGAACTGGGGATCTGGCTGGACACCATCCAGGCCGGCAACCTCTACGTCAACCGCGGCATCACCGGCGCAATCGTCCAGCGCCAGCCCTTCGGCGGCTGGAAGAAATCCGCCGTCGGCGCCGGCACCAAGGCCGGCGGGCCGAACTACCTCGTCGGCCTCGGCGAATGGGTCAGTAAGCCCAGCACCGCCGCCGGCACGCCGGGCGCTGCTCCCGCCCACGCCGGCGTCCGCCGGATCGAGGACGCGGCCAAGGGCTTCCTGACCGCCGACGAACTCGCACCGCTCCAGCGCGCGCTCGCCTCCGACGCCCGCGCCTGGGCCGAAGAGTTCGGCACCGCGAAGGACGTCTCCGGCCTGAGCGCTGAGCGCAACGTCTTCCGCTACCGCGCACTGCCGGTCACGGTCCGCCTCGCGGAAGGCGAGCCGCTTGCCGGCCTCGTCCGGACCGTGGCCGCGGGCGTCCTGGCCGGGTCCGACCTGACGGTCTCCACCGCCGTCGAACTGCCCGCCCAGCTGCGCGCCGTCCTGTCCGGGCTTGGCATCGCCGCAACCGTCGAGAACGACGCCGAGTGGCTCGCTTCCGCCGGCACGCTCGCCGCGGCGGGCAAGCTCTCCGGAGCCCGGATCCGGCTGATCGGCGGAGACGCCAAGGCACTGTCCGAGGCCACGGGCGGACGCCCGGACCTGGCGGTGTATGTCCACCCCGTCACGGAAGCCGGACGCGTGGAACTGCTGCCGTTCCTGCACGAGCAGGCCATCAGCATCACGGCGCACCGCTTCGGTACGCCCAACCACATCTCGGATGCCCTGATCTAACCCGGGGCTGCTAAAACCCTGGCTCGGGCGTGCTAAAACGCCATCGCCGCTGTGCAGGCACCATCAGGTGCGGCATGGCGGCGACGGCGTTTAACGGCCGCGGCGGCGCTGGCCAAGCCGGCCCGCTAGAGCGTTAAGCGCTGGCGGGGCTAGCCGAAGTACCAGCCCGGCGGGACCCAGGAAGCGGGGACCGCGTGGGCGGAGAAATCGTCGCAGCCCGAGCAGAAGTAGGTGACCTCGCCGAGCTTGCTGACCGACCCGTCCCTCCGGAACGTGGCCGGGACGAAGGTCTCAAGGTAGATGAACTCGTCCGTGCCGCAGCGTTCGCAGTACGGGCTGGCCACATATTCGGACTCTGCGAGGGTGGCCGGGCGAATTCCCCCTTGCCCCGGGGCAGTCGCGTGCTGGACGGCGGCCGAGTGCTGCATTGCGGCGGCCGGGTGGTGCATCGCCGCCGCAGGGTGGGCCGGCACGGTCACCGGGCGGGCGGACTTTGGCGCATGGGTGGCGGGGGCGGACAGTCGGGGATGATTAATGGCGGGCATCAATGGCGGCCTATCCCGAACGCTCCGACGCCAGCCAAACGGCGTCAGCGACGGACAGCGTTCGTTTTTCGATTCGTTGTCGTGGGCCACTGCTTGACCTCGAACGGTTGATCTTGAGTAGTGTCAGGATAGATGAAGTACCTGCACCGTTCAATGGTCAAGTAAGTACTGCTCCCGTCCGGGTAGCCGGCCCCGTAAGTACTGCGGCAGGATCCGCGCCGGGACGCGGTGCCGCCCGTGCGTCAGGCCGGGCGCTTCAGGGTCCGGCCCACAATCGCCTGCGTGAGGGCGTCGATCACCTCGGTATTGGCCAGCGGATTGCGGATGAGCGTGAAATCGACGTCGCCCACGGGCGGCAGATCGAAACGGCGGGTGATGATTTTCAGGTCTTCCGGCACCAGGGAGGAAGGCATCACCGCCACCCCGATGCCGGCCCGGACGGCGGCCAGCACGCCGCTGATCTGCCGCGTGGTGCAGGTGATCCGCCAGGTGCGTCCGGTGGCCTCCAGGGCGTCGATCGCGAGCTTCCGGCTCAGGCTGGGGGAGGGGTAGGCGATCAGCGGGACAGGATCGGCCGGTTCCAGCACGGTCTGCTCCAGGCCGACCCAGGCGAAGGAGTCCTGCTGGACCACGGTCCCGTCCTTGGCCCCGGCCACCCATTTCACAAAGACGAGGTCCAGCTGACCGGCGTTGAGGCGCTTGTAGAGCTGGTCGCTCTGCCCGACCGTCAGCTCGAGGTTGATCTGCGGATAAATCTGCCGGAACTCCCGGAGGATGCGGGGCAGCCCGGTGATGGCGAGATCATCGGCCGTGCCGAAGCGCAGGCGCCCGCGCATGGCGGAGCCGGAGAAATAGCGGGCGGCGGAGTCGTGCGCGGCGAGGATGCTTCGGGCGAACCCGGCCATGGCGTCGCCATTGTCGGTCAGGCGCACATCCCGGGTGTCCCGGGCAATCAGCACCCGCTTGGCGGCGGTTTCCAGCTTGCGGACGTGCTGGCTGACGGTGGGCTGGGCCAGGCCGAGGCGTTCCGCGGCCTTCGTGAAACTCAGGGTTTCGGCCACGGCGAGGAACGAGCGGAGCTGGGCGGGTTCGAACATGGGGGTCTCCCGGATCGGGTGCCGCAAACCCTGCATTGCGTTTTGTAATGCGAGTTATGCGTGGAATAGGCTTCCATAATCTCTTGGGGCCAGCCTAGCGTTAAGTGCATCCCGCTCACCCGCTCTTTTGAGGACTTTTCCGTGGCACCCCCTCCGCCGCTAGAGGCGAACGCAGCATCCCTGCCGGACACCATCACCCAACCACTCGCCGTCGTCAACGAGCGCCTGCCCTGGCGCCACACATTCATTTCGCTGAAGGTCCGCAACTTCCGCATCTTCGCGATCGGGCACTTCGTCGCCGTCATTGCGCTCTGGATGCAGCGGATCGCCCAGGACTGGCTGGTGCTCCAGCTTTCCGGCTCCGTCACCGCCGTCGGCATCACCGTGGCCCTGCAGTTCCTGCCGTCCCTGTTCCTCGGCCCCTGGGCCGGCATGATGGCGGACCGCTTCGCGAAGCGGAAGATCCTCATGCTGTGCCAGTCGGTCGCCGCCGCGCTGGCCGCGGTCCTGGCCGTCCTAGCGCTCAGCCAGCGGATCGAGGTGGGGCACGTCTACGCGATCGCGCTGGTCCTGGGCCTGGTGACCGTGCTGGACCAGCCGGCCCGCCAGGTGTTCGTCAACGAGCTCGTGGGCCCCCGCTACCTGCGAAACGCGATCAGCGTGAACTCCACGATCTTCCAGCTCGGCGGCCTGATCGGTCCTGCGATCGCCGGGATCCTGCTGACCGCCGTCGGCGCCGGCTGGGCTTTTGCCGCCAACGCGGTGGCCTGCTGCTTCACGGTGGCCATGCTCCTGAGCCTGCGCAAGGACCAGCTGCATGTCAGCACGCCGGCCGCCAAGCGCCGGGGCATGCTGCGCGAAGGGCTGGACTATGCGCTCAGCAAGCCCACCATCTACTGGCCCTGGCTGATGGCCGGGTTCATCGCAGTGTTCGCGATGAGCCTGCCGGTGCTGCTGGCCGCGTTCGCGGACCACGTGTACGACGCCGGTGCCGGCGGCTACGGGCTGCTCAACACGCTCGTGGCCCTCGGGGCGCTGGCCGGAGCCATCACCTCGGCCCGGCGGCGCGCATTGCGGCTGCGGTCCGTGGTCCTGGGCGCCGGGATGTACGGGCTCATGCTGTGCCTGGCTTCGCTGGCGCCGTCGATGGCGTGGTTCGGCGCTGCCATGGTGCTGGCCGGTTTCTGGTGCCTGATGTTCCTGACCGCCGCGAACCAGCTGATCCAGGTCAGCGCCAACCTGGCCATCCGCGGCCGCGTGATGAGCCTGTACATCATGGTGCTGATCGGCGGCCAGGCGATCGGCGGCCCGATGATGGGCTGGCTTGCCGAGCACGCGGACCCGCACACCGCGGTGTTCGTTTCCGGGGGCGTGCCGGTGCTGGCCGCCGCGACCATCGCCGTCGTCCTCGCCCGGCGCGGGCAGCTCATGCTCAAGGTGGACCTGAAGGACCGCCGCCGGCTGCTGCGGATCGTTGGGACCCAGGGCAGCCGGCAGGCAGGCGCGACGTCCTAGATTGCCGCGGGTACTAGACCGCCCGGGGACGGTGCGGGAACTCCGGCTCCCGCTGCTGGAACTGCAGCACATCCGGGTTGAGGACCACGCCGTCGCGGATTTCGATCGCGCGGCGGATGGTCTCGTTCCCTGCCCAGGCCCCGGGGCCCGAGACCACGGTCTCCAGGAACGGCAGCAGCGCCTCGCTGATCTCCCAGCTGGCGGAATTCCAGAGATAGGACGGGCTGTGGTCCACGGCGTAGTAGTCGATGTGGTCACCGACCTGGAACATCGGCTCGGCGAAGGTGGTGGTTTTCGCCCAGCTAAAGCCCATGCCCTCGTCGCAGGACACATCCACGATCAGGCTGCCGGGCCGGAAGGCGGCAAGGTCCTCGGTGCGCAGGTAGGTCAGCGGCGCGTTGGGGTCCTGCAGCGTGCAGTTGACCACGATGTCGCTCGCGGCCAGGAACGGCGCCAGCGGCACGCGCCCGCGCTCGGTAATGACCTCGCTCAGGTACGGCGCCTCGCTGTCGTGGTCGAACTGCGCGATCCGGACCGAGTGTATGGGTGAGCCAACTGCGGCAACACCGCGGTTGGTCAGCACCTGCACGTCGTGGACGCCGTGGGCATTCAGCGCCGTCACGGCGCCGCGGGCGGTGGCCCCGAAGCCGATCACGACGGCGCTTAACCGGCGGCCGTAGTCTCCGGTGGAACCGGTCAGCGCCAGGGCATGCAGCACGGAGCAGTAGCCGGCGAGCTCGTTGTTCTTGTGGAAGACATGCAGGCCGAACCCGCCGTCGCTGGCCCAGTGGTTCATGGCCTCGAAGGCGATCAGCGTGAGTTTCTTGTCGATCGCCAGCTGGGTGATGGCCCGGTCCTGGACGCAGTGCGGCCAGCCCCAAAGGACCTGACCGTCCCGGAGTTCGGCCAGGTCCTCGGGTTGCGGCTTGGGCAGGAGGACGACGTCGGCATCCGCCAGCAGCTGCTGTCGCGGTGCGATCCGCCCCACGAGGGGCGCGAGCTCGGCGTCGGAACGGCCGAAGCGCTCGCCGTAGCCTTCCTCGAGGATCAACCGGTCCCGGATCTCCGGCGCGATGCGGTCCAGATGCAGGGGGTGGATCGGGAGGCGTCGCTCGTCCGGTTTGCGTGTGCTGGCCAGGATGCCGAGCGTGAGGTAATTCGGGGAACCGGTCACTTCTTTTTGGGGCTCGCCGTCTTTACGGCGGTCACCTTGTCGAGGGAGCTGGCCGGCGCCGAAGCAGCCCTCTTGTCAGCGCGCTTTTCCTTGATGGACTTGCCGGCTTTTTTGGATGCTGCTTGACGGGGGGACTTGTCAGCCATGATTGCTCCTGTAGCGGAACCGAAGAGGTTCCTGACTTCCGACGATACAGGTAGCAACCTAATGGGAGCCCGGGCATCTGGCGGAAGCCGGGAGCGGTGCGAACGCAGGCGGAGCGCTGGCTGCGGCAGAGGACGGATGGAGCGGCTGACGGGAATCGAACCCGCGTATCAAGCTTGGGAAGCTAGCGCTCTACCATTGAGCTACAGCCGCAGTGGGGCCAGTCTGAGTGCTGGACTTTGCCCCGGTGAAACAACGAGATTTACATTACCCCAGTCTGGCGGCCTCGTAGAACACCTCCGAACGTGCGGTGTCCGTGTCCGTCCCTGCGATGACCCCCCGTAACACTTCGCCGCGTCCCATAACTCTTCGGACACTCTTGGGTCAACGACTGCTGCGGGAGCCGGCATCGCGGACGCCGCTGTCTATCCTGAAATGGTTAGCTGCAGTTCGGGGGAAGCGGGCTACGCCCGTTGCCGTCCGCCGAGCAAGGATTTTCGTGGCATTCGCAGAGTACGACGTCGTCATCCACCGTGACGCCATGAGCGTGTACAACTTCCTCCTGGACCCGGGCCACCTGCCGCTCTGGCGCGAAGGGGTCCGGAGCGTGGAGCTGCTCTCGGGTGCCGCCGGTGCCAAAGGCGCCGTGTACCGGCAGACGGTCGCCGGGCCGGGCGGACGACCCGTCGCCGCGGACTTCGAAATCACCGAGGCCCGGACCGGGGCGGAAATCCAGTACCAGGTCATCGCCGGGCCGGCCCGGCCGCACGGCGGCTACTACCTGAGCACGGAGGGTCCCAGCACCCGCGTCCGGTTTGCCCTGAACTTCGAGCCCCGGGGGTTTGTGGTCCGGATGACGAACCCGTTCCGCCGGCGCATGAAGGCCGAGGTGGGCCAACTCGAGCGGCTCAAGTCCCTCCTCGAAGATATGCCCGCCGCGGAATAGACGGCCGGTGAAGTAACACTGGGCGGCTGCGCCCGTCCGTGAAGCCGGGCGGGGCGCCGTGCGGTATTTTTGAACCTGTGCTGATCTCTGACCGCGACATTCGAACCGAAATTGACTCCCAGCGGATTGTCCTCGAGCCGTTCGACCCCGTAATGGTCCAGCCGTCCTCGGTGGACGTGAGGATCGACAAGTTCTTCCGGCTGTTCGACAACCACAAATACGCCCACATTGATCCGGCCGAGGAGCAGCCCGAGCTGACCCGCCTGGTGGAAGTGGAGTCCGGCGAGCCGTTTATCCTGCACCCGGGGGAGTTCGTCCTGGGCTCCACGTACGAGACCGTGACGCTTCCGGACGACATCGCGGCGCGCCTCGAGGGCAAGTCCTCGCTCGGCCGGCTCGGCCTGCTGACGCACTCGACGGCGGGTTTCATCGATCCCGGTTTCTCCGGCCACGTCACGCTGGAACTGTCCAACATGGCCACGCTGCCCATCAAGCTGTGGCCCGGCATGAAGATCGGCCAGCTGTGCTTCTTCCGGCTGTCCTCGGCCGCGGAGCACCCCTACGGTTCGGGCGAATACGGCAACCGCTACCAGGGCCAGCGCGGCCCCACGGCCAGCCGCAGCCACCTGAATTTCCACCGCACCGACATCTAGGCCGGACGGCTGCGCCCGGCAGCCAAGCCAAGCCAAGCCAAGCCAAGCCAAGCCAAGCCAAGCCAGGCCAGGCCAGGCCAGGCCAGGCCAGGCCAGGCCAGGCAGCGCCGCGGTTCGGCCCGGCGGGAGCCCTACGCCGGGCCGGAGGTCCGGAACGCCGGCCCCCGCACCGGACGGCGCAGGAACCGGACGAGCGGTTCCACGAAGCGGGCGGCCAGCGGCCCCACGATCGCCATGATCAGAACATAGGCGGTGGCGAGGGCGGCCAGATCCGGGGGCACCACGCCGGAGGCAACGGCCAGGCCGGCAATGACAATCGAGAACTCGCCACGTGCAATCAGGGCCGCCCCCGCGCGGTAACGGCCGGGAACGCCGATCCCGGCGCGTTTGGCCGCCCAGTATCCGGTGATCACCTTGGTGGCTGCCGTCACCACGGCCAGCAACAAGGCCCAGCCCAGGACCGGGGGGATCGACCGGGGGTCGGTGTTGAGGCCGAAAACCACAAAGAAGATCGCCGCGAAGAGGTCACGGAGCGGTTCCAGGATGCGGGTGGCGCTGTGGGCCGTCGCGCCGGAAATCGCGATGCCGAGCATGAACGCCCCCACGGCCGCGGATACCTGCATGGCGGCGGCGAGCCCCGCCACAAGAAGGGCCGCGCCCAGCAGATTGAGCAGGAAAACCTCGGAATTCTCGCTGTGCACCGCCTTGGACACATGATGTCCGTGTCGCAGGGCCACCACCAAGACGAAGGTCACGACTGCCAGCGAGATGCCCACGGTGAGCAGCCCCACCATGAAGCTGACGCCGGCCAGCGTGGCGGTCAGGACCGGCAGGTACAGGGCCATGGCGAGGTCCTCGAAGACCAGGATGGACAGGACCACCGGGGTTTCCCGGTTGCCGATCCGGCCAAGATCGGTGATCACCTTGGCGGCGATCCCGGAAGATGAAATATAGGTGACGCCGCCCATCACCATCGCCCCCACGACGCCCCATCCGAGCATCACCGCGAGCCCGGCGCCGGGCAGGAAATTGAGCAGCAGGTCAAGGACGCCGGCCTGCCAGGACCGCCGCAGGCCGGTGACGAGCTCCGACGCCGTATATTCCAGCCCAAGCATAAGCAGCAGGAGGATCACGCCGATTTCGGCTGAAAGGTGGGCGAACTCGTGCATGCCTTCGAGCTTGACGAGGCCCCCGGCCCCGAAGAACAGCCCGCCTACCAGATAGAGCGGGATGGGGGACATGCCGATCCGCCCGGCCAGTCTGGCCAGCAGGCCGAGGCAGAAGACGACGGCCCCCAGCTCGATCAGGGTCAGTGCGAGCGGATCCATGCCGCTTATCCGTTGCGCAGGATGCCGGCCGCCGTGTCCAGGCCTTCTTGCGTGCCCACCGCAACGAGGAGGTCACCGGGGTGAAGGAGGACGTCGGGTCCCGGGGAGGGCAGGACCTCACCTTCGCGCATGATGGCCACGATCGAGACCCCGCTGCGGGTCCGGATGCACGCCTTCCCCATCGGCTGGTTCTGGAAGGGGGACTCAGCGCTGATTGAAAACTGGCGCGTGACAATGCCCGGAATTTCCCGGTGGGCTTCCGAGAGTTTCATGGCAAGGCGCTGGCCGCCCAGGAGGTTGCCCAGGGTGGCGGCCTCGTCCGCGGTCAACGGGACGGAAGCCTGGCAGGTGTCAGGATCGTCCCAGGTCGAGACGATGAGTTCCGTCTGGCCTTCGCGGTATTCGACAACGCCGATCCGGCGTCCGGAGGCAGTCATGAAGTCCTTGCGCCGGCCGAGGCCGGGGAGGTCCGTCTCATCCACGTTCATAACATCAGCCTAGTGCGCGAACCGGCGATTCGGCCGCCTCAGGACTCGGGGACCACCGCGATTTCGGTCTGGTCGGGGGCCTTGACCGGCAGGAGCACGAGCAGGCCCACGAGGAGCACCACCATAATGCCGAGGATGCCCCAGCGCTGGGCCTCGCCGTCGGCCACGAAGGGGGCTGCGACGGCGATGCACAGGGTGAAGAGGGCGGGCGCAAGGAAGCTCACGGCCCGGCCCGTGGTGGCGTAGAGGCCGAAGAGCTCGCCGGATTCGCCGTGCGGGGCGAGCCGGGCGAGGTAGGCGCGGGAGGACGACTGGGCCGGTCCCACGAAGAGGCACAGCAGCAGGCCGAAGATCCAGAATGTGGTGGTCCCGGCCCACGCCATGCCAAGGAATTCGTAGCTCCCGTTGCCGAGGACCAGGATCGCGGTGCCCGCGACCAGCAGGCCGGCGAGGGACGCGATAATCACGGTCTTCGGCCCGATCTTGTCATCCAGGAAGCCGCCGAGGATGGCGCCGACGGCCGCCACGACATTTCCGAAGATCGCGAAGAAGATGACGTCCTTGAGTTCGAAGCCAAAGGTGCCGGCCGCGATCACCCCGCCAAAGGTGAATACCGCTGCCAGCCCGTCCCGGAAGATGGCGCTCGCGAGGAGGAAGTAGATGGTGTGCGGGCTGGTCCGGTAAATCGCCTTGATGCGCCGGACGAGCAGGCCGTAGGAGGCGAGGAGCCCCAGCCCGGCGCCCTGCTCCGAGCGTGGCAGCTCCGGGACCGCGAACAGCACGGGCAAGGCAAAGATGAGGAACCACAGGGCCGAAAAGACTGCCACCAGCCGGATGTTCAGGCTGTCCGCGGTGGAGGCGCCAAACCAGTCGAGGCTGGGCTGGACAAAGAGCTGGAGCACAATCAGCAGCGCCACGATGCCGCCGAGATACCCCATTCCCCAGCCGAAGCCGCTGACCTTGCCGATGTTCCGCGGGGTGGAGATCTGGGTGAGCATGGCGTTGTAGTTGACCCCGGCAAACTCGAAGAAGACGTTGCCCAGCGCTATCAGCGTGACGCCCAGGATCAGGAAGTCCGGCCGCGGGAAGACGAAGAAGCACAGCCCGGTCAGGACGACGACGGCGGCCGTGTTGAGCCCCAGCCACAGCTTCCGCCGGCCGCCGGTGTCCGAACGCTGCCCGGTGACCGGGGCCAGGAGGGCGACGGCCACGCCGGCGACGGCCAGTGCGGCGCCCAGGACTGCCGAGGCCTGATCCTCCCCGCCGAATGCCGTGGAGGTCAGGTAGACGGTGAAAACAAACGTTGTCATGACGGCGTTGAAGGCTGACGAACCCCAGTCCCACGAGGCCCACGCGAGGATCCGGCCCCGGTGCGGGATGGAACTTCCGGATTCCAGTTCCGAGGGGCGCATGGCCTCGGGGGCGGCGGCAGTGTTCATAGCCAGAATCGTAGCCGTCCCGGGCCTCCTTCGAGGGGCAGCGGGCAGTGTCTCCGGCGGGTTTTGCCAGGCATGGTTTAGCTCCGGCTTCGCTTTTGCGTCGAATTGTTCCGGGCCGGTCTTCAGGGGCCGGTGTCCCTGCCAAAAAGAATTTGTACACGCTTGGTAAACTGTCGGCACCGAACCTAACAAATGAACCGCCTGCTCCAACTTGCTGACAATCGACTTTCTGACGTTGCGGAGATACCAGTGATCACAGTCCTTGCCGTGCACTTTGCGGTTGCCGCTGTGGCCCCGCTGCTGTTCCGAAAGTTTGGCAGGAATGCGTTCTTCGCCCTGGCCGCGGTCCCCGCGGCCTCCTTTATCTGGCTGCTCCTGCAACACAACGCAATCTATTCAGACACCGGCAATCCGGCCGGGGCGATTACCGAAGTGGTGCCCTGGATTCCCGGGCTGCAGCTCGAACTCGCGTTCCGGATGGATGCCCTGGCCTGGGTCATGTCCCTGCTGGTGCTGGGGGTGGGTGCGCTGGTGCTGCTCTATTGCGCCCGCTACTTCAAGGACAAGGACGACTACCTCGGCGGATTCGGCGCCCAGCTCCTGGCCTTCGCCGGTGCGATGTTCGGCCTCGTCATTGCTGATGACCTCCTGCTGCTGTTCATCTTCTGGGAACTGACCACGGTGCTGTCCTACCTGCTGATCGGCTACGCCCGCACCCGGCTGTCCGCGCGGCGCTCGGCGCTGCAGGCACTCGTGGTGACCACCGCCGGCGGCCTGGCCATGCTCGTGGGGCTCATCATCCTCGGTTCGACGGCCGGAACCTACCGGATCCAGGCCATCATGGACCTGGCTCCCACCCTGGTCGCCGGCCCCGCAGCCGGGGCCGTGAACGCCGCCGTCGTCCTCATCCTGGTCGGGGCGATCACCAAATCCGCCCTGGTGCCGTTCCACTTCTGGCTCCCCGGCGCGATGGCTGCCCCCACACCCGTGAGCGCCTACCTGCACGCCGCCGCCATGGTGAAGGCCGGGATCTACCTGGTGGCCCGGCTGGCCCCCGGGTTCGCGGACACCCCGCCGTGGCTGCCGATCGTGCTCGGCCTGGGCCTGGCCACCATGCTGGTGGGCGGCTACCGGGCCCTCCGGCAGACCGATATCAAGCTCATCCTGGCCTATGGCACCGTGAGCCAGCTGGGCTTCATGATCATGGTGGTCGGCCTCGGTACTCCCGACGCGGCGCTCGCCGGAATAGCACTGCTCCTGGCGCACGGGCTGTTCAAGGCCACGCTCTTCCTGGTGGTGGGCATCATCGACCACCAGGCCGGGACCCGGGACATCCGCGAGCTCTCCGGCGTCTACGGCTCGGCCCGGGCACTGGCGGTCGTAGCGGCGATCGGCGCGGCCTCGATGGCGGGCGTGCCTCCGTTGGCCGGCTTCGTCGCCAAGGAATCGGTGTACGAGGCCTTCATTCAGTACAAATCGGAGACCGGGACCGGGCCCTGGCTGCTGGCGGGTGTGGTCCTGGGCTCCGTCCTGACCTTCGCCTACAGCGCCCGGTTCATGTGGGGCGCCTTCGCCCTCAAACCCGGCGTGGAGCCCACGGCCTTCAAACCGGTCAAACCCGCCTTCCTTGCCGCACCGGCGATCCTGAGCCTCCTCACGATCCTCTACGGGCTATGGCCCGCCCCCGTTGACAGCTGGATCCAGCCCTACGCGGAGCTTTTTGTGCACGGCTCCGAGGCCCCGCCCGGGCACCTGGCGCTGTGGCACGGCATCACCCCGGCCCTGGGGCTGACCGCGGTGACGTTCGTCCTGGGCCTGGCCATGTTCTACGGCCGCAATGCTGTGGCCCGGTTGCAGGCGCTGGTGCCGGGCTGGATCGACAGTGACCGCGCCTATCAACTCACCATCGGCGCCCTGGACGACACCGCGGTCTGGGTCACCGGCCGGACCCAGCGAGGTTCGCTGTTCTTCTACCTGTCCGTCATCCTGACCGTGGCGTTCGTCCTGCCGCTGACGGCGCTGCTGCTGGCCAACAAGCCGCTGCCGGACGGTCTCTATGTCATCGATCCCGGCTCGCCGCTGCAGCTGGTGGCCGGCGCCGGGATCGTGATCGGGGCGCTGGCCGCGGTGCGCGCCAACAAACGGTTCCTGGCCGTCCTGATGGTGTCCGTCACCGGCTACGGGATTGCCATGATGTTCGCCCTGCAGGGAGCCCCGGACCTTGCCCTGACCCAGATGCTCGTCGAAACCATGATCCTGGTGGCGTTCGTGCTGGCCATGCGAAGCCTTCCGCCGGGGCTGCGCGACCGCACCGGAGGCAAATACCGGGTCATCCGCGTGGTGATCGGCCTGGCATTCGGCGTCACCATGATTTTCGTCGCCATCTACGCCCTCGGCGCCCGGGTGGCACCGCCGGTCTCCCTGCAGTTCCCGCAACTGGCCTATGAGGGCGGCGGCGGCCTCAACGTCGTCAACGTGACCCTGGTGGACATCCGGGCCTGGGACACCTTTGGCGAGATCTCCGTCCTGGCCCTGGCCGCCACAGGCGTGGCCAGCCTCATCTTCGTCCGCGGCCGCGGCGACCGCATCCGGACATCCGCGACCGTCGCGGAAGGGACCGTGGGCCGGCGGACCGGAGCCAGGGGCAGCACCAGGGAAGATGCCGCCCTGGCGATGAACCGGCGGTTTGCTGCCGCCACGCGCGACGCCTGGCTGGTGGCCGGCCGGACCCTGGCACCCGAACGCCGCTCGATCATTTTCGAGGTGGTCACCCGTCTCATCTTCCACTCGATGATCGTGTTCTCCATCTATCTGCTGCTCGCCGGCCACAACCTGCCCGGTGGTGGCTTCGCCGGCGGCCTCACCGCCGGCCTCGCCCTGACCATCCGCTACCTGGCCGGCGGCCGCTTCGAACTCCGCGAAGCGACTCCCGTCGGCGCCGGCACCCTGCTGGGGATCGGCCTGGCCACGGCGGCGGTCGCCGGAATGACGCCGCTGCTGCTGGGCGGCGAGGTGTTCCAGAGCGCCATCGTGGAGCTGTGGCTGCCCGTCTTCGGCGACATAAAGTTCGTCACCTCGACCATCTTCGACATCGGTGTCTACGTCGTGGTCGTCGGACTGGCCCTGGACGTGCTGCGCAGCCTCGGTGCGGAGATCGACGAGCACTTCGAAGAACAGCCCGAGCCAGCCGAAGACGAGCAGTCCGAAGACCAAGACAACGGCGGCGTCCCGGGCGGAGTCCCCACCGAGGCCGCCGACGCGGAAACCACTGCCAAGGGGAGAACATGAGCGTCAACCTGACCCTGCTGACGGTCATGGGCGCCCTCTACGCCTGTGGCATCTACCTGCTACTTGAACGCAGCCTCACCCGGGTCCTGCTGGGCCTCATGCTGCTGGCCAACGCCACCAACCTGCTGATCCTCGCCACCGGCGGCTACGCCGGGCTGGCGCCGCTCTTCGACAAGGACACTCCGGCGGGGGAATACAACGACCCCCTGCCGCAGGCCCTGATCCTGACCTCGATCGTGATCTCCTTCGCCGTCACGGCGTTCATGCTGGGCATCATCTACCGCACCTGGGTCCTGGCCCGCCAGGATGAAATCCAGGACGACGCCGAGGACCGCCGCGTCGCGGAAACGCCAAGTTTCGATGCCGAGGACGACTCCGTGATCCCGGCCGAGACTTCAGAGTTCCCGCTGGCCGCGGTCATGTCCGGTGACCGCCCCGTGCGGGCCGACAAGGCCGCCTCCGAAGAACAGCCCGGCTCCCTGAACGTTGACCCCAGCCCGGAAGGAGGCGGAGAGTGAACATCACCAGCCTTGCCCCGCTCGCCGTCGTACTCCCGATCCTGGGCGCCGCCCTGACGTTCCTGCTCATCCATCACCCCCGGGCGCAGCGCGCGGTCAGCATCGCCGTCCTGACCCTGACCCTGCTGCTGGAGTGCTGGCTGCTGGCCTCCGTCTGGGATGGCGGCACGGCCGCGGTGAACATCGGCGGCTGGCTGCCGCCGTGGGGCGTCGTGCTGGTGGTGGACCAGTTCTCCTCGCTCATGCTCGTGGTGTCCTCGGCTGTGAGCCTTGCGGTGCTGATCTACGCAACGGGCCAGGGCATGGCCGACGGCGACCGCGACGCGCCGGTCTCGATCTTCCACCCGACCTACCTGATCCTCGTGGCCGGGGTGTCCAACGCCTTCCTCACCGGAGACCTCTTCAACCTCTACGTCGGCTTCGAGATCCTGCTGACGGCCAGCTACGTGCTCATCACCCTCGGCGGGACGGGCCCGCGCATCCGGGCCGGCGTGACCTACGTGGTGGTGTCCGTCGTGTCCTCGGTGCTGTTCCTGATCGCGATCGCCATGGTCTACGGCGCCACCGGAACCATCAACATGGCGGACCTCGCCATCAAGCTCGGGGACCTCGACCAGGGCACCCGGACGCTGCTGCACGTCATGCTGTTGGTGGCCTTCGGCATCAAGGCCGCCGTCTTCCCGCTGTCCTTCTGGCTCCCTGACTCCTACCCCACCGCACCGGCCCCGGTCACCGCGGTGTTTGCCGGGCTGCTGACCAAGGTGGGCGTCTATGCGATGGTCCGCACGGAGACGCTGCTCTTCCCGGGGGATGCGCTTAACGCCCCGCTCATGGTCGCGGCGCTGTTGACCATGGTGGTGGGAATCCTCGGCGCCCTGGCCCAAAGCGACATCAAGAGGCTCCTGTCCTTCACCCTGGTCAGCCACATTGGCTACATGGTGTTCGGCCTGGCCATGTCCACGGTGGCCGGCCTGGGCGCCGCGGTGTTCTACGTGGCCCACCACATCACCGTCCAGACCAGCCTGTTCCTGGTGACCGGCCTGATTGAACGCCGCGGCGGCAGTTCGTCCATGGACCGCGTGGCCGGGCTGGCCAAGCTCTCCCCGGTCTTGGGGGTCCTGTTCTTCATTCCCGCCATGAACCTCGCCGGAATCCCGCCGTTCTCCGGTTTCCTGGGCAAGCTGGGGCTGCTTCAGGCAGGCGTCGAACTGGGCACGCCGCTGGCCTACGCGCTGGTGATCGGCGGCGTGCTGACAAGCCTGCTGACCCTGCTGGCGATCGCGAGGGTCTGGAACCGGGCGTTCTGGCGCAAGCCCGAGGACGCCGAACACCCCGACCCGGTGCTCCTGGCGGCACCGGCCGACTCCGCCACGGGGGACCGGGCCGGCAAGACGAATGTGACCCTGCTGCCCCGCACCATGGTGGGCTCCACCCTGGGCCTGGTGGTCTTTGGCGTGGCCCTGACGGTCTTTGCCGGGCCGCTGTTCAGGGTGGCCGACCAGTCCGCCCAGGAGATGCTGGACAGGACCCCCTACATCCAGGCTGTGCTTGGCCAGGACGCGCCCGTGCCGCCGGTGCCTGCGTCGGTCCAGCCCGTACAGCGCCAGCAGCAAGGCCAGGAGCAGGGCCAGCCGCAGGGCGGCGGGAAATGAACCGGAAGAGGATCTCCCTGCGTCAGGAACTGCCGCTGCTGGTGTGGCTCGTCTTTGTCTGGGGCGCACTGTGGCAGAACTTCAGCCCGGGCAATCTCCTGTTTGGTGCCCTCATCGCCGTGCTCGTGGCGCGCATCTTCTATCTGCCCCCGGTGGAACTCGGCGGCCGCTTCAACGTGCTCCGCGCCGTGCCCTTCGCCCTCATTTTCCTCGGAAAAGTCGTCGCGGCAAGCTTCCAGGTCCTGTACCTGGCCGTGGTCCGCGGCCCGGACGTGGTCAGCGCAATCGTCGCCGTGCCGCTCCGGAGCCATTCGGACCTCCTGGTCACGGCCACCGGGCATGTGATCTCGCTGATTCCCGGGTCCCTCGTGGTGGAGGTGGACAGGTCAACGTCCACGCTCTACATCCACGGCATCAACGTCCGCAATGCTGAGGACGCGGCCAGGCTGCGCAAGGAGGTCCGGGACACCGAGGCCGGGCTGATCAGGATCATGGGGACCAAAGACGAACTTTCCGCCCTGACACAGGAGATCGCCGCATGATGCAGACCGTCCTGACGGTGACCGCCGTCGTACTGTCCCTGGCCGCCGCGGGGGCGATCATCCGGATCGGGCGGGGCCCCTCGCTGCTGGACCGGGTTCTCGCCGCCGACGTGCTGCTGGCCATTTTCGGGGCGGCCCTGTGCATCGATATGGCCGTCAACCGGCACCTCAACAACCTGATGCTGCTCGTTGCGATTTCCCTGATCGGCTTCGTCGGGTCGGTGACCGTGGCCCGGTTCGTGGCCGACAGGCGGGAGGGTGTCCGTGAATCCTGACACTGTGATCGACGCCGTCTCCGCCGTGTTCATGGTGACCGGCGCCCTGATGTCCCTCGCCGCGGCCATCGGGCTCCTGCGGTTCCCGGACCTCATGAGCAGGATGCACGCGGCCACCAAACCGCAGGTCCTGGGCCTGTTCCTGCTGCTGGCGGCCCTCGGCCTGCAGATGCGCACCTGGTCGGTATGGCCAGTCGTGCTGGTGGCCTGGCTCTTCCAGCTGCTCACCGTCCCCGTGTCCGCCCACATGGTGGGCCGGGCCGGCTACCGGACCAAGCACCTGCACCCGGAACTGCTGAGCTCCGACGAGCTCGAGGCCGTAGTCCAACAGGCAGCAGGCCAGCAGGCGGCCACGCACGGAACGGACGACGACGACGCCGGCCGCTGAGCCCCTTCAGCGACAGGAGCGGCGGCCGGCGCTTCGACAGGCGCGGCGGCGGCGCCGCGGCTAGTCGAGACCGGTCAGACGAGGTCCTCGGTCTTGGCGAAGCGGGTGATCGCGCGCTGGGTGCCGCGGTTGGCGAGCACCTGGATGATGGCGCTGACTGATGCGGAGATCAGGGCGAACGTCAGGGCCGAGCGCAGCGTGGTGGGCACGTCTTCCTCGTTGCCCTTGGGCGGCTTGTTGCCCGTGGACTTTTCCCACAAGGTGTCCACCAGCTTGGTGCCGGCAAAGCCGGCCAGGAGGCTGACGCCGGTGCCGAGCAGCTTGATGAGGATGTTCATTCTTCGGTCTCCTTGGGACGGGAACAGGGTCTCTGCCTAGCCTAGCGTTCCGGGGTGAGGACCATCCGCAGGGCCTCGACCACGAGGTCGTGGTCCGCCTTCTGGGGCAGGCCCGAGACCGTGACGACGGCGACGGCGCCCGTGCCGCGCAGGTAGATGGGGAACGCCCCGCCGTGGGCGGCGAACTCCGTCTGATCCCACCAGGCGTTGTCTTCGATCCTTCCGCCGGCAGCGCGGGCGCGGAGGCCCACCAGCAGGGACGGGACCTCGTAGCGCATGGCGGTGCTCTTCTTGGCGTTGATCCAGCGCTCGTTGTCCGGTGTGGCGCCGTCCAGCGCGGCGTGGAAGAGTACCTGCTCGCCTTTGGTGATGTCGACGGCGATGGGCAGCGAGCGTTGCCGGCCCAGCTCGACAAGGAGGAGTCCGAGGTCCAGGGCGTCGTCTTTGCTGAACGACGCGAACTGGAGCGTCTCCATCTCGGCCAGCACGCGGCCGATGAGCGCAGCCAGGGAGCCCTGCGGCTGAGGATCGCTCGAGTCGGGATCGTATTCCCCGGTGGGATCTTGTGTGGCCGGTATGTGCGTCAAAATATTCCAGCTTTCCGGTGGGTGACGAGGCCGCCCGCTGGCGGGTCCGGGTGTCCGACACGATGACTCTACCAAGAGGGGCGTTCCCGCCCGCCGGGACCGCCGCTGTCCCGTCCCCGATTGTGACGGGATGTCACTGAAAACCCGGCCGTCCGGGTGTAAACTGAGCCAGCCCACAAGGGCGAAAAAAATTACGACAGGGGAGCGCCGCCGTCGGGCATCGCCGGAACAATCCGGGGCAACCTTTGGTGGGCGCTGAGAGTGCGGACAGCCGCAGACCCTCGAACCTGATCCGGTTAGTACCGGCGCAAGGGAGTCGAGTTCTCAGGGTGCGCGGAGGGCGGCGGAAGCCGAGACCGGCCGGAGCACCCTCCCCTCCTGTTCCTCAGGAGGACGACATGACAGATATTTCAGCACAGCATGGTTCCGCCAGCCGTTCATCCGCCCGCCGCGACTACAGCTGGCGCGTGGTGGACATTGTGGTGGCGGCGTTGATCGCCGTTGCCGGCGGCGTCATTTTCTGGGCCTGGTCCCAGGGCGCGAACCTGATTTCGACCCCGGTGAACGCGGTCTACCCGCCGCTGAGCGGACTCTACGCCGGCGGCTGGATGATCCCGGCGGTGCTGGGCATGCTCATCATCCGCAAGCCGGGCGCGGCGCTCTTCTGCGAGACCGTTGCGGCCACGGGCGAGCTCATCATGGGGTCGCAGTACGGCACCACGGTGCTGATCTCCGGCATCCTGCAGGGCCTCGGCGCCGAACTGGTCTTCGCGGCCTTCCTCTACAAGAAGTTCAACCTGCCCGTCTCCGTGCTGGCCGGAGCCGGCGCGGGCCTGTTCTGCGGCCTGAACGATTCCTTCCTGCCGTGGGGCTGGAACATCGCCTACGAGGCCGGCGACAAGCTCGCCTACATCGTCTTCACGACGATCTCCGGCGCAGTGATTGCCGGCGGACTGGCCTGGCTCGCCACGCGTGGCCTGGCCAAGACCGGAGTGCTGGGCTCCTTTGCCTCGCGCAAGGCCGCCACGGAGCCCGTCTTCTCCTGAGCCCCGTTCCTTGAACCCTGCAGAGAACCCATGAGATCTTCATCAGGCGTCCGGCCGGCCGCCGTCACGGCCCGTGGCTGGGGCTGGCGGCATGCCGGACGGACCCGGCCCGCGGTCAGCGGCCTCGACCTGGACATCCGGCCGGGGGAGCGCGTGCTCCTGCTCGGCCCCTCCGGCGCCGGCAAGTCGACGCTGCTCCACGCCCTGGCCGGAGTGCTGGGCGACGGCGCGGCCGGCGCATCTGGGCAGGCCGGCGACGCCGAAGACGCTGACGAGACCGGAAGCCTGCTGATCGACGGCGCCGCGCCACGGGCGCAGCGTGGCCGCGCCGGGCTGGTGCAGCAGGACCCGGAAACGCAGGTGGTGCTCTCCCGCCTCGGCGACGACGTCGCCTTCGGGGCTGAGAACCTCGCCGTCCCGGCGGCGGAGATCTGGCCGCGCGTGCGCGAGGCCCTCGACGACGTCGGGCTGGGCCGGCTGCCGCTGGACCACCCGACGTCGGCCCTCTCCGGCGGACAAAAGCAGCGGCTGGCGCTCGCCGGGATCCTCGCGATGCGGCCAGGACTGCTGCTGCTCGACGAGCCGACCGCCAACCTCGACCCCGCGGGCGTCCTGGAGGTCCGCGACGCCGTGAGCCGCTGCCTGGACAAGACGGGCGCCACGCTGGTGGTCGTGGAGCACCGGGTGGGGGTCTGGAAAGACCTGGTGGACAGGATCGTGGTGCTGCAGCCCGGGTCTGCCACGGGCTCCGCGGTGTTGAACCCCGCCGTACTCATTGACGGGCCACCGGACCGGGTCCTGGCCGAGGCGCGGGACATGCTCATCGGCGCGGGCGTCTGGGTGCCGGGCTACGTCCCGGCGACGCGGATGCGGCCGCCGGCGCGGGACGCGGGGCAGCTCCTGCTCACGGCCGAAGCGCTCGCGGTGTCCCGCGAGCGGCCACGGCGTGCCGGGCTGCGCGACGGCTTCCGCACCATCGCGCCGCGACCGGTCCAGTCCGGGGTCTCGGTCCAGGTCCGCGCCGGCGAGGCCCTGACCATCACCGGACAGAACGGCACGGGGAAGTCCACCCTGGCGCTGACGCTGGTCGGTCTCCTGCGGCCCGTCGCGGGAACGGTCTCGGCCGCGGCGGAGCTCAGCGATGACGCCGGAACCGATCCCTACCGGTGGAAGGCCCAGCAGCTGATCGCCAGGATAGGAACCGTCTTCCAGGAACCCGAGCACCAGTTCGTCACCGGCAAGGTCCTCGACGAGCTCATGTTCGGCCCGCGCCACCTCGGCTACGGCGAAGACCGCGTGGACGAGCTACTGGAGCGGCTGCGGCTGACGGAGCTCGTGGACGCCAACCCCTACACGCTCTCCGGCGGCGAGAAGCGGCGCCTTTCGGTAGCCACCGTGCTGGCGGCGCACCCGCAGGTGCTGGTCCTGGACGAACCCACCTTCGGCCAGGACGCCAATACCTGGGCCGAACTCGCCTCGTTCCTGTCCGAGCTCCTCGACGCCGGCACCGCCGTCGTGTCCGTGACCCACGACGCCGAATTCAGCGCCGTCCTAGGCGGTACCGAACTCCGGCTCCGGCCACGGGATACTGCCACCGCGGATGCTCCGGGCCCGGATCTTGAGTTGCCGGAGGGGGCCTCGCCATGAGGGACGCACTGAGCCTGCGCGGCAACCATGCGCTGCTGACCCGCGCCAACCCGCTCGCCAAATTCACGGCGGTCACCCTGATCACCCTGGTCCTGGCGCTGTCCATTGACTGGGTCTCGGCGTCGGTGGCGCTGGCCTTCGAACTGCTGCTCCTGCCGCTGACCGGCCTGACCGTGGCCTTGCTGTGGCAGCGCGGCTGGCCGCTGATCCTCGCGGCGGCGCTGGGCGGCTGGAGCACCGCCATACTCTCACCCGACGCCGGATCCGTCCTGCTCGACGCCGGGATCTGGTCCATCAGCGCCGGATCCCTGCAGTTGGGGATCGGCTTCATGCTCCGCGGGCTCGCGATCGCGCTGCCCGCGGTGCTGCTGATGAGCTGCACCGACCCCACCGACCTGGCCGACGCCCTGGCCCAGAACGCAAAACTGCCGCACCGGTTCGTCCTGGGCACACTGGCCGCCATGCGGCTCGTCGGGATCATGGCCGAGCAATGGCAGACCATCGGCATGGCCCGGCGGGCACGCGGCGTCGGCTCGAGCGGCAACCCCTACCAGCGGTTCCGCGCCGCACTGGGCCAGAGTTTCGGTTTGCTGGTGCAGGCGATCCGGAGCGCCTCGCGGCTCGCGGTGACCATGGAAGCCCGCGGGTTCGGCGGCGCCGCGCGGACCTGGGCCCGGCCGTCCACGTTCAGCGGACTCGACGCCTGGGTGCTGCTCGGCGGACTCAGCATCGCGGCTGCCGCCGTCGCCGCGGCCCTCGGCGCGGGCACCTGGAACCTCGTCTTCCTCACGCGCCAGTAACCGGCGGTCGCGCCGCAGACGGGCGCCCTCCGCCGGTTCGACGGGGATCGCGCCGCCGGTTATCGCATGATGCGGGTATTTGTGTGAGATTGGCGCCATTCCGGCCGCAATTGCGGCAATTGATAAATCATGCGTGATATTTTCGGGGCATGACTCAACCGACTGCTGAACACGTAGGCATCCTGCTCCGCGAGGCGCGCGGGGCGAAGGGCTGGACCCAGGGACAACTCGCCGCCGAGCTCGGCACCAGCCAGAGCGCCATCGCCCGGATGGAACAGGGCAAGCAGAACCTGAGCCTGAAGATGATCCAGCGCCTCGAGAAGATCGTCGGGCACAGCATCGTCAAGGTGGGCCGACCCCAGATGACCCACCTCCGCGTCGAGGGCGGCCGCACGCTGGCCGGTGTGGTGGACGTCAACAGCAGCAAGAATGCCGGCGTCGCGCTGTTGTGCGCCAGCCTCATCAACCGCGGCACCACCACCCTGCGCCGGCTGGCCCGGATCGAGGAAGTCAACAGGATCGTGGAGGTGCTGATCAGCATCGGCGTCGAGTGCACTTGGCTCAACGCGAACGACCTCCAGATCCGCCGCCCCGCAGTCCTGGACCTGGCATCGATGGACGTCGAGGCCGCCCGCCGGACCCGCAGCGTCATCATGCTGCTGGGCCCGCTGCTGGACGAGGCCGACACCTACCGGCTGCCCTACGCCGGCGGCTGCGACCTCGGCACCCGCACCGTGCAGCCGCACATGCAGGCACTGCGCCAGTTCGGCCTCAGCGTGGAGGCGAAGTCCGGATTCTATGCGGTGCAGGCGCCGCCGTCGGACGGTCACGACCGCTCCTTCGTGCTGAGCGAACGCGGCGACACTGTCACCGAGAACGCCATTATGGCCGCAGCCCACCGCCGTGGCACCACCATCATCCGCAACGCCAGCCCCAACTACATGGTGCAGGATCTCTGCTTCTACCTGCAGATGCTCGGCGTGGACATCGCGGGGGTTGGCACCACCACGCTGAAGATCACCGGCCGCCCCTCGATCGATGCCGACATCGAATACTTCCCGTCCGAGGACCCGATCGAGGCGATGAGCCTCATCACCGCCGGCATCGTGACCAACTCGGAAGTCACCATCCGCCGCGTCCCGATCGAGTTCATGGAAATCGAACTCGCCACGCTCGAGCAGATGGGCCAGCGGCTCGAGGTCTCCGGAGAGTACTTTGCCCGCAACGGCCGCACCCGCCTGGTGGACGTCACCACCAAGCCTTCGGTGCTGCAGGCGCCGGAGGACAAGATCCACCCCATGCCGTTCCCCGGCCTGAACATCGACAACCTGCCCTTTTTTGCGGTGATCGCCGCCAACGCCCACGGCCAGACCATGATCCACGACTGGGTCTACGAGAACCGGGCCATCTACCTGACCGAGCTCAACAAGCTCGGCGCCCAGGTGCAACTGCTCGATCCGCACCGCATCTACGTCAACGGGCCCAGCAAGTGGCGTGCGGCCGAGGTCGGCTGCCCGCCGGCCCTCCGTCCCGCCGCCTGCCTGCTGCTGGCCATGCTGGCGGCCCGCGGCGTCTCGGAGCTGCGGAACATCTATGTCATTGAGCGCGGCTATGAGGACCTGGCCGAGCGGCTCAACACCATCGGCGCCAAGATCGAGTACTTCCAGGACTAATCCCAGACTGAGCCCCAGCAACGCGCCGGTCAGATCGCGCCGGTCAGATCGCGTCCGTCCGAAGGGGCGGCATGGGCGCGGCCTGACCACGCGTTGGTGTGGGGCATTTCGGCGGATCCTGACGCACAATAGATTCATGCGCACCTTCGGCGTGGAGGAAGAACTGCTGATAGTGGACCCCGAATCGGGGATGCTGCTTGCCCTCGCCGACCTCATGCTGCCGAGCCTGGTCCCGCCGCAGCAGGAAGCCGCCAGGGTTCTCGCAGCACAGAATCCGGTCCACGAAGGCGCCGACTTCAGCTACGAGCTCAAGCTCGAACAGATCGAGACCCAGACGCATCCGTGCCTGGAGTACACGGAACTGCTCCGGCAGCTCAGGCGTGGCCGGGCCCTGGCGGACCAGGCCGCCCGGGCGCACGGCGGGCGCGTCGCAGCATTGGCCACCTCGCCCCAGGGCTCCGCCACGCACCTGACCCCGAATCCGCGCTACATGACCATGCAGCAACGCTTCGGGCTCACCGTCCGGAACCAGCTGACCTGCGGCCTCCACGTCCACACGTTTGTGGAGTCCCCGGAGGAGGGCGTCGCCGTGATGGACCGGATCCGCGACAAGCTCGCTGTGCTGATAGCACTCAGCGCGAATTCCCCGTACTGGAACGGGGCCGAGACCGGATTTGAAAGCTACCGCACGCAGGCGTGGAACCGCTGGCCGGGATCGGGTCCCACGATGATCTTTGGCAGCCTGCCCGTCTACCGCCGCGTGATCACCCGGCTGGTGGAAAGCGGCGTCCTGATGGATGAGGGGATGGTGTATTTCGACGCGCGGCTGTGCCGCCAGCATCCCACCGTGGAGATCCGGGTCGCGGATGTCTGCCTGCGGGCCGAGGATGCTGCCCTGATTGCCGTGCTGGTGCGCGCCCTCGTGGAATCGGCGGCGCGGGAGTGGAACGACGGCGTCGATCCCGCCCCGGTGCCCACCCTGCTGCTGCGGATGGCCGCCTGGCAGGCCAGCAACTGCGGACTGCGCGGGGAGCTCCTGGACTTCGGAACCTTCACCCCTGCACCGGCCGCGGACGTGGTCAGGGCGCTCGTGGACTTCGTGGCCCCGGTGCTTGAGGAGCAGGGCGAACTGGAGCTGGCGCGCGAGGGCGTCGAGCGGATCCTGGCGGAGGGCACCGGTTCGCAGCTGCAGCGCGGCCCGTTCCGGGCCGGCGGGCTGCCCGCCGTCGTCGAACGGGCCATCGAACTGACCACCCAGGGGGCCATCGCCGAGGGACCTGCCGACAACCGTTCGCCGCTGGGGCGGTTGCGCCCGGCCTGACTCGGGGCCGGGGCAGGAACGGGCGCCGAAGCAGGAACGGGAGCCGGAGCCGGCGGCCCTAGACCTGTTTGAGCGCCTGGCCGAGGTCGCGGATCAGGTCCTCGACGTCCTCCAGGCCCACCGAAAGCCGGATCACGCCGTCGCTGAGCCCGATCGCCGCGCGGCCTTCCGGGCCCATCGCGCGGTGCGTGGTGGTGGCCGGGTGCGTGATGAGCGTCTTGGCATCGCCGAGGTTGTTGGAGATGTCGATGATCCGCAGCGCGTCCAGGAGCGCGAACGCGGCCTCCTTCGCCGTGCGGCCCGGGGCGGGCTGCAGTTCCAGGGTGAGCACGGTCCCGCCGGCCTTCATCTGCTTCGCGGCGAGCCGGTACTGCGGGTGGGACGGCAGCAGCGGGTACTTCACCCAGCTGACCGCAGGCTGTCCTTCGAGCCATTCGGCCAGCCGCAGTGCGGAGGCCGAGGAATGGTTGACGCGCAGGGCCATGGTCTCCAGGCCCTTGGTGAGCACCCAGGCGTTGAACGCCGACAGCGCCGGACCCGTGTGCCGCATGAGCTGCTTGACGGGCCCGTCGATGAATTCCTTGGTGCCCAGGATGGCCCCGCCCAGGACCCGGCCCTGGCCGTCGATGTGCTTGGTGCCGGAGTAGACGATCACGTCCGCGCCGAGGTCGCCGCAGCGCTGCAGCAGCGGCGTGGCGAAGACGTTGTCGACCACCACCGTGGCGCCGGCCGCATGTGCCAGTTTGCTCACGGCCGCGATGTCCACGATTTCCTGCATCGGGTTCGACGGCGACTCGAAGAACACCGCCGTGGTCGGCTCGGACAGTGCGGACTGCCACTGCTCCAGGTCCGGGCCGTCAACAAAGACCGCCTCGACACCCCAGCGCGGCAGGATCTCGTTGAGGATCACGAAGCACGAGCCGAACAGCGAGCGGGCCGCGACCACCCGGTCGCCGGCCGCCAACAGCGCGCCCAGGGCGGTGAAGACGGCGGACATGCCGGACGCCGTCGCAAAACACGCCTCGGTTCCCTCGAGCAGCCGGAGCCGTTCCTGGAAGGTGGCGACGGACGGGTTCCCGTAGCGGGAGTAGACGAATCGCTCATCTTCCCCGGTGAAGGCGCGCTCGGCGGCGGCCGCGGACTCGTAGACGAAACCGGAGTTGAGGAAGATCGGCTCGGTGGTTTCCTGGAAGCCGGTGCGGTCCAGGCCGCCACGGACAGCCTGGGTGTCGGCCGCCCAGCCGGCGGCGTCGGGATTGAAAGTCACTTAAATCTTTCCGAGGTTGGTGGGCAGGCCGCGGTTCTTCCAGCCGTTGACGGTGCGTTCGCCAAAGCGGTCGGTCTCGCCTTCGAAGCCCTCAAGAACGTTGTACGAGGTGTAGCCGGCGCCCGTCGCGGCCGTCGCGGCGGCGATCGACCGGGCACCGGAGCGGCAAAGGAACACCAGCTCGACGGCCGTGTCCTCCGGCGCCTGCTGTCTTAGCTGTTCCACGAAGTGCGGGTTCGACGTGCCGCCGGCGAGGTTCCACTGGATGAAGAGCGGATCCTTGCGCCCTTCGCCCGCGGTGTCCGGGATGCCGATGTGGGCCCATTCGCCCTCGGTCCGGACATCCACCAGGACGGCTCCCGCCTCCAGCTTGGCCCACGCCTCATTCGGGCTGAGGTCTCCGGCGTAGCTCATGCGTGGCCCGCGAATGCCTCATCGGCGCCAAACTCGTCGGCGTCGAGCTCATCAACGGCATTGGCCACGGCGGCGTCCGCACTGGCAATCGCGGCCGGCAGGACCAGCGCCTGCGCCACGATCACGGTGCTGCCGTTGAAGCTTGCGGCGGGGCTTCCGTGCAGCACATAGCCCTCGGCCAGGGCGGCCGACACCCGCTCACAAAAGGCGCGGTCATCCGCGCCGGTGAACAGGCGGTAGGCCAGCCTTTCCTCGCCGGCAGTCGGCGCGCTGGGGGCTGTGCCGGGGGCTGTACTGGCGGCTGTTGTGGGTATTGACGTGTCGGGCACGACGGATCTCCTCTTTCACGCTTGCAGCTCGAATGGTCGATATGCCGAGTATTCACCTGAGGCACCCCGCCGCGAAAGGGAGGGTTGCCGACCGGCCAGTCAGGGCTTGGCACCGGTTCTCATTACTCCCCAAAAACGTAACACCTACGACGCCGGCCCGCACCGCCGCCGTCGTCATGTTCCGTAACCGGACCGCCCCCTCTGACTGGCGCAGCCTGGTGTCGCCGGCGTGCGGCGTGCCCCGGACGAGTAGTGGCGCGCTCCAGTTTCGGGTACTGTCCACTCGTGCCTGCCGGGACGTTTCGCCGTCTACTGGGGGATAGGTCGGACGTGTCGGCCGGAGCTGCAGGGTGATTCGCGCAGTCCGTGAATCGGGCGGCCCGTGAAACCGACTCGTCTGTCCGTCAACAAGTTTTGTCTGAGCATCGTTGGCTGGAACCGTCGGAGCCGCAACCGCGGCCCGGCCGGTGACGGCGGAATGGAGCAATTGTGGGCCCGCGCATACTCGTTACCGGGATGGCCAGCGCCGCCGGACGGACCGTCGCGGCCCAGCTCGAGGCCCGCGGCCTCCCGTACCTCGGCTCCGACGCCCGCGCCGAAGCCCGCCAGGCCGGGGAGGCTTCCGCCGCCGCCGCGGTCAGGCTCCTGCCGGCGACGGACCCGGATATGGTCCTAGATCTGCGCCGGCTGGTGGACCGCGAGGCCATCAATGTCATCATTCCGACCCTCACCGTGGAACTCCCGGTCCTGGCAGCGGCCCGCGCCGGATTCGCCCAGGACGTGCGAATCATCGTGGGCGACCCCGCCGCGGTGGCCCTCGCCAACGACCACCTGTTCACCACTTGGGCGTTGGAGGCAGCCGGCATTCCGGTGCCCCGGTTCGCGGTTCCGGGCGACCTCGCCGCCGCACCGGCATCCCTCGCCGGCCTCAGCGGCCCCGTGGTGGTCAAGCCGCGGGCCTTCAAAGGCTCCCATGGTATTCACCTGCTGGCCGGCACCGCTGCCGTCAGCTGGAAGAACATGCCGGCGGGGCAAGTGGTCCAGGAGTTTATCCCGGGCGCCGACTACGTGTGCCTGGTGTTCGGCACCCCGGCGCGCAACGCGATGGCCCCGGTGGCGGTGGTCCTCGAAAAGACCAGGACTCCGTATGGACGCGCCGGCAGCGACGAGGTCAGCCGCAGGGTGCCGGCGAACCAGGCCGGAGACGTGCGCAAGCTGGGCCTGGCCGCCGTCCGTACGCTCGGGCTGACCGGGCCGGTCCAGGTCCAGATCCGCCGCCGCGCGGACGGGACGCCAGTGGTGCTGGGTGTCTGCGCGACCCTCGGGGAGAACAGCACGTGGGCCCCGGAAATGCTCGACGCCGTGCTGGCAACCTTCATGCTCCCAGCGTTCAACCCGGCCTCCTTCCGCCGGTGCCCCGCAGTTCCCGCGGACGCCCTGGGGTGAGCCCGCGTTGCTATTCGATAGTGGCGAAGAGGGTGTTGAGTTCGGCCGTGAGCTGGCGTCGCAGTTCCGGGGTGCCGATTTCCTGGCCGTCGATGTGGTTCACGGGGGCCAGGAGCCGGATGCTGGAGATCAGCCAGACCGCGTCGGCGTCCAGCAGGTCCTTCGGCTCAAGCGGGCCGTAGCCCAGCTCCCAGCCGGCAGCCTTGGCGGCGGTGAACAGGGCGCCCTGAGAAGTGCCGGGCAGGATGCCGCTGTCCAGCTGGGGCGTGATGAGCCGCCGGATTGTGCGGATGCCGCCGGCGCCGTCGTCCGAGGTTTCCAGGTGGGCCAGCAGAACGGTCGACGTCGGTCCCTCCAGGACCCGGCCGTCCGCGGACGTGAAGATGACGTCGTCGGCGCCCTGCCGGTGGGCGTAGCGCAGCGCCGCCATGTTTACGGCGTAGGAAAGGGTCTTGGCGCCGAGCAGGAGCCAGGGGGCGCGCTCGCCGACTTCACTGTCGTAGCCGCGGTCCAGCAGGATGACGTCAATCCCGGTCTCGCGCTGCCGGCGGCCCGCGGCCGCTGGGGCGGAAGCCTGGACCCAGCACGTCGGGGCCGCCGCGCCCTCGGGCCCGCGGGTGACAATGAGCTTCACCACAACCTCGTCCTGGTCCGGGCCGCCCGTTGCGGCCGCGGCGGGTTCCTCCACCCGGAACTCGCGGATCGCGGTTTCCACCGCCCGCCGCCACGCGTCCTCGGCCGGGATGTCCAGCTCCAGCAGCCGGGCCGAGCCGGCCAGCCGGGTCAGGTGCGCCTGGATCTTGCGGGGCCGGCCGCCGACGGCGAGCAGCGATTCGAAGACGCCGTCACCGCGGGTGGCGCCAAGGTCGGTGGCCATCAGTTGCGGCTGCGACGCGTCGGCAACGCGGCCGCCGTCGAACGCCGGGTCGAGGAAGACCAGCACGGTCGCGGGCGCAGGAACAGAGGCAGGAGGGGTCATGGTTACAGCTTAGTCTCGGGGGTCCCGGGATAGGATTTGCACACTGCCCGTTCCGGAACTGTTCCGCGGGCCTGTACTTTGAGGGGTTCGCCTGTGCTTTGGCCACTTCCGCTGGCGGAGACGTTACCGTCCTGGGCGATTCTGATCCTGACCCTGCTCGACTTCGCCATCCGCGTGCTGGCACTGGGCATCATCCCCGGAAACCGGCGGCCCACCACCGCGATGGCCTGGCTGCTGTGCATCTTCATTGTGCCGACCCTGGGCCTGCTCTTGTTCTTGCTGTTCGGCAACTTCCGGCTCTCCCGCCGGCGCCGTGCCCAGCAGGATGCCGTCAACACCCGGATCCGGGCCGGGACGTCGGACCTGGAAGAAATGGAAAGCCGTTACGACGGACCCGAATGGGTGGCGTCCGCCGCTGAACTGAACAAAACGCTGGGCTCGCTGCCGATGGTGGACGGCAACAGCGTGGAGTTGCTGCCCGGATACCCCGACTCCATCAAGGCGATGGCCGAGGCTGTCCGCGGCGCCAAATCCTTCGTCAACGCCGAGTTCTACATCATGAGCACGGACCACGTCACGGACGATCTGTTCACCGCAATGGAGGAGGCGGCGGAGCGTGGCGTCGAGGTCCGCGTCCTTTTCGACCACCTTGGCTCCATTCGCATCAAGGGCTACAAGGAGCTCAAGGCCAGGCTCAACGCAAGCAAGATCCTGTGGCGGCCCATGCTGCCGCTGAACCCGTTGCACGGGCAGTGGCGTAGGCCGGATCTCCGCAACCACCGCAAGATCATGGTGATCGACGGCGAGATCGCCTTCACGGGATCCCAGAACCTGATCGAGCCGTCCTACAACAACCCCAAACACCGCAAAGTGGGCCGCGAATGGGTGGAGCTCATGGCCTGCATGCGCGGGCCGATTGTCACCACACTGAACGTAGCCTTCGCGACCGACTGGCTCAGCGAAACCGACGAATCCCTTGAAAGGCAGCTGGAACACCGGCCCGAGCCCCACCCCGGCAACATCACCGCCCAGGTGGTACCCAGCGGCCCGGGATTTGTCACCGAGAACAACCTGCGGCTGTTCAACACCCTCATTTACTCGGCGCAGCACAGGATCTCGCTCTGCAGCCCCTACTTCGTCCCGGACGACTCGCTGCTCTACGCGGTGACTACGGCGGCGCAGCGCGGCGTCGAAGTGGAGCTCTTCGTCTCGGAAAAGGGCGACCAGTTCCTCGTCCATCACGCGCAGCAGTCGTACTACAAGGCCCTCCTCGAGGCAGGCGTGCGGATCTACCTTTACAAGGCGCCCTTCGTGCTGCATGCCAAGCACTTCACGATCGACAACGAGGTAGCCGTGCTGGGCTCCAGCAACATGGACATGCGCTCCTTCTCTCTGAACCTCGAGGTGTCCGTGATGCTCCTCGGTGAGGACATCGTGCAGAGGATCCGCGCCGTGGAGGACACCTACCGTGGCATTTCGCACGAACTCCTGCTGGAGGACTGGATGAAACGGCCCATGAAGGTCAAGTACGTGGACAATGTCGCGAGGCTGACGGCAGTCCTGCAGTAGTCCGGGCGTCCGGCTGCACAGCCTTCGGCAAGCCCTGGGGAAATCAGCCTCGGGGAAACTCAGCCTTGGGGAAACTCAGCGCCGAGCGCCGAGAGGACGCCGAACGCTTTGGTCCGGACTTCCTCGTACTCCTCCTGCGGCGACGAATCGGCGGTGACGGCGCCGCCGACGCCGAGACTCAGGTCCGCGGTGCCGTCGCCCAGGGCGCTGACGACGAGGGTCCGGATCGCCACGGAAAGGTCGGCGGCCCCGTTCAGGGAGAAGTAGCCGATCGCTCCGGAGTACACACCGCGCGGCGCGGCCTCCAGCCGGTCCAGGATGGCCATGGTGCTGACCTTCGGGGCGCCGGTCATGGAGCCGGCGGGGAAGCAGGCGGCAACCGCCTCGGCCCGCGGCAGTCCGGGCCGCAGCCGGGCATCGATGGTGCTCACCATCTGGTGCACGGTGGCGTAGCTCTCGATCGCGCACAGCCGGCTGACGGCCACCGAACCCGGGACGGCGAAATGGCTGAGGTCATTGCGCAGCAGGTCCACGATCATGATGTTTTCCGCGCGGTCCTTGGCCGAAGACTCCAGTTCCTGCCGCAGGGCGGCATCCGTCCCCGGTTCCGCATCCCGGCGGCGCGTGCCCTTGATCGGCTCGGCCCGCATCCTGCCGTCCGCGGCAATCTGCAGGAAGCGCTCCGGCGACGTGCTCGCCACGGCGAGCCCGCCGAACCGCAGAAAGCTGGCGAACGGGGCAGGGTTCCGGTGCCGTAGGTCCAGGTAGGTCGGCCACGGATCCAAGCCCTGAGGCCCCGCGGGCGAGGCAGCCGTGAGCACCGTGGTCAGGCAGACCTCGTACGTGTTGCCTTCCGCGATCTCACGCTGGGCCTCGGTGACCTTTGCCTTGTAGCCGGCTTCCGTGTCGCGGGCGGCGAAGCGCGGGGCAGCGGGTTGCAGGGCACTGGACCCGAACGCCGTGGACCCGGGGCCGGGCGCCGACGTGGCCGTGGCGACGGCCGTGCGGGCCGCCTCGAGCCAGTCCCCGGCGTCGGGCGCGTCCAGGGTCAGCAGCCAGGCTGTACCCTCGGCATGGTCAAGGACCACGGCGCGGCCGGCGAAGATCAGGCAGGCGTCCGGGGTGGTGGCGGCCACGTCGTTGCCGCCGGTTTCGCGTTTGAGTTCATAGCCGAGGTAGCCGAGCCAGCCGAGGGTGAACTCGCACGGGTAAGCCTCGGGGGCACGGAGCGCCCGGCGGCCCCACACGCCGTCGAGCCAGCGGAAGAACGGGCCATCGGTGGTCACGGTGGCCTGGCCCGTGCTGACGCGGGTCCGTCCGGAACTGTGCCGGACGGCCTGGCCGAAGCGGCCGCCGTCGTCGGCCAGGATGCTGAAGCGGCTGCGCTCCGCGGCCTGCGGGGCGAGGCCTGCCGGGTCAAGGGAGGAGTCGAGCCACACGGCGTTGGTTGAACCGCCAAAGAGCGCCGCAAACAGCTGCGCGGCCTCGGGCCGGGCGTCGATCCGTTCCGCCAGCAACTGCAGCCCCCGCCGGGCGGCGAGTTCGGGCAGCAGGGCGGAGGCGACTGCGGGAAGGTACTGCAACGCCTGCAGGACATCGTCCGGGGCGGTGCCGTCCGCAAGGTTGAGCACGTGCACATCCGCCCGGGCCGGGACGTCATCGGCCGCCAGCCACTCCGCTTCCTGGGCAGCCCACTGGTCCCAAAAGGGTTCGTACGTCTCGCCGTCCCGGGCCAGCGCCCGGGCCCGCCGGTCCGCGTCGGAGGAGTCCGCCCAGATCACGGCGTCCAGCAGGGGCACCGCGGCGGCTGCGGCGGCGCCGACGCCCTCCACCAAGACGATTTCGGCAGGGCGCGTGGTGCGGGCTTCGCCGTCGTAGTGCCGCTCCCAGTCCCAGCTGACCCATTCCGCGTTCTCCCCGCGCCGCAAGGGCGAAAGCACGGTGGTGACGTAGCGTTCGATCCCCGCCGCCAGCCCGTTCCAGCCGGGATAGATGTCCTCAAGGTGGAACAGCGAGACCTTGTGGTGCTCCCTGAGCCGCGCCGCCAGTTCGATGGCCAGGGTGGTCTTGCCGGAGCCGGACCGCCCGTCGATTGCGATGATGACGGGTGCGGGGCTCATGAAGTAGAGCGTACCGGCTGCCCTGCATTGGGGTGATCACTGCCGTGACGGTGCCCGTCCTGCCGCTCCAGCTCGGTGCGCACGTGCTGCACAATCCCCGGAATGGAGCCCCGGATGAGGTTCCAGGTGATGTCGAAGTCGGTGTGGCCGCCGTACCACGGGTCCTCGATGCCCTGCTCCAGCGGGTCCTTGTCCGCCACGGCGGGGTCGAAGCTGCGGAGCATCCGGATCTTGGCCAAGGATTCCCGGTCCGGTGCCGCCTGCCGGAGCCAGCCGTAGTGGTCGACGTCAAGGGCCAAGATCAGGTCCCGGTTGGCGAACCATTCGGGCCGCCATTCGCGCGCCACGTGGCGGTCCGAAGCGATGTTCTGGGCTGCGAGTTTTCGCGCGGCCCGGTGGTCGATGGGCCGGCCCGCCTCATACGCGGTGGTGCCGGCGGAATCGACCACAGCCCCGGTGAGGTGCTCGGCCCGGAATGCCTCCGCCAGCATGAGTTCGGCCATCGGGGACCGGCAGATGTTTCCGGTGCAGACCGCGATGATCCGGTACTGGCTCGACGTTGAGGTCATAGCTAAGCATGAACGATCCCGGGCCTCTTGGCTAGCTGGCCTCCGCGATGTGTTACAAAAAATGTCAACTGACATTCAGCTTCTGTCATGCCTGTTCCCGGCGGCAGGCTCGTCGCGTGCTGCCGGGCCAAGCCCAAGGTGCCGGACCAGCGCGTCGAGGACCGGCAGCTGGCCCTTGACCAGCCTGGACCGGGCTGCGGGCTCGGCGGTCCATTCGGCGCGGTCGATCTCGGGGAAACTGCTGATCGTGCCGGATCCCCTCGGCCACTCCAGTGTGAAGGTGTTGCTCACGATTCGTTCGGGCTGAAAGTCCGATTCGGCCGTGAAGACCGTGATGATCTTGCCGGAGGGCTGGCGGAAGTCGCCGAGCCGGTGGTACTCGGCGACAGGTGCCGGCGTGCCGATTTCCTCCGCGAACTCGCGGTGCGCAGCCGCCAGCGGGTCCTCGTCGGCCGGGTATTCACCCTTGGGGATGGACCAGCCCTGGGCGTCCTTGCGGGCCCAGAACGGTCCGCCCATGTGGGCTATCCAGACCTCAAGCTGGGGTGCACTCCCGGACTGGAGCGCACCGTTAGGCGGGGACGCACTCCTTAGCCGGTACAGCAGAATGCCGGCGCTCCGAACGGTCATGGCACCTCCTGCCCCAAGGGTATTCCTCTTGCCCGAATCCGGCCCGAGTCCGGCCCGGAACCGGGCATGCGATCAGGCCGCGGGCCCCCACAGCGCCTTGCGGAGCAGTCCCTTGAGCGCCGCGATCTCGGTGCCGTTGAGCCCCGCCAGCGCGGCGGATTCCGCCTCCCGCGCCGCAGCCTCGGCCTGCCGGAAAATGGTTGCCCCGTCCGCGGTTGCTGAGACGATCTTGGCGCGCCGGTCCTGCTTCCCGGGCGCCCGGATCACCAGCCCGCGCTTTTCGAGCTCGTCAATCAAGGCGACGATCTGGCTGGGATCCAGGCTGAGGAATTCGGCCATCTCCCGCTGGGTGGGCTCCAGCTCGCTGTTGGCCAGGGCGAGCACCGAATAGGAGCGCTCCTTGAGTCCGAATCCGGCCAGTGCGCGGTTGTTCAGGACCGAGCCGGCGGCATGGAGTTTGGCCAGCAGGAAGCCCGCGTCCTGGCTGATGGTCGCCGCCTTGAGCTTTTCTGCCGGTTCGGTGTCCAGCTGTTCGTCTGCTTCGGTCGCCATGCCCAACTCCAATAGTCCCAAAAATAAATCATTGACTTTTTCAACTATCCATATTTTCATGGATGCAGAACAGCATCCCATGCCGCAGGGCCGGATGCACACGGCAGCTAGCAAAGGAGCGGCAATGAGCCTGTCAGGAAAAGTAGCAATCGTCACCGGAAGTGGCCGGGGCCTCGGCCTGGCCTACGCCCGGGAACTGGCCCGCCAGGGCGCCGCCGTCGTCATCAACGATGTGGACGCCGGCGTCGCTGCGGAAGCGGTCCGGACCATCGAGTCCGACGGCGGCCGGGCCGCCGCCGTCGTGGCCCCGGTGGGCAGCTCCGAGGTCGCCCGGCAGCTGGTGCAGGCGGCCGTCGCGGAGTTCGGCCGGCTGGACATCCTGGTCACCAATGCGGGCATCCTGCGGGACAAGAGCCTGCTGAAGATGACCGACGAGGACTTCGACGCCGTGATCAACGTCCACCTGCGCGGCACCTTCACCTGCGCCCGGGAGGCCTTCGGCTACTTCAAGGAGCACGGCATTGCCGGCCGCATCATCACCATCGGCTCCCCGACCGGCCAGCGCGGCAACTTCGGCCAGACCAACTACGCCGCTGCAAAGGCCGGGATCGTGGGCATGGTCCGCACCTGGGCACTGGAAATGAAGAAGGCCGGGGTCACCGCCAACGCCGTCATCCCGGTGGCCGCCACCGCCATGACCAAGACCGTCCCGTACTTCCAGAAGGCCGTCGAGGCCGACGAGCGCGGCGAGGCCATGCCGGCCTTCTTCCGCCACGACCTCGGCTTCGGCACGGCCGGCGACGTCGCCGGGCTGGTGGCCTTCCTCGCCTCCGACGCGGCGTCTTCAGTTACCGGCCAGGCAATCGGCGCGGGCGGTGACCGGCTGCAGCTCTGGACCCACCCCGAGGCTGCGGCCACCGAATACCGCGACGGCGGCTGGGGCTACCAGGACCTCGTGGACAACTTCGGCGTGCTCTTCGGGGACAAGCTGCAGAGTGTGGGCGAGGACTTCCTGCCGCTGCCGGAAGAACTGAAGCCCGAACCGGCGGAGGTCGGCTAGCCATGCCCGCGCGGCGCTACGAACTCGGCATCGACGCCGCCGCCCTGGACGCGATCGACATGCACGTCCACCTCGAGGTGGACGGCCACGGCCACGGGTCCTTGCCCGCGGCCCTGACCGAGGCCTCCGCCAAGTACTTCAAGGCCGAGGACCGGACGCCGTCCCTGGACCGGATCGCCGAGGTCTACCGCGAACTAAACATGGCCGCCGTCGTCTTCACCGTCGACGCCCGGACCCAGCTCAAGCACGAGCCCAACAGCATCCCCGAACTCATCGCCGGCGCCGCCCGCAACAACGACGTCCTGATCCCCTTCGGCAGCGTGGACCCGCGCACCGGCGCCGACGCCATCCAGGGCGCCAAGCACCAGGGGATCGACCTCGGCGCGCGGGGGTTCAAGTTCCACCCGAGCCTGCAGGGCTTCGACCCTTCGAACGAGCAGTTCTACCCGCTCTGGGAAACTCTTCAGGAGCTGGGCCTGCCGGCCATCTTCCACACGGGCCAGAACGGCATGGGCGCCGGTCTCCCCGGCGGGTACGGCATCAAGCTGGCCTATTCCAACCCGCTCCTGCTCGACGCCGTGGCCGCGGACTTCCCGGAACTGCAGATCATCATGGCGCACCCCTCGGTGCCGTGGCAGGACGAGGCCAACTCGATCGCCACGCACAAGGCGAACGTGTTCATCGACCTCTCCGGCTGGTCCCCGAAGTACTTCCCGGAGTCCCTGGTCCGCATGGCCAACTCGGTCCTGCAGGACAAGGTCCTCTTCGGCACCGACTTTCCCCTGATCACCCCGCAGAAATGGCTGGGCGCCTTCGCGGACCTGCCGCTCAAGGACGAGGTCCGGCCCAAGATCCTCAAGGACAACGCCGTCCGCCTGCTCGGGCTCGGTGGCTGAGAATGTCCGTCGAGACCGCGCCCCAGAAAGCAACGCAGAAACGCCTCTACAGCGTCTGCGACTACTACGATGCCGAGTCCCTCCTCACGGACGGGGAGCGGAGAGTGCTGGGACGGCTGCGGGAGTTCCTGGACACCCAGGCCCGCCCGCTCCTGGCCGACTACTGGGAGCGCGGCGAATTCCCGGACCAGCTGGCCCGGCCGCTGATCGATCTGGACCTGATGGAACCGGCGGAACTGACCGGCGCCCCGGGTGCCGAGCAAGAACCCGCCCGGGGAATCTACCAGGGGTTCCGGATCTTCGAACTCGCCCGGACGGACGCCTCGCTGGCCACCTGGTACACGGCCCAGGCCGGGCTGTTCCGGACCGCCATCCGGGTCGGCGCCTCCGCGGAACAGCAGGCCGAGTGGATGCCCAGGGTCATCGGCTTCTCGCTCAAAGGCGTCTTCTCGCTGACCGAACCGGAGTCCGGCTCGGACATTGCCGGGGGACTCGCGACCACCGCCCGCAGGGAGTCTGGCCCAGACGGCGACACCTGGGTCCTGGACGGCGCCAAACGCTGGATCGGCGGCGCGGCAACGGCCGACGTCCTGGCCGTCTTCGCCCGCGACGCAGCCGACGGGCAGGTCAAGGCGTTCCTCGTGGACCGTGAGGCCGCCGGCGTCACCCTGGAGAAGATCCGCGGCAAGACCGCACTGCGGATGATGCAGAACGCCCACATCACCCTCGACGGCGTCCGCGTCCCCGAGGCCAGGCGGCTCCACAACGTGAACTCGTTCCGGGACGTGGCCGCGATGCTGCGGGCCATGCGCTCGGACGTCGCGTGGATCGCCACCGGCATCCAGGCCGGGGCCTTCGAGGCGGCGCTGAAGTATGTCACTCAGCGTCAGCAGTTCGGCCGCCCGCTCGCGTCCTTCCAGCTGGTTCAGGAAAAGCTTGCCCGGATGCTGGGAAACCTGACCTCGTCGCTGTCCCTCGTGGTCCGGCTGACCGAACAGCAGGCCAAGGGCATCTACCGGGACCAGGACTCCGCCCTGGCCAAGATGCAGACGTCCTTGCTGATGCGCGAGACTGTCGCGCTGGCCCGCGAAGTGGTGGGCGGCAACGGCATCACTCTCGAATCCGACGTCGCGCGTTTCCATGCCGATGCCGAGGCCGTCTATTCCTACGAGGGCACCCACGAGATCAATGCCCTGATCGTTGGCCGCGCCCTCACCGGCGAAAGTGCCTTCACCCGCTGACGCTCTTTACCCGCTGACGGCGCGTCCCGCCGCCGTCGTTCGACTCATCCAAACCATCACAGGAGCCAAAGATGCCCAACCTCGTCGTCGACTTCGACAAACTGCTTACGCTCGCCGGCACCGACCTCGGTGTCACCGACTACCGCGAAATCACCCAGGAACAGATCAACAAGTTCGCCGATGCCACGGGCGATGACCAGTGGATCCACGTGGACCCGGAGCGCGCCAAGGATGGCCCCTTCGGCGCCCCGATCGCCCACGGCTTCCTCACCCTCTCGCTCATCATCCCCTTCTGGGGCGAGCTGTTCGACGTCGACGGCGTCACCACCAAGGTCAATTACGGCCTCGACAAGGTCCGCTTCACCTCCCCGGTCAAGGTGGGTTCACGCATCCGCATGCGGGCCACGATCGCAGAGGTCACCGAGGTCAAGGGCGGCGCCCAGATCAAGGTGGCCAACACGATCGAGATCGAAGGCCAGGAGCGCCCCGCCGTCGTGGCCGAGTTCCTCGCCCGCTTCTACAAGTAAGCCGCCACAGCCACTTCACCATCCCTCTGCCATAAGGAACAACGATGTCCCAAATTTCGCAGTTGCAGGCCATGGACGCAGGTACGCGTCGCCGTGAAGCACGGACCGTCATTGCCTCCAGCTATCTCGGCAGCACCATCGAGTACTACGACTTCCTGCTCTATGCCACGGCCGCCGCCGTGGTCTTTCCCAAGGTGTTCTTCGCCGGCGCGGACGWGTGGGTGGGGGTGGTGGCCGCCTACGGGACGTTCGCCGCCGGCTATGTGGCGCGGCCCCTCGGCGGCATCATTTTCGGCCACTTCGGCGACAGGCTCGGACGCAAGAACATGCTGATTGTCTCGATGCTGGTCATGGGCATCGCCTCCACCCTGATCGGGCTGGTGCCCGGCGCCGCGGTGGCCGGAGCGTGGGGTGCCGTGATGCTCGTGATCCTCCGCGTCTGCCAGGGCATTGCCGTCGGCGGGGAGTGGGGCGGCGCCGCCCTCATGGCGCTGGAGCACTCGGAATCGGGCAAGCGCGGCTTCGCGGCCTCGTTCGTCAACGCCGGCGCCCCCACCGGCGCGGTGCTGGGCACCCTGGTCATGGGTGCCTTCGCGGCCCTGCCCAACGAGCAATTCCTGGCCTGGGGCTGGCGCGTGCCGTTCCTGCTGTCCTTCGTCCTCCTGGGCGTCGGCATGTTCGTCCGGCTCAAGGTCTCCGAAAGCCCTATCTTCAAGGCGGCACTGGAACAAGAGAAGGCCGAGCGGGAAAAGGCCGAGCAGGAGCAGGCTAAGCGGGACAACGCCCAGCCGCAGCGGACAGCGCAAGGCAGCGCGCCCGTGCGCCGCGAGATTCCCCTCCTGCAGGTCCTTCGCCGGCCCAAGACCCTGATCTTCACCATGCTGGCCGGTGCGGCCGGGTTTGCGCTCCAGGTGGTGCTGGCGACGTTCTCCGTGACCTATGCCGTGTCCAAGGGTGCGGACCGACAGGGCGTGCTGTACGCCTTCGCGGCAGCCTCGTTCGTGTCCATCACCTTCGTGATCATGGGCGGTCGGCTCTCCGACAAGCTGGGACGGCGGCCCGTGATGATCGGCGGCCTGGTGCTCTTCATCCTCTACCTCACGCCGATGTTCCAGCTCCTGTCCTCCAACAACATCGGGCTGATCTTCGTGGCTTTCGCCGTCGGCCTGATGATCCACTCCACCCTTTTCGGCCCGCTCGCGGCCTTCGTATCCGAGCAGTTCGGCACCACCTCGCGCTACACCGGCGCGTCCCTGGGCTACCAGCTCGCCACGCTGCTCGGCGCGGGCTTCACGCCGGGCATCGTGGCGCAGATCTTCAAGGATTCAGGACAGGACACCTCCGCCGTGGTCTGGTACCTGGCCATCATGTCCCTCGTGTCGATCGTCTTCATCCTGCTGACGCGCGAGCCCAAGAACAACGATCTGCAGGCTGTCGGGTCCTGACCGGCCCGCAGGCGCTACCGTCTAACTAGAAAGGATTTGCCGTGGAGAATTTTGGCATCGGCTCGTGGCTGCAGCGGCGCCGCCCGAAGTCGGGCACCAAGACCGCCGTCATCGCAGGGGACATGGAACTCAGCTACGTCCAGCTCGCGGATCGTTCCACCCGGCTCGCCAACGCCCTCCGGGACCGCGGCGTGGCCAAGGGCGACAGGGTGGCCTACCTGGGCGAAAACGATCCCTCCTTCCTGGAGACCCTGTTCGCCGCCGGCATGGCCGGGGCGGTCTTCGTTCCGCTGAACACCCGGCTCGCTCCACCCGAAATCCAGTTCCAGCTCCGGGACAGCGGCGCCGTCCTGCTGGTCCACTCGGCGGCGCTCGCGGTGCTCGCCGAACGCGGCTCGGCGGAGACCGCTGTGGGTTCGCGGATCGTCGTCGACGACTCAACCGTCCCTGACAAAACAGTGCCCGACAAAACAAGGCCCGACGGCGGCGCTGACGGCGGCGCCGCGGCCGGGGGAACCGCCGTGGAGTCGTTTGAGGCCGTGATCGCCTCCGGTGCGGCGCTGGCGCCGGACGAGCCCGTGGGCCTGGACGATGCCGCCATGATCCTTTACACCTCCGGAACCACGGGAAATCCCAAGGGCGCGCTCCTGACGCACGGCAACATCACGTGGAACTGCGTCAACGTACTGGTCGATTTCGATTTTGCCTCCACCGACGTGGCCCTCATGATCTCCCCGATGTTCCACGTTGCCTCCCTTGACATGGGCGTCCTCCCCACGCTCCTGAAGGGCGGCACCGTGGTCCTGGAAGCCAAGTTCGATCCCCGCCGGACGCTGGAGCTGATCGAGCGGCACCGCGCAACCACCATCAGTGGGGTGCCCACCACCTACCAGATGTTGTGCGAGCACCCGGACTGGGACGCCACGGACCTCAGTTCGCTGAACAAACTGACGTGCGGCGGTTCCGCCGTGCCCATGCGGGTCCTGGAAGCCTACGAACGGCGGGGACTGCGCTTCTCCAACGGCTACGGCATGACCGAGACGGCACCGGGCGCCACCACGCTGCCGGCGGCCCGGTCCCGGGACAAGGCCGGTTCCTCGGGACTGCCGCATTTCTTCACCGACGTCCGGGTGGCCGATCCCCTGGACCCTGCGGCGGGCCCGGCCACGCCCGGAACCGTAGGGGAGATCCAGATCAAGGGCCCCAATGTCATCCGCCAGTACTGGAACCGGCCCGAGGCCTCGGCAGATTCCTACACCGCGGACGGCTGGTTCAAGTCCGGTGACATGGGCTACAAGGACCCGGACGGTTTCGTGTTCATCTCGGACCGGCTCAAGGACATGATCATTTCCGGCGGGGAGAACATCTACCCGGCCGAGGTGGAGCAGGCGATCGCCGAGCTCGACGCCGTCGGCAGTGTCGCGGTGATCGGCATGCCGGACGAGAAATGGGGCGAGGTGCCGCGGGCCGTGGTGTTGCTGCGGGAGGGGGCCAGGCTTACGGAAGAGCAACTGCGCTCCCACCTGGAGGGCCGGCTGGCCCGGTACAAGATCCCCAAATCCGTGGTTTTCGTGGACGAGATGCCGCGGACAGCGAGCGGCAAGATCCGCAAAGCGGACCTGAGGAAGCTCACGCCCGGCCACGTCTGACGGGAGCCTGGACGCCGTCGGCACGAGCGTACGACGCAAGGAAAGCCGGGGGCCGCGGTGACGCAGCCTCCGGCTTTCCTCGTGCCCGGTCGTCGGGCCGTTAATCGACCGTGAAGATCCTGATGACCACTCGGCCGGGCTGCCGTTCGCCCGTCCCGAGGGTGAGGCGTGTATTCAGCCATTCCAGGGCGGGGGAAGCGGTGGTGAGTCGTGGCCAGCAGCGGAAGTAGATCCTTGAAGGATCGACGGCGGCGCCGGAGTTCAGCAGTTCGATGTCCCCGACGCTTCCGTGGCGCAGCGCTGAATTGTGCACGAAGATCCGGTGGCCGTCGTCGGTTTCCAGGACGTACCGGGCGTCGAGCTCCGTCAGGGTGGGGCTCCGGAGGAGCTGGTAGTCCGCGCCGCCCGGGAGGACACGCCCGTTCAGGGCCGGCCCGCTGACCGTTCCGCCCGTGATCGGGATGACGCGCCGGTGGCCCTCCGGCGTGGGCCCGACGTCGATCGGCTCGCCGACGGTGACTGAGAGTTCCGCGAGGAAGGTCAGTCCCGGCGCTTCCGGGACGCCAAGAAATGGCGCGCTCACAGGATTCCAGCCGTCAGCCGGCTGGGGTAGTCCGCGCCGAAAAGTACGGTCTGCGTGGCCACAACCGCTTCGGCGGAGTCATAGGCCAGCTTGCCCGTGTTGAGGTTCCGGTCCCAGCGCGGGTGGCAGCTGGACGTGACTTGGACGCGGAGCCGCTCGCCGGGGGCAAAGGTGTAGGCCGTCTGCCAGAGGTTTACGGTGTATTCATATGGTCGGCCGCGTTCGATCAAAGACGGCGCGTGGCCCGGCTGGTACAGCCCTGTCCCTGCATGGCTTTCCCGCCAGGAGGCGCGGACAATGCCGTCGGCAATGCCCAGGGATGTGCCGTCCGGAGCGACCCGGCAGAGCCGCACCACGAAGTCCGTGTCCACGGCGGTGGAGGCCGCGAAGAACGTGGCGCTGACCTCGCCGAACAGCGTGACCGGCTCCTCGAACGCCTCTGACGTAAAGGTGAGGACGTCGGCGCGGGCCTCCACGGCATGCTGCACGGCCGGCCCAGCGGGAAAGACCCCGTGGATCATGGTTGCGCCGCCTGCGGTGGGGACCGGATCCAGGGGGTCGTAATCGTATTCGACAGACCCGTCGGATCCCGGTGTGTCCTGCAGCGACCCGTCCCCGCCGAGGAACCAGGAGCGGTGGCTGCGCGGGGAAGGCAGCTCATTAAAACCGCGCCACTGGTTTTCGCCCATGAAATAGAGCAACACGGCCGGGACGTTGCGGAGCCGCTCGGGTTCGTCCTTGAGTACGGCGTCGAACCAGGCCGTCTGGAGCCCGGAAAGATCCCCCAGACCGTTCATCATGCCCCCGGCCGCGTTTAGTCCGAAGCTCACCTCGGGGTAGCCGCCGGAGAAGTTCGTGTGGGACCAGGGGCCCACGATAAGCCGGGGCGCAGGCGCAGCCCCGGCACGGCTGTGCTCGAGCTGCATTGCGTACTGGGAAAGGGTGCTGGGGCAGAAGATGTCGAACCAGCCGCCGATATGCAGCGTGGGCAATGACACCGGCCTGATGGAGGCTTCGTCCCACAGGCACGTGAAACTGTTCCCCGGCGATTCACCGGCCGAGGGAAGGACATGGCGGTTCATGAACGTGCCAAGCCGCCCCGAGAGGTCGCGCAGGGGCAGGGTGCCGAATGCGCTGCCGTCGGAAAATGAGCGGTCCAGATCCAGCCACGTCTGGAATTCCTTGCCCTGCAGTTCCGGGTCGCCCGCAAATTCGCGGAGGAGCTCGTTGGCTGAGATAGAGGCGTGCCCCCAGCTGAACCGGCTGCCGAGCTCGTAGGCGCCGCCGCGGTACAGGGAGCCGTTGTTCGCGTTGGCCCCGGCGGAGATGCCGGGCGAGAGGGCGGCGAGGCCGCTCGGAGCCAGGGACGCCGCCCGCCACTGCGTCTCCGCGAAGTAGGAACGGCCCCACATCCCCACGGCGCCGTTGGAGTACGGCAGCAGGGCGGCCCACTCGACGGTTGCGGCGCCGTCGGACGCTTCATTGGCGGACGGGTCGAAGTCCCCGTCGGAGCCGAAGCGCCCGCGGCAGTCCTGCATGATGACCACGTAGCCCGCGGCCGCGACCGTTACGGGGTTGAGATAGGCGGAGTTGACGGAGAGGTCGCGTCCGTAGGGCGTCCTGGTCAGCAGGACCGGGCACGGTTCCCCGTCCGCCGGGCGGTACACCGTGGATCGCAGGATGGCGCCATCCGGCATCTGGGTTTCGACGTCTTGTTCAATGAGCACTGGTTTTAGCGCGGTGCGCGGTGTCACGGAAGGTTCCTCACTGGTTTGTTCAGGGGCTGTAGTTTGTTCCGGGACAGTGCCGGAGGGGAGCGGCCAGGTGCTGCCCGGCCGCTCCCCTCCGCACTGTCCGGGAATCAGGATCTAGGCGTTCGCGGATTCCTTGGTACCCAGCGCCTCGGTGGGGACGTTGTAGGTTTCCTTGACCCAGATGGCGGTGACGGCGGCCGAAGCAAGGCAGCAGGACGCGGTGAACGCGGCCACGGGAATCCACCCAGTGGGACCAGGTTGGACGATGGCCGCGGCGATGGCCGGCGCGAAGCCCGTGACCACAAGGCCCAGCTGCGAGGCCGTGGCCGCGCCGGAGTAGCGGATCTTCGTAGGGAACATTTCGGCCGTCATGGCCGGGCCCAGCGGGTTGACCATCCCGTAGCCCACGGTCATGAACAGGATGCCGCTGGCGAAGATCAGCGGTATGGATCCTGTGCTGATCGACCAGAAGTAGGCGAAGGCGGCCACGGCGCAAATGATGTTGCCGGTGATGAAGACCGGCTTGCGGCCGATCCGGTCGGCCAGGATGCCGGCGTAGGGCTGGGCGATGATGCCCAGGGCGGCCGTGGCGATGGTGACCCCGAGCATGGCAGCGGACGGGATTCCGAATTTTCCGGTCGCGTAGGCCAGCCCGAAGGCCGCGAAGACCGAAGACACCACGCTCCAGAGCCCAAAGAAGATGACTTTGACGATGGTGCGCCAGTGATCGCGGAGGACCACCTTGATGGGCAGTTCCTTCTCGGTTTCCGCTTCTTTCGCGGCTTCAAACACCTCGGATTCGGGCAACCGGAGGCGGATGTAGAGGCCGACGGCGACCACCAGGATGCTGGCGAGGAAGGGCAGCCGCCATCCCCAGCTGAGCAGGTCCTCCTGCGGAAGGAGGGACACGGCGAGGAAAGCCAAAGAGGCGAGCATGATCCCGGCGACGGCGCCGGTGTTGACCCAGCTGCTGTAGAAGGCCCGCTTGTTGCTGGGGGCATGTTCCATGGTCATGGTGACGGCGCCGACGGATTCGCCGGCGGCGGAGGCGCCCTGAAGTGCGCGCAGGACGATCAGGAGGACCGGCGCGGCCGCGCCGATGGCGGAGGCCGGCGGCAGGCAGCCGATGAGGAAGGTGGCCACGCCCATCACCACGAGCGTCAGGACCAGCATCTGGCGGCGTCCGATGCGGTCGCCGTAGTGGCCGATGACGCTGGCCGCGAGGGGACGGACGACGTAGCCGATGCCGATGGTGGCCATGGACAGGATGGTGCCGAGGGCGGGGTCGATGCCGGGGAAGAAGATCTTATTGAAGATCAGGGCCGACGCCGAACCGTAGATGAAGAAGTCGTAGTACTCCAGGGTGCTGCCGATGAAGCTGGCGGTGGCGGCGCGGCGGGCATGTTTGGTTCCCTCGCGGGAAGCGGGGCGGACCTGTTCCGCGGGCGGCGTCAACGGCGTCGGCGGAACGATGGGACCAGCGGTCATTGCGGATCTCCTAGGTGGGCAGGGATGTAGCAGGGGAAAGGTGGGGCTGGGGAAGATCTGGGGCTCGCATGCTGAGCAGGGCGGCGGGGTCGGCTGTGGCCTCCGTCACTCTGGTGCAATAGTATGCACTTAGACTTGCGCCCGTCAATCTAAGTGCAAAATAAAATGGTGACGGATGTGACTGGCATGATGGAGGCGTGATGAGCGAGCGGCCGGACTCCGTACCCGGCATGGACCCGGACCTGGCCATCGACTTTCCGCGGCCTTTGAAGGGGCCGTCCACCCAGCACCAGTTGCTCACCCTGCTGGTTGACTACTGGTTCCAGAGCGAGGAATGGCTGCCGTCCCGGCTCATCGCCGCCCTGGCCTCGGGCCTGGGGATCACGGCGTCGGCGTCGGCGACGGCGTTGAGCCGCCTGGCGTCCCGGGGCGTACTCGAACAATCCAGTGCCGGGCGTACGTCGCGCTACCGCATCACGCAGGGCGCGCGGAACCGGCTCCGTCACGGCCTCGAGCAGGTCTCCGTCTTCGGCGAAGAGTCCCGCCAGTGGGACGGCCACTGGACCGTCATCGCGTTTTCGATTCCGGAGACGTCGCGGGATGTCCGCGAAATGTTCCGCTCACGCCTGCGTTGGCGCGGATTCGCGCCGCTGTTCGGGGCGCTGTGGGTCTCTCCGCGGGACCACTCCGAGGAACTCGAAAAAACCTGCAGGGGCTACGGCGTGGACGACTACGTCATCTTCCGCACCGCGGAAGCCAGCCTCCGCGGCAAACGCCTCGTCGAGGCCTGGTCGCCGCGGGAGTTCAGGGAACAATACCGGCCGTTTACCGAAAAATTCACGCCCTGGGCCGAACGCCTCGACGCAGGAACAGTCAGCCCGGCGGAGGCCTTCAAGGTCAGGACCGAACTGATGGACGCGTGGCGGGCGTTCCCCTGGAGTGACCCGGACCTTCCCGCCGAGCTCCTGCCGGAGGCCTGGCCCCGGACTGAGGCCAGGGAACTCCTCGTCCGCCTCTACGACGGGCTCGCGGACGCTGCCACTGCCTACGTCGAAGAAGTGGTGGCCCGGGAAGCGCCCGAACTGGCGGGCACGGCGCGGGCATTGTCGGTGACACCCGGGCTCTGATCCGGTCCTGGATCCGGACTGTGATCCGGTCCGGCGATCGGCCGCCCGCGGCGCCTAGTGGATCGCGGCCAGCAGGATGCCTACGCCGACGAAGAGCCCGCCGAAGGTCCGGTTCAGCACCTTCTGTCCGCCGGCGTCGCGGGTGAAGCGCTGGAAGGACCGGGCCGCCGCCGCAAAGAAGAACCACATGACCAGGACGTCGATCACGATCACGGTGGCGGCCAGGACCATGTACTGCGGCAGCAGCGGCTGTTCCGGCCGGATGAACTGGGGCATGAAGGCCAGGAAGAAGACCACGGCTTTGGGGTTGAGCAGATTGACCCAGAGGCCGCGGCGGAACATGGAGAGGCCCGGTTCGTTGCGCAGGGCGGCTGCCTTCTCCTGGTCCAGGTCCGGTTTGTGCAGGAACTGCCGGATGCCCAGGTAGACCAGGTAGGCGGCGCCGGCGTAGCGGATCACGTTGAAGGCCACCGGTGAGCTCGCCACGAGCACCCCGACGCCGAGGGCCACGATCAGGATGTGCACCACGAGGGCGGCCTGCTGGCCCAGGATGCCCCAGAGGGACCTGCGGAATCCTGAGTTCAGGGAGTTGCTCATGGTGTTGATGGCGCCCGCGCCGGGAGTGAAGCTGATCAGGACGCCGGCGCCGGCCAGGGCCAGCCAAAGGGAGGGTTGCACCAGGCAAGTTTACGGTCCCGGCCGCTGCGGGCCTGCTTGATGACGGGAGTCAGTCGCGGCGGAGGCCGTAGCTGAGAATCATGTTGCCTTTGCTGGTCTGCTGGGACGACTGCAGCTCCAGCCGGGTGAGGGGATCGCCGTCGTTGAACAGCCGCCGCCCGCTGCCCGCGACCACGGGATGGACGATCAGCATCAAGGTGTCGAGCAGCCCGGCGAACAGCAGCTGGTGGACCAGGGAAATGCTGCTGAAGATCCCTATTTCGCCGCCGTCGCTGTTCTTCAGAGCCGCCACGAAGTCCTCCAACGGGCCCTCGATCAGGCGCGAGTTCTGCCACTCCAGCTCTCCGGCCAGGGTCCGGGAGGCCACAAACTTCGGCAGCGGGTTGATGAACCCGGCGAAATCGGCGTCGCTTTCGGCGCTCGGCCAGTATTCTGCCCACTGCTGGTACCCCACACGGCCCAGGAGTGCGGTGTCGATCCGGCCCATCATCTCGCCCATCCCGGCACCCAGTTCTTCGTCGAAGCTGTCGAATTGCCACAGGAACGGGTCTTCAACCACGCCGTCCACAGAACAGAAAAGGCCGGCCGTCAATTTGCGCATGAGGGTTCTCCTTGCCGTGGGTCTCGAGTGCACCGCGGATATCCATGCGTGGGTCTCCAGTGCAGGTCTCCAATGCACCCTATCTGCAGACCCCGAAACAGGGAATGGCTGCCGGTAACTCGCTGGCAAACGCCCCGGAGACCGGCTGTGCGGCCAGGATCGCAGGCCTTAGGCGTGCCCCGGGGCGCGCCCAAGGCCCGCTAAGGGTTAGCCGTTGGACGTGTAGCCATCCGTGGCTGCACCGCCCGGGCCGCCATGGCCGCCGCCGGGGCCGCCCTGGCCTTCCTGGGTTGCGGTCACGGTGAAGTTCGCATCCAGCAGGACGGTCGCGGGCGTGCCGTCCGCCTTCGTGATGTGGGCTTCGTAGGTGGCGCCGTCGGCGTCGGTCTCCATCCTTTCGATCGTCGCGTCCGGCTGGGCGGCCTTTACCGCCGCCTCGACCTTCGTGGCGGTGTCGCCGGTGAGGACCTCCTCCGTCTTCCCGTTGGCCTGGTGCGGGCCGCGCTGGCCGCCGGTGCCGTAGCCGTCGGTGGCCTGGGTCGAGGACGAGCTGCCGGTGGAATCGGCAGCCATCGCGGGGATGGCCGACGCGCCGATGGCGCCACCGCCGATCACCGCAGCGAGCATGATGCCCGCGGTGGCCTTGTTGATTCTTGCCATGGTGTTACTCCTTTGCTGGGGCCCGGATGCCGGGCCGGCCGAGTTTTCGGCCTGTACCCAGCCTCAGCGCGGCAGGTATGGCAGCACTTAGGCGGTGCTGTGCCGGCGCTGTGAGTGCCGACGCGTTTAGCCGCATTTGCCCAGCTTCGAATGAGCCCAGTGGACCATGGTCCTGGGAAGGTCATCGTGATTCGGATATTGGTCAAAATAGGAGAGCGCGCGGGCAGACATATAGCCCGTTTCGTCGATGGCGAAGTGGCCGATCAGCTGCATGCCCCGTTCTGCTGCCTTCGATTCCAATGCGTCTGCCTCGTCCATGATTGGTTCCGAGAAGTCGTATTCGCTGAATCTGCCAGGGTGTGCGATCGCAAAGTACTTGGTGAATTCCGGATTCAGCGCCGCCAGGACAGCATCGTGGAAAGGGGTCAGGGAACCAGCAAAATCTTCGGCCATGACCTCGACGGTGTCCAAACGCATTTCCTCGTCCACACATATCAGCACCAGCTTTGGCATGAGCTTGCCGTCCTGGACGATATACGGGCGGGCGAGATCCTGGAAGTCATAACCTGCTTGGATGATCATTCTTTGATGCTAGAAACCGCACGTCTCCGGCCCCAGAGCCAGACACGCCTATGTGGAAAAGGCCTGCGCCTCAGGCCCGGGCGATGACCTCGCCGTTGGGAATCAGGAACCAGCCGTCGTCGGTGGAGCCCCACCGGTGCCAGCCCGCGGAAATCCGGGCCAGGTCCGCCTCGCTGGCCAGGCCGTACTCGAGCGCCTGGTCGGCAAAGGAGGAATGCAGCACCCGCTCGCCCCACACCCGGGCCTGCCAGCGCCGCTCATGTCCGGTGGCGTAGAGCCAGTTGCTGCTGGACGGCGCCACGTCCGTGAACCCGGCAGCCTGCGCCCAGGACACGAGCCGGCGGCCGGCGTCGGGCTCGGCTCCGTTGCGGCGGGCGATCCGCTGGTAGAGCTCCATCCAGTCATCGAGCTCGGGGATGGCCGGGTACCAGCTCATGCCATGGAAGTCGGCGTCGCGCACCGCCACGATCCCGCCGGCCTTGGCCGCCCGGCGCATCTCCCGCAGGGCCGCGACCGGGTCCGTGAGGTGCTGGAGGACCTGATGGGCGTGGACGACGTCGAAGGACTCCTCCGGGAAGTCGAGGTCGTAGATGTTGCCGGTGGCAAAGCCGACATTGTCCACGCCGCGCTCGACGGCGAGGGCCGCGGCCTGGGCGATGATGTCGGGGGAGCGGTCCAGGCCAGTGACGCTGCCCGGTGCCACCAGCTCCGCGAAGTCGCACGTGATGCTGCCCGGCCCACAGCCGACGTCGAGGACGGACGCCCCGGGCGTGAGATGCGGGATCACGAACGCCGCCGAGTTTTCCGCCGTGCGGGAGGCATGGGCACGGACCACCGACTCGTGGTGGCCGTGTGTGTACACGTCGTCAGGCTGCTGCGCACTCATAATGGAACGCTACCCTCCCGCGGTCAGAAACGGGTGGACCGCTGCGGGTCGGCCGGTGCCGGGACAACAGGCAGGCAGTTTTTTGCGGCTGGCCGTCAGTTTTGCCGCTTCCGGCGCCGGGGATTCTGCGGATGAATGGAGGGGTGGAAATCAACAACAATAATGACGGCAGCGGCAGCGGACTGGGCCTGTTCCGGGCCACCGGAATCTATGTCGGGGCGATCCTGGGCTCGGGTGTCCTGGTGCTTCCCGCCATCGCAGCCAGGGAGGCCGGTCCGGCGTCGCTCCTGGCCTGGGCCGTCCTGCTGGTGTTCTGCATTCCGGTCGCCTTCAGCTTCGCGGAAATGAGCCGCCAGCAGCCCGACGCCGGCGGGATCGCCCACTTCGTCAAGCGTGCCTTTGGGCGCCGCGCCTCGGTGGTGGCCGGGTACCTCTTCTACTTTTCGATCCCCTTCGGCGCCCCGGCAACGGCCGTGATCGGCGGCAACTACATCGCCCACGCCGTCGGCGGCGGCCGGGAAACCGCGGTCCTCGCGGCGGCAGTGATCCTGCTGGCTGCCTTCGCGAGCAACGCCGTCGGCATCAGGGTTTCCAGCCGCATGCAGTTGGCGCTCATGGTGCTGCTGGTGGGACTGCTCGCGCTCGCCGTCGTGCTCGCGGCGCCGCACGCCAAGGCCGAGAATTTCCAGCCCTTCGCCCCGCACGGCTACTGGGCGGTCGGCGGCGCCGCGAGCCTGCTCTTCTTCTGCTTCGCCGGCTGGGAAGCCGTCTCCCACCTGGCCGGGGAGTTCCGGAACCCCGGGCGCGATCTCCGGCGCGCCACATGGCTCACCTTGATTGTGGTGGGCGCGGTCTACATCGGCGTTGTCGCCGCCTCGGTGGCCGTCCTCGGCCCGGAACTGCCCGCTACGGCGGTGCCCGTCGCGGCGTTGCTGGAGAAAGGGTTGGGCTCACTGGCGGCCCCGCTCACCGCGGTCGCCGCCGCCGTGCTGACGTTCGGCCCCATCAACACCTTTGTGGCCGGCGCCAGCCGGCTCGGTGCCGCCCTGGCGTCCGACGGCGTGCTGCCGCCCGCCCTTGCCCGCGGCGCCGGGCGGGGAAAGGTGCCCGCCGGAAGCCTGGTAACCCTGGCCGTCCTGACGCTGCTGTCCTTCACCGCCGCCATCGCCGGAATCACCGACATGCAGTTCCAGATCGGAGCCGCCTCGGCGTGCTTCACGGCCGTCACCGCCTTTGGGCTGGCGGCCGGCATCCGGCTGCTGCAGCCGCGGACCGTCGCCTGGTACGGCGTGATCGTGGCGGCGGCGGTCATGGTGGCCGTCCTGCTCTTTAGCGGCTGGGCGCTCGGGGTCCCGCTGGCACTGGCAGCGGCCGCCGTCGGCGTCGGCAGGCGCTTTGGCCGGAGACCGGAGCCGGAGGCGGCGCACGAAGCAGCGCAGCCGGTACCGGCTGGCCAGCCGCAGGCGGCTGCGCACCTGTGACGGCGCCTGCTGCGCATCAGCCGGGGCGGTGCTCCGGCCCCGGGCCGCGGGCGGCTTCTTCGCCGGCCCGGACGGTGGCCTCGATCATGGAGTTCATGAACCGGGTAACAATCTCCAGTTCCTCCGGCGTGAAGTTTTCCATCGCCGTGCCCATGTGGCGGGCCAGCGGGAGGAACATGGCGCTGCCGTCGCGGTAGGCCTTGGGGGTCATGCGCAGCTGCACCTGGCGGCGGTCCGCGCCCTCGCGCTCGCGGACCACGTGGCCGGAACTGTGGAGACGGTCGATCAGTGCGGTGGTGGCAGGGGAGCTGAGGTTCAGCTCTTTCCGGAGCACTCCGGGGGTGACAATCTGGTCCCGCGCCGCGTGCCGCATGATCACGGCGAGGGCGTTGAGATCCGTGCGGTGCATGTCATTGCGGCCGCCGGCGGAGTCCACGTAGCGGTTGGCTTCGAGGGTGAATTCCTGCAGGAGCCGGACGAGGGGCGGCGGGCCGGCCGCTTCGGGCGGGCCTGCGGATTCGGATGGGCCTGCGCCTCCGGGCGGGCCTGGGTCCTCGGATGGGCTTGCGTTTCCGGATTGGCCCCGGGATTCGGCTGACACGGCGGACCTCCTTCATCCCTTGGTGCGGCCGCGATGCCCTGACCGCGGCGGCTCGGCGCTGTCGACGGCGCCTTTGGGAGTTTACTTCAGTGTCTACTGCAGGGGCTTCACGCGGCGGCCTGACGCCGGGCGTGCTTCCATTCTCCCGGTAATTCGCAACCCCAGCTTATCTCTATGGTAGAGATAGTCTACTATGGAGTTGATTCTTGACCTCAGCCCGCAGCGCATCCCGGAGGGACACATGAAACCGACTTCGCCCACGACGACGCGCGTCCCGTTCTGGCTGCGCTGGCTGATTCCCGCAGTGCTCGTCGTGGCCTGGCTGGCGATCGCCGGCGTCGGTGGCCCGACATTCGGCCGCCTGAGTGAGGTGTCATCGAACGATCAGGCATCGTTCCTTCCCGCCGGGGCGGAGGCCACCGAGGCCCAGGACTGGCAGGCCAAGTTCCGGGACTCCAGGGAGATCCCCGCCGTGATCGTGGTGGAGAGCGACTCCGCCTTCACTCCGGTCCAGCTCCGCGAGGCCGCGGCACTCAAGGACAGGCTGGAGGCCCTGCAGGCCGGCAGCACGGTGATTGGCCCCATCCCCTCCGAGGACGCCAAGGCAGTCCAGTTCGTGGTGCCCATTGCCTCCTCGGCGGAAGTGAAGGCGGTGGTCAAGGAACTGCGCGACGAGCTCCGGGCATCCGCGCCGGCAGGAATGCAGACCTTCGTCACCGGTCCGGCCGGGCTTACGGCGGACCTGGTGAGTGCCTTCGCCGGAATTGACGGCATCCTGCTGCTCGTGGCCCTCGGGGCCGTGTTCCTGATCCTGCTGATCGTCTACCGTTCCTTGCTGCTGCCCGTCATGGTGCTCTTCACCTCCGTGTTCGCGCTGTGTGCCGCGATCCTGCTGGTGTTCGCCATGGCCAAGGCCGGCTGGATCCAGCTGAACGGCCAAAGCCAGGGCATCCTGTCCATCCTGGTGATCGGCGCGGCCACCGATTACGCCCTGCTGTACGTGGCTCGGTTCCGCGAAGCCCTGACCCGCACCGCCGACCGGACGGCCGCCGCCCTCGCCGCGTGGAAGGCCGCCTGGGAACCGATCCTGGCCTCCGGCGCCACCGTGATCATCGCACTGCTCTGCCTGCTCTTCTCCGACCTCAACTCCAACAAGGCCCTCGGCCCCGTGGCGGCGGCGGGCATCCTATGCGCGCTGTTCGCGGCCCTGACCCTGCTGCCGGCCCTGATGGCGCTGCTGGGCAGCGCCGCGTTCTGGCCGTTCCGGCCCAAGCTGCTGCCGGAAAATCGGCGGGAACCGGAACTGGTCACGGGGCTGGAGGGCCAGAAGGGGCTATGGCGGGCCACCGGATCGCTCGTTGCCCGCCGGCCGCGCACCGTCTGGGTTGCCTCGGTCCTGCTGTTGCTTGTCGCCGGTGCGGGCGTCCTGCAGCTCAAGGCCAACGGCGTGGCCCAGACTGACGTCATCCTCACCGCCTCCAATGCCGTGGACGGCCAAGATGCCCTGGGCCGGCACTTCGACGCCGGGTCCGGCAGCCCGGCGGTGATCGTGGCCGACCAGGCAAAGGCCCTAGAGGTGCTGGAGCGGGTCAAGGCGAGCAGCGGCGCCGGGAACGCCTACCTGCTGGCCGAAGGCGGCGTCCCAATCATCACCGGGGCCCCGGGCGCTCCGACGGCCCCCGCGGTCCGGGACCGGAAGGTCTTGATCAACGCGACGCTGGACCACGCCGCGGACTCCACCGAAGCCGAAAGTGCCGTGGTGTCGCTCCGCCAGGAACTGAAGAATATCGACGACGGCGTATTGGTCGGTGGCGTGACGGCGACGGCCCTGGACACGAACACCACCGCCCAGCGTGATCTCGTCACCATCATCCCGGTGGTCCTGGGCGTAATTCTGCTCATCCTCATGCTGCTGCTGCGCTCGGTGCTCGCGCCGGTCCTGCTGGTCGCCTCCGTGGTCCTGTCCTACGCGGCGGCGATGGGCGTCGCAGCCTTCGTGTTCAACAACGTCTTCGGCTTCCCGGGGGCGGATGCAACAGTGCCCCTGTTCGGCTTCGTCTTCCTCGTGGCGCTGGGCGTCGACTACAACATCTTCCTGATGAGCCGCGTCCGGGAGGAATCCCTCAAACACGGCACCCGGACCGGCATCCTGCGCGGCCTCGGCGTGACGGGCGGGGTCATCACCTCCGCCGGGGTGGTCCTGGCCGCCACGTTCGCGGCCCTGGGCGTCATTCCGATCATGTTCCTGGTCCAGCTCGCCTTCATCGTCGCGTTCGGCGTCCTGCTGGACACGGTGCTGGTCCGCTCCCTGCTGGTGCCCGCGCTGGCCTACGACATCGGCCCGCGGCTGTGGTGGCCCGGCAGGCCCGGCCGGGCCGGGAACGATGCCGCGGCCCGCGACGGCGCTCTGTCCTCCCGGGCGGCGCCCTCCCGGCCGGCAGAAAATCCGGCTGAAAATGAGGAGGCCGGCGTCCGCTAGGCAGAACCGAAGACCGCAGCCGCCGTCACTGTCCCTGGTCCCCCCACCAGGCCACGGTGGCGGCGGCTGCCTCGTGCAGCGGGGTCGGCGTTAGTCCCAGGGCGGCCTGGCTCGCGGTGGAATCCATCACGAACGGGTGCTCGAACTGATACATCGTCTCGGTCAGGTCCCGCATATCGGGGGAAAACACCCCGATTGCCTTCACCGCCCACCCGGGTACGCCGGTGACACGCGGTGCCCGGGCGCCGGCCGCCTGGGCGAATGCCCCCGCGATCTCGCGCTGGGTCAGTGCAGGTCCGGTGGGCGCATGCCACACCCGGTTCCACACCTGAGGCCTGTCCGCCGCCGCAATCATGGCGGCCGCGAGGTCCGGGACGTACGTGAAGGAATGCGGCTGGTCCGCCCGTCCGATCACCTGCATGGGCTTTCCGGCCGCGACGGGCCGGACCATGCGCTCGCCGGCGTGCGAATTGCGGACCCGCGGCCCGAAGAAATCGCTGGCAACCACGCTCACGGTAGCGGTGGGGGACTCCGCGCGGGCCGCGAGCAGCGCGGTCCGTACTCCGCGCTTGCCGCCCTGCGCCTGCCGCGGGCCGTCCTCGGTCATGACCTTCTCCGGGGCGCTGTAGGAGTACAGGCTTTCCGGAAAGACCACGACGGCGCCCGCCGCGCCCGCCGCGGCGAGCACGTTCTGCTCGGCGGCCGGCAGTTCCCTGGTCCACACATCGGCGTTGTACCGCGATCCGTGGATGCAGTGGAAAACGGCCGTGGCGCCGTGGAAGGCCTCGCCGAGCCGGGCGGGCTCCGAAACATCGACAGACAGCCTTTCGACCAATGGGTGGGAGGGTCCGCTGCCGGACCTGGTGAGGAGGCGCACGCGGTGGCCCGCCGCGGCAAGTTGGTCCGCGACGGTCCAGCCCACCGGGCCGGCCCCTGTGACGACATAGAGCCTGGACGATTGGTGCCCGGAGGCTACGGGTTGGGACATTCCGATCTCCTTTGAAGTTGCGAGAGCGGTGCTCTCCCATTCAGGATGCGACGCCGGGGCCGCAAAGTCAAGAGCAGTGCTCACATTTGTTGACAGTGCTCTTGTTTGTGGAATGCTGGACTCATGCCAGAAGACAGGATTGAAGCCGCGACAGGCGCCGACGGCCCCACCGGAACCGCGGCCGCGACGGCGCGGCCGCGCACCCCACGCGAGCGCGCCCGGGCCCAGACCGTCGCCGATATTGTCCGGCTGGGCCGGGAGCATCTGGCGGTGCACGGGGCCGCCGCGCTGTCCCTCCGCGCCGTGGCCCGCGATCTCGGCGTCGTCTCCTCGGCGGTCTACCGCTACGTGGAGAGCCGTGAGGAGCTGCTGACCCTTCTCCTGATCGATGCGTACAACGAACTCGGCGATGCAGTGGATGCCGCCATCGGGGCCGTGCCGGAGGCTGATTTCGGCGGGCGCTTCGCGGCGCTGGGCGGCGCGGTGCGGGAGTGGGCGCTCCGGGAGCCGTCCCGCTACGCCCTGCTCTTTGGCAGTCCGGTGCCCGGTTACCGGGCCCCGGCGGAGCGGACCACCGGCCCCGGGACCAGGGTGATTACGGCCCTCATTGGAATCCTCGACGGCGCCTTCCGGGCCGGGCGGCTCGCCGGGACCGGCCGGCGGGGTCCTGCCGTGGCTGCCGGACTGGCCGGGGACCTGGCGAAAATCCGTGCCGAGTTCGGCCTGGCGGTGCCGGATGACCTCCTGGCCCGCGGCGCGCTGGCCTGGACCTCACTTTTCGGTGCCGTCAGCTTCGAAGTTTTCGGCCAGTATGGCGCCGATACGTTCACCGCCCGGGAGGAGCTCTTCGGCCACCACCTGGCGGTGCTGGCCGACGTCGCGGGGCTACCGCCGGCCGGAGTTGACCCGTAAACCAGGTTCCCCTGTTGCCCTGCCGTGGCGCTCGATAGACTGCCCCTGCGCCCGCACGGGCGCGCCCGATGCGTCCAGGAAGGATCCATCCATGTCTGAAGAGAACAGGCCTGCAGAGAACAGGCCTGAAGAGAACACGCCTGAAGAGAACGTGTCCGGAAAAGCGGCGTCCCAAAACGCCGATGCGGGTCCCACCGAGGATGAAGCGGAGGCCGCGGCGCCAGAGGGGTCGTATGTCGAGGGCGACTACGGCTCCGCCGGCACGGCAGGCGAAGTCCCGCCCACCGCCGTCGAAGGGGCGTATGCGGCAGGGGACTACGGCAGCGCCGGCGTGGCCGAAGCGGCCGTCGTCGGCGAGGTGGAAGGCGACTACCCCGAGGGCGACTACGGCGAGGACGGGGTCTCCAGTGAACCCGCCGGCGTCGCCGAGGAGGGCGAGTATCCCGAAGGTGACTACGGGACCGCGGGAACGTCCCGTCCCGAGCGCGCCGGCCGGCCGGCAGCAGAAGAGCCTGGCGGTGACGACGCCGCTCGGGGCGACAACTAGCGCGAAGGAAGTTTGCGGGACCAGCCGGCTGGGGCGCCGGCTGGTCTGCGGCATGGGTCCGAGTGTCGGCGCTCTGTGCGCCCGTGCTCAGTGCGCAGGTTCGCGCAGGGCGAAACGCTGCCCGGGAAGCGCCAGAACGGCTGTAATCCGCGGGAATCCTGGCGGTGATGACTGACCGCGGGCCGGACTCGAAAGCAAAGTTGAGCCGATGTCGCTCAACTTTGAATTGACTTATGTCCGCGTCTGGGTAAAGTTGAGTGTAGATCGCTCAATAACGGTCGGACCCTTTGCGGTTAGAAGCATTAGAAGCACTGTGGTCCGCGGCCATCTCCGCAAGATTCCCAGGAAAGTAAGGAAGCAATCCATGTCACGTGCAGTAGGTATTGACCTCGGAACTACTAACTCCGTCGTCTCCGTTCTCGAAGGTGGCGAGCCCACCGTCATTGCCAACGCCGAGGGCGGCCGCACCACGCCGTCGGTTGTTGCCTTCTCCAAGTCCGGCGAGGTCCTGGTCGGCGAGATCGCCAAGCGCCAGGCCGTCAACAACATTGACCGCACCATCGCGTCCGTCAAGCGCCACATGGGCACTGACTGGACGGTCGCCATTGACGACAAGAAGTACACGGCGCAGGAAATTTCCGCCCGTATCCTCATGAAGCTCAAGAACGACGCCGAGTCCTACCTCGGTGAAAAGGTCACCGACGCCGTCGTCACCGTGCCGGCCTACTTCAACGACGCCCAGCGCCAGGCCACCAAGGAGGCCGGGGAAATCGCCGGCCTGAACGTCCTGCGCATCGTCAACGAGCCCACCGCGGCCGCCCTGGCCTATGGCCTGGACAAGGGCAAGGAAGATGAGCTCATCCTGGTCTTCGACCTCGGCGGCGGAACGTTCGACGTCTCCCTCCTTGAGGTCGGCAAGGACGAGGACAACTTCTCCACCATCCAGGTCCGCGCCACCGCCGGTGACAACCACCTCGGCGGCGACGACTGGGACCAGCGCGTCGTGGAGTACCTGCTGAACCAGCTCAAGGTCAAGGGCATCGACCTCACGAAGGACAAGATTGCCCTGCAGCGTCTTCGCGAAGCCGCGGAGCAGGCCAAGAAGGAACTCTCCTCCTCCTCCAGCACCAACGTTTCCCTCCAGTACCTGTCCGTCACCCCCGACGGCCCGGTCCACCTGGACGAGCAGCTGACCCGCGCCAAGTTCCAGGACCTCACCAAGGACCTGCTGGACCGCACCAAGAAGCCGTTCCAGGACGTCATCAAGGAAGCCGGCATCAAGCTCTCCGAGATCGACCACATCGTGCTCGTCGGCGGCTCCACCCGCATGCCGGCCGTCTACGACCTCGTCAAGGAACTGGCCGGAGGCAAGGAGCCCAACAAGGGCGTCAACCCCGATGAGGTCGTCGCCGTCGGCGCAGCCCTGCAGGCCGGTGTCCTCAAGGGTGAGCGCAAGGACGTGCTGCTGATCGACGTCACTCCGTTGTCCCTTGGCATCGAAACCAAGGGCGGCATCATGACGCACCTGATCGAGCGCAACACCGCCATCCCCACCAAGCGGAGCGAGACCTTCACCACCGCGGATGACAATCAGCCGTCCGTAGCCATCCAGGTCTTCCAGGGCGAGCGTGAGTTCACCCGCGACAACAAGCCGCTGGGCACGTTCGAGCTGACCGGCATCGCGCCGGCTCCCCGCGGTGTCCCGCAGGTCGAGGTCACCTTCGACATCGACGCCAACGGCATCGTGCACGTTTCGGCGAAGGACAAGGGCACCGGCAAGGAACAGTCCATGACCATCACCGGCGGCACCGCGCTGTCCAAGGAAGACATCGACCGCATGGTGCACGACGCCGAAGAGCACGCGGCCGAGGACAAGGCACGCCGCGAGGCAACCGACACCCGCAACACGGCCGAGCAGCTCGCCTACTCCGTGGACAAGCTGATCGCCGACAACGCCGACAAGCTGCCCGAAGAGGTCAAGACCGAGGTCAAGGCCGACGTCGACGCCCTCAAGAAGGCCCTCGAAGGCACCGATGACGCCGCCGTGAAGACCGCGTTCGAGAAGCTGCAGGCTTCCCAGAGCAAGCTCGGCGAAGCCATCTACGCCCAGGCCGGTTCCCCCGACGGCCACGCCGGTTCCCCCGACGGCCACGCCGGCGCTCAGGGTGCCCCCGCAGGCGAGCACGCGGCCGGCTCCGACGAGGACATCGTCGACGCCGAAATCGTTGACGAAGACGAGAAGAAGTAATCATGCCGCACCACGGTAACGAAGAAGAGCACGGTTCTTCCGAGAACCCGAGCCGCGGCAACGAGCAGGAGAACGAGCCGCAGAAGCCGGTGATCCACGACAACCGCAAGGTTGATCCGAAGACCGGCCAGGCCCGCCACCCTGACCAAGAGCACGCCGGTGCTGCGGACTCCGGTTCCGGGGACGCCCTGTCCCAGGCGGAGGACATCCTCAACAGTGTTGAGGTGCCCGCCGAGGAGTCGGTAGCGCAGGGCGTTGACGCGGCCGCGGCGGAGGAGCTAAGGAATGACCTCCGCCGGCTGCAGGCCGAGTACGTCAACTACCGCAAGCGTGTCGAGCGCGACCGCGCCGTGGCGGGCGAGATGGCCGTCATCGGCGTCCTGAACGCGCTGCTGCCGGTACTCGACGACGTCGACGCAGCCCGCCAGCACGGTGACCTCGCGGACGGCCCTTTCGCCGCGATCGCCGCCAAGCTGGAGGCTGCGCTGAAGACGTACGGACTGGTCCGCATCGATGAGACCGGCGTGGAGTTCGATCCGACCATCCACGAGGCCCTCATCCAGCAGCCCGGCACGGATATCGAAATCGACACCGTCAGCCAGGTGCTGCGCTCGGGCTACAAGTCGGGCGACCGCGTCCTCCGCGCGGCCCAGGTGATAGTCGCAGTTCCGGCGTAGTCACCTTCGCGAAGCGAGACAAGGGGCCCCGCCCCTCCGCCGGGTGGCCAAGGATCTGCGATCCTCGGCCACCCGGCTCCGGCAGGCCCGATGCCACTCCCGGGCCCCTTGTCTCGCTCCGCTCAGCGGTTGTCTCGCCTAAGGTGAGATGAGCGCAGCGAAGTTGGATAGGGGGCTGCGGCGTGGCGGGCACCGCGAAGCGGGCACGGCCCCCTATCCAGCGGAGCTCCAACGCAACAAAGAATTAGAGAGGAAACGCCATTGGCTAGCCAGGACTGGGTGGACAAGGACTTCTACAAGATCCTTGGTGTCGCCAAGGACGCTTCCGACGCCGACATCAAGAAGGCCTACCGCAAGCTTGCCCGGCAGCATCACCCGGACAGGAATGCGGGGGATGTCGCGTCGGAGAAGAAGTTCAAGGACATCTCCGAGGCCTATTCCGTGCTCTCGGATCCCGATGAGCGCCAGCAGTACGATGCCATCCGGGCCATGGGCGGCGGCGCACGCTTTGCTCCCGGCGGAAGCGGCGGCGCTGCCGGCGGAGCTGGCTTCGAGGACCTCTTCGGCGGCCTGTTCACCGGCGGTAGCGGGCGCCATTCCGGCGGCTTCAGCACGGCCGGCGGCATTCCGCCCGAGTTCGCAGATCTCTTCGGCGGCGGCGGATTCGGTGGCGGGGGCCAGTCGTTCCAGCGGGCTCCGCAGAAGGGCTCGGACCGCACCGCGTCCACGTCGATCTCGTTTGCCGGATCAATCCGCGGCACCACGATCGGCCTGCGTGAACCGGACGGCGAGGTCATCGACGTCCGCATCCCGGCCGGCATCAAGGACGGACAGAAGGTCCGCGTCCGCGGCAAGGGGCAGTACGCTCCCGCCGGCAACGGCGACCTCATGGTCACCGTCTCGGTGAAGCCGCATGAGTTCTACGTCCGCGACGGCGACAACCTCCGGATCCACGTTCCGGTCTCCTTCCCGGAGGCGGCCCTGGGTGCGGACATCGAGGTTCCGACGATCGACGGCGACAAGGTCAAGGTCAGGGTTCCCGCAGGGACGCCCTCGGGCAGGACGCTGCGCGTCAAGGGCCGTGGCGTCAAGCACGCCAAAGCCACCGGCGATCTGCTGGTGACAATCGACGTCGCTGTTCCGCGGAAGCTGAGCAAGGAAGCGGAGCAGGCCGTGAAGGCCTTCGCCGCGGCCACCGCCGATGAGGACGTCCGCGCGGGCCTGGCAGCCAAGGCCCGGCTCTAGGAACGGGATCCAGTCATGGGCATCGACTTCGATCAGCCGATCTTCGTCATCTCCGTTGCCGCGGAACTGGCGGACATGCACCCGCAGACGCTGCGCCAGTACGACCGGCTGGGTATCGTCTCGCCCAGCCGCGCCCCGGGCAAGTCGAGGCGCTACTCGCAGCGGGATGTGAACATGCTCCGCGAGGTCCAGCGGCTCTCCCAGGAGGGCGTCTCGCTGGAGGGCATCAAGCGGATCCTGCAGCTGGAGAACCAAGTGGCCGCCCTGCAGCGCCGGGTCAGCGAACTGACTGAGGAGCTCGGCCGGCGCCGCCAGGGGGCCGATTCGCGGATCTTTGCCGCAGGAACTGCCGGCGACGTCGTCAGCCTGGCCCGCGGCAAGCGTCCGCAGGCGAGGTCTCAGGCGCTGGTGGTGTGGCGGCCGCGGGGCATCGACTAGGACAAATCGACTAGGACAAACAGCGGTGCCCGGGACCATTGGTCCCGGGCACGCTGTTGTTGCGTCCGGCGGGTTGCTGCCGGTGGGCTTACTTGCTGGCGGCGATGAGCTGGTCGACGGCGGCGCGTTCGCGCTTTCCCCAGGTTTCCCGGGTGACCAGGGCGGCGATGAGCCCGATGGCTCCGCATGCCATGTAGACGATTGCCACGCCGCTCCAGCCCCAGGCGGCGGCCGTGGCTGCTGCGATGAGCGGGATGAAGCCGGAGATTGCGGCCGAGAACTGGTATCCGATGGAGGCTCCGGAGGTCCGGGTGTTGGCGGGGAAGAGCTCGGAGAACCAGGCGCCTTGGGCGCCGGCGAGCATGTCGTGCAGGATCGGCAACCCGACGATGTACGCGAGGATGACCAGGAACGGGACGCCGGTGTTGACCATGAGGAACATCGGGAAGCCAAAGAGGATAATGCCGGCAGTGCCGATGATGTAGAGCCGGCGGCGTCCGATCCTGTCCGTGAGCCGGCCCCAGAGGATGGTGGTCACCACGCCCAATGCCGCGGCGAGCACCAGCCCGGTTAGGCCCGTCTGGCGGTCGACCAGCTTGTTGGCGACGATGTAGGAGAGCAGGTACGTGACGATCACGTAGAAGCCGCCGGATTCTGCCAGCCGAAGGCCGATGACCCGCAGGATCGTGCGCCAGTCATTCTTGATGACGGTCAGGAGCGGATTCTTGACGAGTTCGCCTTTGGCTTTCGTTTCCTCGAACTCGGGGGATTCGCTGACCTTCATTCGGATGATGATGCCGGCAATGATCAGGACGGAGCTGGCGAGGAACGGCACGCGCCAGGACCATTCGTTGTTCCAGCCGGTGGTGGCAAGGAAGACGAGGTTGGCCAGCAACAGGCCAAGCGGGACACCAGCCTGCGGAATGCCGGTGTAGCGGCCGCGCTGTCGCCATGGAGCGTGCTCAAAGGTCATCATGATGGCGCCGCCCCATTCGGCGCCGAAGGCCAGGCCCTGGATGATGCGGATCGCGACGAGCAGGATTGGGGCCAGGACGCCCACCTGCTGGTAGGTGGGCAGGACGCCGATAAGGAAGGTCGCGGCACCCATGACCAGCAACGCGCCGACCAGGACCGGTTTGCGGCCGTACTTGTCGCCGAGGAAGCCGCCGATCAGTCCGCCCAGCGGCCGCATGGCAAAGCCCACGGCGAGGGTGGCGAACGCCAGCAGGGTGGCGGCGACGGGGTCCTGGCCGGGAAAGAATGCGGTGCCGAAATAAAGCGCGGCGGCCGTGCCGTAGGCGAGGAAGTCATAGTTTTCGATCGTCGTGCCGACGGCACTTCCGATCGCGACCTTGAGCTTGTCCGGTGAACCGTGTTCAGCCTGGCGGGTCTGTGTTTGCGTGAGCGTGCTCATCAGCGTCCCTATCTTTTCGATATGGGCGGGGGATTTTCCCCCTGTCCCGGGTGCCGAGGGCCCTGCACCGGGCGACGCCGTCAGCGGGCGTCAGCGCGGGTGGTTCGGTTCCTCGACGTTTCCAATGTTGTAAAAGCTGCGGATGTGGTCCCCCACAGCGCGCCTGGACTCATTCGCGTCCCGTCGCCGGATGGCATCGAGAATGTGGCGGTGTTCGCTGCGAACGACTGTGGCGGTTTTCTTCCAGTCCTCCAGCCGCGCATAGGCCTCGATCATCTGGCGGTTGATTGCGGTCCGAAGCGAGCCCATCAAGTGGGAGGAAAGTGTGTTGCCTGTTGATTCGGCGATCCGGACGTGGAATGCGGCGTCCAGTCGGTTGAACTCTGCGGTGGAAATGTCGGGTTTATCCATCGCATCCAGGATCAGTTCCAGTTCGTGGTGGTCCTGTTCGCTGGCCCGCACCGCGGCTTCCTCGCAGCACCAGGTTTCCAGTGCGATCCGCGTTTCAAGAACCTCTTTCTGGTCGAATTGACCCAGTGCGAGCTGGAGCTTGAGCAGGTTGACGAATCCGGATCCCGGCTCGCCGACCAGCACTGCCCCGCCTTCGGCCCCGCCTCCGGGGCGGATGTCCACGATGCCCAGGGCCTCAAGGACCCTGAGGGATTCCCGGAGCGATGGCCGGGAAACTCCCAGAAGTGCCGAGAGGTCCCGTTCGCTGGGCAGCTTGTCACCTGCCTTAAGCCTGCCGTCCAGGATCCTGTCCTCGATCTGGGACATCACCTGTTCGTAGGTCCGGACTCTTTGGACCGGTTCCCATGCTTCTGCGCTCATGTTCGACCACCTCGTTGATTGCCATGCCGCCAGCCGACCGCCGGCGGCATTTCCATCGTAGCCTCGGCCTGAAGGTCTGACCTATGCGTGCGTCAGCATCTCGGCCCGGAATTCCGTCTCCAGCTGCCGCCGTATCTGGACCGCCAGGAGGGTTTCGTCGGCGTCGACGTCGTCCCAGGAGACGGTGCCGTCCTTGGGGACGTCGCGCTTGAGTTTCATCCCGTGCGCCAGGCCCAGCGGCAGGGCGTTGCGTTCCAGGGAGATCCGGGCCGGAGCCAGCTTGCCGAACGCGGTGTAGCCGCCTTCGCCGTCCAGGATTTCGCCCGCCTTGAGGTCCTTCTTTGCCGTCGTCATGACGTCGCCGCGGAAGCCGGTCGGTGAACCGGTGGCCTCCCCACGCAGTACGGCCGAGGCGATACTGACCCCCAACTCGAGTCCGATCATGTGATACGGGCGGTACAGCGATCCGTACCGGCCGGTGGGGTCGGTCTTGACGCCGTATTCGGCGAAGCACTGCACTGCGTAGTCGGTCTTGGCCTCGAAGGTGACATAAACGCCCCAGCGCAGGTCGCGCTCGACTTCGGTGCCGTCCCGGTTCAGGCTGGAGGCGATCTCCACGGTGCCGCGCCGGGTCAGGATCCCGCCTACGGACTTTTCGCGGTACACGTTCGGCAGGTCATCCACGCCGGCCGGAGGGAAGAAGAGCCCCTCGTCCTGCGGGGTGAGCCCCGTGCCGTTGGCCACTGCCGCCATTTCGATCGCCGACTTGGTGCCGTCCAGGAAGGAGTTGAACATCTTGGGGTTGAAGTCACCGGACGCAAGCTGCTCGTCACTGAAGCCGTAGTAGTTCCATACGGTGTCCGGGGTGGAGTAGTTGTACTCCGGGAGGTACTTGGTGCCCTTGCCGGCGGCGACGATGTCGAAACCGACCGTGCGGCACCAGTCGACCATTTCGCAGATCAAGGCGGGCTGGTCGCCGTAGGCCATGGAGTAGACCACGCCGGCGGCCTCGGCGCGGCGCTGGAGGATCGGGCCCACCATGCAGTCGGCCTCGACGTTGACCATGATGATGTGCTTGCCGTTGTCGATGCTTTGCACGGCATGGGCGGTGCCGACGATCGGGTTTCCGGTCACCTCGAGGATGACCTCAACTTCCGGGAGCCTGATGAGGTCCGCGGAACTTTCCGTGACGAAGGTGGTGCCGTTGCGGAGGGCCTCGGCGAAGTTCTTGGCGGCATAGCGCTCGGCCGGCCAGCCCGTGCGCTGGAGTGCGCCCCTGGCCTTGGGAACGTCGATGTCGGCAACGCCGACAACGTGGATCCCTTCCGTGTTGAGTGCCTGCGTCAGGAACATCGAGGCGAACTTTCCGGCGCCAATGACGCCGACCCTGATGGGCCCCTGCGTGGCGGTTCGCTTCTGCATAAGCGAGTAGAGATTCATGTGGCTACTTCCTCGTAGTATCGCTGGGAGTCATTTGGTCTGTTGGTCAGACCATCTGGTCTTGTAACCATGACACGCCCGCAGGGAATGTGTCAACCATCACGTTTTTCGGTTACGTGGCGCAGGCCCGTGGCGGGACGCGTCGAAGACTGAATCCGGACTTAACGCAAGAGTGCCCGGGACCTGGGGGGTCCCGGGCACTCTCGTTGTTAGAAGCGTGAAGTGCTGGTGCTAGTGAAGGTGGCGGTGGCGAGGGGGTTGCCGGCGATGTCCTTGATCCCGTCCGGCGGAGAGTAGGACGGCGCCGCAGCGAGCTGTTCCGTTCCGTTGACGGTTCCCGAGCGGGTTCCGAGCGTGATCGTCAGTGTCTTGGCGCCGGCGTTCCAGCTCAGGGACGAGGCGTTCGAGCCGTTGCCTCCGTAGCTGAGAGTGCCCGAGCCGTGGTAGACGCCCGCCAGCGCCACCGAGCCGATTCTCGACGTCGTGCATCCTGCGCTTGTCACTGTGACGCTGAGGATGTTGGCGGGACTGACATTGACCGTGACCTGGCCGTTCCCGTTCACGGTCCCGTCGGCACCGGCGGCCCATTTGCTGCAGATTGTTGAGGCGTCCATGGACTTAGAGAAAGTGATGGTGACGTTGTCTCCGGGATCAAGCAGCCCCTGGGTGCTGCCCTTTGGGCCGGATGTGCCGGCGTCCGCCAGCGCTACCGCTACCACAGTCGGCGCGGTTAGGTCCTTGAAGGAGGTCGCCGTGCCGGGCGCCGCGGGATTGCCTTGGTTGCCCGCTGTGTCGGTGGCGACCGCCCGGTAGGTGACAGTTCCGGCGTTGAGCCCCGTCAAGTTGACGGTGGCGTTCCAGACCCCGGAGCTGTCCGCGGTCGCCGTGGCGGGGACGGCGTGCGCCGGCACTCCGTCGGTCACAGACAGGGCAATGGATGCGCCGGGCTCGGTGGTGCCGCTGACCGGCACCGCCGCGACGTTGCCGATGTTGACGTAAGCGGGAGCAACCACTGTTGGAGTGCCTGGCGGCGTGGTGTCCACGGCGGTTACGGCGGCTACGGCGCTCCGGGCGCTCTCGGCTCCTTGCCATGGCCCGAACACCGGGGTGACCGTGTAGTACCAGGTGCCGGTGGGGACCCCCTGGTCCACGCAGCCGAGCCCGGCAATAACCGTGACCGCGCAGGTTCCCCCGGCGGTGACCTTGTTACCTCCGGAGGCGGAGGCAAAGCGTGCCACCGTGTATCCGCTGACAGGACGGCCGGCCGCGGTGGTGCTGGCATTCCACGCCAGCGTGACATTTCCCCCTGACACCGTGGCCGACGGCGTGGCGCCGGCGGCCACGGCATCTGCGGCGGCCGACGCGGATCCTCCGGGGGAGAGGGCCGTCCAGAAGGCGTTGGCCCCAGGGCCGGCCCACGAGAGGAGGGCAGCGCCGGCAAGGATGACGGCGATGCGGCTCCGGATGCGCGGGCGTGCCTGGCGGGTGTTGTGACGGCTCATCGCCGGGCCTCCACGGTGACGGGGACTTTGAAGGTCGCGCCCTGGCAGGCGGACTGTGACTGGTCGGACATGCTGGCCGCGCCCGGCAGGGTGACCAGCAGGGAAGAATGTGCCGGGATGGTGACGGCCGGGGCGAGCGGCGCGGCCGGGGCAGTGAAGGAAACTCCCGTGGTGAGGCATCCGGCATGGGCGGCATCGGCCGAGACCGGCCCGCTGGCGGCCACCGAGTACAGCCTTACCGCGAAGGCGTTGGGGTTGCTGGTCCGGAGGATGACGTCCGCGGTGCCGCCCGGAACCAGGCTGGTGCCGTTCGAGTCGCCCGCCACCAACGCGTCGACGGTGACGTGCATCGTTGCGGCGGCTGCGGCGCCGGAACCAGCGCCGGTGGTGGCCCAATAGGCGTAAGCCGTCCCCCCGCCGGCCAGCAGGCAGAGCGCGGCGGCAGCGGCGGAGGCAGATCCGGCGAGCCTGGTGCCGCGCAGTATGGATCGTGTGGATTGCATGTCAGTTTCCCTGCCCTGATCCCGAGTAGGCCAATTGGAGTACTGCACCCTTGCAGCCGTCCTGCAGGTGAGGAGTGTCGAGCATTGCGATCCGCGGCCATTGGGCTGGCGGCACGCCAAGTTGCGAGAGTGAGCTGCTGCCCGACGGAGCCGTCAAGGGATAGCGTCCGCTGTACTGCATCACGGAATAGTCCTGTGCGGTGCAGGGCAGGTTGGCAGCAATCGCCTTCGCCGTTCGGACCACACCCGTGATCGAGACCGTCAGGTTGCCGACGTCGATGCCCTTGTCAGGGTTGGTGAATCCGAGATCCAAAGACCGGCTTGTGCCTGGCGCCAAGAGGCCGGACACGTCGCCCGATAGCCCGAACACGCGCAGGGGCGCCTTGACCCGCAACTGGGTTTTTGCGGCAGCCGACTGGATGGCTCCGCTCTGTCCCGAGAGTGTCAGCTCGTAGTCTCCCGCGGCAGCGGTGGGTGCCGTGGATACGTTGATGCTGAGCTGGGCCGTGCTCCCGGCCGTCAGCTTTACGGACGACGGCGCCAAACTGGCCGCTGCCCCCGCGGGGAGACCGGAGGCAGCCAGCAACACCGTGCCGGCAAACCCGCCCGTGGAGCTGACGGTGGCGGAGTAGCTCGTGGCCTGTCCCTGGTCCACGTTCCTGCTGGACGGTGTGATCTGCACCAGGAGTCCAGGCTTTTGCGGGGCCGACTGCTGCCCCGCCGCGTAGAGCGTGCCCGCGGGCAGGAAGATGGCCAGCAGGCCAATGATGAGGACGCGGCCGGCGAGGCCCGCATGTTCCTTGGCGAGCCGGATGAACCGCAGTGGATGCTGCATTCCCTATCCTCCTTGGACCCGGCGGCCTTGCGCGGATCGTGGGTGTCGACGGTTGCTGATGAGTTCTTGCGCGGTGGCCCGAAGGCCGCCCCGGGTCCGGGTGTMCGGCACCCGGGGACACCAGCTACACGCTGCCGACGTTGACCGTGACGACGGCGGACTTGCAGGCATCCTGGTTGGCGGCGTTATTGAGGAACGTCAAAGTTCCGGCGCCGACCTGGGTGCCCGTGCTTTTCGCCGCGACGGGAGAGTTCGATGTGTCGGCGCTGACCGTGAACCAAGCCGGCAGGCACTCGGCCGCGCTCGTGGTGACCGTCGCGGTGAGGGCGCCGACCACCGTGCCGGTGTTGGTGCTGTTGTCGGCCGTGTACGTCACGGGCACCGAGTTGCCCGGGGCCAGTCCGGCATCGAAGCTGGCATGCAGGGCCACGGTGCCGCCGCCGACGGAGTTGGCAGCCGCGCCGCTGCCGCTGCCTGTGGTGGTCCAGTAGGCGTAGGCAGTGCCACCGCCGACGGCCACGAGGGCGACCGAGGCTGCAACGGCGATGACCTTGCTCTTCTTGGTGAGCTTGCGCATTTGTGAGACTCCTTGTGTGGGTGGCACCCGGACAGGAGTCATCAGGCCTGAGCCGCATGTCCCCCAATCCTGCGGTTGCCTCGCTGAATCGATGGCCCAATCGTTGCGGCGAACCGCGGACGGTACAACGCGTAGTTTGTACTCGTCTTTTGGCTCCAGCACTACGTGCCTCCGGGGAAAGTACTCGTGGTCCGGTGCGGACAGCCTCTGGGATCCGGCCGGAAAACACCCACACGGCGACGCTTGGAGGCAAATATTGGCGCGAAACTACCTGCCTGCGGCCGGTGCCGGGCCGTTTGGCCCCGTCAGGAGTAGCCGAGCAAGTAGTCTGCTTTTTGTTCGAACAGCCGGCCGGCAGGCTGTGGGACGAATCCGCCCGGGCAAGTATCCACAGGAGCGAACTGAGTACACCGGAACACAAACAGGTAACCGGCCATCCGATAGTCGGGTACCTGATTTGCGTGACATCCTGCCCGGGTCGCGCGTTGAATTGGAGTGTCAGAAAATGCTGGCGTGACACGCTCACAGCTCCTACGGGAAGCCCGGGCGCGGAGCCAGCGCAGGAGCAGCGTAGACGCCGGGGGGCATCGCATGCATGATTCAGCTGAGTTTGATCCGTCCACTGTCGATCCTTCGCTGTTTGATCCGCCCAGGCAGGATTCGCCCCTCCGGGGCGGGTCCTGGCTGCGGCCGGCTGCGCTGACGGGCACGCCGTGAACCCGGGGCTCCAGGGGGCCGTCTTGTTTGCCGGTTCCCTGCCAGGGCACATCCTGCTGGCCCTGGGGCAGGCCCTCGTGGTCGTTTGCCTGTGCTTCGACTTCGTCCGGGCGGTGTCCGCACCGCGGTCCCACAGCCGGTACGTTGCCAACACCTGGTTCCGGACACTTGCCCTGCCGTCCATCCTGATCATGGCGTGCAGCGTGCTCCTCGATGCCGCCTCTGGCGCTTGGCCGGACGTCGCCGCCGGAGTGTTCATCATGGTCGCCGTGATCTTCCGGTGGCATCATGGCACCGACGAAGACAGCTGGTGGACGGGCAAAGGCAAGGCCCTGGGCCGTTGGCTCCGGAACCGGGCGGCCTCCGGGTCCATGGTTGCTCCGGCCACGGCCTGAAAAAGCCCTTGCTGTCCGGGCGTCCCAGGGTGTCCAATCCTTAACACAAGGCCCTGCGGGGCACGAGTGGATGCGACGCCGGGAGGTTCTCATGCCGTCGAAAGGCGCCAAGACGCCGTCAAGGGGGCCGGTCCGGGGTACGTCTGACCTCAGGCGGGCAGACGCCAACAGCATCGCGCCGCCCGAGCAGCCGGACAAGATCCGCAATGTGGCACTCGTGGGGCACTCCGGTTCCGGAAAAACGATGCTCACCGAGGCCCTGCTGTCCGCCACCGGAGCCATCACCCGCAAGGGCTCGATCGCCGAGGGCACTACCGTGAGCGACTCGGATCCTTCCGCTATCGCGCAGCAGCGCTCAGTGGCGCTGGCGGTGGTGCCGGTGACGGTGGGGGATATCAAGGTGAACCTGCTGGACACTCCGGGCTATACGGATTTCATCGGCGAGCTGCGTGCAGGGCTGCGTGCGGCGGATGCGGTGCTGTTCGTCGTCTCGGCCACCGACGATGTCGACGCCTCGACCACGGCGCTCTGGAGCGAGTGCCAGCGGCTCGGGATGCCGCGGGCCGTAGTGATCAGCCGCCTGGACCATCCGCGCGCGGATTTTGACACCGCCGTCGCCCGCTGCCGCCTGGCGTTCGGCGACTCGATCGTTCCGCTCTACCTGCCGGTCCCCGCGGACGGTGCCGTCACCGGGCTGCTGGGACTGCTGACCGGGACGGTTTCCGGGTACGGTCCGGCGGAACCGGCGCCGGCCACCCGGGCCGCGACCGGCGTCGAACTTGGCGCGGCGGAGTCCGCACGGGGCGCGCTGATCGAGGGGATCATTGCGGAGAGCGAAGACGAGACGCTCATGGACCGCTACCTCGGGGGCGAGGATATTCCCCCTGATGTCCTGATCGCCGATCTGGAGACGGCCGTGGCCCGCGGGTCCTTCCACCCGGTGCTGCCGGCGTCGGCGGAGTCCGGGCTCGGCCTGGCGGAGCTGCTCGAGGTCCTCGTGCGTGCGTTCCCGACGCCGGCGGAGCGCGCCGTCCCGTCGGCGACAGACCTCGCCGGGGTGCCCGCCGGCCCGCTCGGCTGCGATCCCGACGGCCCGCTGCTCGGTGAAGTGGTCCGCACGACGATCGACCCGTTCCTTGGCCGGGTCTGCCTGGTGCGCGTCTTTTCCGGCGTGGTGCGGGAGGACGCCGCCATCCATGTGGGCGGCCGGGGCATGGCGGACCGCGGCCACGAGGACCACGACAGCGACGAGCGCGTCACCCACCTGTACTCGCCGCTGGGATCGGGACTGCGGCCGGTGCCGTTCTGCGTCGCGGGGGACATCTGCGCGCTGACTAAGCTGGGCACCGCCGAGACCGGCGACACGATTTCGGCCAAGGAGCTGCCGCTGCTGGTCGCCGCCTGGGACATGCCGGACCCGCTCATGCCGGTGGCCATCGAAGCCGCCACCCACGGCGATGAGGACGCCCTGGCCAGGAACCTGGGGAAGGTCACCGCCGGGGACCCGACGCTGCGCGTGGAACGCAACTCCGAAACCCACCAGCTGATCCTGTGGTGCATGGGCGAGGCGCACGCCGACGTCGTCCTGGGCAGGCTGCGGGACCAGGGCGTGAACCTGCAGACCGTCCCGGTCATCACGCCGCTGCGGGAGACGTTTGCCGCGCCGGCCGCCGGGCACGGGCGCTATGTCAAACAATCCGGCGGCCACGGCCAGTACGCGGTCTGCGACATCGAGGTGGAACCCCTCGACCGCGGCGCCGGGTTCGAGTTTGTCGACAAGACCGTGGGCGGAGTGATTCCCGGGCCGTTCATCACGTCGGTGGAAAAGGGCGTGCGCGCCCAGATGCAGAAAGGCGTCTCCGCCGGGTTCCCGGTGGTGGATATCAAGGTGACGCTGACCGGCGGCAAGACGCACAGCGTGGATTCCTCCGATGCGGCCTTCCAGGCTGCCGGGGCCCTGGCCCTCCGGGAAGCGGCGGCGGCCACCCGCATCCAGTTCCTGGAACCGGTCTCATCCGTGACCATCAGCGTTTCGGAGGACCATGTGGGCGCCGTGATGAGCGACTTGTCTTCCCGGCGGGCACGGCTGACCGGAACGACCTCCGCCGGGGCCGACGGCACCGAGATCAGCGCCGAGGTTCCGGACCAGGAACTGCTGAGATACGCGGTGGAGTTGCGGGCCCTGACTGCCGGCAGCGGCCGGTTCCGGCGCAGCTACCTGCGGCACGAGCCCGTGCCGCAGGCGCAGCACTGAATACCTGTGTTGATGAAAGCTAGCCGCCCAACAGTGTCAGGAACCCCTCCAGCTGCTCGTTCAGCCCGAGCTCCATCTGGCCCTCAGGGGCGAGTGCCGCCGCGATCTGCGCGCCGAGGAGGAAGTTGAGCAGCTGCCCGACCAGCGCGGCGTCGGCGACGGCTGTGGATACGGCGCCGGATTGTCGCGCCTCGGCCAGATACTGACTCATCGCCGCAATCCACTGCTGCATTGAATCCCGGTGGATCCGGGCCTTGCCGGGATCGTTGATGGCTTTTTGCCAGAAGGGAATGACAATCCGGGCCTCATTGATCCGCTCCTCATCCAGGGGCAGCACCTCAACGCAAAACGACCTCAAGGCCACGAGCCCGGACTGCCCGGCGGTGACCTCCGCGATGCGTTCGTTGGTGCGGTTGAAGACGTGCCCGAACGCGAACGTCAGGAGGTCATCCTTGGTGGGGAAGTAGGGCTTGAGGGCCCCGTTCGCAAAGCCGGCCTCGAGGGCGATTTCGCGCATGGTGGCGCTTTCAATGCCGAGCCGGGCGATGATTCGCCACGTCGCGTCGACGAGTTCAAGCCGCCGCTGGTCGTGGTCGACAATCTTTGGCACCGGGCTGCTCCCCAAAATATTGGCGTCGGACTCTTGTGGCACATCGTACGGTTCCGTAGTCTCTACAACTTTAGAAAATAAAGTTCTGACCCGCTACCTAGCCCGGCTCAGCCCTGCAGCCCCGCAGCAGAGCAGGCTGAGCCGGCCGGGGCCCGGCTGAACGTCAACGGATGAACAGCGTCAGTCGTTGAACAGCCCCGCCAGGTCCTCCGCCGTCAGGGCGCCGCCGGTGAGCGCGTCCCCTTCCATGACGTCGGCGAAGAGCTGGGATTTCTTCGCCTTGAGCGCCATGACCTTCTCCTCGATCGTGTCCTTGGCGACGAGCCGGTAGACCATGACGTTCCGGGCCTGGCCGATCCGGTGGGTCCGGTCCACGGCCTGGGCCTCCGACGCCGGGTTCCACCACGGGTCCAGCAGGAACACGTAGTCGGCCTCAGTGAGGTTCAGGCCGAAGCCGCCGGCCTTGAGGCTGATGAGGAACACCGGCGCGGCGCCGTTCTTGAACTCGTTCACGACGTCGGTGCGGTTGCGGGTGCCGCCGTCGAGGTAGCAGAACTCGATGTTCTCCTCGACCAGCCGCTCCCGGACCTTGCCCAGGAAGCCGGTGAACTGGCTGAAGATCAGGGCCCGGTGTCCTTCGGCCACCAGGTCCGCGAGCTGCTCGAACAGGACATCGAGCTTGCTGGAGCGCACCCCGGACAGCGAAGGATCGATCAGCGAGGGATCCAGGCTCAGCTGCCGGAGCAGGGTCAGCGACTGGAAGATGGTGAACCTGTTCTTGTTGACGTCCTCAATCAGGCCCAGGATCTTTTGGCGCTCCCGCTGCAGGTGCGTCTGGTACACCTTCTGGTGGCGCGGATTCAGCACGACTTCCAGGATCTGCTCCTGCTTGGGCGGCAGATCACTGATGACCTGCTCCTTGGTGCGGCGCATCATGAGCGGCCTGACTCGCCGCCGGAGCTTGTCCAGCTGCCCCTTGTCGCCGTTCTTCTCCACCGGCTTCTGGTAATACTCGGCGAACCGTTTGGGACTGGAAAAGAGCCCGGGTGCCACAATCGAGGTGAGCGCCCAGAACTCCATCAGGTTGTTCTCCAGCGGCGTGCCCGTGATGGCGAGTTTGAAGGCGGCGGGCAGTTTTCGGGCGCACTGGTAGGCCTTGGACTGGTGGTTCTTGACGAACTGCGCCTCGTCCAGGACCAGGCCGGCCCAGGTCTGGGAGGCGTAGGCCTCGTAGTCGATCCGGAACAGGGCGTAGGAGGTGATGATGATGTCCGCGCCGGCCATCGCCTCGGCCGGGTGCGTGCCGCTCTTGGCGAAGGTTTCGCCGATGGCGCGCACGCTGAGCCCGGGCGCGAACCGAGCCGTCTCCGCCTCCCAGTTGCCCACCACACTGGTGGGGGCGACGACGAGGAACGGGGCGGTCCCCGCGGTCCCCTCGGCGGCGTCTTTCGCGGCGCAGATAAGCGCGAGGGCCTGCACGGTCTTGCCCAGGCCCATGTCGTCGGCCAGCACACCGCCGAGGCCGTGGCGGTACAGGAAGCTCAGCCAGTTGAAGCCCTCAAGCTGGTACGGGCGCAGCTCGGCGTTCAGCGACCCGGGCAGGGGAAGGCCCTTGATGCCGCCTTCGAGCAGGCCGCCAACGGACTCGCGCCACGCGGTGGCCTGTTCCTCCACGATGCCCAGATGCGCGAGCTCGTCCCACAGCCCGGCCTGGAAGCGGCTGATCTGCAGCGGCGCGTCTTTGTCGCCGGGGTTGTCCTGCAGGGAGCGGGCCTCGTCGATCAGCGCCCGCAGCTGGTGCAGCTCCGGCAGGTCCAGCGAGAAGTACGCGCCGCTGGGGAGCAGCATGCGGGTCTGGCCGGCGGCGAGGGCGGAAAACAGTGCCGCGAAGGAAACCGGCTGGCCCTCCAGGGTGATGACGATGCCCAGATCGAACCAGTCGCGGCTGTCCGTCGCCTTCGTGGAGATCGCCACCACCGGGGCTTCTTCGGCCTCGCGGTAGTCCGCAATCTCGCCGGACGTATCCACGGAGACGTCGGGGAGGTCGCGGAGCCGGGGGAGCACGTCCTCGGTGAAGGCGAGCGTATCCAGTCCGGCCAGCTCTGCCGTGGCGGCCAGGCGCGGCGTGCCCCAGCCGCCGGTCGCGGATTCACCCAGGGCAGGCACCACGTCCCAGGGCTGCCCGACCGCCTCAAGGACGCGGGCCTCGGCGGGGTCGTCCCGGTAGCCGTGATCGCCCGGATGCCGCCACAGCGGCTGCGCCGTGACGAGGTTCCCGGACGTGTAGTGCCATTCCCAATGCAGCCGGACCCGGTGGTCCGCCCCGTAGTTGGCCAGCAGGGACAGGGTGGGGACGGCGAGCGTGGGCAGTTCCACCGACTCGTCGGAGGCCGTAACCCGGGCGGTCTGCTTGAGCTTGGGGTAAAAGCCGGTCAGGAACCGGCTTTCGTCCCGTGCGGGGATGTGCAGGGTGGTCCCGCCCGTGACGAAGGTCAGCAATTCCTCGCTGAGACCGCTTTCCAGCGGGGCAAGGGTGATGACGGGGTCGGTGGGGGCGACGCCGGGCAGGGTGTCGGCGTCGGTAGCCAGGAAGATCCCGTGCGCCGGGCGGCCGATGGTGCCGACCGACGCCGGATCCACCACCTCGCCTTCGACCGTGATGGTCGGCGCGAGCTCAAGGCCGCCGTCGTCCCCGCCGGTGCCGAACCGCGCCAGGTTCAGCCCGACGGCGGCAGGCTGCTCGACCAGCCGCACTGGCTCCGTGCCGCGGCTGTGCACCAGGGCGACACCGATCTTCTGGGCCTGGGACAGCAGGCTCCACAGGTTCTTGCCGGCGTAGGTGTTCAGGCCCAGCCACAGCCCGGTGCCGGAGTGCTGGCGGTTCGCCACGGCGGTGTGCGAGGCCAGGAATTCCTGCATCCACTCAACATGCGCTTCGTTGCATTCGCGCCGGTAGTTCAGGTAGCTCAGCGTGCTCCAGGAGACGTCGCCGCGGATCCACTTGCCTTTGGCCCCCATGATGACGGGGCGTGCCTTGAGCTGGCGGACGCTGCGGAGCGGATCGCGGCGTCCCGTGTAGGAGAAGTGCGGGGCGGGTTCCTCGACGTCGAACTGGAGCGCCAGCGGGGTGCCGTTGGCCGACGGCGTGATCCCCGGGTGGGCGATCAGGGGGCTTAGGGCCTGCTCCCAGTCAGCCATTTCCGGCGGCGCGCTCTGGCGGGACAGCCGTGTGCTCTCGGCGGGGGCCAGCAGCTGCAGCCGGGTGGCCGGGTTGTCTTCGGCCGAGAAGAGCAGGGCCGCCACGTGCTTGCAGTCCTTGCGGACCGGGCAGCTGCAGACGCCCACCGTGCAGCTCCAGCCGCCTGCCTTCCGGACTAGCTTCGCCGTCGTGGAGTAGGGCACGTCGGAACCGCCCCGGACCTTGCCCAGCAGCAGGCCCGTGGCGGCGTCGAAGGAGATCCCGGAAACGCGGCTCCCCATGGCGTAAGCGAGCCCGGCCGCGAGGGAGCGGTCGTTGATCGCGGGAGTCTGTATCGCCAGTGCCGCACTCTCGTCCGGATGGGATGGCATGTGCGCGCTACTTTCGGCAGGTGGTCATCTGATCCATCTTACCGAGCCTGCCGGGACCCTGGAACTTCGCCCCTGCCCGCCGAACCGCCGCTCAAACTTCGCCTGACGTTCAACTGGGGCTCGGCTGCCCGCCGTGAAGTCGGACCTACCGTGGAGACGTCCGGAGTATCAGCAGTGCCAGCAGTAAGGATTCCGCATGACCAACGGCGAGCCCACCATCCAGTCCGCCCACAGCTACCCGACAGTGCTGACCACGGAAAGCCTCAAAGGCGGAAACGAGGACGTTGTCGACGCGAACGTCAACGTGGTCAACGCCATGTTCGAGGAGTTGCTGGACGCGGACGAGATCTCCCCGGCCGCGCTGCGCAGCTACTACGTGGACTTCTACCTGACGCAGGCGCTGGCCGGCGGCTTCGCGCAGTACGTGTTCACCGCGCCCGAACGTGAGGAAGTCGATCCCTACGTCCGGGAAGGCCTCGCGGCCATGGGTGCCGCCGCACACCTGGACCTCTTCAACCGTACGGTGGCCGCCTTTGGCGCCCTGGCCGACACCGACGTCGATGCCTACCTCGACGGCGGCACAGAGGGAGACGAACCGGGGGACGGGGTCTCCGACGCCGTTCGGCACATTGAAGAACTGGACGGGGAATTCGAGTCGCTCCTCGCGACAGAGGACATCGGAGCGCTGAACGCCGCCTGGCTGCGCGGCCAGGCCGACTTGCTGGTCCTTTCCGACGACGACCTCGACGCCCACATTGCCGGGCGGGTGGCCCGGATTCCCGACCTTGCGGAGCGCCAGGCGGCAGCCGCCGAGGAAGCACTCCTGGACGCGCCGGAGTTCGAACAGATCATCCGGGAGCTGTGCGACATTGCGGGCCACAGCCTGGAGCGGATCACCATGGGTGATCCGAATTACGAGCACAACGGAGAGACCACCCTGGCCTGGCACTTCACCACGGAACAGGGCGATTTCCTCATGCTGGAGGACGACGACGAGGCCTTCATGCTCAATCCGCGGACCCAGGAAATCCTCGCGGCCGTGGAGTTTGAAGAGACCGTGGAGTTCGAAGACACAGCGGAGTTCGAAGAGGCCCGCGCGTAGGCGGCCTTCCCCGATAGTTTTTCCGGTGCGGCCGGCGCCTGCCCCCAAATGCAGGCGCCGGCCGTGCCGCGCTTAATATCGGTCAGGTTCCCGGTCCCGGCCCCGCCCCGGGAACCGCACTGGGCGGATCCGCGGCCCGTGGGCCTACCCGGCAGGCGGTGCGGTGATCATTTCCCCGGAGGGTGACACGAGGTACCAGACCCCGCCGACGCCCTGGCCCGTGGTGTCTCCGGCGGCCTGGTCCTTGGAGAAGTAGTAGATCGGCATCCCGTTGATGGTTATCTGCATCTTTCCGTCAGCCGTTGGGATGGTTCCGACCTTGCCGGTGACGCCGTTGACGGTGGGAGTCGCCGTCGTCGAGGTGACCGGGGGCCACGACGTCAGGCAGTCGCCGGTGCAGGCGCTGGTCCCGGAGTCCTTCGTGTTCTTGGTGAAGTAATAGACGCTCAGTCCCTGGTCGGCCACGACGATCTGGCCCGCCTTGGACTCGCCCACCGAGAGCTCCGCGGCGGCCATGGACGCTGAGGCGGAAGTCGCCGGCGCGCTGGTCTCTGCGGGAGCGGTGGTGGCCGGCGCCGCTGACGTCGGAGTCGTGCTCGTTCCACCGCCGCAGCCGGACAGTAGCGCGGCAAGAGCGAATGCGGACAAGCCAATGCTGAGGTGCTTCTTCATTGCTGCTCCTAGACTCGAGCCAGCCCAACTCGGAGGCCGGCGCTACGAGATAGGACGCCATGGAGCGCGGAATGGTTCACGGCGGAGCGGACATGTTCGTGTCGGGCCGTCCTGGGGCACACTGAACTATTGGGTCTGCCCGTACGTCATACAGGGGCAGAACAAGAATTTCCGGGAGGTGGGCCATGCCGCTGGACGAAGACGTCGTGGCTGTGATTTACCGCGACCACGGGACGGCCTTGAAGCGCTTTGTCCTCAGCGTGTCCCGGGATTCGCAGCTCGCGGACGACGTCGTCCAGGAGACCGTGCTGCGGGTCTGGCAGCAGGCGCCGCAGATCACCGGCAGCCTGCGCAGCTACCTGTTCCGGACGGCCCGCAACATCATGATCGACAACTACCGCAAGGCCCAGCGCCGCCCACAGGAAGCCGGCGAACGCGATGTCCAGGCCCTCCCGGACGGCGCCGCCGGCGCCGGGCGCATCGATGACCTGCTCAACAAGGTGCTGATGGAAGAGGCGTTGCTGCGGCTCAGCGCGGAGCACCGCGAAGTCCTAGTCGCGCTCCACTACCGCCGCTACACAGTCCAGGAGGCAGCCGCCCAATTGAAGATCCCCAGCGGCACGGTGAAGTCCCGGGCGTTCTACGCCGTGCGGGCCCTACGAACAATCCTCGACGAAATGGGGGTGGAGCAGTGAACGGGACCGAGCTGCATCAACTCCTCGGCGCGTACCTGCTCGGCGGGCTGGAGCCGGCCGAAGCCGCGGCCTTCGAACAGCATCTTGCCGTGTGCGCGGACTGCCGGCAGGAGCTGGACGAACTTGCCAGCCTCCCCGCGCTGCTGGACGCGATCCCCGTGCCCGACGCCGTCGCGCTCACCGCCGCGGCTGCGGCCGCCCGGGAACGCGCGCTGGTTCCGCCAGAACCCGAACCCGTCCCGCGCCGGCTCCTGGACGAGCTCGCCGCCCGCCGCCGGAAGGTGCGGCAGCGGTGGACGGCGGGGGTGGCCGCGGCAGCCGCCGCATGCCTGGGGCTGGGAATCATGGTCGGTCCGCTGCTGAACCAGGCAGCCAAACCGGACGCGAGCTATTCCGTGGCGGCCAGCAGCGGGCTCGAGGTCACGGTGGGGCTCGTCAAGAAAACCTGGGGCACCGAGCTGGCGGTGGACGGCCGCAGCCTGCCTGTCGCCGGGACCCTCTCGCTCTGGGTGAAGGACCGGGACGGCGGCGTGGACCGCGCCTGCGCGTGGACAGCCACGCCCACCGGCAGGGTCCGGATAACCGGGGCGACGCCGGTGCAGCTGGCGAAGATCGCCAGTGTAGAGATGCGCGACGAGCAGCAGCAGACCGTGGCTGTCATCGCCGTGCCTCAGGGTTAGCCCACTCCTGGCGGCACGGCGGTCCGTCCGGCCGTGATCTGGTTCGGCGCGAGCCTACATCTTCGCGAGCTTGGCCCGCACCGCCATGTAGATGCCGTAGCAGATCAGGCCCACACCCACTGCGGCCAGCAAATACACGCCGAAAGGCTGCTCCCGCAGGGCTTTGAGGCTGCCGTCTAGGCCGGTCGACTCTTCCGGATGCGCCTTGACGGTGGCGATGATGATGAGCAGGCCCACCAGCAGCAGGGCGAAGCCCTTGGCGACGTAGCCCACGACGCCCACGATGGTCACCGCAGTGCGCGCCTGCGGCTGGGACGGCATACGCAGGTACTTGATGAAGGACTTCTTGAAGCCGCGGATCGCGTAGACGATCCCCGTGACGGCTACCGCGGCGCCGATGACCACCAGGAGCGCCACGCCGCCCGGAGCCTTCATGAGGTTTACGGTCATATCGGAAGTCGACTCGCGGTTGTCGGAGCCGGCCCCGGTGGCGACCGACGCGAGCGTGAGCGCGAAAAAGGCGTACACCACGGCCTGCAGCGCTGCCTTGAGCTTCTTGCCGACCTTTTTCTTGGTCGGCAGATGCCGGAAGTCGAAGATGGCGTCGGACGTCTGCCAGATGGCCAGCGCAACGCAGGCGACAAAAGAGGTCCAGAGCAGCAATGGCCCGGCCGGCTGCCCGGCGAGCTCTTCCACCGCGCCGCTGACGTCGGCCTGGCCTTGGCGGCCCATTGCGAGCCTGATCGCGACCACCCCGATGAGGAAGTGCAGCAACCCAGACACGGCGAATCCGGCCCGCGCTGCGATTTCGAGGGGCTTCGAATTGGTGACGTCCTCGGCGACGTCCGCGGCGTCCTTCATTTCTTCTTTGATGATCGTTTCCTTAGTGCTGCCCAGCGTGGTTCGTTCCGTAATCGTGCCACGCCAAGCCGCTCAGGAACAGATGCCTGCGGGCCCGGGGTGCCTAAATTCTGCGGTAGCTGAGGTCGAAGATCAGGCGCCCGGCTTCGTGCGCCTTGTTCTCGAAGCTGGTCAGAATTCTGCCGTCAAAGCGCGGCGCCCAGCCGCCGGTCCCGTCGACGCCTTCGTTGGGTCCGGTGTGCTCGGTGCTGACCGGCGCCCGGCCTTCCTTGACGGGTGCGCCGCCCACGCGGGACTCGACGCCGGATTCCCACACCTGGGTCAGGGGGCTGTCCGCTCCGGCGCGCTCGCCCTCGTGCGGGTTCTCGAACTCCGTGGAAGCCGCCATAACTTCGCGGACGTGAACGGCGTAGTTGGACCAGTCGGTCGCGATCCGGAAGGTCCCGCCAGGCTTGATGGCCCGGGCGGCGAGATCAGCGAAAGCCGGCTGGATGAGGCGGCGCTTGTGGTGCCGGGACTTGTGCCACGGATCCGGGAAGAACACCCATAGTTCCGTGACAGAACCGGCCGGGAGCATGGTCGCGAGCACCTCGGGGGCGTTCGCCTCGACCACCCGCACGTTGCGCAGTCCGCGGCTGTTGATTTTGATCAACGTGTTGGCCAGGCCGGGGGTGTAAACCTCCACGGCCAGGAAGTCCGTGTCCGGGTTCTGCTCCGCGGCGTGGCAGACGGCGTCGCCCAGTCCTGAGCCGATCTCGACAACCAGCGGAGCCGTGCGGCCGAATTCGGCCTCCGCGTCGAACACGTAGTCCGGGTGGACAGAGGTGTTGGCGACGTGGCGGGGGACCTCAACCGCCCAACGGTCCGCGTGTTCCTCCCAGGCCGCCTGGCGGCGACCCTGCAGTCGCGTGCCGCGGCGCACGAAGCTCACCGGACGGCCTCCGTACGTGCCGAACGAGGCCTGGCTGCCGGGGGTCACGGGGCGCGGCAGCTGGGTCTCGTCAGGGGCGCCGGACTCCGGGTCTGCCGGCGTGCCGGGGGATTCTGGGGATTCGCTCATCCCTTCCAGAATAGTTGAGTTCGCCGGGCCGGGCCGCCCGGGGGATCCGCGGCCTCCCGCTGGGGGCGGTGAGACAGACGATTAGTACTTCATGGCCCGGATCGAGGCTGAAAACGCAGCGCGGGGTGTCCGATTTTCTTTAATCAGGCCAAATGAATTCTTTCCCTCGTCACGCAATTGATAGACGATAATTGCAAGTGGTCCGGCCTCTTTCGCGGCTTCTATCGCGGCAGGCACGAACTGGGCCTGGTCCTCGGAAGTCCACTTTCCCGCCACCTGCAATCCGAGTTCCGCGACAATGACGGGTTTCCCGTACCGACGCTCGGTGTCGGCGATGCGGATCGGCAGCTTCTGGATCTCGGTGAGGTTATCGGCAGGGTACGTGTCCAGAGAAATGACATCCAAATTCGCCTGGATGCCGTCAAAGTACTGTTGCCAGCGACTCTGGGCCGCATCGGACATGGGCCATCCGGTTGAGTTTGTGGTGACCAGAATATTGGGGTTGACGGCTTTAACGGAATCGCGGGCGATCCTGAGTACGGACGCGAGGTCTTGCAGGTAGCGGGCCGTGATCCGGGTGACGGGTTGATGTACCAACCTGAAGTGTGATGAGTCTGACTCGTTGTAGACCTGCCAGACGGTCACCTTCCTGGCATATCTGCCTGCAATTGCGGACCAGTACTCTTGCATGATTGCTTTGTAGTCCGCGAATGTTGTGGACGGCTCATTTGCGCCATCGGCAAGAACAAGATGAATTTGCAGTCCTTTGGAGTACGCGTAGTCCACCGCCTCGTCATACTGCGTTAGTGCGGCCTCAGACCAGTGGATGGACCGTGGGCCGCCCCGAACGGCCATGACTTCCCAACCAATGATGCCCATCCGGACCCACTTCTGTCCGTTGGTGACGAGCATATCGATGTCCTTCCGGAAGTCTTCCAGGCCGGGACCGTGGCCGGTGGCGGAGAACGAGACCATGAACCCAAATCCGGCTGAAGGGGCTGCGCCTGGACCAACCCATTGGATTTGAGGGGCAGTGCCGGCAGACGCGGTGACAGCCCGGATTGGGGCCGCCGCCGTGCTGGTGGCGAGCAGGACGACAAAGATGGCTGCGGCAACCGCGAGCATGCGCGGGGATGGTCCAACGCCATTCATGTCGATTCCTGAGTTGACGCGACGTCGAATCCTGCCGCGACCCGATCCGCTGCCGGGTGCTTTAGCAGGGCCGGGCGACGGCCAGCGGCCTCCCGGTACACGCTCAGGTAGTCTCTGCAGACTGAGGGCCAGCTAAGTTGCGGGTGCACCGCTCCCCGGACGGTGGAGCAGAGGGACTCGAATTCAGCCGAGGTCCACAGGGCGATGATTCCATCTGCGATGCCTCGCGCGTCCACCCCGGGAGCGATCAGCAACGGCGATACGCGACTGACGACTTCCGGGTTGGCAGCAACGGGAGTCACCAGGGGGACCGTGCCGCAGGCCATGGCTTCGACCGTCGAGAGGCCGAATCCCTCCAGATTGCGGGTCGGCGTTACAGCGATGTCCGCCTTTCGGTACCACTCGCGGAGTTCCACTTCGCTGATTCGGCCCAAAAGGCTCACCGAATGCCCCAGGCCCAACTCCATTATGACCTTTTGCAACCTTGGTCGCAGGGGGCCATCCCCTGCCACCGCAAGTATGGCTGTGGGCGCGTGTTCGAGGATTGGCGGCATGGCGCGCAGGAGTTCCTCGACGCCCGTACGGCTGACTAGCCTCCTTGCGGTGAAGATTAGCGGACCAGGACTTGTCCGCAGGCCCTCGTCTTCAGCGAGGGGCGAGAACCAGCCGGTGTCCAGGCCGCCAGGGATTCGAGTGATCGTGTCCGGATTTTGCCGCGTGAGGTCGCACACCTCCTGGGACACGAACTGGCTCAGGGTCACCACGCGCACTGCCGTCTTGAGAACGCGCCTTTCGGCCAACTTGAAGCAGCCGACGAGGACACCGAGGGCCCACTGCGGAAAACGGTAGCTGCCTTGGCGTTCATCCAGAATTTCCTTGTAGACGGGTGCATGGCACGTGTACACGTACGGAATTCTCTTCATGACAAGAGGCAACATGGGAAGGGGAAAATGTCCGTGGATCACGGTTCCGCCCGGGTAGCTGGTCCTCAGTGCCGCGCCCAGCGCCTCCCGGACTCCCCTCGTCACGTAGTAGGGGTACTTGAGTGCGAACAGTGCGTCTTCTTTGCGTGGCACCTTGTACCGCATTACCTTTACGCCATCGGGACATTCCTGAACGTCGGGCTGATCGGGCGACGTCATCTTGGAAATGACGGTTACTGCGTTGCCCTGGCGGACCAGTTCCTTCGACAGTTCGCGCACATATCTTTCCAGCCCGCCAAGCTTGTCCGGAGCAATAGCATTCGTAACCATTACGATGTGCATCTGACAGGATTTTCCGTTCATTGTGCCACTCCCTTGCAGTGCTGGGTGCCGACAGGCTCATTCAAAACTTATGTAGTTTCCGCGGCGGGTCAAGGGGGCTTTTAAACCCTCCATAAAAGCGCGTTGGCGGAGCACAAAGCCGGACCACGTGTCCTTACGCAAGGTCACCCGGGCAACCATCCACAGCTGCATGTACGCATATCCCGATACGCGCTGGAGTGTGTTGCAGCGTTTTCTCGCGACCACTACCCAGTTTTTCGAGATAGAATGCACTGTAAACGGCGAAAGGTAGCCGCCGGTTAGACTACTCGCCTTGTGAATTATTTTATGTTCACCGCTTACCCAGTAATCAAATCCCGCGGTTTTGGCCCGGATTGCAAAGTCAACATCTTCGAAATAGACAAAGAAGTCTTCATCCAGGGCGCCGATGTCACGGAAGACGCGTTGGTGAATCAACAGGCAGCTGCTCGGCGCGTATGGCGTAGTACGAACACCCGCCGGTGCTGTATCTATGGGGGCACCAATATTTTCATGCCGTACTCTCATCCCCTGGTACGGATAAATTGAGCCCCCGCAGTACCAGACGCTGTTTTCCGGCTCTGTTCCCTCGATCGTTGCACTGAGAATGTTTATGCCACGCGTATCGGCGGTTTGCACAAGGCCAGAGAGGGTGCCGGCAGGAACAACGGTGTCATTGTTGATGAGAAATATCCATTGTGCGCCGTCGGCCAATGCCCTGACGATTCCGGTATTGTTCCCACCCGCGGCCCCAAGGTTGCTTCCGTTCGGGATAACTGTCAGGTCCAGAGCCTGCTCGAAGCTGTGGGCTATCGCAATCGAGTCATCGGTTGAACCATTATCTACCACATATACTCTGATCCGTGGATAGCAGTCATCGCTTATTAGGCTTGTGAGGAAGTCCGCGAGCACCTCAGCGCTGTTGTAGGTCACGGTTACAATTGACGGTCCGGCGGTCATCTCGGTGTTCGGAATTTCGGTGTTTGCCGCTGCCTCGTTCATTATTTCCCTTCCCCTCACCCGGATGCGTGATTGCTGGCGACTCTGCTCCCGGTCAAGGGCAAGGCCCCAGGAAGCTGATCTAGGTAGCCGCGACTGGATTCATTGCAGTGACTTTCAATAATCCCTAAAACTGCTCTGAGCTCGTCCTTGGTAATATTCGGACTGCTGGGCAGCACAAGCCCGTTTTTGAAGAAATGCTCGGCCGTGCCGTTGACGCACCGTGGGATGCTCATCTCATCAGCGAAGAGAGGCTGCAGGTGCATTGGCTTCCAGATTGGTCGCGTCTCAATGCCCTCTAGTTGGAGATGGCAGGACAGGGAATGAGCACTAAATGCGGACTCCTCAGGGTCTACAACTATTCCCGTCAGCCAACAATTATCTCCATCATCAGCTCCACCGAAAATACTTAGCCCGGATAACCTGGCACACAGGTCCCTGTACGCTGATCGAATTGAACGACGGTGCGTGAGGAACTCCGGCAGTCGTTCTAGCTGCGCCCGGCCGAGAGCTGCCAGAACATTCGACAGGCGATAGTTATAACCGACCTCGGTGTGCTCATAGTGGACGACCGGCTGACGTGCCTGCGACGAAAGATAGCGGGCGCGTTCGATAAAAGGTTTATCGTTGGACAGCAGTGCGCCGCCGCCCGCCGTCGTGACGATCTTGTTGCCGTTGAATGAAAAGACGGCGCAGTCTCCGAATGACCCTGCCGGACGACCGTTGCGGCTTGCCCCAAGCGACTCGGCTGAATCGGAAATGACGGGCACACCGTAGTGTGCCGCGATTTCGCCTATCGCTTCATAATCGGCGACCTTGCCCAGCATGTCGACGACGAGGACTGCGCCAATCCTGGCCCCCGAGGAAGCGAGTCCTTGGAGAGCAAACGCCAGCAGTTCTGGATCCATGTTTCCTGTTTGGTCGCAGTCGACGAAATACGGAACGGCGCCGGCGTACATTATTGCGTTCGCCGTTGCGATAAACGTCATGGTGGAGCAGGGGACGACATCTCCCTTGCCCACTCCCGAACATACGAGCGCAAGGTGCAGGGCCGCAGTGCCGGAGCTCACCGCGAGAGCAAATTCGCGGCCGGCCAGGGCTGCCACTTCCTGCTCGAAGTGGACGAGTTCTGGGCCCATAGGCGCAACCCAGCCCGACCGAAGGGCCCGAATCACGGCTGCCTCCTCCGCGTTCCCAACATCCGGTGTCGACAGATGGATCTTGTAGTCGGTGTAATTCTGGCTCGGGTTGATTGAGGCGTTCATGATCCGGTTCCCATCAGCTCGGGTTCCAACTCAGCGGGATTGGCCGCTGAATAGGGGGATTTTTGGGGGGTGATAGCGGCCACGGCAACGATCGATCCGCCGGACTGCCGGATGAGCTCGGATGTCTGCCGCAGCGACCGCATCCGAGGCCTCTTTAGCGGGGTTGTCAGAATGACGTCGCCGCCCAATTTGAGGAAGGTGTGCGTATTGGCGTCCACGTTGATGCCCCGGGCGGCCACGATAACGACGTCGGCGGCATCCGTGACCATGAGCAGAGCCGCCTCCAGATGTTCGAGGGTCAGGACGCCGCCCTCGGACATCTGGAGTCTCTCTGGTGTCAGCACTTCCAAGTCAGCAGGCCGACCTGGCGACGATCCGGCCAGGGACCCGTTGTGCTCGATGGCTTCTGCGGTGTCGGCGGTCGGAGCCACTACGACGCAATGCTGACCGCTTGCCAGGCACGTCGCCGCCAATCCCGCTGCCACAGATGCGGACGATGTATCCACCGCCGTCGGTACTACCACCAGGACGCGGGGGCGGCTGGCGAGGCTGCCCAGGCCAAGGCGCGAATAGAGATGCGCGTACGGATTATTCTGTCCCCCAAACCGACCACCACCGCCCCGCCGGGCGCTGCCCCGGGGGCGAGATCCTGACTGGACGGAGGCTTCGCCATTCGGAGAGGGAGGCAACACAGCGACGCTGTCCGTCCCGGTGGCGCGGGCAATATCCCGTGTGTCGCGGGCATAGGGCGTGTAGACACCCCACAGAAGGACGGCAAGTAGTCCGACGGTCAGGCCTGCCACGGCTCCTGTTAAGGCCGTGGCCCGAACAGGAGGACCCGAGGCTCGGTCGGGGGCGACCGCGGCCTCCACGATGTCGACCTGAAGGACGGGGTTGTCTTTGTTCTCGAGCCGCGGTGCCACTTCGGCGTACGCTCGCGCGACGCCGTTGGCCAGCGCGGCAGCGTCGTCTGGATTGGCCGCCTGCGCGGTGAGCATAATCAGCACCGTGGCCGCATCCACCCGTGCTGATACCCGGGTGGAAAGGAGGTCTGTCGTCGCGTCCAGCCCAAGGGACTGACGGGCGTTGTCGAGAACGGGCTTTGATTCGATCAGAGCAACATAGGTGGGCATTCGCTCCCTGACGAAAATGCTTCCTTCATTTGGATCGGTGATCTTGGGGGCCGTCAGAATCAGCTGCGCCGAAGCCTCATACGACTTCGGAAGGAGCGCGCTCCCGGCTACGGCCGCAATTCCTCCAAGAAGTGAGCAGGCGACCATCACCCACCAGTACCGTCGAAGGGAGGAGAACAAGAATTCGATCGTCATGGGGTCACCCTTTTGTAGTATCCGAGTACCTGTCTGTGAAGTTGGGGCGCTGCTTTGGCGAGCGAGAGTGACGCTGCCAATGTGAACTTGCCTTGGGTTGCGAACCAGAACAGGTCCCTCCACTGGATGCGTGCGCGTGTCCAGGCATGAACTTCTCGGGCGAGCTCGCTCTGACCGCCGTCGGAAGCGGATCCATTGATGAGGGACCAGTACACGACGCTGTAGACAAAATGCTTGCGGAGCGCGTGGGCGGTCCGGGCGTCGAAGACTTCATCCAAGACCGGAAATACGAAGCCCGGCAAGGCGGTGAGATCCCAAGCGCTGGGCCGCAGCGACCCGGTGACTGACTCCGGACGACGGCAGTAGTTGTAGAGCGGTTCCTTGACAAACGCGACGCGCCTTGCGCGGCGCAGCAGCTCTGGCATGATGGCGGCGTCCGAGTAGGTGTTGCCCGGGCTCACAACGCCGTCCCAGAGACTCCTCGCGATGAGCTTGTTTGTTTGAAACGCCAGCAGCTCCCCCCGTGCCAGTCTCGATAAGGCCTCGCGGCCGGTGGAAACGGAGTGCCTCGGCGACCACTCGCTCAGCACCTTGCCAGTGCCCGTGGCCAGTCGAACCCTCCTCATCTGTGCCATGGCAATCTCGGCGGAGTTCTCGAGGGCGGCGTCAAGGATGCGCTGGAGCATCTCGGGTTGGGCCCAGTCGTCGCCATCGACAAACCAGATCCACTCACCCCGGGACATGCTGATGCCGGTATTGGTCGCAGCGGCGTAGCCCTGGTTCTTGTCTCTGGCGATGACGCGCACTTTGCTGAGGGCTTCGGGACCTTCGCACCGCAAAGTGCTGTGCACTTTCGACAGCGAATTGTCAGTGGATGCGTCGTCGATAATGATCAGCTCGAAGTTACGGAAAGACTGGCCGAGCACGGAACGAACGGCGCGTTCTACAAGGTCCTCGGTGTTGTAGACCGGCATGACGATTGTGACAATCGGATTCACGAGGCCTCCCCGGTCCGAACGTCGTCAGAGATGGATTCCGGGAAGCGGTTTCGAGCGAGAAACCGCCGGTATGACCAACCAAGCAGACACGCAATGAGGACCTCGGTCGCGCACACGCCGCCGGCCGCTCCCAAGGCCCCGAAATTCGAACACAGAATGGGCAGCAGGAGGAGGTGGAACACGGCTGCAGCAATCAGCACCCGCGAGGAGATGCGGGCTTGTCCGTAGGCAATGAGCGCCAGAGTCAGGGCCGTCGACACCCCCGTGACACACAGCGCTACCCCGAGCAACTTCGCCACAGGGACAGCTGCTTTGTAGTCGTTCCCCAGGTACCAGGGGATAACGACGTCGGCGGTGAGAATCAACCCTATGCCGGCGAGGCCGTAGGCAACGATCAGGCCGGTGAGTATTCGCCGCCGCAGCGTGCGGCCGTCAGCGGCTCCGATCGAGGCGCTCATTCGGGGAAGCATCGACTGCTGGACTCCGCCAAGGATCCCCCTGAGGGCATTCGAGAACCGTTCGGCCGCGCCGTAGAAGGCGACCTCTTGGATCACCGAAAAGGCGCCGAGGAGAACAGTGTTCATGGCGGAAATCACTATGGTGGCCACGGACCCAATGAACAGGGGAAAGCTTTCCCTGAGGGCGCTCAAGCCCCCTTTCAGGGTTGGCCGATCCATCTGATGACAGCGGATCTTTGCCAGGAATGCCCAAGATCCTACGGCGGCGATGGTGGCCGGCGCGAACTGCCAAAAGATGGCCCAATTGACATCGGAAGGTGAAGTCACCGTCAGGAGCAGGCCGCCGAGGGCAATAAGACGCGAAGAAGCATTGAGCACTGCAAAAGTCTTGATCCGGCCGATGCCCTGTAAGAGCCATGTCGGGTACGCTACGTCCCCCGCCGTGAGAAGGATGCCGATGAGATACAGCTGCCAATGATCCCGGAGCCCCGGGGTCAAGAACACGACAAATCCAAGAACTGCGCCCCCACCCACGAAAAGGAGAGCCTTTGCCGTCACAGTTGCCGCGACAATCGACGCCCGTGCGCTGGCCGTCGCGGCCAGCGAAACGCGCCGCAAAGCGCTCATGGCGAACCCGAAATCGACGAACAGCACGAGCACATTGACTATTGCCATGGCCAACAACAGTTGTCCGAAGCCGTTAGTACCCAGAATGTGGCTGAGGATGGGAATCGATATGAGGGGATAAACAACGGAGCTCAACTGACCGAGGGCGACGACGGCGGCGTCCCCGCCGAGCCGGGACTGACCATGCCGCTGAGCACCGGTTTGAGTCGTCAAGACCTTCATGACGGCCCCCCTTGCACGGTCGGGCGCGAGACATACACGTCCATGGACCGTTGAGCCAGGTTACGAGTATCGAAGAACAGCCGGCTGCGGACCAGCGAAGCGCGGCTCATCCGCTTCAACCGTTCATCGTCCACTAGCAAGCCGGTTACATAACGAGCGAGTTCCTCGGGCGAAGCAGCGAGATATCCGGTTTCTCCGTGATGCACGACGTCAGTCACGCCAGCGACCTTCGACGCGACGATGGGAAGTCCCAGTCCTTGGGCCTCGAGCAGGGCCAGCGGCATGCCCTCGCCGCGCGAGGTAAACAAGAGGACGTCCGCGAGTGCCATTTCCTGGCGAAGACGCTCTGGCCCCAGCCAGCCGCTTACCTGAATCTGCCCACTGTCGTCATTCAACAAGGACCTTTTTCCGTCACCCAGCCATAAGGCCTGAAGTTCGCCGCGGTGATTCGCCGTGAAGTCATTGTCGATGGCCTTAATAGCTGCGCTGAACAGGGCGGGAGCCTTCTGCTCGGCAATGCGTCCGACGTGAATGACCCTTCGTGTTCTCGGGTATGTTTCCGTTTGAGGGTCCTCTGTTGTGAGCCTTTGCCTGTGCAGGAAATCAGCGAGAGCCGCATTGTCGACGGCGTTGGGTAAGACAGAAACATGCGCGTGTGGCAACGCTTTTCGCGCGATTGCGGCCTCTGAATCGGAAACCACCACGACGCTGGCACCCCGCCGAGTAGCCGCTCTCTCCAACGCGAGGTAAAGAATCTTCTGGAACGTGGGGAGATCGTTGCGGGCGAAAGCGAAGCAATGCGGGCTATAGACGGTCTGGTCGCTGGTGCCTGTCAGCGTCGCCGCTACCCGTCCGATGAAACCTGCGCGTGATGAATGGCAATGTATGACGTCGTAGTGTCCCGAGCGCAGTGACCTAAAGAGCCGGAAAGACAGTGCCGCCAGGCGAGCTACGCCAGTCGATGAAGACCACTGCTGCAAGAACACGCGGGGGCCCAGTAGCCTCTGTATGTCTCGCGGGGCCGGAGTGTCCGCACGGCGGACGTAGGCAAACGTGACCGGCCCAAATAGGTCCGAGGTTGACTGTGCCCGCGCGAGGGTCGCGACAGACGTCAAGACGCCTGCGGAACTCGCGTCCGTGACGTGCAGAATCTTCACGGCAGCGCCTCCGAAGCGTGCAGGGGAACCAGGGTGAGGAACAACGGCAACAGTGGCGTCAGATGTTTCACATATGATCCGTAATCCGGCTCGAAGATGGCCTGAACCGACACGACAGCCAGCAGCAATGCCGCCCCTCTTGTTGCCCTGAGCGAACGTGAATCCCCGCCCCCGCGAGGGGAAAAAGTGTCGTTTGGTGCCGCCGCCCCCGTGGCCTTCCGTGAGCGGAAGATGCTGGACCCTGCTGATATCCAGAGAAACGCGATCATGGCGCCGGAAACGACATGAAACAGGTTTCGTGACAGGAGAAGCTGGACGGGAAAGAGTAGTCCCAGAAGGGTCAGTATGGCACTGGGTACCATTGAGAATTGGGCGCCTGACAACGGGCTAGTTATCAGCGAAGCAACCTCCACGCCGGCCCGTGAGTCGTTGACCTCCTCCCGAAAGTCGGTGAGGCCCTGGCCGAGCACGTTGGCAAAGAACACTTCCATCAGCCAGTACAGCAGTATGAGAATGCAGGCCATCCACGCCGGATGGCGGGTTCTCGGCAGCAGGGCTCGCCAGACGACGTAGAAACCGGCTACGAAGAACCAGTACGGACGAAAGAGCACGGCGTAGACGACAGCAGTTGCGACGAAGAAGACTTCTGCCGCCAGGCGCCGGGGCATGGTCATCATCAGCGGTACCAAGAGGAGCGGAACCGATTCTTTGGTGTACTGCGCCAGATACACGACAGCGCAAAGAAAGCAGGCCGCTAAAACGATGAGTCCGACAGCGCCAAACCGTGCAATTTCGGACCACCGCGCAGCCGCGAAGACCGCGACCGAGAAGATGATGAGTGTCAGCAAAGCGTCGACGGCCGGCTCGTAACCGAGATTGAGAGCCCTGTAAAAGGTCGCGGTGTTCCGGAAGGACTGAGACTTCTCCTCGTCAGCCAGGGGACTCGATATGTTCAGCAGTATGTGGTGATCGTCGAGCAAGAAGCGACCCGGGAGGAAGCGCCGGGCAAGCAGCGCCAATGTGCAGGCAATGCCTGCCAAGGCTACGGCGAACAGCTGGGCAGGCGCCCCTGGAAAGAGCCGCGGTGCGGTCAAAACTGTAGTCCTGCTCACTGGGCACCCTCGCCCGCGATGACGGCACGGGCGGTGCGCGCCAGGATGTGCAGGTCTTCCGCGATCGACCAATTGTGGGCGTAGTCGATGTCCAGCTGCTGGGCTTCTTCCCAGCTAAGGCGTGAACGGCCGCTGACTTGCCACAGTCCGGTCATCCCGGGCCTCACACCCAGCCTTTGCGCCGCATCCCCGCAGTACAAAGCGACTTCGGCCGGCCGTTGCGGCCGGGGGCCCACGAGGCTCATGGAACCGGCAAAGACATTGAAAAGCTGCGGTAGTTCGTCCAGGGAGTAGCGGCGCAGAACGGCTCCCAGTGGCGTGATTCGGGGGTCATCGTCGACCTTGAACAGGGGCCGGTCATCCTTGTGTTGCGCGTGCAGCAGAAGGTGGAGTTGCGCGTCGGAGCCATCGGTCATCGATCGGAATTTCAGGATCCTGAAAATTCGCCCGTCCTTGCCCACGCGGTCCTGCAGGTACAGGACCGGCCCGGGGCCGCTCCATTTGACGGCCAGCGCGAGCATGAGGAGCAGCGGGGCAAAAGCGAAGATCAGCAGCGCCGAGCCGACTACGTCGGTGGTGCGCTTCGCGAGTCTCTGGCCCAGCGACCGGGCCGGCGCCGAAATCTCAATGACAGCATGTCCGCCCCGCACGGTGCAGTGGATCCTGTGTTGACGCAGGGCACCACCGTCCATGGGAAAACGCAGGCTGGCGTGCTGTTCCCTCAGCTCCCAGCCAAGGCTGCTGCGCAGCGGCCCGGAAAGGCCGAGGTCTCCAATGACTTCTACAGCACACGCATCGAAATCCCGTGCTTGGGAGCTGATGTCGGCGACCAGCCTGCCTGGGTCGGCTATTTGGGACTCGCTTAGCTCCATAAGCCGCACAATCGCTCCGGCCGTGCGCCTCGGCCGGAGATGCTCCTGCTGGCGCGTGACCACCAGGACCCGCGGCGGATCGAGCCGCGTGAGCAGGATTCTGGCCAGGGCGCTGATGAGCGTCAGCTCAACGATGACCTCCACGTAGCTCAGTTCGCTCTGATGCTCGCCCAGCACGACCGCGATGAGGGTGCAGACAGCGAGGGCGGCGGTCCCGGAACGGACGCTGAGGCCGAGCGAGGAGACTGCGTACCGCTGGGACGAGAATTCGCCTAATCGGGAGAAAGCACCCATCGCGATTGAACAGATCAACCACGCGGTGAGCCAAATTGAGGGAAGCAAAAGGTCCGAAAGCGATACAGCGGGGGAGCCTGCGGCGTAAATCAAGAGAACGCAAAAAGCTAACTCCAGGTCAGTGGTCACAAGAAGGAGCGTGAAGCGCTGTGCTGACCAGAGCCGACGCCGGTTCGCGCCCCGCGTCCGGGCTGTGCCACTGTTGCCAGGGGCCGAACTCGTGATGAGGCGCTGAGCCCAGGACCACAATCGGCCCAGGCTGGCAATGACGCCAGGAGAGCGGGCCGGTTGCGGCCCGTGGCCCGCACTCCCGGCCCCGGGCGGCTCGGGGATCGCTTCCGATGCAATATGCGGATTCACAGTTCCTCCTGAGTGCTGGCTATTCTCCCGGCGCCGACTCTCTTGACGCCGACGGCACTAAAACGCCGATTTCGCGGTGCCGGTTGACCGGAGATGATGCTGATTTTGGGGTGTCGCGTGGACACGCGAAAGCCTGGCGTTGGGCATGACGGGATAGAGCGCTACCAAGACACTAAGACCAATGGTTTAGCGGCCCCGAGCGCTGATGTGCCCCGGAGCGAACGTGCGGGCGGCGTGCGCCCGCTTGTGCCAGGAAGTCACCGCTGAACCGGTACCTGTGGCACGCCCATTCCCCCATACGCAAGCCGGCCCCAAACGGAACTTGCGTGAACCGCGGCGCTGTCTGGATAGCGCGCTGCGCTGTTCTAAAGAGACGCGATTAGAACGAGCCAGCCTGGGATCGAATCCTCCGGCGCGGACCAGCAGTGCTTACGTCTGCTGGGTACGGTCAATCTATTGGCGCGAGGCAAAGGCCCACACGAGTATTCAGTACTTGCTTTTTCTTCGGTGGACTACTTGGTTAGTCAAACGCCGTCAAGTCGGCACTTACGCCGCCAGGCCCGCGAAGGGGTGGCGGCTTGGCCCAACTGGGTCGCGTTTGTTCACGAAATGGGCGCCCGGAACGCCAACGTATACGAGTCAGCTGGAATCGCTCGCTGACCCTCCCAAAACAAGATGAGCTATCAGTTGTTGCTGTTCTGAGCTTTCCAGAACAGCAACAACCGATAGCTCAACCGGGCCGGACGGAAATCAGAGGGTGAGGTCCTTGCCCTTCGTTTCCGGAATGGTGAAGACGAACACCGCGGAGATGGCGAGGAGGATCACGGCGTACACGTTGAACAGCTGCGGCATCTGTACGGTGGTGCCGAGCCACTGCTGCAGATAAGGCGCGGTTCCGCCGAACACCGCTACGCAGATGGAGTAGGGGACGCCGACGCCGACCGTGCGGATGCTCGTGGGGAACAGTTCGGCGTAGACGGCCGGGACGATCGCCGCGCTGGCGGCGATGAAGATCAGCATGACGGACATGCTGACGGCCAGCTGCCAGGCGGAATCCTTGAGCAGCGCGGTCATCGGAAAGTGCATGACGCCTGCGCCGATCGCGCCGGCCCACAGCACCTTCTTGCGTCCGATCCGGTCGGACAGCTTGCCCCAGAAGGGGAGTGCCGCGATGAATACGATGTTGCCGACCACGCCGGCCCACAGGGCCTCACCGCGGTCGATCTTCAGGGCGGTGGTGGCGTAGCTGGGGGCGACGACGCCCCAGATGTAGTAGATGACGGTCAGGCCGACGGTCAGGCCGATCACCTGGAGGGCCTGCTTGCGGTGGCGGACGATCTGCGGCCAGATCGGAGCGCGCTTCTCGGCCGCGGCAACGCCGTCGAAGACATCCGTTTCGTGCAGCCGGGACCGCATGATCAGAGCGTAGAGGCCCATGGCCGCGCCGATCAGGAACGGGATGCGCCAGCCCCATGCGTTCATGGCTTCGGTGCTCAGGGCCATGTTCAGCACGGCACCCAGCAGGGTTCCGAACAGGATGCCCACAGTGCCGGAGGTGTAGATCAGGGTGGCCCAGAAGCCGCGGTGTTCCTTCGGCGCCATTTCGGACAGGTACGTCTGCGACGACGGCAGCTCGCCGCCGTGGGCCAGGCCCTGGATCAGGCGCGCCACAAGGAGCGTGAGCGATGCCCACACGCCGACTGCCGCGAAGGTCGGCGCGATGCCGATCATCAGGCTGCCCACCGACGCGAGCCCCACGGCCAGGGTCATGGACGCCTTCCGGCCGATCCGGTCACCGATCCAACCGAACAGGAAGCCGCCAAAAGGGCGGGCAACGAAACCGACGGCGAAAATCGCCAGCGTGGACAGCACCGCGGACGCCGGGTCCGACTTGCTGAAAAGCTGGCTGGCGATGAACGGCGTGAACGTGGCGTAGATGGCCCAGTCGTACCATTCGACGGCGTTGCCGATGCCGGTGCCGATGAGCGTCTTGCCGGTGGATGTTCGGGTTGCCGCCGGTGTAATCGCGGGTGCAGTCATGGTCTTCTCCCTCGGGGGTGGGGGCTAGGAAAGGGCGGAGGCGGCGGCAACAGTGTTGGCCGCGGCGGGAGCGTCGGCTGCGGCAAGCGCGGCCAGCCTCGAAATGGCGAGCTCCGCGTAGAGCGCGGCGCCGTCAGCCAGCACGCCGTCGTCGAACGTGGCGTACGGGGAGTGGTTGAACGCGGATGTGGCGTGGTCGGCGTCCCGGGGGACGGCGCTCAGCCCGATGAACGTGCCCGGGACCTCGGCGAGAACCCGCGAGAAGTCTTCGGAGCCGCTGAGCGGGGTGGCCCAGCGGGCGAGCCGGGAATCGCCGAACAGGCCCGCAATGACATTCTCCGCGGTGTGCGTTTCGTCCTCGTCCGTGATGGTGAGCGGATACTCCTGCTGGTAATCGACGTCGACGTCGAGGCCGTGCGCCGCCGCGATTCCCTTCAGCAGGCGCGGCACGGCGTCCATCATTTTCTGCCGTGCTTCCTCGGAGAAAGTCCTGATGGTGGCCTCGATGCGTGCGGTTTCCGGGATGATGTTGCGCTTGGTGCCGGCCTGGAGGACCCCCACGGAGAGGACTACGGGATCGAACATGTTGAACTGTCGGGTGATCATGACCTGGAGGGCGGTGACCATCTCGGCGGCCGCCGTCACAGGGTCCTTGGCCGAATGCGGGGCCGACCCGTGGCCGCCGGCGCCGAGCACGGTGACCATCAGGCCGTCGGAGGAGCTGAGCATGACGCCGGGCTTGGTGCAGAACGTGCCGTGCGGTTCCAGGGCGGAAAACACGTGCATGCCGTAGGCGGCGTCGACACGCCGGCCGGCGGCATCCAGCACGCCTTCGCGGATCATGTGGCTGGCGCCGTCGAAGCCTTCCTCGCCGGGCTGGAACATCAGGACGACGTCGCCGGCCAGCTGGTGCCGGCGTTCGGCCAGGAGCGTGGCGGCTCCTGCCAGCATGGAAGTGTGCAGGTCGTGACCGCACGCGTGCATGGCTCCGTCGATCCGGGAGGTGTAGTCCACGCCCGTCTTCTCCTGCACGGGAAGGCCGTCCATGTCCGCGCGCAGCAGCACGGCCGGGCGGGGGCCCGCTTCGGCTCCGGATCCCTGGCCGCGCAGTACCGCGGTGACCGACGTCGTGTCCTGGCCCAGGGTGATCTCATAGGGAAGCCCGTCCAAGGCCTTGAGCACCTTCTCCTGGGTGCGGGGCAGCGTCAGGCCGATCTCGGGTTCCCGGTGCAGTTCATGGCGGAGCCGGGCAAGGTCCGCCTGCATTTCCCGGGCATCTGCGGTGATCGGCACGTGTTCTCCTTGTTTGTCGAAATCGCTGGGCTGTCACATTGGCTTGCTTAGCGTCCGGTGAGGACTCCTGCGTCTATTCTCAAGTGACATGGTTCACACACGGATAAAGGCCAGAAAAAATGCAAAAAGTGGCCTTTGCCGCAGGTTTCATGCATGAACGAAGGGGAACATGACGGAACTCAGCGAGGAGGACCTCGCCCTGATCAACGTGCTGCAAATTGCCCCGCGCCTGAGCTGGGCGGATGCTGCCCAGGTGCTGGGCGTGCACGCCACCACGCTCGCCGCCCGTTGGGAGCGGCTGCTGGACTCTGGCGTTTCCTGGATCACCGCCCACCTGATCGGCGACCCTCAACAGATGTGCCTGGCGTTCGTCGCCGTGGATTGCGAAATGCACCGGCGCGAGGAAGTCACCGCCAGGCTCGCCGAGATGCCGGAAATTGTCACGGTGGAGGAGGCGGCCAGCCACCGGGACCTCATGCTGACCGTCATTACGCCCTCCCTGGACGACTTCAGCCTGAAGGTCATCTCGCGGCTGAAGGAGATCGACGGCCTCCTCAAATATCAGACCGCCCTGTGCACCAGGCTGCACGCCAGCGGCGGCTCCTGGCGGCTGAACGTGTTGAGCCGCGCGCAGCAGTCCGCCGTGCGGGCATTGGCTGGTCCCGAGGCCACCGGGGTTGTCCAGGCTGTCGCCCGGGAAGCGTTGCCGGAAAACCACCTGGCGCTCCTGCCGTTCCTGGCCAAGGACGGACGGGCCACGGCGGCGGACATTGCCCGCGGCCTGGGCAGGCACCCTGCCACCGTCCAGCGCCAGCTCAACCGCGTGCTCGCCAGCGGCATCCTGTCATTCCGGTGCGAGGTGGCCCAGAAGTTCTCGGCCTTCCCCGTGACCTGCCAATGGTTCGTCAACGTCCCCGCCGGGCGGCACGAGGCGGCCGCTGCCGAGCTGAGGACCATGCGGAACGTGCGGCTCAGCGCCTCCACCACGGGGCCCACGAACTTCGTGATCATCATGTGGCTGCAGTCCCTGGCGGACGTCATGAACATCGAGGTGGCGCTGCAGCAGAAGGTGCCCGGGATCGAGCTCGTGGAAAGCGTCGTCATGCTGAGCACCGTCAAGCGCGTGGGCTGGATGCTGAACCCGGACTCCCGGGCGAGTGGCGCCGTCGTGGTTCCTGCCCAGGGGTTCGACGAGGCGGACTGACGGCGGCGGGGTGGAAGGACAACCGGAACACGGCGCGCCCTGGTTGCGCGCCCCGGTTGTAAGCTGTGGCACGTGCCACGAACTGATCCGCCACCTCATCAGGAATCCCGTCCGACCCCCGTCCCGGAATCCGCCGGCATCTTCCACCGCAACTACGTTCTGGTGACACTCGGCGCCTGCGCGCTGGTGTTCCTGGCAGCCTTCGAGTCCCTGGCGGTGACCACCATCATGCCGCTCGTCAGCCGGGAACTGAACGGCGCAGGCCTCTACGCATTGGCCTTCGCCGGGCCGCTCGCCACCGGGGTGATCGGCATGGTGGCCGCGGGCAGCTGGTCGGACCGCAAGGGGCCCGTGGCGCCGCTCCTGGCCGCGGTGGCCATGTTCGTGCTCGGCCTGCTCATCGCCGGTACCGCCGGAACCATGCCGGTCCTCGTGTCCGGGCGGCTTGTGCAGGGGCTCGGCGGAGGCGGGCTCACCGTGGCCCTGTACGTGGTCATTGCCCGGGTCTACCCGCCGGTCCTGCATCCGAAAATCTTCGCCGCCTTCTCCGCGGCCTGGGTCATCCCGTCCCTCGTGGGTCCGTTCGCGGCCGGCGCCGTGGCGCAACTGGCCGGCTGGCAGTGGGTCTTTCTCGGCGTGGTCGGACTCGTGCTGCCTGCCCTGCTCCTGACGGCCCCTGCCCTGCGCGGCCTGAACGGCAGCCCTGGCGCCGCCGGAGATTCCCCGGCCACGGGGCCTGCGCCCGGCGGCCGTTCGCCGGGTGGCCTTGCCAAGTTGGCGCTGGCGTCGCTGGCAGCGCTCGCCGTGCTGGGCCTGAACCTGTCCGCCGCGGTACCGGGCGCCGGCGGAGTGCTGGCGGCGGCCGCTGTCGCCGTCGCGCTCCTGGCCGTCCGTCCCCTCATGCCGCACGGAACGCTGACCGCCCGGCGCGGCCTGCCGAGCGTGATCCTCACCCGCGGGCTCGCGTCGGCGGCGTTCTTCGGCGCCGAGGTCTACCTGCCCTATCTGCTCGTGGAGCGCTACGCCTTCGCCCCGACGTTTGCGGGCCTCACGCTCACCGGCGGCGCCATCGCCTGGGCGGCGGCGTCGGCCATCCAGGGCAGGCTGGGGACCCGCCTGGAGCACCGGAGGGCGGTGCGGATCGGCTCGGCCCTCGTCCTTGGCGCCGTCGTCCTTGCCCTCGTGACCACGGTGCTGGCCTGGCCGGCCACCGTCGCGATCGCGGGATGGATCTTCGCCGGGGGTGGCATGGGCCTGATGTATCCGCGCCTGAGCGTCATGACCCTGGCCCTCTCCACCAAGGACACCGAGGGCTTCAACAGCTCGGCGATGTCCATCTCGGATTCCCTGGGCGGTGCGCTGGCCCTCGCCGGCACCGGGATCGTGTTCGCCGCATTCGCGACGGCGGCGCCGGCGGCGTCGTTTGCTGGAGTCTTCGCGCTGACCGCAGTGATCGGGATCGCCGCCGTGGCCGTCGCGCCGCGAGTCGCCGTCGTCCCGACCGCCGTCAGGACACGCGCGTAACGGCACGCCACCATAACGGCACAGCACCATAACGGCACAGCACGGCAGGGGAGCCCCGGCCGGATAATCCGGCCGGGGCTCCTGTGCATCACGGTTCAGGCAGCCGCGTGGGCTTCCTCCTGTGAGCGGACGGCCTTCCATTCCACAATCCGGGCCTGCTGCAGCGGGGACTTGCGGTTGAAGTGCCAGGCCGCGCCCAGCAGCAGGAACCACACGGGTGCCACGAAGAGGGCCAGACGGGTGTCATCGGCCTGCCCCAGCGCCACCAGCATGAAGACGAAGAACGCGAGCACCACGTACGGCATGAAGGCTGAGCCGGGCATCTTGAAGGCCGAAGCCTCGTGCAGGGCCGGCCGCCGACGGCGGAACGCGATGTAGCTGATGAGGATCATCGACCACACAAACATGGTCAGCACCGAGGCCACGGAAGTGACGATCGTGAACGCGCCGATCACGGAGTCGCCGGAATAGAGCAGGACAAGGCCGGCCAGCAGGAAGATGCAGGAGAACAGCAGTGCGTTCTGCGGTACCTTGCGGACGCTGAGCTTTCCGAATGCCTTGGGCGCGTTCCCGTCCTGGGCGAGGCCGTAAACCATCCGGGACGTTGAGTAGATTCCGGAGTTGGCGCTGGAGGCGGCGGAGGTCAGGACCACAAGGTTGATGACCACAGCGGCAATCCCCAGCCCGGCCAGGGTGAACATGCCGATGAACGGGCTGCTGGCGGGGTCGATGGTGCGCCACGGATTGACAGCCATGATGACCACCAGGGCGCCCACGTAGAACAGGAGGACACGGACCGGGATCGAGTTGATGGCCCGCGGCAGGTTCTTCTCCGGGTCCTTGGTTTCCGCGGCGGCTGTGCCCACCAGTTCGATCCCGGCGAAGGCGAAGATGGCGATCTGGAAGCCGAGGACGAAGCCGAACATGCCGTGCGGGAACATGCCGCCGTCGTTCCACATGTTGGCGAGGTTGGCTTCAGCGCCGTTCGGGGACGTGAAGTGGGTGGCGATCATGACCGCGCCGGTGATGATCAGGGCCACGATGGCGACCACCTTGATGATGGCAAACCAGAACTCTGCTTCACCGAACGCCTTCACGGTGGGGAGGTTCAGGAGGATCAAGACCACGGGCGTGAGCAGCGCCGGGATCCACAGGGGAGTGCCGGGCGCGAGCTTGTCCACGTAACCGGCAATGGCGACGATGTCCGCCACCCCAGTGACCACCCAGAAGAACCAGTAGGACCAGCCGGTGAAGAAGCTGGCCCACGGGCCCAGAAGATCACCGGCGAAGTCGCTGAAGGATTTGTAGTTCAGGTTGGAGAGCAGGATCTCGCCCATGGCACGCATCACGAAGAACAGCATGAAGCCGATGATCATGTAGACGAAGATGACGGACGGCCCGGCGAGCGAGATGGTCTTCCCGGACCCCATGAACAGGCCGGTGCCAATTGCGCCGCCGATGGCGAGCAACTGGATGTGGCGGTTGCCGAGGGCCCGGGCGAGGTGCGGCTCGCGGTTCCCGGCGCCGGAGTCACCGTTGGCGGAGGCGGCAGTGTCAGATTCTGAAATGGCCGGAGCGGCCGAGGTGGTGCGTTCAGACATGAGGCTTCTTCCTTGTCACAGGCGGCCGCAGCGGGCGGGGGTTCCGCAGTGCGGGCCGCACGGATCCGTCAGAGTGTGACGGAGGTAACAGTTTTGGCGGGTAGATCAAGGTTAGGGCCGGTATTTCGTGGTCCCTGTTGTCGTGGCGGCCCGCGCCTGAGGCCCGGCCGGCCGGTGATGTGCCGCCGCGCTCCCGGCGGGGCGGAACTCCCGGAAGGCGCGGGAGCGGACCTGGAACCCGCATCCTTCGCGGGCCCTAGGGGGAATTGCGACGCCGGCACGGCCGCCCACTGCCGGCTCCGGTATCGCATTTCCTCGGATCAGCCGCCTGCGGGCAGGTTCGACAACTGTCGACCATCTTAGCTTCAGTTGTCGTCCGGTGTCTTTCGTCACATTTTTGCGCAGGGACGACGGCGACGGCGGCGGCCTGTCGGCGCTGGCCGCGGCTGGCCGGCCGCCCAGTTGCGCCGCCTAATTGCGCGGCGCGCGGACGCTACTCCTTGCCGAAGCCGTCCTTGAGCTTCCGCGTGGCGTCCCTGATGTTGTCCCCGATGTCGGCCGCTGCGTACTTGACCCGTTTGCCGGCCTCCTGCAGCTTGGCCGGGCCCTGCCCGTGCTGGCCTTCGCGCTTGAGGTCCTCGTTGCCCAGAATCCCGCCGGTATCTTCTCTGGCAGCACCGATGTGGTGGATGACGGTGAGGTCAGCCTTGCGGTCGCTTCCCATGATGTTCCCTTTCCCATAATTGCCTAACGCCAACGGTGGTTCGGCGCAGGTCCGGAAGTGGATGGCCCAGCAATGTGTCGAATATAAGGAAATTTGAGGACCGGTTCGGCGGCGGTGTCCGATGAGTCAGGGTGGGCCCATCGCGGCAGCCGCGAACGCTGGCCCGGCAGCCTACTGGGCGGCCAGGCGGGTGGCCCGCAGCACGGCATCCGTGAGGGACACCGCCTGGCCGTCGGGTCCGACGGCGCTGCGGCGCCGGCTTGCGAGGGCCTCGACGCGCCAGAGCGGTTCCTCGATCCGGAGCTCCCGGGCGAGGTCTTCAGCGGTGAAGAACTTCTCCGGCGTATGGTGCGCACCCCACGGAGGCAGTCCGTCGGGGTGATGGCCGACGATCAGCAGCGTTCCGCCGGTCCGCACCGCGGCCGCGGCGAGCTGCAACGCCTGCTGCCACGGCATCTGGGTGGAATGCAGGAACTGGGCGGTGACGAGGTCGAATATCCGGTCCGGGACCCATGTGGCAAGATCCTGCTGCACCCACTCGATGGCGGCGTCCTGTCCCCGTTCCCGGGCGTGGACGGCCGCCCGTTCCAGGGCGACGGCAGAAACGTCCAGGCCAGTCACCCTCCAGCCGCGGGCAGCGAGCCAGATGGCGTCCGCACCCTCGCCGCACCCCAGGTCCAGAGCCTCGCCGGGAGGCAGGTCCGCCACCTCCGCGACGAGCTGCGGATTCGGCTCCCCGCTCCACATCTTGGCGCGGCTGCTGTACTTTTCATCCCACATCCGGGCTGCGGTGCCGGGTGCCGCATGCTCGACGGCGTCATGCGCGGCCGCGTCATGGACGACCGCGTGGTGTTCGGCAGCGCCATGCTCGGCGGCGTCATGCGAGTGGCTGTGGCTGCGTTTTGTCATCGGTTCCCCTTAGCTGCTGCGCGTGGATGACCAGGATGAAGCCAGCGGCGACCATTCCCGGCGTCGTGCACCGTCTCCTCTTGTCGCCTGGCCCGCCCACCATGGTCCTCCCGGACGCAATGGCGGTCAATACACTGTCTGGGATTCCCTTCGAGCGCCGCGACGGCGGACGGACACGTGGAAATCACGCTCCCGAAACGATTTCGAAACGTGTGTCGTGAATGCTGGGCACAAGACATTGAACGCTGGGGAAGGGCAATGATCATGGACGTTGACGAAGCACGGCAGATCCGCAGCTCCGCCGAGTTGAACGTGGGGGATGAGATCGAGGCGTGGCACAACGGGAAGCTCTTCCATCGGGGCGCGGTGACCCGGACCGTCACGGGTGTGGAGCTGTTCTGGATCCTGGATGCCCGGACCGGAGCCCGCCGCCTTATCGACGCCGAGGCGCTCGTGATCCTCCGGCCGGCCGGGCCGGGCCAGGCTCAAACACCGTCACCGTCACCGTCGCCGTCACGGGCTCCCGACCGCACGGCCGCCGGGTCCTCCCATGTTCCGCTGTTTCAAGCCCCCAGTCTGGCGGGTTAGGCCGGGCCGACGGTCACGGATGCGGGCCCGGCCCGGCTGGGTGATAGACTGCTATAACTTGATGTGCAGTGATGCCCACTCTCGATTCGGTTGACCGGCTTCGGTCCATCAGCCGGATCCCTGCCGGAATCCTTCGGGAATCCGCACGCAGGGAGTGGGATTTTTTCATGTGAGAGGCACATCCTGCGTCGATGAACGCGTTCCATTTGGTCCCGGCGGCCGCTTGCTGAAGTTTGGCAACAGCCCGGTTGATCACCTGACTTTTCTTCGGCGAACCCTTGAGCCAACCGGCATCGGGGGCCGATATCCGCATGGATACCGCCTGAAAGACTTTGAAACACATGACTACATTTGCTGCCCTCGGCACGCCCAAAGCACTTGCCGACACCCTGACCGCCCAGGGGATCGTGGAGCCCTTCCCGATCCAGGTCAAGACCCTCCCCGACACGCTGTCCGGACGCGACGTCCTGGGCCGCGGCCGCACCGGCTCCGGCAAGACCATTGCATTCGCCATCCCGCTTGTGGCACGACTCGCCGAGCGGGAAGCCAAGCACTTCCGCAAGCCCGGCCGCCCGATGGGCCTGGTCCTGGCTCCGACCCGCGAGCTGGCCACGCAGATCAACGCGACCATCGAGCCGATGGCCAAGGCCATGGGCCTGACCACCACCGTGATCTACGGCGGCATCTCCCAGGCCCGCCAGGAAAAGGCCCTGCGCGCCGGCGTCGACATCGTCATCGCCTGCCCGGGCCGCCTGGAGGACCTGATCCGCCAGCGCATCCTGACCCTCGAAGCAGTCGAGATCACCGTCCTGGACGAGGCCGACCACATGGCCGACCTCGGCTTCCTCCCGGTGGTCAAGAAGCTCATGGACATGACCCCCACCCAGGGCCAGCGCCTGCTGTTCTCCGCCACGCTGGACAACGGCGTGGACAAGATCGTCCAGCGTTACCTGTCCAACCCGCTGACCCACTCCGTGGATGACCCGCAGGCCGCGGTGACCACCATGGAACACCACGTGCTGGTGGTCAACGACCAGACCGTTAAGAAGCAGCTGATCGTCGAGCTCGCCTCTGGTGCCGGCCGCCGCGTGCTCTTCATGCGCACCAAGCACCACGCCCGCAAGCTGGCCAAGACCCTGACCGACGCCGGCATCCCCGCCGTCGATCTGCACGGCAACCTCTCGCAGAACGCCCGTGACCGCAACCTGGCCGAGTTCTCCTCCGGCGACGTGCGCGTCCTGGTGGCCACCGACGTCGCGGCCCGCGGCGTCCACGTCGACGACGTCGAACTGGTCATCCACGTGGATCCGCCCACGGAACACAAGGCGTACCTGCACCGTTCAGGCCGTACGGCCCGCGCCGGTTCCGACGGCACCGTGGTCACGCTGACCCTGCCCGAGCAGCAGTCCGACGTCAAGAAGCTGATGAAGGCTGCCGGCGTCGAGGTCAACTTCGAGCGCGTCACCGCCAACTCGCCGCTGGTTGCTGAACTGGTTGGCGAAATGGCCGACAAGATCGATCCGCGCACCCGCGCCGCCCTGTTGGCCGCCAAGGCCGCGCAGCACGGCGGCGGCACCTCCACCGGTGCCAACGCCGAGCGCAAGCGCGCCCGCCGCACCACCCAGGCTGCACCCACCGCGGGTGGCCGTGGTGGCCGTGGCGGACGCGGACGCGTCGGAGCCGAGGCTCCCCGCACCGATCTGCCGCGCGCCGAGCGCCGCGCCGTCGCCTATGAAGGTCAGGCTGCTGCCCGCAACGCTGCAGAGCGCGTCGCGGAGAAGAATCAGGACCGTTCCGATGCCGAGCGCGCCGAGCGCCGGAATGCGCGTGGCCGTGGCCGCACCACCGCCTATGCGCACCACAACGACGTTCCGGCCGCCGGCGGCCGTGCCGCGTCCGGCCGCGGTTCGGACGGACGCGCCGCAGAGGGACGCAGCGACGCCCGGGGCGCTTCGGCTCCCCGCAGCGGAGCACCCCGCACCGGTGGCGCTCCCCGCGCCGGCGCTTCGACCGGCGGCCAGCGCGGCGGACGTCCGGCAACCGGCCAGCGTGCAGCTGCCGGCGCCAAGTCCGCTGGCAGCAAATCCGGAGGCAGCGCGGCTGTCTGGTCCTCCAACACCGGCGGCACCTCGGGCGGATCCTACGCCGGCGGCGGCAACGGCCGCTCCGGTGAAGGACGTCCGGCCCGCAGCGCCGGCCCGCGCCGCGCGTCGGCTCCGGCCTCGAACGAACGCCGCAGCCGCTAAAGTCCGCTTGCTCGCTACTTAAAGTAGCTGGTGACGCGCATAATGCCGGTCGCTACGGGAATTCCCGCAGCGACCGGCATCATGCGCAGCGCAATCCACGAAGCGCAGCGCCAGCTACCAGCCGCGGGCGCGCCACTCTTCCAGATGCGGCCGTTCCGCGCCCAGGGTGGTGGGTTTGCCATGGCCCGGGTGCACCAGGGTGTCATCCGGGTACACGTCGAACAGCCGCTCGCTCACATCGGTGATCAGCTGGGCAAACCGCGCCGGATCCTTTTGCGTGTTGCCTACCCCGCCGGGGAACAGCGAATCGCCGGAGAAGATGTGTGCCGGCCCCGCGGGGTCCTGGTACACGAGGGCGATCGAACCCGGTGTGTGGCCACGCAGGTGCACAGCAGTCACGTCGAAGCCGTCGAAGTTGCCGACGTCCCCATGATCCAGCAGTACATCGACCGGCACCGGCAGTTCCGGGGCATCGTCTGTCCCGGCCGCCGTTTTTACACCCGTGGCTTCCACCAGGCCCGGCAGCGCCCGGACATGGTCCCAGTGCTGGTGGGTGGTGGCAACCAGCGCCAGCTTAGGCGTCGCGGAAGTATCCGCGGCGGCGTCCGCGAGCAGCCCCTGGATGGCGGCCAGATCATCGGCCGCATCGATCAGGAGCTGCGCTCCGGAGGCCTTGGCGGTGAGCAGGTATACATTGTTGTCCATCTCGCCGACCGAAATCCGGCGGATGGTGATGTCACGTAACGAGTGAATGAGCGAGTCCATGGGCTTCAGTCTACGGAGGCGCTATTCACGGCCCTGGGACACCCAGTTGGGGTCCGCGGAGCGGGAGCCGACGACGGCGTCCGCGGCGGCGTCGAGCGTCTGCAGTTGCGCTGCGGTGAACTCGAGCGTCAGGGCGCCCAGGTTTTCGTCGATCCGGTCCGCCTTGCGCGTGCCGGGAATGGGGACCACGGGCAGTCCCAGTTTCCGGCCCTGCGCGAGCAGCCAGGCCAGAGCCACCTGGGCGGGAGTTGCAGCCTGCCCGGCAACGCTTAGTTCGGCCGCGACCGCCTGTACGGCCGCCACCACACCCTGGTTGGCGCCGGCAGCGTCCGCGGCGAAACGCGGGATGTTGCGGCGGAAGTCGTTGCTGCCCAGAGTCGAGGCGTCCACGGTGCCGGTGAGGAATCCCCGGCCCAGCGGCGAATAGGGCACAAAGCCCACCCCGAGTTCGGCTGCGGCGGGAACCACGTTGCGTTCCACGTCGCGGCTCCAGATGGACCATTCGCTCTGGACCGCGGCGATCGGGTGGATGCTGTTGGCCTCACGCAGCTCCCCGGCCGTCACCTCTGACAGGCCCAGATGCCGCACCTTGCCGGCCTGCACCAGCGCCGCCATGGCCTCCACGGTTTCCACTATCGGAACGCGGAGGTCACGGCGGTGCAGGTAGTACAGGTCAATGGTGTCGGTGCCCAGCCGTTGCAGGCTGCGGTCCACCGCCTGCCGCACGTAGGCGGCGTCGCCGCGGATGTCCGTGTAGCCGGCCGACGGTGTGCCCACGAGGCCGAACTTGGTGGCCAGCTGGACTTCGCCGCGGCGATCCCTGAGCAGCCGCGCTATCAGCTCCTCGTTGCTGCCGCCGCCGTAGATGTCCGCCGTGTCGATGAAGCTGACGCCGGCATCCACCGCATGATGCAGGGTCCGCAGGGCCTCGGCCGGGTCCACCTCGCCGTAAACAGGGGTCAGGGCCATGCCACCGAACCCCAGTGGGCTGACCGTGAGGCCGTCGCCGAGCTGGACTGTTGCTGCCGTCATCTGGGTCTCCATTCGCGCACTGACTAGTGCCGTAGTAGTTCCGTCCCTGCCAAGAACCCCGGGGTGCGCGCGGCTATTCCGGCTTTAGGGTGTTGGCGCGCCGGAAGATTCTCCCCACCTTTGACTGCTGGGCCGCCAGTACGACGGCGCGCCGCTGGGACACGCCGTCGTGCTGCCTCAAACGTGGGGAGTTTCCGCGGGGGAGGACGGCTGCACGGCATCCACTGCCGGTTTCGGCGCCGGTTCCGGCGCCGGCAGGAGCTTCAGGCCCGCCGCGCAGCCGACGATCCCGGCGATGAAGAGCAGCTTGAGTGGACTGGCCGGTTCGACGCCGGTGGCCATCGCCCAGCCGACCGTCAGTGCGGCGCCGATCCCCACCCAGACGGCGTAGGCGGTGCCGAGCGGAATGCGCTTCACGGCCATGCCAAGCCCCGCCATGCTGAGGGTGGCCGTCACGGCGAACACGAGAGTCGGCAGCGGGCGGGAGAACCCGTCGGACAGGCCCAGGGCCGTGGCCCAAACCGCCTCCAGCAGGGCGGAAGCGAGCAGGATCATCCATGACATTGCAGCTGATTTCACCATGGTCACGCCACCAGCTTCAGGCCGACGACGCTCGCGGCAATCCCGCCAAGCAGCAGGATACGCGCCGCGGTCGGGCGCTCAACTTTGGCGAAAATCGCGTAGCCGGACGTCAGGACGACGCCGACCCCCACCCACACGGCGTAGGCCGTTCCGGTGGGGATGGACTGCATGGCGACCGCGAGGCCGCCGGTGCTGGCGAGGACGGAAACGAGGAAAACGAGGGCCGGTACCAGCCGGCGGCGTTCGCTCGCCTGTGCGGTCCGGTGCAGGGCGGCGGCCCAGACGGCCTCCAGCGCCCCGGCAAGAATGAGTATTAACCACGGCATGACAGCTCCTGTGGCCAGTCTTGTCGCGTGCCGGGTACTGAACCGTCGTCCGGAGGCCCGGAAACGGGGGCCTTGACCTCCAAGTTTAGCAAAGCCGAGTCAGAGTCCTTTGTCCCAGTCCCGCGTCACAGCCCGACTGCGTCGCTCCAGACTGTGAACGTGCGCCCCACCCGGTAATGCGAGCACGGTTCGTGCGGCGCGGTGAGGTCGCCGGCGTCGATATCGGACGCCGCCGAGACCACGGCCCGGCCGTCGGCGGTGGCTAGGGTGGCCCGGCCGCCGATCCGCCGCAGGGCCGCCATGGCCCCGCGCTCCAGGCGCTGAACCGTGACGTCGATGCCCACGATTCCGGCGACCGGGCCGCCCGGGCGGGTGAACACCGGGTGTGTGAAGGTCAGGACGTACTCGTCGGTGCAGAGGAAATCCACATACGGCCCGGTGACATGGGCCCGGCCTGTTTCCACGGGGATCCGGAACCACTCGGCCTTGACGTAGCGGCTGATGGAGTTGGGACTGAAGTTGGCCAGTGCGTCGACGTGTTCCAGGTCCGGGCCCTGCCACCAGGCGATATAGCTGCGTTCTGGCCCGAGCAGGCCGGCATTGGCGATGAACCCCGCGCCGGCCGCGTAGCCGCCGGGCAGCTGCACCAGTTCCTCGACCACCGGACGGATGAGCTTGTCCACTGCCGTGCCCGTGACTTTGCCGGATATGGCGGCCAGGGCCGCCCCGGTGTCGGCAGCCCACGCCGTGAGGCGGTGCTCGATGCCGGCGATGGTCGCGTCGAGTTCGGCGGCGGCCAGTTCGGCCGACGCTGCTTCCGGCGATGGCAGGGACGCTGCGGTGGGGCCTGCGGTGGAGGTGGTTTCGGACATGGTTGCTGCCTTAGTTCGAAGGTGCCGGACATTTGCGGTCAATAGTGTTTCGCCTGCTCCGTCAGCAGCCAGTCGGTGGTGGCGGAGATGAGGGCCTTGACCCCCGTTTCGGCGGCGCCTGGATCGTGGGCCTCGATGGCCGCTGCCACGTCGTCGAGGATCACGGTGGTGCGCCCTCGATAGCCGGGGTCGGCGCAGGGCAGCAGCGTGAGGGTGCCGAGATCGGCCTGTAGTCGGATGAGCTCCCGGGCGAGCCGGGCGGAGCGGGCAATGGCCGCGACTTCCAGCAGGAACTCCGAGAGGGCCAGACGCCAGCTCAGGGAGTCATCGTCCGCTGCGGGGATGAACGAGCGCAGCGTGGCGATGTCGGCGGCGTCGGAGCGCCGGGCCGCCACCCCCGCGCAGGCCGCGGCGATCGCCTGGTAATGCAGGGCGAGGTCCGTGATCTGCAGCCGGCTCAGCTCATGCAGTTGCGCCAGTGCCCGTTCCCGGGAGGGCAGCACGTCGTCGGCGATGAAGCTTCCGCCGCTGCGGCCGCGTGCGGTCCGGATGATTCCCGAGGCGCGCAGTTGGGAAAGGGCCTCCCGTGCCGTTACTGCGGACACTCCCAGGGCCGCGGCCAGCTCGGTTTCGTTTGGCAGCCGCTGGCCGCTGGTCAGCAGCCCGGTCTCCACGGCCTGTTCGATCCGGCCGCACACTTCATCCACAAGCCCGCGTGATTTGATCGGCGTGAACACCGCCGCCAGGCTCCGGGAGGCGCCATTCGGCGACAACAACATCCGGGCCTCCCTTCCCTCCGGCGGTATCCGGCTGCCCCGTCCGGGGTATCCATGCAGCTTCCGCAGGCGGCGCCGCCGCGCGTCGCCCGGGCTGATGTCATCCTAATCCGGGCTTTGCCGGAGGGTCTATACATAAAACCTATGAAGTAATAGCATTTGGCCCAGCAGCCCGGTGTGGACTGGATCACATTCCGCTGCGTGGCTCTCCTGTGGACGATCCGGCAACGGAGTAAGGCGCAATCCATGACCGAAACACTGGCCGCCGGCACCTCGACCGGAAGCGAAGGGGTTCCGGCGATCCGCCTGCGCAAGCTCACCAAGGTTTTCGGGGACACCGTCGCGGTAAATGGCGTGGACCTGGACATCCGCCACGGGGAATTCTTCTCCATGCTTGGCCCGTCCGGCTCCGGCAAGACCACGGTCCTGCGCTTGATCGCCGGCTTCGAGCTGCCGACGTCCGGAAGTATCGAACTCGAGGGCAAGGACGTCACGGGGAGTGCGCCTTTTCAGCGGGACGTCAACACCGTCTTTCAGGACTACGCGCTGTTCCCGCACATGTCCCTCGTGGACAACGTGGCCTACGGGCTCCGGGTGCGCGGCATGCCCGGGAACCAGCGGCGGGAGCGGGCCAGGGAGGCCCTGGACCGCGTCCAGCTCGGGAAGTTCCTCGGCCGCAAACCCGCCCAGCTCTCCGGCGGCCAGCGGCAGCGGGTTGCCCTTGCCCGGGCCCTCGTGGTCGAGCCGAAGGTCCTCCTCCTGGACGAGCCGCTCGGTGCCCTGGACCTCAAGCTCCGGCAGCAGATGCAGGTCGAACTCAAGGAACTGCAGCGCTCGCTGGGCATCACCTTCATCTTCGTCACCCACGACCAGGAGGAAGCCCTGACCATGAGCGACAGGATCTGCGTCTTCAACAACGGCAGCATCGAACAGATCGGTACCGCGCACGAAATCTACGAGCGCCCCGGCGGCATCTTCGTGGCCAACTTCGTCGGCACCTCCAACATTTTCGACGCCGCCCAGGCCCAGGCGGTCTATGGCCGGCCGGATCCACTTTGCATCCGTCCCGAGCGGCTGCGCGTCGCTTGGACCGGCGAACCCGAGCACCGTTCCGGCACCACCTCCCGGCGCGGGACGGTGACGTCGTTCGTCTACGTCGGGCACGCCACCCAGGTGCGGGTGCAGCTCGACGGCGGCCCCGCCGTCGTCGCGCTGGTGCCGGAAAAGCTGCCCGGCAGCGACGCGGAGCTGGTGAACGGGCCCGTCACGGTCAGCTGGGACGACGACACCGTCGTTTGGCTTCCGGCCCGCGGCACCTGACGCCGGGCCATGCCCATACATCGATTCACCCCCCATCGAAAGGCAAGGATCATGGCACCAAGAACGAAGGCCTCCCTCGTGGTCGGGGTGGTTGCGGCGGCAGCCCTCGCGCTGGCAGCCTGCGGAACCAGCGGCGGATCCGCCCCGTCGGCGCAGCCGGTCAAGACCGAGATCGGCTCCGGTGAAGGCCAGGTGTCCATCCTCGGATGGCCCGGCTATGTCGAGGATGGCAGCAACGACCCTGCAGTCGACTGGGTGCATCCGTTCGAGCAGGAGACGGGGTGCAAGGTCAGCTTCAAGCCGTTCGGCACCTCGGACGAGGCCGTGACGCTCATGCGCACGGGACAGTACGACGTCGTCTCGGCCTCCGGGGATGCTTCGCTGCGCCTGATCGCCGGCCAGGATGTGCAACCGGTCAACATGAGCCTCCTGAAGAACTATCCGGACATCTATCCGTTCCTGAAGGACAAAGCCTGGAACACCGTCAACGGCGTTAACTACGGAATGCCCCACGGTTGGGGCGCCAACCTGCTGATGTACTCCACGAACAAGGTCACGCCGGCGCCAGCCTCCTGGAGCGCAGTGTTTGACGACGCCGCCAAGAACACCGGCAAGGTCACGGCCTACGATTCGCCCATCTACATCGCCGATGCCGCCATGTACCTCATGACCCATAAGCCGGACCTGGGCATCAAGAACCCCTATGCCCTCGACAAGGACCAGCTGGCCGCCGCCGTCGACCTGCTCAAGCAGCAGCGCACGCATATCGGCGAGTACTGGAGCGACGTCGTCAAGGAAGTCCAGGCGTTCACGTCCGGGAGCACCGTGATCGGCACGACCTGGCAGGTGGGGGCCAACATCGCGACGGCCGACGGCGCCAAGGTCGCAACCCTCGTACCTGTTGAGGGTGCCACCGGCTGGTCGGACACCTGGATGATCGGATCCAAGACCAAGAACCCGAACTGCGCCTACAAATGGCTCGACTACATCGCCAGCCCCAAGGTCAACGCCCAAGTAGCGGAGTACTTTGGCGAATCCCCGGCCAACACCAAATCCTGCGGGCTGACCAAGGATCCCAAGCACTGCGAGACGTACCACTCCGGTGATGCGGCCTACGCCGACAAGCTCTGGTACTGGACCACCCCGGTGGCCGAGTGCCTCGATGGCCGCAAGGACGTCAAGTGCACCGACTATTCGGAATGGACCAAGGCCTGGACGGAAATCAAGGGCTGATTCCGGCACCGCCGCACCAGAAGCGCAATGAAAAAGCTGGCCCCGGCGGCTGGCAGAGATTAAGGCGAGATGGCACAACAGATTCAACAGTTGCCGCCCGGCCCACCCCGTCATGCCGGGGCTGTACCCCGGGCGAAACCCAACGCCTTCTCGGCGTTGCTGCACCGCTCACCCCGGCTGAGGCTCGCCGCGCTGATCACAGCCCCGGCGGGCTGGCTGGTGCTGGTGTACATCGCTGCCCTGGCGGCACTGCTAATCACCGCGTTCTGGACCGTGGACACCTTCACTGGAGAGGTGTCCACGGAGTGGACCACGGAGAACATCGTCACGGTCCTGACGGATCCGGTGTACCAGCGGATCACGCTGCGGACTTTGTGGATCGCGGTGGCGGTTACCGTGATCGACATGATCCTGGCCCTGCCCATCGCATTCTTCATTGCCAAGGTGGCTCCGGCCCGCTGGGAGAAACTGCTGGTGGTGGCCGTGCTGATGCCGCTGTGGGCAAGCTACCTCGTGAAGGCCTACGCCTGGCGGAATGTCCTTGCCGAGGGGGGCCTGCTGGAGTGGTTGGGCGCGCCGATCGGCCTCTCGTCCCCGGGCTACGGCGAGACGGCTGTCATCCTGACCCTGTCCTACATCTGGCTGCCGTACATGATCCTGCCGATCTACGCGGGCTTTGACCGGGTACCCGACTCCCTGCTGGAGGCCTCCGGGGACCTGGGCGCGAAGCCGCTGACCACCATGCGCCTCGTCATGCTTCCGCTGCTGGTCCCCTCCATCATCGCGGGCACGATCTTCACGTTCTCCCTGTCCCTGGGCGACTACATCACCGCGCAGATCGTCGGCGGGACCACGCAGATGCTGGGCACCGTTGTCTACGCGAACGTCGGGGCGGCCAACAACCTGCCATTCGCCGCCGCGGTCTCCCTGGTTCCGATCGCCATCATCATGTTCTACCTCTTCATCGTCCGCCGCACCGGCGCCCTGAACAACCTGTAGCGAAAGGCGCGGCATGAGACTTTCCCGTAGCGCCAAAGTGGTCTTGGGCTTCATCACCGTGCTGGTGCTGTTGTTCATCTACGTCCCGCTGATGCTGGTGGTGGTGAACTCGTTCAACGCAGACCGGACTTTCGGCTGGCCGCCCAAGGGCTTCACGCTGGAATGGTGGGGCAAGGCTTTTGACTCACCCGGTGTCCGGGACGCTGTCCTGTCCTCCGTGTGGGTGGCAGTGGTCGCGACCTTCATCTCGCTGGTGCTGGGGACGCTGCTGGCGATCTCACTGCAGCGCTATGAGTTCTTCGGCCGCGACGTCATCAGCCTCCTGGTGATCCTGCCGATCGCACTGCCCGGCGTTGTCACTGGCATTGCCCTGAACAACATGTTCACCACCATTCTTGGCGTCCCGCTGAGCCTGTGGACGGTGGTGATCGCCCACGCCACGTTCTGCATGGTGACCGTGTTCAACAACGTCATCGCGCGGCTCCGGCGAACGAGCCCAGGCCTGGAGGAAGCTTCCGCCGACCTTGGAGCCGGTGTCTTCACCACCTTCAACCTGGTGACATTCCCCCAATTGCGTTCCGCCCTGCTGGCCGGCGGCCTGCTGGCTTTCGCGCTGAGCTTCGACGAGATCATCGTGACCACGTTCACGATCGGGGCCGGCGAGACCACGCTGCCGATCTGGATCCTGCAGAACCTGTTCCGGCCGAACCAGGCACCCGTGGTCAACGTCGTCGCCGTCGTGCTGATCGTGGTTTCGATCGTGCCCATCTGGCTCGCCCAGCGCTTGTCCGGGGACTCCGTGCGTGTCAGCGGCGCCCGGGTGAAGGCGGACGAGCGCTAAACGCCGGGTTCCGCAGGATCGATCGAGATGACGGCCAGGAATCCGCGGCCCACGATTTCCGGCGTCGCGGTATCAGAGCCGACGACGGCGTCATAACGGCTCAGTTCGACAAGCTCCGGCTCCGGGGCGACGGCGGCCGTCGGCCCGGTCGGAGTGCCGGCGTCGGGCCCGGGGCCGCCGGCAGCCCCGGGGCTGACGGTCCCCTGCCCCTGCAGGAGGATGGCGAACTGGCCTTCGAACACCGGATGGGCGCGCTTCTTGGACAGCTCGATGATGGACGTGTAGCCCTTGAAGGCGCCGTTGCGGGTGATGACGTTCAGATCGCGGATGTCGCCGGTGGGCAGGGCCCCCGCCGAGTCCGCGTCGCCGGAGAACCGGAACGGCCGGTACTTCTCCAGCGGGTGCTCGGCCCCGTCCACGCTCAGGAGCAGCAAGTCGCCGTCGATCACGGTCAGCACGCGGTCCATCCCGGCGAAGGCGGAGAAGGGGCCGGCCTTGGAGACTTCGGCAATGCTGACGCGCCAGTCCCATGCGTTGTCCGGCGCAGTGTTTTGCGGGGCGGTTTGCACGGACGGGGTCCGGGGATGGCGCGCCACTTCACGGGTCACCCCGCCTCCGTTGCGCCAGGGGTGGGCTTTGAGCTCGGCGTAGCGGATGATCTCCATGGCCTCAGCCTATCGGCCCGTCCCCGGGCGCCGGCCCCCGGGACGGCCCCCCGGGCACTGGCCGCCGGCCGGGCTGCCCACGCTCATGCCGACGCCGGTGCCGACGCAAAGTCGGCGTCGGCGGTCCGGGCTTGCTAACGTCAGAAGCAGGAAGCGTGCAGAAGGAGCCCGAATGTTTGTCAAAGTGTGCGGCCTGAGCACCCCGGAGGCGGTCCGCGTCGCGGCCGGCGCCGGCGCTGACGCTGTCGGCTTCGTCCTGACCCGCAGCCCCCGGGAGGTCACGCCGGAACAGGTCAGGAACCTCCTCACCCACGTCCCGAACGGGCTGCCCGCGGTGGGGGTGTTCCGGCACGAACCGGCCGGCGACGCCGTCGCCGTCGCCCGTGAGGCGGGTCTGGTCTGGGTCCAGCTCCACGGGGACCGCTCGCCCGCGGACGTCCGGACGGTGCACGACGCCGGGATGAAACTGATCAGGGCCGTCACCATGGCCGCCGCCGCGGAAGCTTTCGACAACTGGGGTGAGGAACTGCTCCTGATCGACGCCGCCGTGCCAGGCTCAGGCGAGGCCTGGGACTACGGCTCGGTCCGGGCAAAGGCTCTTTCCGGGCGCAAGTGGCTGCTCGCCGGCGGTCTGGATCCCGCCAACGTGGCCCGGGCAGCGGCGGAGGCCGGGGCGTGGGGCGTCGATGTGTCCTCCGGCGTCGAGTCGGCACGCGGCATCAAGGACCTGGCCAAGATCGGGGACTTCGTGCGGGCGGCCAAGGCGCCGGAATGAGGCTGGGCCGCCCGCGGACCATCTGGGGAACTAGGAGCGTTTGATGACGACGTCATCGATGTATTCGTCGCCCTTTTGCCGGTTGTGCTCGGCCCCGAGCTGAACTTTGCTCAGGCTGGTCCCCAGCATTTTGACGCTCGTGCTGCTGTATCGCTGCACGCCGTCGAACCATACCTGGATGGTTGACGTGTTGCCGTTGGCGGTCACCCGCATGGACACATGGTGCCAGGCGCTCAGGGAGATGCTGCTGGAGATCAGCTTTGTGTAGACAAAGGTGCCACTCGGTGACGTGACCCGGAGCCACAGCTGCCCGTTGCTGTTGTAGCGGTAGATGTCCGCGACCCGGGTGGAGCCGGAGAAGAAGCGGAAGTACGGGACGTCATTGCCGGAAACGCCGGCAACAGTGATATTGAACCAGCCGTCTGCGTACGAGGTCTTGGTCCCCGAGGAGAACGCCGGGGAGGAGAGGTTTGCGAGCGAGCCGGAATCGGTGGTCACGTGCAGCTTGGCTGCATGCGTGCCGGTATGCGGGCGTGAGGTGGACATCGTTGCGGTGCCGGTGCCGGACACTTTGGGGACGAGGCCGCAAAAGCCGCTCGCTTCAAAACTGGTGGCGAGCACAACGGTGCCGGGATAGGAGTTCGTCGGTGCGGGGCTGCAGGTTGCGGCAGTGGCAGCCTGGGCGGAACCGAAGACAAGGGAACCGGCTACGAGCATTCCGAGCGTCCCAACCATGCTGAGTGTTCTGAGTTTTCTCATTGAAGGTACTTTCCGTGATTGGTTCGACTTGTTGATGTCCGCTCGTGCCGCGGCACCGGGCGGGCGGCTTCTGTCATGCCAGCTGCGCCAAGTGCACCAACTGCATGACCACCGCGACGCCGACTATGGCCAGCAGGGCTGCGGTGATGATCACCACGACGCGCGGGAGTGCCTTGTCCGGCTGCAACACGCGGAGCACATCGCAACTCACGAGTGCCGTCATTGTGGCCAGTCCTGTCAGGAAGATGATCATTTCGCATGCACCAGGGCCCGCTTTGGCCTCTTGAGCTCAAGGCCCAGGAAGACGAGGGTCATGGCCGCCAGGAGGCAGACGCCCGCCGGCGGTGACCAGAGACGTGCATAGATCATCGCCGTCGCCACGAGGGTGGACATCGCGAGGCTGAAGGCAATTGCGATGGCGATGCTGAGGGGGAGCGCGCCAGTGGCCTGGGCTGAGCGCGGGGGGTCGAAGCGGAGGAGCAGCACCAGCGCTGTTCCAGGCCCGGCCAGCATCAGCAGTCCTATCACCGCCAGGCGCAGGCCCTCGGGGCCGACAAACGAGAGCGGTATGGCTGCTACGGCGACGGCTGCCGTCGCATAGCTCACGTAGCTGCGTTCAGTTGCCATTGCTAAACTCCTTCGATGTGAAAAATCACGCCGCCTGCGTTTTCAAAAACCTTCGTCCAGCCCGGACTGGTGGCGCATGTGGCGGTAAAGCGTTGAAGGTCGCCGGTGGGAGTCGAACCGCGAAGTTCGGCTGCCTCCTGCTGGCTTTCGGTAACGATGAGGTACGCGCCCGCTTTGTGGGCGATCTGGTTGGCCGCGTCACAGCTGAGCGGCGCGGCGTTGGGAATGGGCTCGGCAGCAACGAGCGCCCGGTAGTCATAGTCCGCGTAGTGCTGGTATCTCCACGGGGTGTTGCGAACTGCCTCAATGAGGACGGCACCGGCGGGCGCAGTCGAATAGAGGTGGTTCACTAAGGCGATTTCGTCGTCGTTGAAGCTTTCCATGCCGTCATTTCCGTAGCGGGAAACGACAGTGGCTGTCGCCAGTACCGCGCCCATCAGCAGCAGCGCAAGGGCTCGGCGCAGACTCAGTCCGGCGGTACTGTCTGACATCAGCGGCAGCACCACCAGGCACACGGCGAACGGAAGGCTGAAGAGGTACAGGCGCAGGAGCAGTTCACCGCCATAGGGCTGGAGGGGAACCAGGACCAGCGGCGCCAGCGCCGCGGCCCCGGCCGCCAGCCACGGTGCCTTCCGCCGGTAGCCCACTATGGCGCCGGCAACGGCAAGCACCCAGACCAGGGCGACCTCGGCCATGCGGGTGTAGACGACGAACATATGGGCATCGCTGCCTGAGACCCTGGTGCTCAGCGCGCCGACGCTGTTCGCCCCGATGTCACCGAGCGAGCCGAGCAGCTGGCCGAAATGCCCCTCCATGAATGTGGACGCCGCAAAGAGCAGCCAGCCGACGGGCAGGACTACGGCCAGCACCGGCAAGAAGCGCAGCCGGAGACGGCCGGTCAGCAGCAGCGCGGCCAGGATGGGGATCACCGCGAAGGGGCTGAGCTGGTGTGAAGCCGTCATGGCCAGCAGGATCAGGGCGCAGACGACCACGAGAATCGCCGTGTCCGCCCGGTGCGGCTCCGCGGCGCCATACCGGGGGACTGAGCTGTCCAGTTTGCTGACAGTGCGGGCAAGCCATCTGGTGAACCTGGTGCGTTCCGTGGGCCAGGCCCATCCGCCGAAGACACTGAGCAGGCAGGCGACCAGGGTGAGCAGGAGGAGGAAGGAATAGGCCTGCGGCGACAGGTAGTCCTGTCCAATCCAGCTGGCCAGGTAGAAGATCCAGACAGCCGCCCACGCCTGGCGCGGATTTGCCGTCAACCGCCGGGCCAGGGCCAGCAGTGGCGCGAGCAGGAGGATGTTGATCCCGACCGGCGCCCAAGTTGCGATACCGAAAAGGTCCTTGGCGCCCGTCGCCCCGGAGAGCATTCCCAGTACGTTGAAGAATCCGGGCCAGTTGAAGTAGGCGTCTAGGGTCGGATCCAACTGGCCCGATTGGCTAATGGTGTCGGCAATGCCCAGATGCCGGAAGCTCGCCTCGAGCCGGGGCAGGCCATGGATGATGGGGTCAGCGCCGTCGAGGAGAACCACTGTGACCAGGAGCTGCCAGGTCAGAAGAGCCGGGACCAGGCGGCGGAGTCTCAGCGAGGCCACAAATCCGGCGAGGCTGAGCACCAGCGCAACGAAGTAGGCAGGCGGGAGGACGCCAATGAGCCCGGCCCCGCCGATCTGAAAGACATCGACCTGGTTCATGCTCCACACGCCGAGGCCGAGCGCGGCCGCGGCTGCCGCGGCCAGGGCACCGATGTGCCACGACGGCGTGAGTCCGAGGTTGCGGTGGGTGGGCGGCTTGGCACCGCCGACGTGCGCATGCGCCTCATGCCGATGGGCGGTGCCCGCCGGGAGGCTTGTTGCCGTTTCGTGTGTCATCATTTCTCGATTCAGGTCGGCTGGTGGCGCGCCGCTGAAGGAATCTCGCCTGCGGTGGCGGCGGGCTTCATCCGGGTCAGGGTGATCAGACGCCAAGCGGCAATCAGCGAGGCCGCCGCTTGGGCAACGGCCCAGAGGACTGAGACGCCGGTGAGGCCATATTGCTGGGCCACGGCCGCGGCGGGTGCCACGACCAGAATGGCGGCCAGGGCGGCGACTACCGTGGATTCCAAAAGCCGCCCTTGGGCCCGGCACAGCCCGTAGTAGACCTGGGTCACGCAACTCAGGAGGAGTGCCGGAACGAGTACAGGAATGAGGACCCACGCGGACGCGTACTGCGGCCCGAGGAAGCCCAGCAGCAGGGGCCCGGCCAGCATCAGTATCAGCCCGGCCACGAGAGTCAACAGGAAGCTGGCGCGTAACGCGGAGGCGAGGAGGCCCGGCCGCGCGCGTGTTCCCGCGAGGGCCGTTTGCAGGGTAAAGCCGGCGGACTGCGGCACGAAGAACACCGCCATGGCCATCATCCACACCACGTACCAGGCGGCAGTCGGCGCCGGGCCCAGAGTGGCTGCAACGATGAGCGGGAGCAGGTAGCCCGGCGCGCGGTCGGCGAGCGTGAGGGCGTGGTTGGGAAGCCCCGGCTTCAGGAGTTGTAGGGCCGGGCGCGGCCGGAAGCCATGCTTCCAGTCGGGGGAGACGTGGGCCCGGGCCAGCTGGCGCAGCCCTACGAGGACGCTGGCCAGCGCGCCGGCGGCAACGGCGCCCACAATCACCGGCAGGTCACGGAGTCCGACGGCGAACGCGGCGGCCAGGAAGAGGAGCTGCACGAAGGACTGCGCGAGGCTTCTGACCAGCGTACGGTCGGCCCGTTCCTGGGCTACGCCCACGTGGTCGAGCTGGTAGGCGCTGGCGGCGAGCAGTGCCGTGGCCAGGAAGAGAACCGTGACCAGGGGGTCTGCCCAGGCGACGCCCACGCCGGTGCCGAGCCAAGAGGTGACGGCAACCAGCAGGCCCGCGCCCAGCAGGGAGAACGTAGCGACGGTAAGCAGACCGGTGGCGATGAGGCGCCGGCCGCCGTCAGTTTCCGCGGGCAGGAGCGTCAGCGTGGCGGGCCCGACCCCGAACATCCCCAGCTGCACGGTCAGGAGCGCGGCGGCGACCACCGCGGAGCCGAGACCTATTTGCTCCGGCGGGAGCACGAGGGCCGCGAGCGCCCAGAACAGGAAGCCCGTCACCATGGGGGCGATCCTCGCGGCGGCCAGCCAGGCCGCGTTCCCGCCGACCGAGATGGGCTTGTGGGCCGGGCGCAGGAGCTCGCCGGCCATGGCGCGGTAGTTGTAGAGCAGGAAGCCCATCCAATACGGCAGGAAGCGGGGTGCGCGGACCAGGGACAGGCCCACGCCCCGCACGGTGGCCAGCAGGGGCAGCATCACCAGCCAGCCGGCGCGACGGTGCTTGCGGACGGTGCGGGCCATCCCGGCCCCGTCCTGGAGCCACTGGTCGCGGGCGTAGTCGAACGTGTCGTCGAACCGGTGCCTGACCACCACGGAGTCGGAGACGCCGAGCCGGTACCCCGCCTGCTCCAGCCGGATCCGAAGCTCCACATCTTCCCCGGAGCGGAAGTCGTCGTCGAACCCGACGTCGAGCAGCACGTCACGGCGCATCAGTGTGGCGCTGACGCCAAACCACCTGCGCACCCGGCTGTGGTTGTGGTGCCAGGCCAGCGCAGCCCCCCAATACCCGGGACCGTCGGCTTCGCTGGCCAGCCCGAATTGCAGGCCGTCGTAGCCGCCGGCCTCGAATTCAGTTAGCAGCCGGGGCAGACTCTTCGACGGAAGGACGACGTCGGCGTCGATCAGGGCGACTACTTCACCGGTGGCGCTCCGGGCGCCGAGCATCCGTGCGGCCGGCAGGCCGCGTCCCTCATCGGAGATGACGGTTGCCCCGCAGTCGCGGGCGATTGCGGCAGTGTCATCGGTCGAGCAGCCATCGACCACGATCATTTCGTGCGGGTGTTGGCTGCGGATCGACTCCAGGCACTCGCCCAGCCAGGCTGCGGCATTGCGCGCCGGAACGACAACCGACACCTTCAGATCGCTCACGTGGCCTCGCCTCACTCATCCAGTTTTGAACGAACCAGATTCGCGATGAAGTCAGAGGCCTGGTCCGCTGACCAGGCGGCGGGCAGCCGGAGCAGCCAGCAGGGAACGTCCTCCAGGGCCCGGCGCACCACGGCCGCCTTCTGGCCAAAATGCTCCTCCAGGGGTACGAGACTGGTGGCGCCGAGGGCCTCGACGAGGCGCCGCGAGACCATGGGCAGTTCCGAATGGAAGTTGCCGACGATCCGGGACGTCATCCACTCCGCGCTTCGTGCTTCCAGCCGCGCGTCCGCCCCGTCGAAGCGCTCGAGGAAGATGGCCAGCTGTGCGGGTGCGGCGGACGAGATCCGCTGCGCCCCGAAAACATGCTCCGGCTGCACCATGCGGTGCTCGGGGGACCAGCGCCGGGTGAACGCGGCTGTTTTCGGATAGCGAACAATGACCGGATGGACCGCCGTGGCCAGATGGGCGACAGGCGTCGTCAGCCATCCGGGCGCCAGGGGCTTCCGCGTTCCCCGGAACATGTCCGGGTAGATGTCGCGGTGGTGGGGCTTGATGAACATCGGTTTGGCATAGCCCATGAGCATTCCGCCGGCGCCCATGAAGGCCCAGTCGTCTGCCATGAACCGCACGTCGGGCATGGCCACCAGCTTCGCCACCGTACTGGTCTTTCCCACGCCTCCCCAGGCGGGCAGGAGAACCCCGGAGCCCCGGAAGTCCACGACGGCGGCATGGATCATCGCCGTCTCCTCCTGGACACACAGCCGGTCCAGCAGCGGAATCACAGAGGTCAGGAGCTCGCCGGCGCCTTCGATCCGGTACCCGTCCTTCGTCTCGACAATCTGGACTCGGTCCGCCGGAATATAGAGGGACTCCCCGGTGAACCGGTAAGCATCCTCCGCATGCGACTGGCTCGAAATCGGCGATATCTTGGCGCCGATGGTGATCCGCCGCGGCGCGGCGGAGTCGCCCAGGAACGGGGCGAGCATGTCCCTCAGTTGCGGTTCCCCTGGCGTTCCTGCCTCCACGTCGATGCCCACGATCCCGTGGACGTCGAAGGAGGCTCCGGCAGAGGCGCCAATCGGCTGTTTCACGTCGCGCTCAGGTTGGCTCATGATCCAAGCTTTCTGGGGTCGGGTTCCTGCGGTCGGGTGGTTCCGGGTGCAGGGCCTGCACCGGGTGGTGGTGTGCGGGGACGGGCGTTGGACGGTTCACTGGACTTCCCTCCACGGCTCTTCCGTCGACACCGCGGCCGCTTTGGCCGGCGACGGCGCCGTAGGCAGGCGGCGGCCGCGCACATAGCCGGTCGCGGTGGCCGCGAGTACGGCGATGATGGTCGCCGCACGGCCGAGCCCGGCACGGTCCCCGCCGCTGAGCCAGCCGCGGATTCCGGCAAACACCGCACGGGGCAGGACCTGCCGAACATAGCGCCGTTCGGGGCCAAGTGCCCGTTTGTGGCCGACCACCCTGCTGACCTGCGCCTTGGAAATCCCTTCGCCCCAGGAACGGGCAAGCATGTAGCGCAGGGTGCCGCGCTCGACCGGAACGTGGTGGTGCACCAGGGCCGCGGGCTCATAGACCACCCGGGATCCGGGAGCTCCGATCACCGCGCGGATGCACAGTTCGGTTTCTTCGCAGCCCAGCGGCACGGCGTCCTGGCGGCCCAAGGCTGTGTTGAAACCGCCGACCCGTTCCAGGACATTGGCGCGGAAGGACATGTTCGCGCCGATGACATTGCGGACCTCGGTAGCGACTTTGGGCATTCCCCGGTACGTGCAGCCGACAATCCAGTCGAGCTCGTTGGCGAAGTGGCCCGGTCGCCCGGCTTCCCAGAGCGGCTCCACCCTGCCGCCCACCGCCAGAACGTCGGGATCGTCGTACATCGCCGCGAGCCGCTCGAGCCAGTCCGGCGCGGCTTCGGCGTCGTCATCGAGGAAGGCCACGATCTCTGCCTTGGCAACGCCCGCTCCGGTGTTGCGGGCGCCGGAGAGACCCTTGGGTCCGGTGTTCTCGACGATTACGGCGTCCGGGACGGTAAAGATCAGGCGCTTGTACAAGTCCACGTTGTAGTCGACGACGACGATCGTCTGCTTGGGCGGTGCGGTCTGGGTGCGGACCGAGTCCAGGGCGCCCATCAGCCGGTCCCACCGGTCCTCCGAGTAGGAGCAGATGACCACGGATACTGCCGGAAGGCTGGAGTCATCGGACATCCTATTCGCCTGCCCGTACGCCCAGAACGCTGCTGGGATCGGTGGGAACGTGTGGGAACACTTCGTTGGGGTACTTGTACTTGACCCGACGCAGGGCTTCGGGGCGGGCGCCGGCGGTCGGGGCCTCCCAGCTCACGCGCTCGCGGGCCAGGGTGCGCAGGACCCGCCAGCCGTCCCGGAACGTGTGCAGGTTGGACTGCCCGGAGATGCGGGACAGTTCATGGCTGGGAACCTCGGCAATGCGCAGACCGGCCCTTGAGGCCCGCACAATCAGTTCAGTTTCGATCTCGAACCCGTCCGACTCCAGCTCCAGAATGTCAACGCATTCGCGGCGCAGGGCGATGTAGCCGTAGCAAAGGTCCGAGTAGTCGCTGTGCAGGACAGTGTTGGCGAGCCGGGTGAGCATCTTGTTTCCCCCGCTGCGCAGCCATGTGAGATCGTCTGAGCCGCCGCCGGTCACATAGCGGGAGCCTTTGACGAAGTCGTATTCGTGCTGGAGTGGAGTCACCAGCCAGCCGATCTCCTGGGGGTCCATGCTGCCGTCGCCGTCGAGCATGACGATGATGTCGCCGGAGGCCGCGGCGAATCCGGCCCGCACGGCGTTTCCTTTGCCGGGGCGGGGTTCTGCCACCACCACGACGTCCAGGCGCAAGGCCCGGGCCACATCTACTGTGCCGTCCAGGGAACGGCCATCAACGATTACCACCTCATCCACATAGGAGGGCATACGCCGCAGTACCCACGGCAGGTTCATTGCCTCGTTCAAAGTGGGGATCACCACACTGACCGAGGGATTTGCCGGCGGGGGCGTCGTTTGGGGGCGCACGTTCGGCTTGAGATTCGGGATGGACACTGGCCTCACCACTCAATGACGTATTCTGCTCGTCGCAACTGCAGCGCTTTCCGACTCCTCCAACCGGAAATTAGACCCAAAGCTGACGCTGTTCGGTTGTCGACAACTTAGTGAAATACCCCAGGGTTAAAGTTTGGTCACGCCACCTTGCATTAACCTTGGATTAACTTGAACATTCAACTAAAAATGGTGCAAAACTGTTGATGGACGATTGCCGCCATGCGACACTGGCCGGATGCGGACACCCGTTATAAGGGGGCGCGTGCCGGCAGGACGCCGGCGTCTCCCCACCTTCAGGATCATGGCGGTTCCCGCCATGATCCTGGGCCCGGTCCTGGCGCTGGCGGCGTGCGGCGCGGATGCCGCTCCCCAGGGCGAGCGGCCGCTGTTCACGTCCATTTCGGCGTCGCCGCCGGCTCCGCCGCCCGCCGGAACAGGGCCCCAGCCCGGATTGCAGTCGGTGGCGCCTACTGAGCCGCCGGGGGGCGGCGACGCCTCTGCCACCCCTGCGCCGGAGAGCGCGCCGGCGTCCCAGCCTGCCCGGACATCGGCACCGCCTCCGGACCGGACCACTGACACTGCCATGTCGGGGGATCTGCCCGGATGGAGGAACGTCTTTGTGGAAGACTTCTCCGGCGGCGACGTCCCCTTGGGCTCCTTCCCCGGTCCGCTTTACCGGGACCGGTGGAGTGCCGGGTATAAGGACGGAACACCGGATACGGACGGACAGGTCAGCGGCGGAAAGTCGGGCTACTACCCCTCGAAAGTCCTGAGCGTCAAAAACGGCGTTCTGGACTGGTTCATGCATTCGGAAAACGGTGTCTTCATGGGTGCCGCGCCCACCCCCAAATTCCCGAATGCCAGTAAGAATCCCCCGAGGGCCAACAGCATGCTGTACGGCCGCTACTCAGTCCGGTACAGGGGGGACGCCATGCCTGGCTTCAAGACGGCGTGGCTCCTGTGGCCGGATAGTGGCATCTGGCCGCGGGACGGGGAGATCGATTTCCCCGAAGGTGACCTCGGAGCAATCCTGACGGCAGCTGCCCATTTCATGTCCTTGGATCCAAAACGGTTTGAACAGTTCTTTTCCAATAAAGTTTCCACGGACTGGCATGTGGCCACGACGGAGTGGACACCCGGACGCGTTGAGTTCTTCATTGACGGACGATCCATCGGCGCGAGCACAACGGACGTGCCCTCGACGCCCATGCATTTCATCCTGCAGACCGAATCCTGCCTGCCTCTGTGTCCGGCTCCTGAAACCCAGGGCCACGTCTACTTGGACTGGGTCAGCATCTGGGTGCCGGCCTGAGCCCCCTTGGGGCGCCGCCGGCGGCCCACCTGCCGCCAAATGCCGGCGGTCTGCCGGCGCCCGAACCGTCGGCCGAATATCGGCGGCAGATTACCGGCGGAGGGTAAAAGAATCCGAGAAGCTGTAGCCGTCGGCGGGAATGAACCGGGCGGCAAGTTCATCCGCCGTCGCCGTGACATCCAGGGTCCCAAAGGCCGGGTCCTGGTTCTTTCCGGATGTGCTGGCGAAATAACGCATCTCGGGGTCCTCGGATCTCACGTTGTAGAGTCCGACGCCGCCAACGCCGACGGTGGCGAACACGGTCCCTGAGCCCTGGGCCATGGCGCCATCGGTATCGGCCAGGCATCCGGAGGTGAAGGTCGCGGGAACGAGTTGCGCGCAGCCTCCGCCCGTGGCCAGTTGATGCGTCCGCTGATAGACGTGGTCGTGGCCGGACAGGACCAGGTCCACCTGCTTTTCGATCAGCATGTTCGTGAAGTCCTGCCCCGCCTGGCAGTCGTAGTTGCCGACGCTCAGGCACGGGGTATGCATGCCCACCACCGTCCAGGGGATGTTCTGCGATTTGGCCTCGTCGATGGCGTCCGCGGTCCAGCGCCAGCGTTCGCTGCCCCTTGAGTAGTCCAGTTGCTCCCCGCCACGGAAGTCGATGCCGGGGGAGACCAGAATGAAGCGGACCACCGGATTCTGCTCGGGGACATCGACGCGCCATTGGACGCCGTATTCGCCCTGGAGGYCGGGCATCTTGTTGGGCAGGCACTGGACATATTTCTCGATGTCGCCGTCGCGGCCGTCACTCTCGTGGTTCCCGGTCACCAGCTGGTACGGGAAGTTCTCGCCGAGACGGGCGGTGACCATGTCGCAGAACTCCTGTTCGAATCCGGCCTTGTACGCGAAGTCGCCGAGGGCGAGGTTCAGGTGGGGCTTGAGGCCGGAAACTACGTCGAGCACTTTCTTGGCGCCCGCGCCGACGCCGATGTCCCCCTGGGCGGTGAAGTGCACGGGCTCGCCGGCCGACGGCGCGGCAGACGACGACGGCGGGGCCGACGGCGGCGGTGAGGACGACGGCGGAGCGGACGACGGTGTGCTGGGGCTCGGGCGCGGTGCGGGTTCCGGCGGGTCGGGCTGGCAGGCAGAAAGAAACAGACCCAGGATCAGCAGGCAAGCGCCGATACCCGCCTTGCCACGTTTCCCCAGGGACCCGGCCACTATTCCTCACATCATTTGGTCTATCAGGACTTGGTTTGATCAGGACTGCGCGAATGGTTCTGCGAAATTAGGTGATTGCCCGGCATTTATAGGCCAGAGTAACCCGGCCGTGAAGCGAAGGCCAGAGAACGCATCGGCCCCGGATAACTGGATCCGCCGTCGGAAATCCGGACACCGCAAGCCGGCGTGGCCGCTGGCGAGTCGCGTGCCGCGTGTTCCGCGTCGGGACCGGCGGGACCGGCGGGACCTAGCCCGGGACGGGCTTCCTCGTTAGCATGCAGAGTGGGGAAATACCCCGACCGCCCGGCGGGACAGGCCCGCCACCGCTCGAAGGAGACCGTTGTGACTCTGCCCGAAGGTTTGACCCCCGGAGTGTGGACGCTGGACATGTCCCACAGCGAAATCGGCTTCAGCGTCCGCCATGCAGGCATCAGCAAGGTCCGCGGCCGGTTCAACGAGGCCTCCGCCGAGGCAAGGGTGCGCGAGTCGCTGGCTGACGCAAGCCTTCACGCCACGGTCAAGACCGCCAGCTTCGATTCGGGGGACGCCAACCGCGATGGCCACGTCCGCGGCCCGGACTTCTTCGACGTCGAGCAGTACCCCGACATGACATTCCGGGCCACCGGGATCCGGGGCGACGGGGACGACTATGTGCTGACCGGCGAGCTCACGATCCGTGGCGTCACCAAGCCCGTGGAACTTGAAGTCGAGTACACCGGCGTGGCGGTGGACCCCTTCGGTGCCACCCGGGCCGGATTCAGCGCCGAGGCGGACATCAGCCGGAAGGAATTCGGCCTGACCTGGAACGCCGCCCTCGAAGCGGGCGGCCTGCTGGTCAGCGACAAGGTCAAGATCAACGTCGAGGCTGCCATGGTCAAGCAGGCCGATACCTAAGCACCGATTCCTAAGCGCCGAAGAGCCTGGCCCAACCCGGGGCCGGGCACCCCCGGGCCGGTCTCGGGGGGAACCTCTCCGGGCCGGGCGCCAATGCCAGTGAAATTTCCGGGTTAAGCCCTGATCCGAATGTCACTCCTACGGGCGAGAATGAATGCATGAAGACACTCCTGAACATCATCTGGCTGGTCTTTGGCGGCCTGTGGCTGGCCCTTGGATACTTCCTGGCCGGCGTCGTCTGCTGCGTGCTGATCGTCACCATCCCGTGGGGGCTGGCCTCGTTCCGCATCGCGTCCTACGCACTGTGGCCGTTCGGCCGCATGGTGGTGGACAAACCCGGCGGAAACGGCATATTCGCCCTGCTGGGAAACGTCGTCTGGCTGCTTGTGGCAGGCATCTGGATCGCGATCGCGCACGTCGTCACGGCCTTCGCCATGGCCATCACGATTATCGGCATCCCGCTGGCGATCGCCAACCTCAAGCTCATCCCCATCTCGCTGATGCCGCTCGGCAAACAGATCATCCCGAGCAACACCCCGTATGTGACCGCCTACAGCCCCAGCCGGCGCTAGGTCGGCGGCAGCGCAGCCGGCGGGGGCCGAGGGGCGCTTCCCTGTCAGTTCAAGCAATCCAAGGGAGAGGACCATGAGCGAACCGGCGTCCGGGGACACGGACCTCATGCTGGTCATTGTCCGCGAGTTCAGGGCCCCGATCCTGGGTGTGTGGTCCGCGTTGACGGACCCGGACCAGGCCCCGCAGTGGTGGGGGCCGCGCGGCTTCCATGTCCCGCGTGAGAGTGTCGACGCGGACCTCGAAGTCGGCGGCCTGTACCGGGCCTGCATGATCCAGGACAGCACCGGGCAGCAATTCTGGTGGAGCGGGGTGCATACCGACGTTGAGCCGCCGCACCTGTTCATGTTCACCCATGCCTGGGACCGGCCGGACGGCACCCGCGGCTTCGAGACCGAGGTGACCATCCGGCTGGAGGAGATCGACGGCGGCACCCAGATGACGTTCACCCAGGGGCCGTTTGACTCCGCGGCCAGCCGCGACCGCCACGGCGAAGGATGGCGCGAGTCGTTCGACCGGCTGGCGAATCACCTCAGCGTTGCCGCCTGAGCGTCACCGGCGGCCGGTGGGCGGCCGGTGGCCGGCCGGTACACCGCTCATGCGAGTTCGCCCTGCAGGTTCCGGCGGGCCGCCTCCAGCCAGAGTGTCCGGCCGCGGTCGGTGTGGAAGAGCGGATCAAGCTGCAGCAGTTGGCGGACGACGGCGGCGCGGCCGGCGGCGAAGTCGGCGTCGCCGATATGCGCGAAGTCCTCCCTGACGGCGGCGCGGTAGCGGGCGTAGGCCGCCGGTTCTCCGCCGAGGACGGAGAGATCGGCGTCGCTGAGCAGGGCACCGCCGTTGTCGCCGGGCTCCGGACAGTGGTCCGCCGTCAGCAGCACCAAGCGCACCACTTCATCCACCTCGGCGGCCGGGAGACCGGCATGCCGGAGCCGGTCTTCGGCCAGCCGCGCCGATTCTTCCTCGTCCTGTCCCGCCACGCCGCGGTAGACGGCGTCGTGGAACCAGGCGGCCAGCAGCACGACCCGGGGCGGACCGGGCGGATCACACAGCAGGTCCAGGGCCTCCAGCACCGCCAGCAGATGGGTGCGGCCGTGGTACTTCCGGTGCTCCTCGCCCCAGCGGTCCAGCAGGTCCAGGAAGAGGGCGTCGTGGCCCGGCAGCGCCTCATTCCAACGGTTCAGGAGCGGAACCCGGAGGGACTTTCCGCGCCGGCGGGCCGGGATCCGCAAACCGCTGGCGATCAGCTTGCGGACGAGGACCCGGCCCTCCACAGGGATGGCGCCGGCAGCCACCAGGGCCTCGTACCGGGCCTCGGCGACGTCGTAGTGGTCGCCGTCGAACGCCCGCTCTGGGATGCCGGCGGCTGCGGCGAACGCGTGCAGCTCAGCGAGCGAGGTGTCCGAGACGAGGTGGGAGAAGCGGGTTCCGTGGGCTGGCCATAGCGGCGGATCGAGATAAATCAAGTTCTCCACCTCCTGGGCCTCTGCGCTTCTCATCGTAGGCCCTGGGAAACGCAAAAAGACCCCCAAAGGAGATTATCCCTTGGGGGTCTTTCGCTGGTCGCCTTACGCGGTGAGGCCGAAGGCGGGCCGGCGCAGGTCGTAGACGTAAGGACCGTCATATCGTCATGGTTTCGTCATGCGGGGGGCGAAACCAGCGCCTTCGGCGTCTCTTCCGGCGGCCTCGAACCCCTTCTGCCACAGGGCGCGCTCGCGTTCGGCGTGCATCCGCCGGGTGGGAGTCCACCTCGGCAGGTAACTGGGTTCGGGCGGGGACTGGATCGGCCAGGGCTGGGCGGGCTTAAGCGCGGGCAGGGCCTTGACGGCCTTTGACTTGACGGCCTTCGGCGGGCGAACCGGCTTCGGGTCCCGGCTCATGAAGAACACAAACATCCAGATGATGAGTCCGGCCAGGACGAAGGGCCAGAGGTAGACCAGCAGCCAGATGATGAACACGACCAGCAGGAAAACGGGGATCCACATGGCAACTAGCCCTCCGACTTGCCCCTTGAAGGATTAATGCTTCATTTTCCCACGTCAGTCGGCCTACGGGTAGGGCCGGCGTCAGCTCTGCCAGAGGATTTCGAGCCGGGAAGGGTCCAGCGTTGCTCCCCGCGGGATGCGCGAGCCGACGCGGACGTGGTCGATGCCTTCCTTCAAGAGTGAGCGGCGTGCCTCGACGTCGTCCGTGGCGTTCCAGGCTTCGCGGAGCGTGCGCCCGGTCGGCAGTATCTCTCGGGTGATGGAGGACGGGATGCTCCGGAGGGCCGTGCGCCGCGTCGGACGCGTCCGGCGGGGTTCACACCGCGACGGCGGGGCGGATGTTCTGGTTGCCGCGGAACACGTTCCCGGGATCAAACTCGCGTTTCACCTCTGCCAGCCGGTTGTAGTTTTCGTCGCCATAGGCCGCGCGGATCCGGGCTTGTCCTTCGTCGCCGATGAAGTTCAGCCAGACGCCCCCGGTCGCGTAGGGGGATATTTCCTGGCGGAAGCGTTTGACCCACGCCTTCGCTTCCTGGCCGCCCTCTGGAGTGTCGCCCAGGCCGAACGGGTGGCTCACCCAGCTGGCGCTCCGGTTCAGCAGCGGGGTGGCCGCGGCGGCAGGCCCGCTCACCGCCCCGCCCCAATGGGCTATCAGCTGCTGGGAACTTGGTCCTGGGAGGTTCCGGGCCGATTCGATGATGACGTCCAAGGCGCCGTCGGAGAGTTCGTCGTGATAGTCAGCGCTCCAGTAGTTGTACTTGCCCGGCGGGTCGTCGAGGGAGCACTGGAAGTCTGCGTAGTCGGTATCCTCCACCAGGTCCACAGCCGGGCCAAGCTCCCGGTAGGCCTTGGCGTGTTCTTTGCCTTCCTCGGCATCCCCGGCGAAGACGTACACGACATACACCGCCATCTTGCCCACCATGTTCGGGGGCACGAAGGGTTCCGCCGGTGCAATCCCGTAGATGAGGGTGGCGGACTCTTCGTTGGGAGCCGCAACGGCAAGGTCCCGGTACCCGCGGCTGAGTTCCGGCGCCGCATCCCCCGGCCACATCAGCACTCCGGCGTGTACTTTTGGCCCGAGCTGGTGCAGGCCGAAGGTGAACGATGTGACGACGCCGAAGTTCCCGCCGCCGCCGTGCAGGGCCCAGAACAGTTCGGGATTCTCCTGGGCGCTGGCCGTCACCTGCTCGCCGGTGGCCGTGACCAGATCCACGGAGACGAGGTCGTCGCACGCGAAGCCGAAGGCGCGCTCGAGCCAGCCGGACCCGCCCCCAAGCGTGAAACCGGCGAGACCCGTCGTGGAGACCCGCCCGCCTGTGAGGGCGAGGCCGTGTTCCTGGGTGGCGCGGTCAAACTCGCCGCAGGTCAGGCCTGCGCCCACCGTGGCAGTGCGGGCCTCCGGGTCCACCCGGGCGGATTTCATTGGACGAACGTCGATCACAAGGCCGCCGTCGTTCATGGACATGCCGGCCACGGAATGGCCGCCGGCCCGGACCGCGACATCGAGGCCGTGTGTCCGCGCATACGCCAACGCCTCGGCCACCCCTGCCGAGTCGGCACACGGGGCAATGACGGCCGGATGGCGGTCGATCATGGCGTTGAAGAGTCGTCGTGTTTCGTCGTATTCCGGATGACCCGGCCTGACCCACCTCATGGCAGTGCTCCCTCGGTGACCGCGGCTCCGCCCCACTTTTCGAGCTTACGACTGCGCGCCAGTTGTGGCTACGGCCTGCTGCTTGGGCTGCCGGGGTTAGTCGCGGGCCCGTCAGTCGCGGACGGCGCGGACCGGGTGCTGGCTGACGATGGAGACCCGGTTGAATGCGTTCATGGTGATCGCCAGCCAGCTGACGGCGGAAAATTCGTCGGCCGTCAGGTGCCGCCGGGCCTGTGCGCCTTCGCGGTCGCGCGCATGGGCGTCAGAGATGGTGGTGATGGCCTCGGCCAGCGTCAGGGCTGCGCGTTCTTTTTCGGAGAAAAGAGTGGTGTCGCGCCATGCGGAGAGCACGGCCAGTCGCTGGGCCGATTCGCCGTTCTTGACGGCATCGCCCACGTGCATGTCCAGGCAGTAGGCGCAGCCGTTGATCTGCGAAATGCGGACATTGAGCAACTCGATCAGCGTCCCGTCCAGCCCGGCCTCGGTGGCGGCTTCCTTGGCTTTCAGGCCCAGCCCGTTGAGTGCGCGCCAGACAGCAGGGTGCGCCTTGTCGAGGAATACACCCCGCTGCTCGGAATTCTGCGGTGCCGCCGTCTCATTCATGGATTCCACAATACCGACGAGCTTCGGCACGGCCCGGAGCGCCGTGTGACAATTTTGTCAAACATGTGACAAGCTTTGGGGGTGGGAGTGTTTGGTTCGGTGGCCGGTTCCTTGGGGGACCCAGCCACCGAACCGCTCCTTCTGTGGCCGCATCTTCCGTGGCCGCATCTAGCAGCGTGGTACATGTCCAGTCTTCGGGCCCGGGAATGGGCACAACGGGACCATGTCCACCGGTGCGGGCCAGCGGAGGGCATGTCCCGTGGCCTCACGTGCACGGACTAGCCACAGTGGAAGCAGTAGAAGCAGTAGTAGGAGCAGCAAGAGTAGCCGCCCGGGCCAGTTCGGCCCCCGCGGCCTGCATGGCTGCCGGGGTTCCGGCCACGATGATGCCGGCAAAGCTGTCCGCGTCGTCGCCGAGGTCCGGATCCACCGATCCCACCACGGCGTACACCGGTTTGGCGCCGGCGCGGGCCAGGATCGCGGCAATGATCTTCCCCTGGCCGGTCTGGGAATCCAGCCGGCCCTCGCCAACCACCACCGCGCTGCTCGCGGCCAACTGCGCGTCGAAGCCCAGCAAATCCAGCACATAATCGGCGCCCGACACCAGGCTGGCGCCGTGACGGGCCCACATGCCGCCGGAGAAGCCGCCGGCCGCGCCCGTCCGGTCCACCAGGCGGGGATCGCGGCCGAAGTCCCGGGCGAACTCCGCCGCGAGCAGCTCGAGTCTGCGCGTCAGCAGCTCAACCGCGGCCGGATCCGCGCCCTTCTGCGGCCCGAACACGCGTGCGGCGTCCGAGAATCGTGTCGTGACATCGCTCAGGATCACAAGCTCGGCGCCGCGGAGCCCGCCGCGTTCCTCGATCGCGGCGATGGCGCCGGCCCCGCCGTCGGTGGTCGCCGAGCCACCTGCCGCCACGACGATGCGGCGGGCGCCGTGCCGGGCGGCCTCCGCAATCAGGACCCCGGTGCCGTACGTGCTTGCTGTCAACGGGTCCCGGTCGCCGTCGGAGGGCAGGTTCAGGCCGCTAGCGAAGGCCAGCTCGACGACGCCGGTCCCGTCGGCGGCCAGCCCGATCTCCGCCTCGACGGGGTCACCCCACGGCCCCGCGGTGCTGATCCTGACCGGCCGGGCATCCAGCCCGCGGACCAGGACCCCGAAGGTGCCCTCGCCGCCGTCGGCCACGGGCAGCTCGCGGGCCGCCGCGCCGGCCATTCGGATCCCGGCCGCGATGTGCCCGGCCACCTCGGCCGCGGTGAAGGTGCCCTTGAAGCTGTCCGGGGCCACCAGGATGCTCATCGGCTCAGAACCCTACGTTGTCCCGGCCCTTGAGCTGCAGCATCTGCCGCGCCTCGTCGGGGGTGGCAATCTCAAAATTGAGGGCTTCCAGGATGGTGCGGATCCGGGTGACCTGCTCGGCGTTGGACGCGGCGAGCTGGCCGGGACCGATCCACAGGGAATCTTCCAGGCCCACCCGGACGTGGGAGCCCATGGCGGCGCCGATCGTGGCGAGCGGCATCTGGTTCTTGCCAGCGCCCAGAATGGACCACTCATAGTCCTCGCCGAGCAGCCGGTCCGCGGTGCGGCGCATGTGCATGAGGTCCTCGGGGTGCGCGCCGATGCCACCGAGCAGGCCGAAGACCGACTGGACGAACAGCGGGCCCCTGGCGAGTCCGCGGCCGTGGAAGTGCGCGAGGTTGTTCAGGTGTGAGATGTCGTAGCACTCGAATTCGAAGCGTGTGCCGTTCCGGTTGCCGATGCCCAGGATGGTCTCGATGTCCTGGAACGTGTTTTTGAAGACGAGGTCGCGGCTCTTTTCGAGCCCTTCGCGCTCCCAGTCGTGGCCGAACTCGGTGAAGCGTTCCAGCATCGGGTACAGCCCGAAGTTCATCGAGCCCATGTTCAGCGAGGCGAGCTCGGGTTTGAACAGCGCCGCCGGCTGCATCCGCTCCTCGACGCTCATGTGCGGGGAGCCGCCCGTGGTGATGTTGATGACGGCGTCGGTGTTGCGCTTGAGCTTGTCCAGGATCGGGGCGAAGTGCTCCGGGTCCTGCGAGGGGCGGCCGTCTTTCGGGTCGCGGGCGTGCATGTGCACAATCGCGGCGCCCGCCTCGGCGGCGCCGATGGCGGCGTCGGCAATCTCGTCGGGGGAGACCGGCAGGTGCGGGGACATGGACGGGGTGTGGATGGCGCCGGTAACGGCGCTGGTGATGATGACCTTGCGGGCGGCAGCCATGGGAATGTCTCCTTGGTGGGCGGGGCAGAATGGGTCGGGGGGCGGGTGCGCGGGCGGCGGACCGGATCCCCAAAAGGCGGGGCCGGATCCCGGCGTCAGTTCAGGTCAATAGAGTTTTTCGGTGTTGCCGTCCACGGCGAGAGCCTGGCCGTTGACGTTGCGGGCCATGTCGCTGGCCACGAAGACGGCCATGTTGGCGATGTCCTCGGCCTCGATCAGCCGGCCCAGCGAGGACTGGTTGTGGTACAGCGCGGATACCTCGTCCGCCGGCAGGTCCAGCATCCGGGCTTTGGCGCCGATGACGGCGTCGATGCGGGGGCCGTTGACGGCGCCGGGGCAGATGGCGTTGACGCGGATGCCGTCCGGGCCAAGTTCGATCGCGAGGGTCTTGGTCAGCCCGACGACGGCCCACTTCGACGCCGAGTAGGCGCTGCGGCCGGCCATGCCCAGCCGCCCGGCGGCCGAGGACAGGTTCACGATGGAGGCGCCGCTGCCCTCGCGCAGCAGGGGCAGGGCATGCTTGATGCAGAAAAACTGGCCATGGATGTTGACGTCGAAGGTCGCCTTCCACGCCGCGGCGTCGAGGGATTCCAGGGGGCCCGTGGGCCCGGCGATGCCGGCATTGTTGACGAGGACGTCCAGCCCGCCCATTTCTTCCCGGACAGTGTTCATGAGCCCGCGGACCTGGTCCTCGTCCGAGACATCGCTGACCGCGGCCAGCAGCCCGTTGACGCGGGCCTTGTCGACGGCGTCGGGGTCAATGTCGGTGACGAAGACGGCGGCTCCGAGTTCCCGGAACTTGTTTGCGATGGCCACGCCGATGCCGTTGGCTCCGGCGGTGACCAGGACGCGCTTGGTGGTGAAATCCATGAGTATTCCTTGCAGTGAGATGGCTTGCGGGGCCCGTTCCGGACGCGCAGTGGGGCGCGTCCGGAACGGGCGGTGGGAGCAGCGGGTCAGTGGGCGGCCGTGACAGTCTCGGGCTTTTCCGAGCCGCGCTTGAGCAGCAGGGACAGCAGCGCGCCGATGATGCACATGGCCACGATGAACCACAGGCCGGAGAGCTTGGAGCCGGTGGCGTCCTGCATGAAGCCCATGACGTAGGGGCCGAGGAAGCCGCCGCAGAGGCCGATGGTGTTGACGAATGCGATGCCGCCGGCGAGGGCGGCGCCGCTGAGTCGTGTGGCCGGGTAGGTGAAGAGGATCGGCTGCAGGGCGAAGAAGTTGAAGGCGGCGAGGCAGAAGCCGATCATGCCGAGCAGCGGGCCGCCGACGGCACCGAGCGCGAAGCCGGCGACGATCCCGGTCATGGTGCCGGTGACGAGCATCCGGGAGCGGCGGCCGTCGGTGGCGAACCGGGGGACCAGCAGGGCACCGGCCGCGGAGAAGATCCAGGGGATGGCCGTCAGCAGGCCGATCTGCAGCGGGTTGAGCTTGCCGTAGGTGCCGATGATGGAGGGCAGGAAGTAGGACAGGGCGTAGACGGCGATCTGGTGCGTGAAGTAGACGCCGACGACGAGGAGGATCTGCTTGTCTTTCAGGACATCGCGGAGCCGGTGGTTGCCGGAGGCCTCGGCACCGGCGGTTTCCTCGGCGGCGATGCGGGACTCGAGATCGGCCGCTTCCTCGGCGGTGAGGAACGTCGCCTTGCTGGGGCGGTCCGGGAGCTTCTTCCAGACGACGTACGCGAGGATGCACGCCGGGAGGCCTTCGACGAGGAACATCCACTGCCAGCCGTGCAGGCCGCCGAGCCCGTCCAGGGTCAGCAGCAGGCCGCCCAGCGGGGCCCCGACAATGTTGGCGATGGAGACGCCGAGCAGGAACATGCCGTTGGCTTTGGCGCGGTCCTTGACCACGAACCACTGCGTCAGGAAGTACATGACGCCCGGGAAGAGTCCGGCCTCGGCCACTCCGAGCAGCATCCGCATGATGTAGAACGACCATTCGCCCTGGACGAAGGCCATGCCGGCGGCAATGATGCCCCACGTGATCATGATCCGCATGATCCAGAACCGGGCGCCGACCTTGTGCATGATCAGGTTGGACGGAATTTCGGACAGGGCGTAGGTCAGGAAGAACAGTCCGGCGCCGATGCCGTACGCGGTGGCCGAGATGCCGAGGTCGATCTCCAGCCGGTCCTTGGCCATGCCGATGTTGGTGCGGTCCAGGAAGGCCATGATGTAGGCGCCGATCAGCAGCGGCATGACGCGGCGTAGGATCAGGCCGTTAATTTCCTGCGGTGTGCGCATCTTCTTTGGTGCGGTTACAACTGACATGGGTCGCGTCCTTGGGTCGGCGGGATACGTGGTCGGTTCGGGCGTGCGGAAAGTGGGCAAGCGGGAGGTGCGGCCGCGGTAGTGCGCGCGGCGCGTGGTTCGTCAGGGACTCGTGGACGTCTGGGGCTGGCCGCGGACGGGCCGGCGTGTGGCGCCTGGCCTCAGATGTCCGGCGGCGTGCAGCCGCACGTCCGCCCGATATGCAGGCGGTGCCGGCACACTTTCGAGGTGTAGGTGGCGGACGGGGAATCGATGCGTTTGAGCAGCATGGCGAACGCCTCGTTGGCCATTTCCTGCTGCGGTTGGACGATGCTGGTCAGGTTAATCAGGCCGGAGCGGCTGTGGGGTAGCCCGTCGCAGCCGGCGACGGCGACGTCGTCCGGGATGCGCAGGCCGCGCGACAAGGCGTATTCCATGACGCCGATGGCAAGTTCGTCGCTGCCGCACACCACGGCCTGCGGCGGCGTTCCGGCGGAGAACAGCCGTTCGGCCGCCAGCCGGCCGCCCTCGTTGTTGACCCTGGTGCTGATCTTCCGGTCGCCGCTGATCGTGATGCCCGCCGTGGCGGCGGTGCGGACAAACGCCTGCTCGCGGGCCAGAGAGGCCGTGGAGAAGCGGGGTCCGATTACGGTGGCGATTTCGGTGAAGCCGTGGCTGAGCATGTGCTGCATCAGCGTGGTGGCTGCGGCGTCGTCGTCGATCCCGACGAAGTCCGAATCGAGGAAGTCTGCCCGGCGGGACAGGCACACGTAGGGGATCCGGGCCGCCCTGAGGGTGCGGAGTGCGGTGGCGTCGTCCCGGAGGGAGGCGGCCAGGATGATGCCGTCCACGTTGCGGTGCGCGAGCGTCGAGGTGACCTGGGCGAGCACCGCCGGATCGTCCTGGGTGGTGGCGACGAATACTTCGTAGCCGGACTCCGCCGCGGCCGTGATGACGCCCTGTGCCCAGCGCGGAAACATCGGATTGATGATGTTCGGCAGGATCAGCCCGATGACCCGCGTCCGCTGCGGGTCGGTTGACTGCGAGGGCTTACGGGGCCTGAAGCCGAGCTCGTTCGCCACGTGGATGATGTGGCGCCGGGTCTCTGGCGAGACGCCGCCCTTGCCGTTGAGGACGTAGGAGACCGCGGCCGAGGAAACCCCTGCGGCCCGGGCCACTGCGGCGGCCGAAACCGGCGCCACGGGGCCGTCCACGGTGGCGCTTGTGGCGTGTTCGTGCATGTCCGGCCCTCCTTCGCGTCGGTTCGAGTTGCTGTGACTCCAGTTACAGTAAGGAGGCCGCCGATCGTTAAGCAACGTTAAGTCATTCTTGCCGGCCGGGTGGGGCCGCGGCGCTGGACATGCTCATTGGTGGCACCCAGGCCGACGGGACATGTCCATTCTTCGAGCCCAGGCCGACGGGACATGTCCATTCTTCGAGCCCAGGACCAGGGGACATGTCCAGCCTTGGGCCCAGGCGGTGGACATATTGGGACTATGTCCAGTCTTCGGGCCGAGGGGAGGGCATGTCCCGGCGGGGAGGCGGGGGTGGGTAAGTGCGGGGACGGCGGGGCGCCCGGGGCCGAGGGGGCATGTCCACCCGGGGACCGCGGGCAGTGCCCCTAGACAGGCGTTTCGCTGTCGGCAAACATGGAGCCAGCGTCCCTCACGTCAAACTTGAGCGATGTAGACTCAACTCTAATATCAAGCCCATTCCGGAAGGAGCCCTCTTTGGACGCCAAATTCACCACCAAGAGCCAGGAGGCCCTCGCCGCGGCCGCCATGAACGCCTCGACGGCGGGCAACCCGCAGCTCGAGCCCGCTCACTTGCTCAAGGCGCTCATGGACCAGCGGGAGGGTGTCGCTGTCGCACTGCTCCGGGCCACCGGCGCCGACCCGGACGTCGTCAGCGTCCAGGCGAGCACTGCCATCAAGGCCCTGCCGTCGACGTCCGGGAGCAGCGTGCAGCAGGCGCAGTTGTCCCGGGCCGGGCTGCAGGCGGTCAAGAATGCCCAGAACGAGGCCGAGCGGCTCGGTGACACCTTTGTTTCCACCGAACACCTGCTGCTGGGCCTTGCCGCCGGGAGCGACGGAGTCGGGAGGCTGCTGCGCGAGGCCGGCGCTTCCCATGAGGCACTGCTGGCCGCGCTGCCGGGCGTCCGCGGCGACCGCAAAGTGGACAACGCGGACCCGGAAAACTCGTTCCAGGCGCTGGAGAAGTACGGCACGGACCTCACCGCGGTCGCCCGCTCGGGCAAGCTGGACCCGGTGATTGGCCGCGATGCCGAGATCCGGCGCATCATCCAGGTCCTGAGCCGCCGCACCAAGAACAACCCCGTCATCATCGGCGAGCCCGGCGTCGGCAAGACCGCCGTCGTCGAGGGCCTTGCCCAGCGGATCGTCGCCAACGACGTTCCCGAAAGCCTGCGCGGCAAGACCCTGATCGCTCTGGACCTCGCCTCGATGGTGGCCGGTGCCAAGTACCGCGGCGAATTCGAGGAGCGGCTCAAGGCCGTCCTGGAGGAAATCAAGAACTCCGAGGGCCAGATCGTCACCTTTATCGACGAGCTCCACACCGTGGTCGGGGCCGGCGCCACCGGGGACAGCTCCATGGACGCCGGCAATATGCTCAAACCCATGCTGGCCCGCGGTGAGCTGCGGCTGATCGGTGCGACCACGCTGGACGAGTACCGCGAGAACATCGAAAAGGACCCCGCACTGGAGCGCCGGTTCCAGCAGGTCTACGTCGGCGAGCCCAGCGTGGAAGACACCATCGGCATTCTGCGCGGCCTCAAGGAACGCTACGAGGCCCACCACAAGGTCTCCATCTCCGACTCAGCCCTCGTGGCGGCCGCGACCCTTTCAAACCGGTACATCTCCGGCCGTCAGTTGCCGGACAAAGCGATCGACCTCGTGGACGAGGCGGCGTCCCGGCTGCGCATGGAAATCGATTCAGCCCCGGAGGAGATCGACCAGCTGCGCCGCCAGGTGGACCGCCTGACCATGGAGGAACTGGCCCTGGACAAGGAGACCGATCCCGCCTCGGTGGAACGTCTCGCGGCCCTGCGCGCTGACATGGCGGACAAGAAGGAAGAGCTCGCGGGCCTGAACGCCCGCTGGGAGGCCGAGAAGGCGAGCCTGAACCGGGCCGGCGACCTCCGGGCCAAACTCGATGAGCTGCGTTCCAAGGAAGAAAAGGCCGAACGTGAGGGGGACTTCGAGACGGCGTCCAGGATCCTCTACGGCGAGATCCCGGCCCTGGAACGGGAACTGAACGCCGCCGCCGCGGCCGAGGCGGCCGTGCCGGACAAGTCCGGGCAGATGGTGGCCGACCAGGTCACCGCCGACGACATCGCCGAGGTGATTTCGGCATGGACCGGCATCCCTGCGGGGCGCATGCTCCAGGGCGAGAGCCAGAAGCTGCTGAACATGGAGCATGTCCTGGGCGAACGGCTGATCGGCCAGAAGAAGGCCGTCGCCGCGGTCTCCGACGCCGTGCGCCGCGCCCGCGCCGGGATCAGCGACCCCAACCGGCCCACCGGCTCGTTCCTCTTCCTCGGCCCCACCGGCGTCGGCAAGACCGAGCTTGCCAAGTCCCTCGCGGACTTCCTCTTCGATGACGAGCGCGCGATGGTGCGGATCGACATGTCCGAGTATTCGGAGAAGCACTCCGTGGCCCGGCTCGTCGGGGCGCCTCCCGGGTATGTCGGCTACGAGGAGGGCGGCCAGCTCACCGAGGCCGTGCGGCGTCGGCCGTACTCGGTGCTGCTGCTGGATGAAGTGGAAAAGGCCCACCCGGAGGTCTTCGACATCCTCCTGCAGGTGCTCGACGACGGCCGGCTCACCGACGGTCAGGGCCGCACCGTGGACTTCCGCAACGTGATCCTGGTGCTCACCTCGAACCTGGGCAGCCAGTTCCTGGTGGATCCCAACCTCGACGCCGCGGCCAAGAAGAACGCCGTCATGGCCATGGTGAACGCCTCCTTCAAGCCGGAGTTCCTGAACCGGCTCGACGAGGTGGTGCTGTTCGATCCGCTGAACGTGGAGGAGCTGTCCCGAATCGTGGAACTGCAGGTCAAGGAGCTGGGAGAGCGGCTCAAGGGCCGCCGGCTGAGCCTTGAGGTTACCGAGGGTGCCCGCGCCTGGCTGGCCGTATCCGGCTTCGATCCCGCGTACGGCGCGCGGCCGCTGCGGCGCCTGGTGCAGCGCGAGATCGGCGACCGGCTGGCAAAGGCCATCCTGGCCGGCGAAATCACCGACGGCGACACCGTCCTGGTGGACACCGCGCCGGACCTGATGGAACTGACCATGGGCGGGCTGGAGGACAGGGACCTGTCCGACGGCGGCGCGGCCGCCGGTAGCGGGCTCTCGGTCCGGCGCAAGGAGTAGGCGCCACCGGCCAGAGTGCGCTTAGCGCCACTGGCAGCCGGGCGCGTCCCGGCTGCCGGTGGGCTGAATCCGTGCGTCTTGCCAGCGCTCTAAGCCGGGTAAGGCTAGGGCAGCAGGGACTCCTTGATGACGTTTCCGGCGTTCGTCACGGCGTAGCAGTCGACCCGTCGGTCGCCCATGTCCCAACTGCGAGGGCTCGGGTAGGCCAGCTTGTAGCTCAGGTCGTAGTCACCGGCCTTTTGAGTCAGCGGAGCCACCTTGCAGGCATTGCGTGCTTTCTGCTTGAGCTGGTCCCGGCCGGGGTACGAGTCATCCGACCCGTATTTTTCCACGGCGACCAGCTGCGCCGAGTGACCGGTGGCGCAATCCACAACGGTGGACTGTTGCGCATCCGGATCGAAGTCCTTGAAGCAGTCCCGCAGCTGGAAGTCCAGGGGGCTGACGCCTTCCAGCGGCAAGGCTCCGCGGCTGGCCGGGGCCGACGCCGACGAAGCTGCGGGTACCGGGCTGCCGTTTTCCGGGGAGGCCTGGCCGTTGCCGGCAAATGCGGCCACAGCCCACCAGACCAGAAGCGCAACGGCGACCAGAACGGCCGCGGCCACGCCGAGCCGCTTTGGCCCTTGCCGGCGGATCCGGCGGACCAAGGGGCGTGCCCGCCGTGCCAGCGCTTTCTTGGCGCGGGCGAGGGTGAGTCGCGAGGGTCTCGCCTTCTTGGCGCCGGCGAGGGTCAGACCCGAGGGTCTCGCCGCTGGGCGTGCCGCCGTAGGATTCGTGGACCGCGCAGGGTCGGCTGTGATGACGGGCACGGCGGACGTCGGCGGCCTCGAAGGCGGCGGCGGGATGGACCCGGCGTCGTTCCTTGGATTCTCTTCGGTCACTGAGAAATTCACCACTTCCGTGCGTCTTTGCCGGGGCTGGAAGCCCGGCGTAGCGACCCTTTTCTGGGCGCACATCACGAAACTCTATCGAAGATGCACGGCAACGCGCATGCGCCAGCGGCTAAGGCCACCGTTGCGGGAGGCGCCACACTGTCCACAGGGGGCGGGCCGGGGAGCAGTTGGCGCCGAAAGCATGTAATCTAGGTGTACGACAAATTGACCAAACATTCCGGGGCCTCACCGATCGCCAAAGGTGACCACCTCCGGTCCAAGTACAAAAGGGGGTCACGCCATGGGGCGCGGCCGTCAAAAGGCAAAAGCTACCAAGCAGGCTCGGGACATCAAGTACTACTCCCCGAACACTGACTATTCGGCCCTTCAGCGCGAGCTCACGGGCCCGGGGAGTCGTGCCACGAGCCACTTCGCGGATGACCCGGTCGAGCCGGATTATTCAGCGTATGTGGATAAGTACGCGGACGATGTGGAAGACGACGACGACGAGGTTGATTCCCGTCGTATAGGTTAGTCGACGCTTCCTTCCGGCAGTTTTCTCCGGGGGATCCTTCCGGCACTGCGGTGCCAGCCAAAGATTTTCAGGCCGCCGGCCACACCTGTAACAGGTGTGGCCGGCGGCCTTTCTTGTGCCAGCAGCGTACTGTGCCGCGACCCGCCGTGACTCGCCGCGGCCGGTCACTTCGCCCCGCGCTTCGCCGCAGTTTTGCCGACGCAGTTGTCTCCGGCGGGGCCCCGGGCTAGGTTGTTCGTGCCGGATTTACCCGGACGCGACCCGATGCCCCGGAAGGACTGCCATGACCATTCGCAAAGGATTCGCCGAGGGTGAGCTCTGCTGGACGGACCTCCAAACCAGTGACGTGGAGGCGGCGAAGGCCTTCTACGCCGAGGTTTTCGGCTGGCGGTATGAAGACCTGCCCACCCCGGACGGACGCAGCTACGCGAAAGCCTTCCTCGGCGATGACTTGGTTACCGTGCTCGCACCGCAGAACCCCCAGCAGGAAGCCGCGGGCGACGCGGGCCGGTGGAACGTGTATTTCGCAATCGACAACGCCCGGGACCTGGTTGCCGAACTGGCCCATTCCCCCGGGCAGCTTGAATTCGGCCCCGAGGGGATCGGTGACACCGGCGTCATGGTGTTCTTCGCCCCGCCCGGCGGCGGAACCACCGGGGCCTGGCAGGCGGGCAGCCACTTCGGAGCCGGCCGGAGCCAGGAGGCGGGCACCCTGGCCTGGGCAGAGCTGCTCACGCCGGAGCCGCAGGCCGCCGTCGGCTTCTTCCAGCAGCTCTTCGGGCACGAGGTGACCGAATACCCCCAGGACGACGGCGGCACCTACACCACGCTTATGGTCGGCGGCGCCGAAGTGGCCGGCATCGCCCGGGTTCCCGGCGATGCGCAGGACACTCTCGAGCCGGGATGGCAGGTCTACTTCGGCGTCGCCGACGTCGCGGAGGCGGTGCAGGCCGCGGTGGCCGCGGGCGGCACCGTGCTGATCGAACCGGACGAGGTCGAGGAAGCCGGCACCATCGCCACCCTCAAGGACCCGCAGGGCGGCGTCTTCAGCCTGCTGGAGGTCTAGGGCGGCGGCTTAAGAACATCGAGTGCTCCCCAACTGCCGTTTTCAGAGCTGAAAACGGCAGTGTGGGCCCACGCCGGCAGGGTTCCCTGGCCGAGCTTGCGAGGCGAGGGAGCCGGCGGGGAACACTCGACGTCGGTACGGGCCCGCTTAGGCGTAGGCGTTGACCAGCCGGACGGCGCCGCCGTCGACGCCCTTGGCGCCCTGGACGTAGTCCGGGCCGGTCTTGAGGATGGAATCCGAGTTCTGCTCGACGGTGCCCATGACCCAGGACGGCAGGCCGCGGTCGTTGAGCCGGTTGACGGCGGCGTCGGCCGCTTCCGGCGACACGATGGCGACCATGCCCACGCCGAGGTTCAGGGTGCGCTCGAGGTCGGCCAGCGGGACGTTGCCGAGCTCGGAGACCAGCTTGAAGATGGCCGGAAGCTCCCAGGTGGAGCGGTCGACGGTGGCCAGCAGGCCCTGCGGGAGGACGCGGGCGAGGTTGGCCGCGAGGCCGCCGCCGGTGACGTGGCTGAAGCCGTGGACGGCTTTGCCGGCGGCGGAGCCGTTGACCGGGAAGGTGCGGGCGAGGTCCAGGCAGTCCGCTGCGTAGACGCGGGTGGGCTCGAGGAGTTCCTCGCCCAGGGTGCGGCCGAGTTCGGAGACCTGGCGGTCCAGGGCCCAGCCGGCGTGGTTGATGACGCGGCGGACCAGGGAGTAGCCGTTGGAGTGCAGGCCGGAGGAGGCCATGCCGATCACCACGTCGCCGGCGCGGACGCGGTCCGGGCCGAGCAGTTCGGAGGCCTCGACCACACCGGTGGCGGCACCGGCGACGTCGTACTCGTGCTCACCGAGCAGGCCGGGGTGTTCGGCGGTTTCGCCGCCCACCAGGGCGGTGCCGGCGACCGAGCAGGCGGCCGCGATGCCGCGGACGATGTCGGCGATGCGCTCGGGGACCACCTTGCCGCAGGCGATGTAGTCGGTCATGTAGAGCGGCTCGGCGCCCACGACGACGATGTCGTCCACCACCATGCCGACCAGGTCGAATCCGATGGTGTCGTGGATGTCCATGGCCTGCGCGATTGCCACCTTGGTGCCGACGCCGTCGGTGGAGGTGGCCAGCAGCGGGCGCTTGTACGTCAGCAGCCGGGAAACGTCGTAGAGGCCCGCGAACCCGCCGACGCCACCGATCACCGAGGCGTTGTGGGTTGCCTTGACGGCGTCCTTCATGAGTTCGACGGCGCGGTCTCCCGCTTCGACGTCGACGCCGGCGGAGGCGTAAGTGATGCCGGCGTTCTGGGCGGCGTTCATGTCAGCGGCCGGGGAGGCGGAAGTCATACTGGCTCTTTCTTGTCGGCTGTGGTGACGCGGTCGGCATCGGTGAGCAGTTCTTCGAATTCGGAGTCCGGCCCAGGATCGCAGCCGGTGGCGCCGGCCTTCTCGGCCGGATCATCGGAGATTGAGGTGCCGGGTTCGGCGTCGGACGCTGCGGAGGCCGCGGGCGCCGCCGGCGCCGCGCCGGAAACAGCCGCGGCGGGCGGGAGTCCGCCGAGGTCGGTGCGCTCGAGCAGGTTCTTGCCGAGCTTGTCCGCGCCGGGCAGTGCGATCGGGTACTTGCCGGTGAAGCAGGCGGTGCAGAGACGCTCACGCGGCTGCCGGGTGGCGTCGATCATGCCGTCTTCGGAAATGTAGGCGAGCGAGTCGGCGCCGATGGCCTGGGTAATTTCGTCGATGGTGGCGCCGTTGGCGATCAGTTCCGCCCGGGAGGCGAAGTCGATGCCGTAGAAGCAGGGCCACTTGACCGGCGGGGAGGAAATCTTGATGTGGACGCTTGCGGCGCCCGCTTCCCGGAGCATCCGCACGATGGCGCGCTGGGTGTTGCCGCGGACGATCGAGTCATCCACCACCACAACACGCTTGCCGCGGATCACGGACTCGAGGGCGTTGAGCTTGAGCCGGATGCCGAGCTGGCGCAGCGTCTGCGAGGGCTGGATGAACGTGCGGCCCACATAGGAGTTCTTCACGAAGCCGTGCGCGAAGGGGATGCCGGACTCCTCGGCGTAACCCACCGCCGCGGGGGTGCCAGATTCAGGCACCGGGATGACGATGTCAGCTTCCTGGGTGTTTTCGCGGGCCAGCTGGCGGCCCATTTCCACGCGGGATTCGTACACCGAGCGGCCCGCAATGGAGGCGTCCGGGCGGGCGAGGTAAACGTATTCGAAAACGCAGCCGGCCGGCGTCGCCTCGGCGAAACGCTCCGAGCGGACGCCGTCCTCGTCGATCGCGATGAACTCGCCGGGTTCGATTTCGCGGATGAAGCTGGCGCCGACGGTGGCGAGGGCGGACTGCTCGGAGGCAACCACCCAGCCGCGTTCGAGCCGGCCCAGGCACAGCGGGCGGATCCCGTAAGTATCGCGGGCCGCGTAGAGGGTGCCCTCATCCATGAAGACGAAGCAGAAGCCGCCCTTGATCTTGGGCAGCAGCTCCATGGCGGTCTGCTCGAGCGACTTGCCCTCTTCGCCCTCCAGGAGCGCGGTCACCAGCGCGGTGTCCGACGTGTTGCCCTGCTTCATCTCGCCGCTGAGGTTTCCGCCATTGCGGTCCTCGATCATTGCCTTGAGCTCGGCCGTGTTGGTCAGGTTGCCGTTGTGGGCCAGGGCCACGGTGCCCGTGGACGTCGCGCCCAGGGTCGGCTGGGCGTTGGCCCAGTGGCTCGCGCCGGTAGTGGAATAGCGGCAGTGGCCGACGGCCAGGTGCCCGGTCAGGGTGTTCAGCGTGGTCTCGTCGAAGACCTGGGAAACGAGGCCCATGTCCTTGTAGACGTTAATCCGCTTACCGTCGCTGGTTGCAATACCAGCCGACTCCTGACCGCGGTGCTGCAGTGCATACAGCCCGTAGTAGGTGAGTTTTGCTACTTCTTCACCGGGTGCCCAGACCCCGAAGACGCCGCATGCGTCCTGAGGGCCTTTTTCGCCTGGGAGAAGATCATGAGAAAGTTTTCCATCGCCGCGTGCCACTGGTCGATTATCTCACGATGTGCGCTAAGACTTTTCCGGCAGCCGGTTTATGACCTGACGCCCGGCTCAGGCGCCGTTCTCGTCGTCGTCGGCTTCCGGTGCGGACTCGACGACGGCGTGCTCGGCGCGGCGGACGCTCAGCCGGTCCAGCACCAAGGCGGTCGCGGCACCCAAGATTACGCCGCCGGCGGCGCAAAGGACCATGAAGAAGCCGAAGACCGAGCTGGCGTCGTAGCTAGCGTCGCCCGGGAGAGCGTAGGCGATGATGGCCGCCACGGCCACGCCCACGAGGCCGCCCAGGATCAGGAAGGGCACATATTTGGGCGCCCGGCGGACGGTGACCTCGCGGCGCTCCGGGACGCCGCCCTGAACACTGCCCGGAACGTTGCCCTGTGCCGGTTCCCGCTGGGGGTCGTTGCCTGCGGTTCCGGGGGTTTCGTGGGAAGACATGCAGATAAGCCTACTGCCCTTCGACTCATTGCCGGTGACGGATTCCCGGCGCAGACTAGGGATGGGGAAGGGCTAGGTACACACGAGCTAAGGAACCGCCATGTTAGCCTCGGCCGATCGCGTTCGTGAGCAGCAGCGCTTGCTCTGGGATGAGTTTTCGGCGGGCTGGCAGAAATGGGACGCTGAACTGCTCGGCTGGCATGCCCCGTTCGGGGACGCACTCCTCCGGGAGCTCCGGCTTCGCCCCGACTCCGAGGTGCTGGATGTCGCGGCAGGCACAGGGGAGCCCGGACTCAACGTGGCCGCGCAGGTGCCGGACGGCCGTGTGGTCCTGACTGACATTTCGGCCGGGATGCTCCGCGTGGCCGAGGAGAAGGCAGCCGCCCGGCACCTGAAAAACGTGGACTTCGAGGTTTGCGACGCTGCCGCCATGCCCTTCGGGGACAGGACGTTCGACGCCGTGTCCTGCCGCTTCGGCTTCATGTTCTTTCCGGTGATGTCCGCGGCCTTGGCAGAGATGGCGCGCACCGCGAAGCCGGGCGCCCGGGTTGGCGCCGTCGTCTGGGGACGCGCGGCGGCAAACCCCTGGGCCAGCCTGATCCTGGGCACGATTGCCCGGCACCGGGAACTGCCCATTCCGCCCGCAGGCACTCCCGGGCTGTTCCGCTGCGCACCCACCGGGTTCATGACCCGGATGTTCAAGGACGCCGGGCTGGCAGAGGTGGCCGAGCACCAGGTCAGCACGGACCTGGTGCATGAATCCCCGGAGAGCTATTGGGAATTCATGACCGACATTGCGACCACCGTGGCGATGGGGCTGGCCAAGGCGGACGCGGAGTCGCGGGCCCTGATCCGCTCGGACGTGTTCGCACTGCTGGGCCGCTACGAGCACGACGGCGCGATCCGGCTCCGGTCCACCGCCACGGTGGTGGCGGGAACCAAGGTGTAGCCGGGCTGCTAGACGCCCAGTGCTTCCTTCAGCGCCGCCACGTGGCCCTGGGCCTTGACCTGGTACTGCGTCAGCTTCACTTTGCCCTCCGGGTCCAGCACCACAGTGGAGCGGACGATGCCCTCCGTCACCTCGCCGTGGATCAGCTTCTCGCCCCAGGCGCCGTAGGCGAGGGCCACGGCGTGGTCCTCGTCGGCCAGGAGCGGGAAGGTCAGGGCGAAGTCGCCGGTGAAGTGGGCCAGGGCCTCGGGGCCGTCGGGGGAGATGCCCAGGACCTCGTAGCCGGAGCCCTGCAGGGACGCGAGGTTGTCGCGGAAGTCGCAGGCCTCGGTGGTGCAGCCGGGAGTCGCGGCCTGCGGGTAGAAGTACACGATGACGTTTTTGCCGCGGTAATCGGCAAGGGCAACCGGCTTGCCCTCGGCGTCGGGCAGGGTGAAGTCCGGGGCCGAGGTGCCGGGCTGAAGCTTGACGGTCATGTTTGCGCTCATGATGATCCTTCGGGGAGTGGACAACGGGTCTGTGATGCACAACATCGTGGACCGAGGCTGTATTCCGCCGCCTGAGCCTCTCAAGGACCCGTCCGGGGCGGCTTTGGAGGGTCCTACGCCCTGACAGCTTTTTCATAGCTCCGGCATAGCTGCCGTGGCTAGCTTGGAGCCACTATGGAACAGCAAACTCCACGACAGCCACGTTTCGGATCCCGACGCACGGCCACGGGACGGCAGCCGACGTCTGGCCGGGTCCGGGCCATGATCCTGGCGGCCTGTGCCGCGGTGCTCGCAGTTGTGCTGGCCGCAGGTATCTATTCCTCCGCGGAAGCCCGCTCGGCTGCCCGCTCGGCTGCGGCGAATCTCACGACGGCGTCGGCCGCGCCGACTGCGGCGGCCAGTGCTTCGCCGTCAGCCAGTCCCGATGCATCGGCCCAGGCGTCCGCCCCGGCTGCGGGAACCGTCGACGTGGCACTGGACTCGAGTATCCAGGCCATTCTCGATGCCAACAGCCAATACCAGATCGGCGTGGCGCTGGTCGACCTCTCCCAGGACCCCCGCTCCGCGGACGTCCATGAATACGGGGTCCGGGAGCGGTTCGTGGCCGCGAGCACCGCCAAAGTCCTGGCTGCGGCGGCCTACTACCACCTGGTCGAAACCGGAGAGGCCAGCCTCGATGACCCCTTGGGGAACTACACCGCCGGATTCCAGCTCCGGGAGATGATCCAGCAGAGCGACAACGACTCGTGGTCGCTGATCATGGATGCCGTGGGCCACGAGGAACTGACTGAGTACGCGGCATCGCTCGGCGTGAGCTATGACCCGGAAATCAATATGCTGACCCCGGCGGAAATGGCGACCATCGTCTCCCGCCTCTATTCCGGCGCGCTCCTGAATGCCGTGGACACCGCCCAGCTGTTGTCCTATATGCAGGACACCAACTATGAGACGCTCATTCCCGCCGCCGTTCCGGAAGGGATCACGGTCTTCCACAAGTACGGGCTCCTGGATGACGAACTGCACGACGCCGGCATCCTCGCGCAAGGCAACACCGCGTACGCCCTGGTGATTTACACCAAGGGCCAGGATCTGAGCGACGTCCCGGAACGCACCGAGGTGATCCATCAGCTGACGCAGGCGGTGACGGGCGCCCTCTTCTAGGCCGTTTCCAGGCCGAGCGTGTCCGGGGCCGCCCAAAGGGGGTCGGGTGCCCTAGATGCCGAGCGCCTCCCGCAGCGCCCGCACGTGGCCCTGCGGACTGACCTGGTATTGCGCCAGGACCACGTTGCCGTCGGGACCGACAACCACGGTGGACCGGACCGTGCCTTCGCGGACCTCGCCGTCCACGAGCTTCTCGCCCCAGGCCCCGTACGCGAGGGCCACGGCGTGGCCTTCGTCGGCGAGAAGGGGGAAGGTCAGCGCATGCTCGGCGGTGAAGGCGGAGAGGGCCTCGCGGGCGTCGGGCGAGATACCCAGGACGTCGAAGCCCGCGCCCTGGAGGGCAGTGAGACTGTCGCGGAAGTCGCAGGCCTCGGTGGTGCAGCCGGGGGTGGCGGCGCGGGGGTAGAAGTAGACAATGACGCTTTTGCCGCGGTAATCGGCAAGGGACACGGGCTTGCCGTCGGCGTCGGGCAGCGTGAATCCGGGGGCGGGATCGCCGGTGCGCAGCTTGTTGGTCAGTGCAGTTTGCATGCAGTTCCTTCGATGGGTCTGGATGGGTGGTGCGGCGTCAGATGCTGTATTCCGCCGGCCCGCGCACAGTTGCCAGCGGGCCGGGGATGAAACGGTAGCCGCCGCTGCGGACGGTGACGACGGCGTGACGGCAGCCCTTGAGTTTCCGGCGCAACCGGCCGACGTACACGTCGATGGAGCGGGTTGCCGCACCCGGGGTGTCGAACGCGTCGAGGCACTGCTGCAGCTCCTGCCGGCTGACTGTGCGGGAGCAGTTCTGCACGAGGCATCTTAGGAGGGTGAACTCCAGATCCGTCAGGGGCACCCGCTCGYCGTCGAGCCTGGCGTCCCCTGCCGCGAGGTCGACGGCGAGCCGGCTGATGCTGCCGGGGGCGGGCGCCAGGCCCGCCCCGCCGTCGACCCCGCCGTCGTCCCCTGCGGGGTCCCCGGCGGGGTCCTCGTCCCCGCCGGTGTCCCGGGCGGGATCCTCGGGCGCGGTTCCCGCCGGCGTGCCGTCATCTCCGGGGGACCGGACGACGGCGGACGTTGCGGCTCCGGCGGCGGGCCTAAAGTGGACTTCCGCCTCCGGGGCACATCTAAGGGCGCGGCCGAGCACGAGTTCGGCCGCCCGGGCCAGGCAGGCCGGGTCAAGGTCGGCGTCGTCCGGCACGGTGATCCAGACAGCCAGCCCCTTCGCCGTGAGGCCGGCCTGCCGAGCCTGTCCTTTGCGCCTGGCCTGTCCGTGACCGGTGCGTGCGGGGCCGGCCACGGCCGCCTGGCTCATACGCCGCCGCGGCGGATCAGCTTGCCGGTCGGCGTCCGGCCGTCGATCAGGGTGCCGCGGAGGTAGGTCTGCCGGACCACGCCGGAAAGCGCCTTGCCGTCATACGGGGTGATGGGGTTCTTGTGCTTGAGCTTGGAGACGTCGACGACGTACGCCTCGTCCGGGGCAAAGACGGCGAGGTCGGCGTCGTACCCCAGCGCCAGCTGGCCCTTGTTTCCCAGACCGGCGAGCTGGGCCGGCTTGGCCGCCATCCATGAGAGAACCTGCTCCAGCGGGATGCCGCGGTGCCGTGCCTCGGTCCAGATCAGCGACAGGCCCAGCTGCAACGAGGAGACGCCGCCCCAGGCCACGGCGAAGTCCCCGTTTTCCAGGTCTTTCAGGTCCAGGGTAGACGGGGAGTGGTCCGAGACGATGCAGTCGATGGTGCCGTCCTGCAGCCCGGCCCACAGCAGTTCGCGGTTGGAGGCTTCGCGGATCGGCGGGCAGCATTTGTAGGCTGTGGCGCCGTTCGGGATTTCCTCGGCCGTCAGCGTCAGGTAGTGCGGGCACGTTTCCACGGTGAGGCGAACGCCGTCGCGCTTGGCGGTGGCGATCATGGGGAGCGCGTCGGAGGACGACAGGTGCAGGATGTGGGCGCGGGCGCCGGTCCAGCGGGCCCGTTCGATGACCTCGGCGATGGCCTTGTTCTCGGCCCCGCGCGGGCGGGACGCCAGGAACGTGGAGTAGTGGTCGCCGCCCGGGTGGGGCGCATGGTCGATCGCGTGGGAGTCCTCGGCGTGGACGATCATGAGCGAGTCGAAGGACTTGAGCTCGGCCATGTCCTCTTCCATCTCGTCCGCTTCCAGGTGCGGGAACTCGTCCACACCGGAGTGCAGCAGGAAGCATTTGAAGCCGAAGACTCCCTCGTCGTGCAGCGGCCGCAGTTCGTTCTTGTTGCCCGGGACGGCTCCGCCCCAGAAGCCGACGTCCACGAACACCTGGTCCTCGGCCACCTCGCGCTTGAGTTTCAGACCGGCCACCGTAGTGGTGGGCGGGATGCTGTTCAACGGCATGTCAATGATGGTGGTGACGCCGCCGGCCGCTGCCGCCCGGGTGGCGGACGCGAAGCCCTCCCATTCGGTGCGGCCGGGCTCGTTGACGTGCACGTGGGTGTCCACGAGGCCTGGCAGGAGGGTTTCGTCGTCGGCGAGTTCGATGACTTGCCGGCCGGAGAGGCCGTTTCCCAGCGGCTCGATCGCGACAATCACGCCGTCGCGGATGCCGACTTCCCGCGCGGCGATGCCGGCTGTGGTCAGCACCTGCCGCCCGCGGAAGACGACGTCGTAGGTTTCTTCAGACACGGAGGGTCTCCTTTCCAGGAGCACTGTCCAGGGCGCGGGCGCCCTGGAGAGGGTGCGCCACGTTGGTCAATTGCTCGCCGAGTTGCCGTCCGAGGCGCTCCAGCAGCGGAGCGGCCTCGGCTATACATGTGTCTACATTGCTTTCCAGTTCCGTCAAAGCGTGGACCGCGAGGAACCCTGAACTGCTGATCTGCTGCCGCGTAAGGGCGGACCGGCCGCAGACCGCGATCACCGGAACCCCGGCGCGGCGGGCCGCCCGGGCAACGCCCACCGGAGTCTTGCCCAGCAGGGTCTGTTCGTCGAGGCTGCCTTCGCCGGTGATCACCAGGTCCGCGCCGGCCAGCCGGTCGGCCAGCCCGGTGAATTCAAGGACGACGTCGATGCCCGGCCGGCGGGTCGCGGCCAGTACCGCGATCGCGGCGTAGCCCACGCCCCCGGCTGCCCCGGCGCCCGGCGCGTCCGCGGCCTTCCGCGCGCGGGGTCCGATTTCGGCGGAGAGCACGTCCACAAAGCGGGCCAGGGCGGCGTCGAGGGCTGCCACGTCCACCGGCGTGGCGCCCTTCTGCGGGCCGAAGATTGCCGCGGCGCCTTGGGATCCGAGCAGCGGGTTATCGACGTCGCTGGCGAGCACGAAGCGTGCGCCGTCCAGGCGGGCATCGAACCCTGAGAAGTCGATCCAGTCCAGCCGGGCCAGGGCCGCGCCGCCGGGCGGCAGTTCGTTGCCGTCGGCGTCGAGGAACTTGGCGCCGAGTCCCTGCAGGACTCCGGCACCGCCGTCGGTGTTGGCGCTGCCGCCGACGCCCAAAATGATCTGCCGGCACCCGGCCTCGAGCGCTGCCCGGATCAGTTCCCCGGTGCCCAGGCTGGTGGCGCCATTGGCGTCCTTGATGCCGTCCGGCAGCACCGCCAGACCGGACGCGACGGCCATCTCAATGACCGCCTCGCGGCCGCGGACCGCGAACTCTGCCCGGATCGGCTCGCCGGTGGGGCCGCTGACGACGGCGCTGCGGCGGGTGAAACCGGAGCCGACGGCGGCATCGAGGGTGCCCTCGCCGCCGTCGGCCACGGGAATCCGCAGGACCTCCAGGTTGCCGCCACACGCCCGCTGCAGCCCCGCTTCCAGGTGCCGGGCGACGTCAGGGGCCGAGAGCGATCCCTTGAACTTGTCCGGCGCTATGACGACGCGCATCTCAGGCCTGCAGGGCCAGGATGGCGGTGGGGGCGTCCTCGGCGGTCTCGGCCAGGGCCTCGAACTCGTTGACGGCGTTGATTTCGGTTCCCATGGAGATGTTCGTGATCTTCTCCAGGATGACTTCCACCACCACGGGAACCTTGAACTCGCCCATGAGCGCCTTGGCCTTGTCGAACGCGGCAGGCATGTCCTCCGGGTTTTCCACCCGGATCGCCTTGCAGCCCAGGCCCTCTGCCACCTTGATGTGGTCCACGCCGTAGCCACTTGCGGTTGCAGAGAGATCAGTGGAATTGATGTTCTCGAACGCCAGTGACACGTTTTGTTCCATGTTGAACCCGCGCTGGGACTGGCGGATCAGGCCGAGGTAGGAGTTGTTAACCACCACGTGGATGTACGGCAGGTTGAACTGCGCACCCACGGCCAGTTCCTCGATCATGAACTGGAAGTCGTAGTCACCGGACAGGGCAACAACGGTCTGGTCCGGTTTGCCGCGGACCACGCCCAGCGCGGCGGGGGCGGTCCAGCCCAGCGGGCCGGCCTGTCCGGCGTTGATCCACTTGCGCGGGCCGAACACGTGCAGCATCTGCGCGCCGGCGATCTGTGACAGGCCGATGGTGGACACGTAGGTGGTGTCCTGGCCGAATGCCTTGTTCATTTCCTCGTAGACGCGCTGGGGCTTGATCGGCACGTTGTCGAAGTGGGTCTTGCGGTGCAGTGTGGCCTTGCGCTCGGAGCATTCGGCAACCCAGGCGGTGTAGTCCGGCAGCGACCCGGCGGCCCGGCGTTCCCGGGCCAGTTCCAGCAGTCCGTCCAGGGCGGCACCGGCGTCGGAGGCGATGCCGAAGTCCGGGGAGAACACGCGGCCGATCTGGGTGGGCTCGATGTCGATGTGCACGAACTTGCGGCCGGCGGTGTAGGTGTCCAGGCCGCCGGTGTGGCGGTTGGCCCAGCGGTTGCCGATGCCGATCACGAAGTCGCTGCGCAGGAAGTTCTCGTTGCCGTACCGGTGGCTGGTCTGCAGGCCCACCATGCCGGCCATGAGTTCGTGGTCATCCGGGATCGCGCCCCAGCCCATCAGGGTGGGGATCACGGGGACGTTTAGCAGTTCGGCCAGTTCCACGAGCTGCCGGGAGGCGCCGGCATTGATGATGCCGCCGCCGGCGACGATCAGCGGGCGCTCGCCGGCTGTGAGCATGTCCAGTGCCTTTTCCAGCTGCTTCCGGCTGGCCTTGGGCTTTTCCACGCTCAGCGGCTCGTAGGTGTCGATGTCGAATTCGATCTCGGCCATCTGCACGTCGATGGGCAGGTCCAGCAGGACCGGGCCGGGACGTCCGGAGCGCATCAGCTGGAAAGCCTTCTGGAAGGCTCCGGGAACCTGGCCGGGCTCCCGGATGGTCATGGCCAGCTTGGTGACGGGCTTGGCGATGGACTCGATGTCCACGGCCTGGAAGTCTTCCTTGTGCAGCTTCGCGACGGGCGCCTGCCCGGTGATGCAGAGCATCGGGATGGAATCGGCCCATGCGGCGTACAGGCCGGTGATCATGTCGGTGCCCGCGGGGCCCGACGTGCCGATGCAGATGCCGATGTTGCCGTCGTTGGCCCGGCTGTAGCCGTCAGCCATGTGGCTGGCGCCTTCAACGTGGCGGGCCAGGGTGTGGCGGATGCCGCCGTGGGCCCTCATGGCCGAGTAGAACGGGTTGATCGCCGCGCCTGGCAGGCCGAACGCCTCGGTGGCGCCCTCCTTTTCCAGGATGGCGACGGCTGCGTCTACGGTGCGCATCTTCGTCATGGTGTGCTCCTTGAAAGTCCGTTTTTGGGTGTGCTTAAGATGCCGGCGCCGGAATGTACGACGCCGGGAGGCTGGGTTCTGTTGGTGACCGGCGCTTGGCCGGGCGGCTTACTTGCGGCCGCTGAGCTGGAGGACCTGCTTGAAGAGGCCCGAGTGGTCCAGGCCGCCGTCGCCCTGGTTGACAGTGGCGGCGACGAGCTGCGCGACGACGGCGCCAAGGGGGACGGCGACGTTGGCCTCGCGGGCCGCGGAGGTGACGATGCCGAGGTCCTTGTGGTGCAGGGCCAGGCGGAATCCGGGGTCGAAGTTGCGGTCCAGCATCTTCTGGCCCTTCTGCTCCAGGACCTTGGAGCCGGCCAGCCCGCCGCCGAGGACCTTGAGGGCGGCGTCCGTGTCCACGCCGTAGGCCTCGAGGAAGGCGATCGCCTCGCCGAGGACTTCAATGTTGACGGCAACGATCAGCTGGTTGGCTGCCTTGACGGTCTGGCCGGAGCCGGAGGGCCCCACATGGACGATGGTCTTGCCGACGGCGGCCAGGACATCCTGGGCGGCCTCGAAGTCGGCGGCGTCGCCACCCACCATGATCGAGAGCGCGGCGTCGATGGCGCCTTGTTCGCCGCCGGAGACCGGGGCGTCGAGGGGACGGATCCCGGTGGCCCTGGCGTCGTCGGCGAGGCGCTTGGCGACATCGGGGCGGATGCTGCTGGCATCGATCCACAGGGCGCCCTTGCGGGAGTTGGCGAAGACACCGTCGGGGCCGCTGACAACGCCTTCGACGTCAGGGGAGTCCGGCACCATGGTGATGACGACGTCGGCGTCCTTGACGGCCTCCGCGATGCTGCCGGCGCCCCGGCCGCCTTCGGAGACCAGCTTGTCGGTCTTGTCCTTGCTGCGGTTGAAGCCGGTGACCGTGTGGCCGGCCTTGACGAGGTTGATGGCCATGGGCAGGCCCATGATGCCGAGTCCGATGACTGCGATGTTGCTCATTGTGGTTCTCTTTCCGAAGTCTTTGTGTGCGTTTTAGCGCGGGTGTGCTGTTGTGTCGCGGCGGGTGCGGGGGGATTAGTGCGAGACGCGCTGGCGGATGGCCCAGCTGAACGCGGTCGCCGCCGGTTCCTTGTACTCGAGCCCGATGTAGCCCTCGTAGCCGAGTTCGCGGCTGCGGGCGATCCATTCGCCGAGGGGAAGCTGCCCGGTTCCGGGAGCCCCGCGGCCGGGGTTGTCGGCGATCTGGATGTGGCCGAAGTCTTTGGCGTGCTTTTCGATGACGGCGGCGACGTCGTCTCCGTTCGCGGCCAGGTGGTAGAAGTCGGCGAGGAGCTTGATGTTCCCGGCACCGGACTCTTCCCGGACCCGGGCGATGACGTCGAGGGCGTGCTGGGCCTTGAGCAGCGGGTAGCGGGGTGCGCCACTGACGGGTTCCAGAAGGACCGTGCCGCCGATGCTGGCGACGCCGGCGGCCGCCGTCGCGAGGTTTTCGGCGCCGACGGCGTCCTGGCGCTCAGCGGATTCGCCGTCAATGCGGTTGCCGTAGAGGGCGTTGAAGGCCTTGCAGCCGAGGCGCTCACCGATGCCGGCGACGACGTCGATGTTGTCCTGAAATTCGGTGGAACGTGCCGGCCAGGAGACCAGGCCGCGGTCACCGCCCGGCATGTCGCCCGCGTTGAAGTTCAGGCCCGTGAGCTGCACGCCGGCGTCGGTGATGGCGTTCTCAAACCGGGTGACCTGGGCGTCGGTGGGGGCGGAGGTCTCGAAGGGCCACCAGAATTCGACGGCGTCAAAACCGGCGGCCTTCGCCGCGGCAGGGCGTTCCAAGAGGGGGAGCTCCGTCAGGAGGATGGAGCAGTTCACGGTGTACGTCATTGTGGGTTCCTTCCGGTGTGGGCGGGAGCTGGATCCCGGGCGTCTTTGCCTTGCAGATCCTTTTGCACGTTTTCCGCTTTGTTTCCGCTTTGTGGAATTAAGATTCTGCTTTATGAAAAGTGTAGGGAAAGTTGGGCCGGGGAGTCAAGGGGGTGGAGCGTCAAAGAAAAAGGGTGTTGGGCTGCGGGGTGCTCACGCGGCGGCACATCTTTGGTGCCCGGGCACTTCCTCGTCGTCGGGACCGTACTGATCCCGGCGAAGGCCATCTCTACCGCTTCGTAGGGTCCTTCCGGACCCCCAGGCCCACGAGTGCGCCGACCCCGAGGCCGATTAACATGCCCGTGAAAGGCATGTCAACGGTGGCGGCTCCGATGGCGAAGCCGAGGGCCGCGCCAAGGAGCATTCCGATCCACAGGGATTCGTACCTCACAGCCTCAGGCTAGCAAGCAACGCCCAAGCCACAAGGGTTCCCGGCGCCGGCAGGGCACCCTGCACCGGAACAGCTCCGGAACCACGAAGGAGTCCGCCCCGTCAGACGAGGCGGACTCCTTCGTGGTGGATCGGTCTTAGGTCAGGCGGATCTGGCGGTTGACGTCCTTGTACAGCAGGTACCGGAAGTTGCCCGGACCGCCGGCATAGCAGGCCTGGGGGCAGAAGGCACGCAGCCACATGAAGTCGCCGGCCTCCACCTCCACCCAGTCGTCATTGAGCCGGTAGACGGCTTTGCCTTCCAGGACGAAGAGCCCGTGTTCCATGACGTGGGTTTCCGCGAAGGGGATGGAGGCCCCGGGCTTGAGGGTGACGATGTTGACGTGCATGTCGTGGGCGAGGTCCTCCGGGTCCACAAAGCGCGTGGTGGCCCAAGCCCCGTCGGTGTCGGGCATGGCCCGCGGTTCGACGTCCTGGTCGCGGGTCACAAAGGATTTCGCCGTGAAGCCTTCCAGGGGCTCGTAGGCCTTCCGGATCCACTGGAAGCTGGCGATCTGCCCGGACTCGTTCGCCACGGACCATTGGGCCCCCGCGGCGAGGTAGGCGTAGCCGCCCTCTCCCAGTTTGTGGATTTCCCCATCGAGGGTCAGCGCCAGGGCGCCCTTGGTCAGGAAGATGACACCTTCGACGCCGGCCTCCGGCTCGGGTTTCTCCGAGCCTCCGCCCGGTCCCACCTCGACGATCAGCTGCGAGAACGTCGTGGCAAAACCGGCGATGGGCCGGGCAAGGATCCAGGAGCGGGTGTTGGTCCAGCCGGGCAGCTTGCTCGTCACGATGTCCCGGAGCACGCCCTTCGGAATGACGGTGTAGGCCTCCTTGACCACGGCCCGGTCGGAGAGGATCTGGGTCTGCGGCGGAAGCCCGCCCTCGGGGTAGAAATAGTTGCTCATGGGTGTGCTCCTTCTGCTGAGGGGGTGGAGGTGTTGGCCAGCCGCGGGTGGGCCAGCACGGTGAGTTGGGGGAGCCCGACGCCGGCAAGCGCCAGGACTTCTTCGGCACCGACGGCGCCGCACTGGACGCCGCGCAGCACGAAGGCCGCCAGGGCGCGTGCGGTGGCGGGTTCATCCATGACGCCGCCGGCGGTTTGTTCCACGTAATTGCGGAGCCGGGCAGCAGCGGCGGGGAGCCCTTGCCGGTAGAAGGCGTAGGTCGCGGCGAACCGGCTGGGCAGCTGGGCCGGGTGGAGGTCCCAGCCCTGGTAGTAGCCGCGTTCCAGCGACCGGCGGACCAGCCGACCGTGGAGCTGCCAGGCCTGCTCCACGTTCTCGCCCACCGGGATGATGTTGGTGGAACCGTCGGAGAGCCGGATCCCGGTGCCGGCCACGGCAAGCTGCATGACTTCCTTGGCAAAGTCCGCCACGGGATGCTCCATGGACTGGTATTCGGCGGAGATCTGCAGCGATGCCGAGTAGTCGTAGGTGCCGTAGTGCAGCCCGCTAATCCGGCCGGGCACCGCGTGCGGCAGGCGGGCCACCGGCGAGGTTCCGTCCGGACCCAGGATGAGCTGCGGCGTTTCCACCTGCACCTCAAAGCGGAGCCGGCCCGCGGGGAGCGAGTGGACTTCCTCGAGCCGGGACACGGCGAAGGCCATGGCCTCCACCTGCGCCACCGTGGTGACCTTGGGCAGGGTGAGGATGAGCCCGTTCGGGAGTTCGCCGGCCGCGGCCAGCTGCGACACGAAGAGATCCAGGGTCCGCAGGCCCCGGGCGCGGGTGGCGGCCTCGAAGCACTTGAAGCGGATCCCGATGAACGGCGGCGCGGTACCGGCGGCGACGGCGGCGGCCACGGCGGATGCCGCGGCGACAGCGGCGGCGTCCTCGGCATCGTCGCCCCGGTCCCCGAACCCGTCCTCAAAGTCCAGGCGGAGGTCCTCGATCGGCTCGCGTGAGAGCTTGGCCCGGACCCGCGGTGCGACGGCGGCGGCCAGTTCGGTTTCCTGGCCGAGCAGCGCGCACAGGTTTTCGACTCCGCCGTGGGCATCGGCCGCGGCCAGGGCCTGGGCGCCCCAGTCGGCGGTGAACTCCGGGCTGAAGCGGTCGGCCGGGACGTAGACGGTGTGCACCGGCTGGCGGGAGCCGTCGTCGCCCGGGTAGCTGCGCTCCAGCAGCCGGTCGGTGTCGGCGAGCTGGGCATCGATCCGGGCGAGGTCGGCCCCGGAGAGGGCCGGAGTTACCGAACCGTGGCTCGGGGGATGGCTCCGTGGATGCGGCCGGGCACTGGCGGAGGTGGCTGCCATGCCTCAGCCCACCAGCTCGTACGCCGGCGTGGTGAGGAAGTCCGTGTAGTCCTCGGAGAGACAAATGTCGCCGATGAGCTTGCTGGCGGGCAGGTAGTGCTTCGCGAAGGCGTCCTCGCCCACCTCGCCGCGGAGCTTCTCGGTTTCCTCGGCCAGGATCCCGGACACCAGCTCACGGGTGACGGTCCGGCCGGTGTCGGCCAGCACCGAGTGGTTGCGGATCTGCTGCCAGACCTGGGACCGCGAGATTTCCGCCGTCGCGGCGTCCTCCATCAGGTTGTGGATGGCGACCGCGCCGTTGCCCGAAATCCACACCGCCGTGTAGGCGACGGCGACGTAGAGGTTCAGGCGCATGCCTGCCTCGGTGACCGTGCCATGGGCGGAGGCGACGTCAAGGAGCTGGTCCGCGGTGACCGAGACTTCCGGGCGCTGCCTGTCCAGCTGGTTCGGCCGCTCGCCCAGAACGGCGTCGAAGACGTCCCGGCAGACCGGCACCAGGTCCGGGTGGGCCACCCAGGAACCGTCAAAGCCGTCGTTCGCCTCACGGGTCTTGTCGGCGCGCACTTTCTCGAACGCCTGGGCCGTCACCTCCGGTTCGCGGCGGTTGGGAATGACCGCCGCCATGCCGCCCATGGCGAAGGCGCCGCGGTGGTGGCAGGTCTTGACCAGCAGTTCGGTGTAGGCACGCATGAACGGCGCGGTCATGGCCACGGTGGCGCGGTCCGGCAGCACAAAGCGCGAGCCGGCGTCGCGGAAGTACTTGATGATGCTGAACAGGTAGTCCCAGCGGCCCGCGTTCAGGCCTGAGGCGTGGTCGCGGAGTTCGTAGAGGATCTCGTCCATTTCGAACGCTGCGGGGATAGTCTCGATCAGGACGGTCGCGCGGATGGTCCTTTGCGGAATGCCGAGGTAGTCCTGGGCGAAGACGAAGACCTCGTTCCAGAGGCGGGCCTCGAGGTGGCTCTCCATCTTGGGCAGGTAATAGTACGGACCATGGCCGTTCGCCAGCAGTTGCCTGGCGGTGTGGAAGAAGTGCAGGCCGAAGTCCACCAGGGCGCCCACGGTGTGTTCGCCGTCGATTAGCAGATGGCGCTCGCCCATGTGCCAGCCGCGTGGACGGGCGACCACGACAGCCAGCGGGGCATCGGTCCGGAGCGTATATTCCTTCCCCTCGGGGGAGGTGTAGGCCAGGGTGCCCGCCGCGGCGTCGCGGAGGTTGAGGATCGATTCGATCACGTTGGACCACGTGGGGGTGCTGGCGTCCTCGAGGTCCGCGAGCCAGACCTTGGCCCCGGAGTTCAGGGCATTGATCGCCATCTTGGCCGGTGCGGCCGGGCCCGTCATTTCCACCCGGCGGTCCTGCAGAGCTGTGGGGGCTGGGGCCACTGTCCAGTCGCCCTCACGGATATCGCGGGTTTCCGGCAGGAAATCGAGCCGGCCGGTGCGGGCCACCTCGTCGCGTTTGACCGCGCGGGCCTTGAGCAGATCCCCGCGGGTGGCGGCGAAACGCTGGTGCAGTTGCTCAATGAAGGCCAGCGCCTCGGGGGTAAGGATCTCCTCCGCACGGTCAATGGGGCGGGGGGCTGAAATGGTGAGGGCCATTGTGGTCCTTCCTGGTCGGTGAATCAGGCGGCGAATCAGGCGTGGGTCAGCGCGGCGGCCGGGACCGTCGCATGGGCGGCCGCGGCAACTGCGGCGGCGACGTCGGCAGCAACGTGGGGGTCGAAGACGCTGGGAATGATGTAGCTGGCATTGAGTTCATCGTCGGCGACCCGGTTGGCGATCGCCGCGGCGGCAGCCACGAGCATCTCGGGGGTGATGTCCGCCGCCCCCGCGTCCAGCAGCCCGCGGAAGAACCCTGGGAAGGCCAGGACGTTGTTGATCTGGTTGGGGAAATCGCTGCGGCCGGTCGCCACCACAGCGGCGTGCCGTGATGCGACCACCGGGTCGATTTCCGGCGTGGGGTTGGCCATGGCGAACACAATAGCGTCCTTGGCCATGGATGCCACCTGTTCTTCGCCGATCACGTGCGGTGCGCTGACGCCGATGAAGACGTCGGCCCCCTTGAGCGCTTCGTGCAGGGTGCCGGAGAAGCCTTGTTCATTGGTGTTCTCGGCAATCCAGGTACGGTGCTCGTCGTTGTACTGTTCGCCGAAGTGGATCGCTCCAGAGCGGCCAGCGGCGATGATGTTGCGTGCCCCCTGCGCCTTGAGCAGCTGGATGATGGCGGAACCGGCGGCGCCGACGCCGGAAACGACAATCCGGACCTCGGCGAGTTTCTTGTCCACGACGCGCAGGGCGTTGGTCAGGGCTGCCAGCGTGACGATTGCGGTCCCGTGCTGGTCGTCATGGAACACCGGGATGTCCAGTTCCTCGCGGAGCCGGGTTTCGATCTCGAAGCAGCGCGGCGCGGCGATGTCCTCGAGGTTGACGCCGCCGTAGACCGGGGCGAGTGCCTTGACGATCCGGATGATTTCCTCCGTGTCCTGGGTGTCCAGGCAGACCGGCCACGCGTCGACGTTGGCGAACTGCTTGAAGAGCGCGGCCTTGCCTTCCATGACCGGCAGCGCCGCGGCCGGGCCGATGTTGCCGAGGCCCAGGACAGCGGAGCCGTCGGTCACGACGGCGATGGTGTTGCGTTTGATGGTCAGGTTCCGGGCGGCCTCGGGGTTTTCCGCGATCGCCAGGCAGACGCGGGCGACGCCGGGGGTGTAGGCCCGGGAGAGGTCGTCGCGGTTGCGCAGGGCGACCTTCGGGACAACCTCCAGCTTGCCGCCGAGGTGCATCAGGAAGGTGCGGTCCGAGACGTTCCGGACCGTGACGCCGTCGAGCGCGTTGAGCGCGTCCTTGACGCGTGCGGCGTGGTCGTCGTCCGTGGTGTTGCAGGTGACGTCGACAACCAGGGTCTCGTGGTGGGACTCGGTGACGTCCAGGGCAGTGATCGCGGCGCCGGCAGCACCGACGGCGGCGGCCAGTTCGCTGGTGGCGGTGAAGCTGGACGGCGCCTCCACGCGCAGGGTGATCGAATTTCCGGGGCTGGGATTCGCCATTGAATTTCCTCCTAGTCGGCCCGCGGACGGGCTCTCGCTGCATTCATTTATTTCGTATGATGGATATTATTATCTACTTTGTGGAATTACAAGCCCCTAAGGGACCGTCGACGGCGGGCTGGCGGTACTGTATCTTGGGTCTACTAGGCACCTTTTTCACGATGTGGATAAAATTTGTCGTAAGCAACCCCTCAGGAGAGCAAAGTTATGGCGGAAAAAGCCCCCGGAGGCGTGCAGTCCGTTGAACGCGTTTTCGAGCTTCTGGAACTGATTACTGATGCCGGCGGCGACGTCACACTCAGTGAACTCTCGTCGTCCACCGATCTGCCGCTTCCCACCATCCACCGGCTGCTGCGCACCCTCGTCACCCTGGGCTACATTCGGCAGCTGCCGAACCGCCGCTATGCCCTGGGCCCGCGCCTGATCCGTCTGGGCGAGGCGGCGAACAAACAGCTGGGGGCGCTCGCCCGGCCGCAGCTCCAGTCCCTCGTGGAACGGCTCGGGGAAACCGCCAACATGGCTGTGCTGGACTCTGACATGGTGATGTACGTGGCCCAGGTCCCGTCCCTGCACTCCATGCGGATGATCACCGAAGTGGGCCGACGCGGTTACATGCATGCCACCGGCATGGGCAAGGCGATCCTTGCCCAGCTGGATGATGAGACAGTGCGTGGCATCGTGACCCGAAAGGGCATGCCCACCCCCACTCCGAAGAGTATCGGCGACGTCGAGTCCCTGTTCGCCGACTTGAAGCTGATCCGCAGCCGTGGCTATTCGATCGATGAGGAAGAGCAGGAGCTCGGCGTCCGCTGCTTCGCGATTGCCATCCCCAATGCGCCGACCCCCGCGGCGATTTCCGTCTCCGGGCCCGTTTCCCGGGTGGACGAGACCTTCGCGGACCGGGCGGTGCCGTTGCTGCGCGAGGCAGCCCTGGCGATCTCCCAGGACCTCAACAAGAGCTGACCTCCGGCGCTCATGCCGCAGCCTGCCAGGCAAGGTTGCGGCCCCTTTTCCTTCACGGGGAGGGGCCGCAACGCTCATGCCGGTGGTGACGCAGGCGGCTAGTGTTCGGACGTCGCGGCGGACTCCACCGGGACTTCCTTGCCGTCGCAGTCGATCAGTTTGCCGTTCTCGTAGCGGTCGCCCTCGGCCAGGCACTGAAGGTCTTCCTCGCGGATGACCCGGCCCGTGCCGGCCACGAAGACCGACTGGTTCTCCGAGTTGCCCGTCTTCAGGTGGTTGAAGAGGAGGTTCAGCGCGATGGCCATGACCGCCGCGGAGCTGATGCCGGAGTGGAAAATCGTGCCGAACCAGCTGGGGAACTTGTCGTAGAACGTGGGGGCGGCGATCGGGATCATGCCGAAGCCGATCGAGGTGGCGACAATGATCAGGTTCATGTTGTTCCGGTACTCCACCTTGGCCAGGGTGCGGATGCCGCTCGCGGCCACCGTGCCGAAAAGCACGATCCCCGCACCGCCCAGGACGGCTGTGGGGACCGCCGCGACCACGCGGCCGAGCACCGGCAGCAGGCCCAGCAGCACGAGGATGACGCCGCCGGCCGCCACCACATAGCGGCTCTTGATCTTGGTGACCGCGACAAGGCCAACGTTCTGGGCGAACGCGCTCTGCGTGAAGGAGCCGAAGACCGGCGCCACGAGGCTGGAAACCATATCGGCCCGCAGGCCCGCGGCGATCCGCTTCGAATCGACCCGGGTGCCCACGATTTCGCCGACGGCCAGGATGTCGGCCATGGTCTCGGTCAGGATCACCAGGACCACGATCAGCATGGAGATGATGGCGGCAGCCTCGAAGGTGGGTGCGCCGAGGTGGAACGGTGCGGGGAAGGCGACGATCGGGCCGTCACCGACCTTTGAGAAGTCCGCCATGCCGGTCACGACGGCGACCCCGGTTCCGGCCACCATGGCCAGCAGAATGGACAGGCGGGAAATGGTGGCGCTGCCGACCTTGCTCAGCAGGAGCACGAGGGCCAGGGTAATGGCCGCCAGCCCGATGTTGGCCACGCTCCCGTAGTCCTCGGCCTTCTTGTTCCCGCCCATGGCCCAGTTGGCCGCCACGGGCATCAGCGTGAGGCCGATGGTGGTGATGACTGTGCCGGTGACCACCGGCGGGAAGAACCGGACAATCTTGGAGAACACCGGGGCGATCAGCAGCCCGATGGCTGCAGAGGCAATGACGGCGCCGAAGACGGCCGGGAGGCCGCCTCCGCCGGTGACGATGGCGACCATGGTCGCCACGCTGGCGAAGGAGACGCCCTGGACCAGGGGGAGCTGGGAGCCGAAGAACGGCACGCCCAGGGTCTGGAGCAGCGTTGCCAGGCCGCCCATGAAGAGGGCCGCGGCGATCAGGACCCCGACGTCGGCCGGTGCCAGGCCGGCGGCCTGGCCCACGATCAGGGGGACGGCGATGATGCCGCCGTACATGGTCAGGACGTGCTGGAAGCCGTAGGCGAAGCTGCTTCCGACGGAGAGCCGTTGGTCCTCGGGGCGGGGAATGCCGCCGGAGCCTCCGGTGCGTCCGGTGCGTGGCAGTCGGGCGGTCAATTTTTTGCGTGCGTTCATGGCAGACCTTCTTGGTTCATGGCGGACGTCGTCGTCCGGCTAACAATGTCTGGCTAACGGGTACTGGAGTGCCGGCGCCGGAGGCCCGGGCCGGCCGGCTCTGGAGTCCTAGCAGAAGCCGGCGATCCCGGCCCAGGCGATCTCTGCGGGGCTGGCGTCCTCACGCTGGACGGTGGCCTCGATCAGGCCGTAGGGGCGGTCGGCGGCAAAGAAGACCTCGTTGGGGTTGTCGAGGCCAAAGGGTGAGAGGTCAACGAGGAAGTGGTGCTTGTTGGGCATGGAGAACTTGATCTCGTCGATCTCGGTGTGCGCTTCCAGGACCTTGGCGCCCATGTCGAAGAGGGTCTGCTGCAGGGCGTGGGAGTAGTTTTCGCTGAACCCCTCCAGCAGCAGGCTCTTGACGTCCTCGTAGCTCTTGTTGAAGTCGAAGGTGCCGAAATCGGTGCCGGTCCTGAAGCGCCAGCGGGCCGATACGTCCGTGGCGAGGATGCGGTCGGACGTTTCCGGGAGGGTGGTGTACTTGTCCCGCGGGAAGCCGCTGAACCCGGACTGGGTCGACTTCAGCACGGTGAGGTCCTTGAGCCCGGCGATGAGGTGCTCGGTACCGCCGTCGCGGACGAGGACCGCGGTGCGGACTTCCTGGCCGCTGCGGACGAAAGAGTGGTCATGCCCGGCCCCGTGGGCCTGGATCCGGTCCCATTTGTAGGACTCGGCCGCCCAGCGGCCGCCGGTGACCCAGTCGAAGTTCGAGGTAAAGTGCTTGCCCAGCCGCAGCAGGAAGGCTTCCGGGGAACCGATGCCGTCCCGGGCGAAGGCATAGATGGTGTTCTTTTGGGTGTCCGTGGCCACCACATGGCTGTTGTCGCCTTCGAGGTGGGCCGCTGCGAAGTCGCCGCGCAGCTGCGAGGTGACGTTCAGGTCTTCGATCTCATGGCGGTCGGTGTCCCTGGTGATCTTGACGACCCGGACTTCGGCTTTTCCGTACTGGTTGTGGCCGAGGACGATCTTGTTGCTCATGGTCTGATTCCCAACTTCAGGTATGTGGCACCAAAGTCCCACATAGAAATTAAGCGCTTGTTTCCCGCGCGTTTCTTATTCCGTCGGCCCACAAAAAAGAGCCGACATCAGTTGATGCCAGCTCATTACGACCCTGCCTGCTGCTCCCAGGTTACGTGACCTGCGCCACGAGTTGGGATTAAGCGTAGCCCGGCCCCGGCGTGGTGTACATCACTTTTCGAAAAAACGGATTGCGACCGGGACTGCCGCGGGCCTTGACCGCCGGCTCCGGCGACCCCTACTTTTTTCCATATAGCAATAAACTATTTCCAAATTGTGGAACTGCGCTGGCGTGATTCGACCCGGCGCGAAGCAGCGGCCACACAATGAACGAGGAGGAGTCCATGGACATACAGGAGAAGGACAGCGCCGTAGAATTTCCGGCGCCCGGCCAGGAGCTGTACCTGCCGTTCGGCGCCACGGACTTCGGCGCTACAGACCCGGACTTCTACATTCCGGCCGACTGTGAGCGCAAGGACCGCGGCCTTTCCCGATGGCTCCGCGCGCTGCCGCTCTTCGGTCGGTAGGCGTTTCATTGGGCGGTAGGTAGTTGGCGTGAAGACCCGGAAATAGAGATTTCACAAAACGAAACTGGGCTTCCCCCAAATAAGGAGCGCCGGGCGGACATCCCGGTGCTACTGTCGATCTTGCCAACGGCGGGCAGCCCGATCCCGGGAAGCTATCTACCAGGCGCAACCTTCAAGGCAAATGCTGAAGACTGGTCACCGTCCCATCCGGCCCTTGCGTACCCGTCACGGTGTACCGGCTTCCGCAGGTAGGGAGTGGCGGCATGACTGCAACCGATACGGCCCAGAAGTTCCTGGCGAGATCCGTCGAGTTGGCCATGGCCAACGTCCTGAACAGCGGCGGCCCGTTCGGCGCTGTGGTGGTCACCGCGGACGGGCAGGCGTTCGACGGCGTCAACCGCGTCACCGCCACCAACGATCCAACTGCGCACGCCGAGGTCACGGCCATCCGGCGGGCATGCAGCGAACTTGGCACCTTCGATCTCAGCGGAGCCACGCTCTACTGCAGCTGCGAGCCGTGCCCCATGTGCCTGGCGTCCGCGCTGTGGGCGCGCGTGTCACGCGTGGTGTTCGCCGCGGACCGGCACGATGCCGCGTCCGCGGGGTTCGATGACGCCGTCTTCTACGAATACTTCGAAAACGATCAGCGCGACGCGCTCATGCCGGTGGGCAGGCTGGAACTGACAGACCCGCAAGCCCCCGCGGCCCTGGATCCCTTCAACGCCTGGAACTCGCTCGAGTCCAGGACCGACTATTAGCGCCGGGGACTGCGGCCATGTTGGATCTGCTCCCGCACTTGGGCACGTGGCGGCCGGCCGCGTCCGGGCAGCGCTGCGCGGTGGCCACCGTGGTAGGCACTTCCGGCTCGGTGCCGAGGCCCGTGGGCACGTCCATGCTGGTCTCCGAGGCCGGCGAGGTGCTGGGCAGCCTGTCCGGCGGCTGCGTTGAAGGGGCCGTTGTGGAGGCGGCCCTTGAGGCAATGCGCGACGGCGGGACGCGCCGCGAGTTCTTCGGCTACAGCGCCGAGGACGCGTTTGCCGCCGGGCTGACCTGTGGCGGCGGGCTGGAAATCCACATCGAACCCCTCGGTGCGGAGCCTGGACGGCTGCGGCTGGACAGCCTGCACGGCCTGGCCGGGCGGCATCCGGCAGACGGGGCGGCGCTGATCCGCAGGGTGGACGCCGGCGGGGGCGGCGCCGTCGTGGTTCCTGAGCCGGCGTCCTTCCAGGTGCTGCAGTCGGCCGAACTCGCCGCGCTGCTGGGAGAGGGCGGTTCCGCCGGTGCCGGGCGCGTGCTGCTGGCGGCGGCAGCCCAGCTGGAACCGCTGCTGAGGGGAGGCCGCACCGGGCTGGTCCGGCTCGCGCCCGCGGGGGACTGCCTGCCGGAACCCGTAAGCCTGCTGGTGGAGAGCCGGCTACCGGCGGCGCGCCTGCTGATCTTCGGCGCCAATGACTTCGGTGCGGCACTCGTGCCGGCCGCGAAACTCCTGGGCTTCCACGTCACGGTGTGCGATGCGCGCCCGGCGTTCGCGCAGCAGGACAGGTTCAGCGCCGCGGACGAGGTGGCCACAGCCTGGCCGCACCGGTACCTGGCGGAGCAGGCCCGGGCCGGCCGCACCGACGCCCGGACGGCCATTTGCGTGCTCACGCATGATCCCAAATTCGATGTCCCGCTCCTGCAGGCCTCGCTAGGCCTGGACGTGGCCTACATCGGCGCCATGGGGTCCAGGCGCAGCCACAGCGGGCGGATCGATGCCCTGAGGCAGGCCGGTGTGGCCGACGCCGACCTTGCCCGGCTGCACTCACCCATCGGCCTGGACCTCGGGGCCGTCACACCGGAAGAGGTCGCGGTGTCCATCATGGCGGAACTCGTGGCCAGCCGGAGCAAGGCCGCCGGCCTGGCCCAGGGCGGCGTGTCCCTGAAGGATGCCAGCGGCCCCATTCACCATTACGCCGCAAGTCATTACGACAGCAGTCATCACGACAGTAACCGTCACGACAGCAGCGCCGGCATGCCGGAACCTCAGGAGGCCCCATGGACATGAACACCATCGAGGCCGTGGTCCGCACCGCGGATCCGGCGCAGTGGCGCGACGGCGACGCCTGGCTCGCGGGGGGCACCGTGCTTTTCTCCGCCGGGAGCCCCGCCTCCGGACCGGAACCGCTCCGGCGTCTCCTGGACCTCGGCTCCACGGACTGGGCACCCCTGGCTGTCTCGGCGGCAGGCATCGAGCTGGCGGCAACCTGCACCATCGCGCACCTGTATGCATTCCCCGACTCGGACGCCGCCCGGGGACTGGCCGGGAACTGGCCCGGCGTGGACCTCGTCCGCCCCTGCTGCGAGTCCTTTGTGGCCTCCTTCAAGGTCTGGACCATGTCCACGGTGGGAGGCAACCTGTGCACCTCGCTGCCGGCCGGGCCCATGATCTCGCTCTGCGCGGCGCTCGACGGCACGGCCACTATTCTGGGCCCCGGCGGCGCCCGCCGCACGCTCCCCGTGCTGGAGTTCGTCACGGGCGACGGGACGAACTGCCTCGCTCCCGGCGAGCTCCTGCGCAGCGTGAGCCTGCCGGCGGCGGCGCTGTCCGCCCGGGTGGCCTTCCGCCGGCTGTCGCTGAGCAACCTGGGCAGGTCCGCGGTGCTGCTGATCGGCAGGCTCGACGCCGGCGGCGCCCTGGTCCTGACCGTCACCGCAGCCACCAAACGCCCCGTGCAGCTGCGCCTGAAGTCCTCCGCGGCGGCGCTCGCCGACGCCCTCTCCGAGTCCCTGGATGCCGCCATCCCCGATGAGCTGTACCACGACGACCTCCACGGCCTGCCCGCCTGGCGCAAGGACATGACGTACCGGCTGGCCCATGAAATCCAGGCCGAACTCACCGCCCCGGCAGGCCTTGATCCGTTACGCGTATCAGGTGACTTCTGGCCGCCGCGGGCCCGGACGGAAGGGGCCTGAGCATGTCCATCGAGATCAACGGCGTCCGGGCGCAGGCCGAACCCCGTCCCGGCCAGTGCCTGAGGACATTCCTTCGCGAACAGGGGAACCTGGGTGTGAAGAAGGGCTGCGACGCCGGCGACTGCGGCGCGTGCACGGTGCATGTGGACGGGGTGCCGGTGCACAGCTGCATTTATCCCGCCATTCGGGCGGAGGGCCGCGCCGTGACCACGGTGGAAGGATTGGCTGCCACCTGCGCCTCCGGCGGACCTGCTGACCCCGACGGCGCCGCGCTCCATCCGATCCAGCAGCAGTTCCTGGACCGGCAGGGCTTCCAGTGCGGCTTTTGCACGGCCGGCATGGTGATGACGGCCGCGACCTTCGATGACGAGCAGAAGGCGGACCTGCCGCGGAACCTCAAGGGCAACCTGTGCCGGTGCACCGGGTACACGGCCATCGAGGACGCCGTCTGCGGGAGGGGGAGCCGCCCGGGCGCCTCCCGCCCGGAACCCTCTGGTACGGACACCTCGGGTACGGACACCTCTGGTACGGACTCGGCAACCGCGGGGCATGGCCGTCCGGAGCCGCGCTCCGGACAGCTGGGCGACGACGTTCCCGCACCCGCCGGCCTCGCCATCGTCACGGGGCAGGCCCGCTACACCCTGGATGTCCCGGCCGAAGAACTGCCCGGGCTGCTGCACGTGAAGCTGCTGCGCTCCCCGCATGCCCACGCCCGGATCCGCTCCATCGACGCGGCGGGCGCGCTGGCGATTCCCGGCGTCGTGGCGGTCTTCACCCACGAGGACTCCCCGGCGCAGCTGTTCTCGACCGCGCAGCACGAGCTCTACACCGACGACCCGGACGATACCCGCGTGTTCGACGACGTCGTGCGGTTCATCGGCCAGCGGGTCGCCGCCGTCGTCGCCGGCACGGTGGCTGCTGCGGAGGCAGGCGTGCGGGCCCTGAAGGTCGACTACGAGGTCCTGGACGCCGTCTTCACCCCGGAGAACGCCATGCTCCCCGGGGCTCCCGCCCTCCACGGGGACAAGGACGCAGCCACGGCCCGCATCAGCCGGCCGGAGCGGAACGTCGTGGCGGAACTGCATTCCGAGCTCGGCGATGTGTCGGCCGGTTTCGCCGCGGCGGACTTCATCCACGAACACACCTACCGGACTCAACGGGTGCAGCACATGGCGCTCGAAACCCATGCCTCCATCGCCTCCTTCGGCAGTGACGGGCGGCTGCTGATCCGCACCTCCAGCCAGGTCCCGTTCCTGGTGCGGCGGACCCTGGGCCGGGTATTCGGCCTGCCGGAAGACCAGATCCGGGTGGTGGCGGGACGGGTGGGCGGCGGTTTTGGCGGCAAACAAGAGGTGCTCACCGAGGACGTCGTCGCGCTGGCCGCCCTGAAGCTCCACCGCCCCGTGCAGCTTGAATTCACCCGGACCGAACAGTTCACCGCCGCCACCACCAAGCATCCCTTCACCATCCATCTCAAGGCCGGCGCCAGCCGCGACGGCAGGCTGACCGCACTCCAGCTGGAGGTGCTCACCAACACCGGCGCCTACGGCAACCACGCGACGGGGGTCATGTTCCACGGCTGCGGCGAGTCGCTGGCGGTGTACAAGTGTGCCAACAAGAAGGTGGACGCCCACGCCGTGTACACCAACACCGTGCCGTCCGGTGCCTTCCGCGGCTATGGGCTCAGCCAGATGATCTTCGCGATCGAATCCGGCATCGACGAGCTCGCGACAGGGATCGGCATGGACCCCCTGGAGTTCCGCCGCCGGAACATGGTCCGGGAAGGCGACGACATGCTTTCCATCCACGACGAGCCCCAAGAGGACGTCCGCTACGGCAGCTACGGCCTGGACCAGTGCACCAAGCTGGTGGAGGACGCCCTGGCCCGCGGACTGGAACGCTACCGCGCGGCCGGCCGCGACAGCCTGGGCCCGGACTGGGTCCTCGGGGAGGGGACTGCCCTGTCCATGATCGACACCGTCCCGCCACGCGGCCACTTTGCCCACTCCAGGCTCCGGCTCCTGCCCGACGGGACGTACGCCGCCGACGTCGGGACGGCAGAATTCGGCAACGGCACCACCACCGTCCACGCGCAGCTCGCGGCCACCGCGCTGTTCACCTCTGCAGCCCGCGTCACCGTGCGCCAGTCCGACACCGACCTCGTGGACCACGATTCCGGTGCGTTCGGATCTGCCGGCACCGTAGTGGGGGGCAAAGCGACGCTGGCCGCCGCAGAGGACCTCGCCCTCCGCATCCGCGCCTTCGCCGCCGGCATCCGCCGGGTGCAGTCCTCCGGCTGCGTGCTGGACGGGGATGCCGTGGTCTGCGAGGGAACCCGGGTGCCCCTGACGGAAATTTACGACGCCGCGGAGCAGGCCGGCGTCGAGCTCGCCGCCGAGGGGCATTGGGGCGGGACACCGCGTTCAGTGGCGTTCAATGTCCAGGGCTTCCGGGTGGCCGTGAACACCGGGACGGGGGAGTTGCGGATCCTGCAAAGCGTGCAGGCGGCCGATGCCGGCGTGGTGGTCAATCCGCGCCAGTGCCGTGGCCAGATCGAAGGCGGTATCGCGCAGGCCCTCGGCTCTGCGCTGTACGAGGAGGTCAAAGTCGACGACGCCGGCCTCGTCACCACCGACGTCCTGCGGCAGTACCACGTCCCCTCCTTCGCCGACGTGCCGCGCAGCGAGGTCTACTTCGCCGACACCAGCGACAAGCTGGGCCCGCTGGGCGCGAAGTCCATGAGCGAGAGCCCGTTCAACCCGGTGGCACCGGCGCTCGCGAACGCCATCCGGAACGCCACAGGCGTGAGATTCTCCGAGCTGCCGATCTCCCGCGACAAGATCTACCTGGGACTGAAAGAGGCAGGGCTGGTCCCCTCCCGCTAAGACCAATGCGGGGATTCAACGCGGGCGCCCAACGGGCTGCCGGGAGTCGTAGCAACCGTTTGTGACTTGCCGTGATTCGGCAACCCTTGACCGATGCGTGATCCAGGTCATACCGTTATTTCACTACTCGATACCCATCTTCCGCATTATGGAATTTGAGCAATGACGCTCCTGCCGGTAATTTCCGGCACAAATCCGAATGCGGAATGCATGGAAGACATCTTCAAGAAGCGAGATCACGATGCAGACGACCCCGTTGACCGGCGTCGAACCGGCTCCCGAGACCGCAGTTGACTTGGGCAAAGCTACCCACCCTTCCATGGGTGTCGACGCGCTTTGCGATGCAGCCAGCGCCGCCTCCGGCCGAACGATCAGCCCCTCCCTGTACAACATCGACCTTGCCCCGACGAAGCGGGAAGGTCGCCGCTGGACCAGCTACAGCATTTTCACCCTCTGGGCCAACGACGTCCACAGCCTTGGTAACTATGGCTTCGCCATCGGACTCTTCGCCCTCGGACTGGGTGGCTGGCAGATTCTTCTCGCCCTGGGAATCGGGGCCGTCCTGCTGTTTGCGCTGCTCAGCTTCTCTGGATTCATGGGCGTCAAGACCGGTGTCCCGTTCCCCGTCATGAGCCGGATCAGCTTCGGCATCAGGGGAGCCCAGATCGCCAGCCTCCTGCGCGGGGCAGTGGCCGTGGCATGGTTCGGTATCCAGACCTACCTGGCGTCAGTGGTGCTCCGCGTTATGCTCGTGGCCATGGCTCCGTCGCTGCGGGACCTGGACGCCAACTCCGTCCTCGGCCTCTCCACGCTGGGCTGGGCATCGTTCGTGTTCCTCTGGATCGTCCAGCTGGTCATCGTCAGTTTCGGCATGGAAATGATCCGCAGGTATGAGGCCTTCGCCGGGCCCATCATCCTGGTGACCATGGCGGCCATCGCCATCTGGATCTTCGTTGAAGCCGGCGGTTCCATCGCCTGGGCCTCGGACAACCCCCTCGAAGGCGCCGAAATGTGGCGCACCATCTTTGCCGGCGGTGCGCTGTGGGTGGCCATTTACGGAACGTTCGTCCTGAACTTCTGTGACTTCACCCGGTCCGCCGTCTCCAAGAAGGCCGTGGTGCGGGGCAACTTCTGGGGTATCCCCATCAACATGCTCCTCTTCGGCGCGATCGTGGTGGTCATGGCCGGCGGCCAGTTCAAGATCAACGGCACGGTCATCGAAAGCCCGTCGGACATCGTCCAGACCATCCCGAACACGCTGTTCCTTGTCCTGGCCTGCCTTGCGTTGCTGATCCTGACCATCGCCGTGAACCTGATGGCCAACTTTGTGGCTCCCGTCTACGCCCTGACCAATCTCTTCCCGAAGCACCTGAACTTCCGCAAGGCGGCCTGGGTCAGCGGCACGATCGGCCTCGTCATCCTGCCGTGGAACCTCTACAACAACCCGCTCGTGATCGTGTACTTCCTGGGTGGACTCGGTGCCCTGCTCGGCCCACTCTTCGGCGTCGTGATGGCCGATTACTGGCTGCTGCGCCGCGGCCGGGTCAACGTCCTTGAGCTCTACACCGAGAACCCGGCGGGAGCCTACTACTACAAGAAGGGCTTCAATCCCCGGGCGATCATCGCCATGGTGCCCGCCGCCTGCGTTGCGCTCCTGGTCGCCTTTGTTCCGGCGTTCGAGGCAGCCGCCCCGTTCGCCTGGTTCGTCGCAGCCGGAATCGCCGCGGTGGTCTACTACGTCATCTCGGACCGCTCCCAGCGGCTCGACGACGTCGACGGCGAGGCAATCGCCGTCGCCAGCACCCACTGACCAAACCTGTCTGAAAGCGGAAAGCACCATGCGCATCCTTGTCGCCAACGTCAACACCACGCAATCCATGACAGACTCCATCGCCGCGCAGGCCCGCCAGGTTGCGCTTGCGGATACGGAGATCGTGGGACTCACTCCCCGCTTCGGGGCGGACTCCTGCGAGGGAAACTTTGAGAGCTACCTCGCCGCGATCGCAGTCATGGACAGGGTCCTGTCCTATCCGGAGCCGTTCGACGCCGTTATCCAGGCCGGCTACGGCGAGCACGGCCGCGAAGGGCTCCAGGAGTTGCTCGACGTTCCGGTGGTGGACATCACCGAGGCGGCTGCGAGCACCGCGATGTTCCTCGGCCACAAGTACGCCGTGATTACCACTCTGGACCGTGCCGTTCCGCTGATCGAGGACCGGCTGAAGCTGGCCGGCCTCGACGCCCGGTGCGCCTCGGTCCGGGCCAGCGGAATGGCCGTACTGGAACTGGAGGAGGACCCGCAGCGCGCCGTGGAAGCCATCATCGAACAGGCGCTGGTGGCCGTCCGTGAAGACAAGGCGGAAGTCATCGTCCTGGGGTGCGGCGGCATGGCCGGCCTGGACGAGGAGATCCGGAAGCGCGCCGGCGTCCCCGTGGTGGACGGCGTGGCGGCTGCCGTCACCATCGCTGAATCGCTGGTCCGGTTGCGGCTCAGCACTTCCAAAGTCCGGACCTACGCCACCCCGCGCCCCAAGACGGTCATCGGCTGGCCGCTGGCGGCCGCCCCCGCGCCGGCCTCCCCGTGAACCGGACTTAGCGGCGCCCGACGGCGTCGGGCGGCTTTCAGGTCCACCCTCCCGTTGGGAGGGTGGACCTGCTCTTTGGCCGTCCCTCGTTGGCAAGGTGCCGCCTTGGGCAGGTGCCCGGCTACCATTTCAGGCACATACCGGCTGCTGGAAGGAGCGCCCTGAATGGCCGATCCCGCGATCCAGGCCTTCGTCGATCGGCTGGCGTCCGTGCAGACCGGTCCGGGCTGCCAGAACTTCTATGATTTTGCCGCTGCCGGAAATGCCCAGCGCCGCCGGAACCTGGAACTCTATCTGCAGGAAATGCTGGACCGGCGCCCGGACGTGCTGCTGCTGGGCGAAGCGCCGGGATTCCGGGGCATGAGGATCACCGGGATTCCGTTCACAAACCGCTCCATTCTCGAAGGCCCTGCCAACGAGTTTGGGCTGTTCGGGCCGGGGAAGGGATACGTGCTTCCGGCCGACTCAGAAGGCATAGCCGCGGAACCGACGGCCACGGTGATGTGGCAGGTCCTGGCGGAGCTGGAGTTCCTGCCCCTGCTCTGGAGCGCCTACCCCCTCCACACCCATGCCCCCGGGCGCCCCTTCTCCAACCGGACGCCCACCCTCGCCGAGACGGCCGTCGGAGTTCCGTTTTGGCAGGACCTCAGGGCTCTCTTCGGGGTCCGGACAGTGGTGGCGGTGGGGAGGGTGGCGGAGCGGAGCCTACAGAGAAACGGCGTGGTGGCGCCGAGAATCAGGCATCCCGCTCACGGCGGCAGAGCCGCGTTCAAGCTCGGCCTGCAGGAGCTGTTGGCTGCCGGCATGGAGCATTAATCGAGAAGGTGCAGCTGGTCCGGGGAGTCGAGGTCGTCGCCGCCGGAGAGGTCGCTGCAGTCCACCAGATCAACCAGGTCCGCGTGGGCCCGCAGAAAGACACGTGCTCCGGCGTCGCCCGTTGCTGTTTTCGCGGCTTCAGCGCGAAGTCCGGCATCGAGCAGCAGCGGATGTCCCCGCAGCAGCTTCCCCTCCGCATCGCGGTAGGCGGCCGCCGTCACCCGGCCGACCCGGTGAGACGCCAACAGCCGGGCCACGGTCTCAGTGGTCAGCCCGGGCTGGTCTACCAGCGCGATGAGCACGTGGTCCTCCGGGGCCGCCGCGGCAACACCGGCCCGGAACGAACTGCCCATCCCGGTGTCCCAGCCAGGGTTGTCGATGACCCGGTGCCGGCTGAGGTCGGTGGCGGCGCGGACCCTTGCCGCGTCCGCGCCGAGCACCGTCACCACTTCCCGGCAGCCGCCCGCGAGCAGCACGTCAGCGAGCACTTCGACCAGCGTGCGGCCATGGAAGGGGAGCAACGCCTTGGGCCCGAGCCCCAGCCGGGTCCCGGCTCCGGCGGCCAGCAGCACCGCCGTCGTGCCCTGTGCTCGGATACCTTGCGCTCGGATGCCCTGCGCTCCGCCGTCGCTCATCTGCCCACCCTAACGCGCGGTCAGGCGTCGCCGCCCGCTCCGCCGGTGGTCCCGGCGTTGACGTCCAGGAGCTTGTAGCGATCCATCGCGTAGGCTGGCACCCCGCCGTCGACCTCTCCGCGCGAGGCCAGCAGCTGGAGGGTCTTCACCACAATCGAGTGCGTGTCGTTCTTGAAGAAGCGGCGGGCTGCGGCGCGGGTGTCCGAGAAGCCAAAGCCGTCAGCCCCGAGCGAGGCGAACTGGTGCGGCAGGAACTGGCGGATCTGGTCCGGCACGGCCTTCATGTAGTCGGTGACCGCCACGATCGGCCCGGTGGCGCCGGCGAGCTGCTGGGCCACAAACGGCACGCGGGCGGGCTGGCCGGGGTTCAGGAAGGCCTCTTCCTCTGCCGCGAGCCCGTCGCGGCGCAGCTCGTTCCAGGACGTCACGGACCACACATCGGCGCAGACGCCCCAGTCCTCGGCCAGGATTCGCTGGGCTTCGAGGGCCCAGGGCACGGACACTCCAGAGGCAAGGATCTGGCTCTTGGGCCCCTCGCCGTCCGACACCGACACCCGGTGGATGCCCTTCAGCACGCCGTTGACGTCGAGGTCCTCGGGTTCGGCCGGCTGGAAGATCGGCTCGTTGTAGACAGTGAGGTAGTACATCAGGTTCCGGTCCTCCGAGCCGGGCCCGTACATCCGCTCCAGGCCATCCCTGATGATGTGGCCCATTTCGTACCCAAAGGCGGGATCGTAGGTCAGGACGGCCGGGTTGGTCGAAGCCAGGATCGGGGAGTGCCCGTCGGCGTGCTGCAGGCCTTCGCCGGTCAGGGTGGTGCGGCCGGCGGTGGCGCCGATGATGAACCCGCGGGTCATCTGGTCCGCTGCGGCCCAGAAGGAGTCGCCGGTGCGCTGGAAGCCGAACATCGAGTAGAAGACGTAGACCGGGATGAGCGGTTCGCCGTGCGTGGCGTAGGACGTGCCGGCGGCGGTGAACGCCGCCACCGCCCCTGCCTCATTGATGCCCGGGTGGATCAGCTGGCCCTGGGCCGATTCCTTATAGGCCAGGACCAAATCCCGGTCCACGGACAGGTAGCCCTGGCCGTCCGGGTTGTAGATCTTCGCCGAAGGGAAGAACGCGTCCATGCCGAAGGTACGGGATTCATCCGGCACGATCGGGACGATGCGGTGTCCGAACTTCTTGTCCCGGAGCAGGTCTTTGAGCAGGCGCACAAAGGCCATGGTGGTGGCGGCATGCTGCTTCCCGGAGCCTCTCTTGGCAACCTCATATGTTGCGGGGTCGGGCAGCTCCACGGGCGCGTGGTCCGGCCGCCGCTCGGGGACGAAGCCGCCGAGTTCCTTGCGCCGGCCCATCAGGTACTGGATCTCSGGGGAGTCCATGCCGGGGTGGTAGTACGGCGGCCGGTASAGGTCCGCTTCGAGCTGYTCGTCCGTGATCGGGATGCGCAGGTGGTCGCGGAAGGCCTTCAGGTCCGCCATCGTGAGCTTCTTCATCTGGTGGGTCGCGTTGCGGCCCTCGAAGTGSGTGCCCAGGCCGTAGCCCTTGACCGTGTGGGCCAGGATGACGGTGGGCTTGCCCTTGAACTCGGTCGCGGCCTTGTACGCGGCGTAGACCTTGTTGTAGTCGTGSCCGCCGCGCTTGAGCTTCCAGATCTCGTCGTCGGTCAGGTCCTGGACCATTTCCTTGGTCTGCGGGGTCTTGCCGAAGAAGTGCTCGCGGACGAACGCGCCGGATTCGGCCTTGTASGTCTGGTAGTCGCCGTCGACGGTCTCGTTCATGATCTTCACCAGCGAGCCGTCCTCGTCCCTGGCCAGCAGGTCATCCCACTCCCGGCCCCAGACGACCTTGATGACGTTCCAGCCGGCGCCGCGGAAGAAGGCCTCGAGTTCCTGCATGATCTTGCCGTTGCCGCGGACGGGTCCGTCGAGGCGCTGGAGGTTGCAGTTGATGACGAAGTTGAGGTTGTCGAGCTTGTCGTTCGCGGCGAGCTGGAGCAGGCCGCGGGACTCGGGCTCGTCCATTTCGCCGTCGCCCAGGAACGCCCAGACCTGCTGGTCACTGGTGTCCTTSAGGCCGCGGTTGTGCAGGTAGCGGTTGGACTGGGCCTGGTAGATSGCGTTCATCGGGCCGATGCCCATCGAGACSGTGGGGAAYTCCCAGAACTCCGGCATCAGGCGCGGGTGCGGGTAGGAGGAGAGGGCGTGGCCTTCCTTGGAYTTCTCCTGCCGGAAGCCGTCCAGGTCCTCCTCGGASAGCCGGCCYTCCATGAAGGCGCGGGCGTACATGCCGGGGGAGGCGTGGCCCTGGAAGAAGAYCTGGTCGCCGCCGCCGGGGTGGTCCTTGCCGCGGAAGAAGTGGTTGAAACCGACCTCGTACAGGGTCGCGGCCCCGGCGTAGGTGGAGATGTGCCCGCCGACGCCGATGTCCGCCCGCTGCGCCCGGTGCACCATCACGGCGGCATTCCAGCGCAGCCAGGCCCGGTACTTCCGTTCGATCTCCTCATCGCCCGGGAATGCCGCTTCCTGGTCCACCGGGATGGTGTTGACGTAGTCCGTGGTGGTGACCATCGGGACACCCACGCTCTGCGCCCCGGCCCGCTGGAGCAGGCTGCGCATAATGTACTGGGCACGCTCGGTGCCCTGTTCCTGAATCAGGGTATCCAGGGACTCCAGCCATTCGGCGGTCTCTTCCGGATCACGATCAGGCAGCTGGTTTGTCAACCCGCTGAGGATATGGGAGGTATCTTCTCCTGCAGCCACGTCCAGCCTCTTTTCATCGTTGAATGGTTGGCTCAAGTTTTCATTCTGTGAGAAAACTTTATTGCATTTCGAGATTATCTAGGCGGCAATCCGTGCGTCAAGGCAGACGGGCAGTCACAATCGGGCGATAGTGGCGCCACGAGCAACGCGGGGTCAGATACGGCTCATTAAGCCGCCCAGAATGGGCCGTTCTGACCACGCGTTGCTTTTTCAGGCTGAGGTGAGCAGCCTGCCCCACCGCGGGGAGAGCAACGGGGCGCCGGCCATTTTGAGGCAGTGCCACAGGGTCACAGCTACCGAGTCGAGCACCGGAACGCCCATGGCAGCCTCGATTTCCTCCGCGATGTTGGCCCCGTAGAGGTTGGTGCAGAGGTACACGAGCGCGTCCGGGTTCAAGGCCGCGAGTTCCAGGGATCCGGGCCGCATTTCGGCGTCGGAGACCCGGGCGAATGACTCGTTGTCGCTCAGGCCGAGGAAGCGGTGGTCGAGTGTTTTGATCCCGTCCCGTTCGTACGACGCCACGATCCGTTCGTTGACGTCCTCCGTGTACGGGGTGAACAGTCCGATCCGCCCGGTGCCGAAGGACCGGAAGGCCTCCATATAGGCCAGTGTGGACGTGGTGGCGGGGATGCCCGTGGCGTCCTGTATTTCCCGGACAAGTTCGCGGTCGTGGCCGGCGCCGAGCCATGAGCCCGAGGTGCCGTTCCACGCGATGACGTCGACGTCGGCGGTTGCCAGGATCTCGGCGGCGGCCCGCATCACCGGGGCGTCGAACTGCTTGTCGGAGGAATCGTCCAGGGCGATCCGGGTGACCTGGACCCTGGCGAAGTGGATTGTCACGTCGTCGCGGTCGCCGAGGATCCGGTAGCTTTGCGGCTCGAGGCAGGTGTTGGAGGACGGCACGATCATGCCGATGCGGGTGGGGCGGGTTGCGGAAGGCATGGGTGCTCCTAAAGGGCAGCGGGGGCGGTAATGGGGGCGGTTGCCGCGGCCGTCTGGTGCTCGCGGAAACCGTTTCGGGCCACGAACCGGCCCACGGGGCCGGGATCATGGAAGCCGCCGGCGTCCAGCACCACGCGTCCGGCGGACACCACGACGGCGGGCCAGCCGGTGAGCGTCCTGCCGTCGAACGGCGAGAAATCCGTTCCCATGTGCAGGGCAGCGCCGTCAACGGTGCGTTCCTGTGCGGGATCGAAGACGACGAGGTCGGCGTCGTACCCTGCTGCGATCGTTCCCTTGCCCGGCAGGGCGTTGATCCGGGCCGGACCGGCGGCGAACACCTCCACGAAATCCTCCACCGGGGCCGCCCCGCCGGCGGCGTCCATCATGGCGGTGAAGGTGACCGGCATGCGGGTTTCCACCCCCGGCAGACCGTGCGGCATGGCGCGGATGTCATCGGACCGCTCGCGCTTTTGCGTGAGGTCGTAGCAGGAGTGGTCCGAGGCCACCGTGTGGATGGCTCCGGCGGCAAGCCGGTCCCGCAGTGCGGCGACGGTCGCGGGGCTGCGCATCGGCGGGCAGCAGGCGTACCACTCGGGGAAGGAGGTGCCGTAGACGGTGTCGTCCAGGGTGAGGTAGTGCGGGCACGTTTCCGAGAAGGCGTCCCTTCCGTGGCTGCGGGCCTCGGCGACGAGGTCCACGGCCCCCGGCGTGGACTGGTGCACAAAATAGACGGGAGCGTTGGTGTACTCGGCCATCGCCAGGGTCTCCTTGACCGAGATCTCCTCCGCGAGTTCGGGCCGGGTCCGGTGCAGGTGTTCAATGCCGATCCGGCCGTCGTCCGCATGCTGCTGGGTGCAGTCGGCAATGATGGGATCGTGTTCGGCGTGGATGTAGGTGAGGCCGTCGAGCCGGACCATCTCGCGCATGACTTTCAGGATGGTGTCCCCGTCGGCCATGGTGGTGCCCCGGTTGGTGGTGTACATCTTGACCGAACGGACACCTTCGGCGGCGAGCTGTTCGAGCTGCCACGGCACGGTCTCGTCCCACTGGACCACCGAGCCGTGCAGGGCGACGTCGCAGCGGGACTCGCGGGCCAATTCCTTCTTGTGCAGCACCGCGGCCAGCGGGGTCTCGCGGGCGTCGCGGGGGATGCCGAAATCGATAATGGTGGTGGTGCCGCCCCAGAGGGCAGCGGTGGATGTGGTCCGGTAGTCATCCAGGGTACGGAACCGCCCGGTTACCTGGGCGACATGGCAGTGGCCGTCCACGCCACCCGGAATCACCAGCTGGCCGGCGGCGTCGATGGTCCTGGCGGCAGCGGGGACCGGCTCAGAAGCGTCCACGAGCTGGACGATCGTCCTGCCGTGCACCACGACGTGAGCATCCTGGCGGCCGAAACTGTTGACCACGGTGCCGTTGGCAATGACAAGGTCTGGGGTGTGGGACATCGTTGTCCTCTCCTTCGAGAAAGAAAATTAGTGGGACGGTGCGGGCAGCCGGGCGGCGTGCTGCGCCGTCGTGAGGGCGGCATCGAGGTTTTTCGACAGCCCCTTGCGGGCCTTGACCGGTGGCGGCGCGAAGGCGCCGGCCCGGTGCGGACCGGAATCGAGGCCGACGACGGCCTCCGCCATTCGTATGCCTGCGGAGATGCCGTCCACCACGGGGACCCCTATCTGCCCGCGGAGTTCGCGGGCCAGGCCGGCGAGCGGCGCACCGGCGAGGATCACGACGTCGGCCCCGTCCTCGGCGACGGCCTGGTGGCTGAGTGCCAGCAGGGTCTCCTTGAAGTCCGCCTGCACGGAACCGATGCCGGTGAGGGTCTCGTTGATGGAGCGGATCGAGGCCAACCGGCCACTGAGCCCGAATCGTTCCACGCAGTCCAGGTACCAGGGCCGGATCCGGTCGGAGATGGCGATGATCGAGAACCGGTGCCCCTGCAGGGCGGCGGCGCAGAGTGCCGCCTCGGTGATCCCGATGACGGGGACGTCGGCGAGTTCCTTCAGCGCCGGCATTCCTGGGTCGCCGAATGCGGCGACCACCACGCCGTCGACGCTCGCGCCGTCCCGGGTGTACTCTGCGATGATTTCGGCGACGGCACCGGCGGCGATCAGCGATTCAAAGCGGGTTTCGATGTATTCGACGCCGTGGCCGGCGGTCCGGACCACCAGTTCGGTTCCGGGCGAGGCGGAACGCCGGGCTTCGGATTCGATCAGCGAAGTGACGTCGTTGCTGATGTTGGGGTTGATGACAAGGAGTTTCATTTCTTCTTCCGATGAAGGTCGGGTTCCGTCCGGCGGAAATTCTCCGGAAACTGTTCCCGGTATTTGTCGATGTGCGACGCCGACTGGGCAGCCGCCCGGTCGGGGTCACCGCTGGCGATCGCGGTGTAGAGCGCCCGGTGTTCCTCGATGAGTTCGGGGAGGTCGCTCACGTGCCGGAACAGCCAGTGCATCCGGCCCTGGAGGGGTTCGAGCGCCGATTTGAGGAAGCCGTTATCCGCGATCCGGGTGATGGCATCGTGGAATTCGCTGTTGGCCCGGTGGGCGTCCATAATGGCGCCCTTGGCTAGAGAGAGCTCGGCCACGTCCAACAAGGCTTCCAGCGCACTGAGGTCCTCCGGTGTGGCGCGGGCCGCGGCCAGCCTGCAGGCCAGCACTTCGAGCGACTGGCGGACGTCGAAGAGATCCTCCACGTCTTTGGGGCTGAGCGAGCTGACTTCGGCCCCGCGGGCGCCGCGGTCGCTGACCAGGCCTTCCTGGCGCAGCATCCGCAGCGCCTCGCGGACCGGGAGGCGGGAGACGTTGAATTCGGCGGCGAGGTCGCGCTCCACCAGCCTGGTGCCAGGAACGTAGTGCCCTTCAAAGATCCTGTTGCGGAGGGTGTCCCGGACAGCCTCCCGGAGGGGGCGTTCCTTGTCCTGGGTTTCTTCTGCGGTAGGCATGGTGCTCCATTCGGGTTCTTATGGCACTGCGTTCCCGGCTTCGGGAACAGGTGTTTCGTGGCCTAGCTTAGACAGGGAGCCGCTTGTTGTAGTTCAGGGTCAGCACGGATACGCCCATGATGATCGCGGATCCCACGAAGTACAGCAGCGCCCAGGTGTAGGAGCCGGTGGCGCCGACGATCAGGCCGACCGCGATCGGGGTGACGAAGCCGGAAATGTTGCCGCTGAAGTTCATCGCGCCGCCCAGGACGCCGGCGTTGGTCCGGCCACCCAGGATCGAGGGGATGCTCCAGAAGAGGCCCACCCAGCGAAGGAAGAACATGACGACGGAGAGCAGGACTACCGCCGTCGTCGGGTCGGCCACGACGGTAACGCCGATGAGGCCGCCGATCACTACGACGCTGGAGGTGCCCAGGAGGGTGCGCATGACGCGGTTGGCCGAGGCGCCGGATGCCCGCCATTTGTCGGCGATGGTGCCGCCGAGGATTTCGCCGACGAAACCGGCGCCGAAGATCACGAACGTGGACCAGCCGATGGTCTTCAGGTCAAAGCCCTTGGCCTGGGCCAGGTAGAGCGGGCCCCACGTGAGCAGGCCGTAAAAGACGCCGTTGAAGCCCAGCCAGCCGAAGCACATGGCCCAGAAGGAACGGAACTTCAGGTAGGGGAGCAGGGCGCGCTTGCCCTTGCTGCCGTCGAGCTCGGCCTCGGCGTCCTCGGCGGCGTGGGAGGCCTCGATGTACTCGGCCTCGGCGTCGTTGACTCCGCGGTGCTGGCGGGGGTTGTCCCGGACGTACCACCAGACGGCGAGGCCCATGAGGACGGTGGCGGCGCCGGCGATGATGAAGGAGCTCCGCCAGCTGCCCGTCGAGGCGATCAGGCCTGCGATGAGGATGCCGCCGAGCCCGGCGCCCAAGGGGGCTCCGGCGTCAAGGATGGTGGCGCCGCGGCCGCGTTCCGATTTGTGCATCCAGATGGCGTTCAGTTTTCCGCCGGCCGGCATGACCCCGGCCTCGGTGACGCCGATGCCGAGGCGGGCGATGAACATGCTGAGGAAGCCTCCGGCCAGGCCTGATGCTGCCGTTGCGGCGCCCCAGCCGACGCAGGACGCGGTCATCACCTTGCGGGGGCCGAACTTGTCGATCAGCCAGCCTACGGGGATCTGCATGAGGGCGTAGGTCCAGAAGAAGGCCGAGAGCAGGAGGCCCACGAGCTCCGGGGCCATGTTGAATTCCTTCTGGATGATGGGCAGGGCGACCGAGATGGATCCCCGGTCGATGTAGTTCACGGAGACGAGGACCAGCAGGAGGAGGAACAGTTTCCAGCGGACATGGGTGCGACGTTGCACGCCGTCCTTGGAGCTTGTGGGGTCAGTGGGCTGTACCGCGATTTCGGTGTTGGTGGTTTCGGTATTTGCGGTTTCGGTATTTGGAAGAGACACAACTTCTCCTTGATAGAGAGGAAAGATGCCGGCAAGTGATGAGGGGGATTCGTTTGTGGGTCAGGATGCCGGAGTGTGGGGCGTCCTGTGCGCGGGCCCGGTGTTGATCGCAGCGGTTGATAGGGGCTGATGTCAGCGCTGACATCAGTTCCGGGATCAGGTGCAGATCCTGGGAAGCCGGGGCCCGGCAAGCTTTCTTGTTTTGGGATCCCGTTTTGGGATCCCAAAATTCAGACTAGGAGTGACGTGGGCCGCTGTCAAGGGATATGGGCCGGCTGGGCCGGTTTGCCGGGAAAATGTCGTTTGTGACTGGCCGAGTTTCCCGGGCGGGCCGCATCCGGGCATGGCTGCCCTGGGACGTAGCTGCCCTGGGACGTAGCTGTGCCCGGGCATGGCTGCGCCCGCAACCAGCCGCATGCGCTATCAGATCGGGCTGCTCTGAGGGCTTCAGAGCAGCCCGATCTGATAGCGCAACGTGCGGCCGGTGGCGGGCGAATTGTTGCTGGGCTGCTCCGGGCTTAGCTGCCTCGGTAGGTGGAGTAGGCGAAGGGGCTGAGCAGCAGGGGGACGTGATAGTGGGACTGCGTCTCGGACACCGCGAAGGTCAGGGTGACTTCGGGGAAGAAGGTCTCCGTCCCGGTGGCGGCGTAATACGCTCCGGTGTCGAAGCCCAGCCGGTACGTTCCGGAGTTCAGGCTGGCAGGTCCAAGTGACTTGGCGCGCCCATCGTCATCCGTGGCGCCGGCCGCGATCCTGACCCAGCGTTCGCCGTCGAGCATGTCCAGGGTGACGGCGACGCCCGCGGCGGGCTTGCCGGAGCCGGTATCCAGGACGTGCGTAGTGATGTGGGAAGTGCTCATGCGCCGATCAGTCCTTCGAGTCGGAGTACCGCGATTTCGCGCAGCTGCTGGCCGATGACTACTTGTTCCTCTTCGGGAGTGTGGGCGAGCCTGGCGTGGAGGGCGACCAGGATCTCACCCCGGCTGCGGCCGGCCGCACGGATCAGGAATACCTGGCCGAATTTTTGTTCATAGCTTCGGTTCCCTTCGGCGATGGCTGCTGCGACGGCCGGATCCGGGGAGCCCAGGCTCGCCTGTTCCGACTGCGAGAGCCGGGCCTCCGTGCTGTTTCCTGCGGCCCGTTCGCCGATGCGGGGATGGTGGGCCAAGGCGGCCAGTACCTCCGCGTCGGTGAACGGTTCCGCCGCGCGGCCGGCGGTTTCCAGGAGGATGTCCGTTGTGTCGAAAGGCCGGGAATCGACGATCTCCTCAATCCACCGCCCAATGTCCAGGCAGGGACGCAGGGCGGCCGCGGCCTCCTCGCGTCCGGCAGCGTTAAAGTCTTCCAACAGCATGTGCCAGATCCTTTGTGTCAATGCTGGCATCCACGGCGTGGGCTATACGAACGAAATATTCGTATCGTGGAACTGTTATTTCAGCATATGCAAGAGATTGAATCGTACCGGGTGGCGGGTGTCAACCGGGAAGACAGGATCCGGGCGAGCCCCCGGCTAGCTCCGCAGGAACCGCAGCAGAACCTCGTTGACCTCCGCCGCGTGAGTCCACAGCAGGCCGTGCGGGGCGCCGTCGATCTCCACATATTCGGCACTCGGCAGCGCCTTGGCGAACTGGCGGCCCGCGACGTCGATCGGCAGGATGTTGTCCGCCGTGCCGTGTGCGATGAGGGTCGGGACATCGATCTTGGGGATGTCGGCGCGGAAGTCCGTGAGCCAGGTGGGCTGCGCTGCCACGGACGCCGTGGGTCCGCCTGACGTGGCGAGATTCCAGCCGGCGTTCATCACTTCCTGGCTGAGCCGCGGGGTGCCGAGGAAGGTCTCGCTGTTGTAGAAGTTCTTGAAGAACTCCGTGAAGAAGGCGTACCGGTCCGCCGTCACAGCTTCCAGCAGCCCGTCGAACACCGATTGCGGGACACCGCCTGGGTTGTCCTCGGCCTGCAGGAGGTAGGGCTCAAGCGAGCTAAGGAACACGGCCTTCGCCACCCGGGCGGAGCCGTAGGTTCCGAGGTACCGGCCCACTTCGCCGGTGCCCATCGAGAAGCCCACCAGCACGGCGTCGTTCAGGTCCAGGTCAGTAAGGAGCGTGTTCAGGTCCGCCGCGAACGTGTCGTAGTCGTAGCCCTCGGTGGGCTTGCTCGACTGACCGAAGCCGCGCCGGTCGTAGGTGATGACGCGGTAGCCGGCACCGAGCAGCGCTGCGGTCTGCTTTTCCCACGACGAGCCGTCCAGCGGGTAGCCATGGATCAGGACCACGGCCTGGCCGGATCCGTGGTCCTCGTAGTACAGCTCGACGTCGGTGCTGTTCTCGGTTCCAACCTTGATGTAAGCCATGTCAGCAGTCCTCCCGGTTTGGTGCAGTGCAGTGCACGGCAGTGCGGTGCGCTGCGCTGCGGTTCGGTGCGGTGTGCAGTCAGTACGTGGGCTCCACTTTAGCGGCCGGGACCCCCGCGGCTAGGGACTGTTCACTATCCGGAATTAGGAAGTCCTCGGCGAGGGCCGCCCATTGGGGCCGGAAGGAATAGAGGCAGCCCAGCCGCAGGCGTGTCGCGCCGGCGTAGGCGTCGAAGCGCGCAGGGGTGACCTGCAGTTCTTCGGCAGTGGCGATCACGTGGCGGCGGGCGGTTTGGTACCTCTCGGCGGTCAGGCGGTGTTGGTGCAGGCGCAGCTGAAGGTGCATGGCGAGGTTTGCGAGGTCGGCGGCGGCCTCGGCCCGGCCGGCTTCGTCGAAGTCCAGCAGCCCCAGGGGAGCGCCGGGATCCACGGTGAATATCTGCTTGTCGTGAAGATCGCCGTGGGACCACGCCAGCGGATCCGGATCGGCCTGGAGCAGCTTTTGGGCGGTCTGCCCTGCAGCCACGCGTACGGCGGTGCGCTCGGGCTGCGCTGCCGGAATGTCCCGGGCGTGCACGAGCCATCGGTTCACTATGCGCCGCAGGTTGTCCAGTTCGACGGCGGCCGGCCGGGGCGGGAGCGCCTCGAGGGTGGGGCGGTGCGCCGGAGTCCGGGCCAGGGAATGCTGCCGGACCCAGGCCCGGGACCATTGTTGCCAGGCTTTTTCGAACAGCTCATCGCTGACCGCGGGGTCGTTTCCCAGCTCGAACAGGGAACGGCCCGGCAGCGTCATAAGGGTGAGGCAGCCAGGGGCGGAGGAAACAATTTCCGGGGTGAGGAAGTCCCCTGCGCCGAGGAGTTCGTTCATAAGGGCGTGCCTGCCCACTGCTTCGTCGGTCTGGCGGGCCCGGAAGAGCTTGACGTAGTGCTCCCCGGCCCGGACCACGGCACGCTTGTGGGCCCGGTGCACCACCACCACCCCCAGCGGCGACGCGTGCTTCAGGGCGGGCAGACGCCGGTCGCGGCCGTCCCGCAGGAGCTCCAGCTGCCCCGCCCGGAGATGGGCCGCCCGGACCCCTGCTCGCTCAGGGGCAGCCAGTTCCAGGACATAGTCCTCCGCGGAGTCGTCGGGCCAGGAGCGGATGACTTGCCATTCGAAGTTGTCCGCATCCAGGACGGCGGCCGGGACGGGCGGGTGCCAGCCCATGTGGATCAGCTCCGGGATTCGAGGGACCGGCTGGCGGCCAGGGCGGTGGCTCCGAAGGACTGACGATGCTTTACCCGTTCATCAAGAACGCGGGTCGCCAGCAATGAGCCCGAAGGGAACGAAGAACAGGCCAGTCGCATCCAGCGTGCGTCCGCGTAGGCATCGAACCGATCCGGGCTGACCTGCAATTGCTCGGCGACGGCCAGCACCTCCGTGTGGGCCTTAAGGTATCGCGCCGGCGTCAGGTTATTGCGCCACATGCGCCGCTCCAGATGGAAATCCAGGTAGGCGAGGTCGCGGGCGGCCTCGGCCTGGGCAGTATCGTCGAAGTCCAGCAGCCCGAACGGCGACCGGCCGTCGCCGGCGATGATCTGCCGGTCATGCAGGTCTCCGTGGGCCCATACCAGCGCGTCCGGTACCGAGCCGAGCAGGTTCGCCGTGACGTAATCTGCCATGGCGATCAAGGTGTCGCGTTGGGTGGACAATTCCGGAACATTCTCTGTGTGGCGCAGCCATAGTTTCAACCAACGGGCCACGCCCCTCGCTTCCACCTCCGGTGAATGGACAGGCAGGGCGCCCAGAACGGTTTGTCTGCTGACGTCAGACGCCGCGCTCAGCTGGGCGAGCCACGCGCTGGACCATTCTTCCCATGCGCCGGCAAACTCCTTCTCGCCGATCGTGACGTAGTCCTCGCCGATTTCGCCCAGCGTCGGTCCGGAGAGGGCGCTCAAAACGAGGGTGTCCGGGGAGCTCTGAAGCACCTCGGGCGCCGTAAAGGCGCCGGCGTCCAGCAGGAGGTCCATCTGAGCGTACCGTTCGGCCGGGACCGCGGCCCTGCCGGGCCGGAAGACCTTGATGTAGCAGCCTTCCGCCCGGATGATCGCCCGCGTGTAGGGCCAGTGGGAAATGATTTCCCCGCGCTGTCTTTCGGTCCGAAGAGCCGGCAGCTCGGGATCGTCCTCCGGCAGGATCTCAAAGTGGCCATGGCTCAGATGTGCTCCCCGGACGCCGGGCCGTTCCGCAGTCCCGACCTCCAGCAGGTATTCTCCGGGTTCTTTATCGGGCCACGCGTTGTGGACGCGCCACGCCGTGCCGGCGTCGTCGGTGTATTTCCAAAGCGGCGGGTGCCAGATCATGCGATCAACTCCAGGGCTCGGCGGATATGCCAGCTCGTGTCGGCCGGCCAGTCGCTGGCCCGGTTCCGGAACGGGTCGACGCTGTTCAGGAACAGCCGGAATGCCGCCCAGGTCTCCACCCTTGCCTGCGATACGTGCCCGCCGGCCTCGCGGTAACCGTCGATCAGCTGGGCCGTCTTGCGGCCGCCGGCGACGGGCCCGACGCCGGCGGGGTCTGCGATGTCCTCCACCGCGGCAAAGGACCCAAGGTCCCTCGCCGGGTCGGAGGTCCTGACGCGGTCGAAATCGATGATGCGGACCGCCGGGCCGTCCACCAGGACCTGGTCCGCCGAGAAGTCACCGTGGACCAGCACTTGCTGCGGCGTTCCCCGGGGTCCGGCGGGGCCGACAGCTGCCAGGAGCCGTCTGGTGAGTGCGGCTACCGGAGCCTCGAGCCCCGGGAGCAGGCAGGTGATCATGGACCGCGTGGCGGCGAGCTGCCGTACCAGGTCCGCCACTTCCGCCGCGGGGTCCGGCCCGGTTCCCGCGTCCATTCCATGGATCGCCGCCAAGGCTTGGCCGGCCCGGTATGCGGCCGGATCGTTGTCGCCGCCGCTCAGGTCTCCGTGGCCCCAGTCCGGGGAGGCACTGATGCCGTGCGCGGCGCATTCCAGGTCGGCGAGTTCGGGCAGGACCGGGATGCCGTGGCTCTGAAGCCGCTGCCGCAGGCGGAGGCCTGCGGCAACTTCGTCAGCTTGGACGGCGGTCTTGACGACGACGGGCAGTGTCGCCGAGGGGACCCTGACAACGAGCCTGCGCTCCGGGTTGTATCTCAGCACGCTGACCGGGGGGTCCAGGAAGCGTCCTGCCGCGGGGAGTGCTCCGAGCCGTCCGAGTCCATGGTCCCGGAGCCACTGCAGGTTGGGGCGCAGCGGCCAGTCTTCTTCGATGGGGCCGACCGCCACGACGAGGTCCCCGTGCGGACGATCGGGCTGGACAAGCCGGATGCCGCCGCCGCGCTTTTGCGAACTRTCCGCCCGCCGCTGCAGATTCCCGACGTGCTCCGGTGTTGTGGTCAATGCCCAGCCGTAGCTGCCGGCCCCGTAGCCGGCCCGGCGGAAGGCGACGAGGGCCGAGGTGTGCGGTTTGTAGCGGGTCCTGATGATCCGGACGTTTTCGCCCAGGAGCTCCGAGAGCAGCTCGTCGTCGAGGACCCAGTTCAGGCCCGGGATCCGGGCGTCAAAGGCCGCCAGGGCACGGTCAGCCTCGCGCCGCTGGGCCTGCAGCCATTGTCCCTGCAGCCGTTCTCCCTGCAGCCATTGTCCCTGCGGGGCGGTGCTCATGTCGGCACCTTGAACAGTTCACCCGGCTCTGCGGTCTGCTGCCGGTGGACCCAGCCGGCAAAGCGGGAATCCGGATCGGCCAGCAATGACTGCGGCGGCCCATCTTCGAGGATTTCGCCGTCCTCGAGCCAGATCACGCGGTCGCACGATTGGGCCGAGATGACGTCGTGGGTAATCGTGACGGAGGTCCGGCCCTCGGTGAGTGTGTCCAGGGCGCTGAGGACCGAATCCCGGGATGCCGGATCGAGTCCGGCGGTCGCCTCGTCCAGGATCACGATAGGGGCCTTGCGGAGCATGGCACGGGCGACGGCCAGCCGTTGACGCTGGCCCCCGGAAAGATCGTTGGCCGCCTCGCCGAGGACGGTTTCGTAGCCCTGGGGCAGTGCGCGGATGAAACCGTCGGCCTGGGCAAGGGCCGCCACGGCTTCGATCTCCTCATCGGTGGCATCGAGGCGGCCGAACCTGATGTTCTCCCGGACCGAGGTTCCGAACAGCACGGAGTCCTGGAGCAGGATTGAGACATGGGAACGCACGGAAGCGATCTTCAGGCCCCGCAGGTCCTCGCCTCCGAAGCTGACACTCCCCTCCCAGGGATCCACCATCCGAAGGATCATGCTTGCCAGTGTGGACTTTCCGGCCCCGGAGGGCCCCAGAACGGCGCAGTGTTGACCCGCCGGTATGGTCAGGGTGATCCCCTTGAGTACCGCAGTTCCGTCGAAGTGGCCGGCCCGGACATTGTCGAACACGATGTCCGGGTGCGGGTTCTTGAGGTCGACGGCGTGCGGTGCCTCGGGAACGTCACTTTGGGCCTCAAGCAGGTCCGCCACCCGTTCCCCGGAGGCCGTCGCCCGTGCGATACGGCTCGTGTACCTGGCCACGTCCTTGAGCGGCCTCAGCCCGGTTTTCAGGTAAGTCAGGAAAACGACCAGGTCTCCGGGGGTCATCGCATGCTGCATCACCCTCCATCCACCGGCAGCCAGGACCACCGCCGTCGCGATTCCCGTCAGGACGTCAGTCTTCCGTTGCAGGCTGGCGGCCAGCCGCAGCGTGACCACCCCTGAGCCAAGTGCTGCCTGATTGCTCTGGCGGAAACCCGAGCTGAGGGTGTCTTCGAGTCCATACGCCTGGACGTCGCGCATTGCTCCCAACGTCTGTGCGGCGGTGGTGGCCAGGGCGCTTTCACCCTTGCGTGACTTGCGGGCCGCGGTAGTAATCGATCCCGTGTTCTTGCGGGACAACAAGACGAATATCCCGATGGACAGGAACGTCACCAGTGCGATCAGAGGATCGAGCCAGAGCATAATGATCATCATTGCTATCAGCGCCACGAAATTGCCGATGAGAGGCAGCCCCGCCGTGACGGCCACATCCTGCAGCCGGGACACGTCCCCGACGAGCCGCTGGACCGTGTCGCCGGTAGAGGCGCGGCTGTGGTGGCGCATCGACAGGCCCTGGAGGTGGCGGAAGGTTCGGGCGCGCAATTCGGAGGAAATCCGGGTACCCACGAGGGCAAACGAAATCGCGGACACGTAGCCGGCCACGGCCCGGATCAGGCAGATGACAACCACTGCGCCGGCGCAGAGGAGCAACACCTCCGCGCTCGCCTCCACGCTGAGCGGGGACCTGCGCAGATTGGCCCCGAGTGAGTGTGAGACGGAGTCGAGGACGATTTTCACTGGCCACGGCTCAAGAAGCCGGAAGAGGATTTCCACGGCCATGGCGATGAATCCCCAGGTGATGAGCAGCCTGTGCCCGCGCAAATGCGGGCGGACGCACCGCAAGGTCCGCCGCAACGGTGAGGGTTCAGCCGGTGCGTTGGCGCGGGTCGTTCGCCACAGGGTCCGCCAGCTGCGGGGTTGCGAATGCCTGGAAGCGGTGGTCATTGCCTTGCCAGCCTGCGTGCAGGCGGCAGCGCCCCAGTGATTCGGGACAACACACCGCTCCAGCTGAACCTCTGCACTGCGTCGCTGCGGGCCTCGAGCCCCAGCCTGTCCCGTAGATTCGGGTCCTCGCCGAGCCGGATGAGGGCGTCCGCGAGTGCAGCGGGGTCCCCGGGCGGGACGAGGATTCCGGTGCGGCCGTCCTGGATGATGGACGGGATCTGGCCCACGGCGCTCGCGATCACGGGCAGCGCGGCCGCCATGTACTCAAAGACCTTCAGCGGCGAGAAGTAATCGTCCTGGCCGGGCGCGTCCGGGGGATAGGGCGCGGCGGCGGCGTCGAATTCTGCCAGGAGACCGGGCACCTCAGCCGGCGCAACGGCGCCGGTGAACACCGTTGGCACGCCGAGGGACTCGGCAAGCCGTTCGAGATCCTCCCGGCCGGCGCCGTCACCCACCACGCCGACGTGCCAGCGCAGGCGCGGGTCAACGGTCTGTTGGTTGGCCAGGGCCACACCGTGCAGCAGGCCCGGGACACCGTGCCAGGGCTTCAAGGTTCCGACAAACCCGACCGTGAGGTGGTCCGGATTCCTGCGACCGGGGCGGCGGGCCGGGATCCGTTCGACGTTCACGCCGTTCGGTGCCAGCACGGTCCTCGCGGTCGGCACCCGCGCCCGCACCCAGCGCACCACGGGATCCGAGACGCAAGCCACGACGTCGGCCGTCGCGGCGTTGCGGCGGAACACCGTCTCAGCCTTCTTCACATCCAGCAACTGCCGGTACCGCTGCTGCTCCTCGATCAGCGGAGCATTGACCTCAAGCACCGACGGCACGTCCAGGATGCGGGCCACCACGGACAGTGCCGGGCTGAACAGCGAATAGCGCTCGTAGAACAGCCCGCAGCCGTTGCGCAGGACCTCGTCCGCCAGGCCCAACGCGGCGTCCTGGACCGCCCGTTCCCGCGCGGGGCCGGGGACGGATTCCGGCTTGACTTCGACGACGTCGAGATCGGCAAGATCACTGGGCCGCTCTGTGCCGAGCCGGGTGCAGTAGACCGTGACGACGGCGCCGGTCCCGCGCCACGCCCGGACGATTTCCTGGACGTGCACAGAGGAGCCCTTGGTGCCGAAAACAGGTACGCCGGGGTCGGCGCAGAGGTAGGCCACGCGTGTCATGCGACTCTCCTTTCGGAACGGGAGAGGGACCTCAGGAGCTCGGCCTGGCGGTGGACGTCGTAGTCCTCCTCGATCAGGGCGCGGGCATTGCGGGACACGGCAACCCTGTCCGTGGCCGGCGAGCCGAGCGTGCGGATGCCGCGGGCCAGGACGTGCGGGTTGCCCGGCCGGACCAGGACTCCGGTGGAGCCGTTCCGGACCACCTCTGGGATCCCGGTGACGGAGGTGCTGACGCAGGGGACGCCCGTGGCCATGGCCTCGAGCAGGACCGTGGGCATGCCGTCCGCGTTGCCGTCGGCGCCCACCACGCAGGGCGCCACGAAGACATCGGAGGAGTGGAGCAGCTCGTGGACCTGGTCCTGGGTCTGGGGGCCGAGGAGGCGGACATGCTCTCCGAGCCGGAGCTGATCGATGCTGGCCTCCAGCTCTTCGGCCATGATCCCGGCCCCGGCGATCCGAAGGTCCATTTTGAACCCCTGGTCCAGCAGTTCGGCGGCCGCGGGCAGCAGATGCTGGAAGCCTTTCTTCTCTATCAGGCGGCCGACGGCGGCGACCCGCAGGGTGGCTCCGAGCGGGCGGGGCTCACGGTACGGGAAGCGTTCCAACTCCAGGCCGTTGCGCACCAGATGGAGCCTGGACGTCGAGCCCGGGAAGCGGTGGCGCAGGTAGCGCATGTTGTACTGGCTGATGGTCACTGCGTGGTGGGCCTCCTCCAGCTTGAGCCGCAGATCCTCGTCCTGGACCGATTCATGGAAGATATCCACCGCGTGGGCGGTGAACGAGAACGGGATCCCGGTGATGAGGGACGCCAGCCGGGCCACTGTGGTGGCGCCCGAGGCGAAGTGGACATGCATGTGCTGGATGTTGCGGTCCTGCAGGGCGGTGGCCAGACCGATGGCCTGGACGGCGTCATCCGCCGTGGCGGCGGCGAGTTCGCCCAAATTCCGGCCGACGGCGGCCGTGAGCCCGGCCGCTTCGGCCATCCGGAGGCTCTCCCACAGGGCCACAGTCTTGATGGGGCGGTCGATGTACGTCACCGGTGCCTGGACCCGGGCGAGCTCAGGGTGGAACCGGGGGTCGTTGGTGGGCCGGAGTGAGAAGATCTCGATCCGGTCCCCCGCCGCCTCGCGGGCCAGGATTTCAGAAACGATGAATGTTTCGGAGAAACGCGGATACATCTTCAGGACGTACGCTGTCCCCGGTTCAAACGGCGACACGGCTGGCACCGCCCTTCACGCTCGCTGCGGCATCGCTTTCGTCCGCGCTGAATTGTTCGACTCTGGCCCGTGCGGCAGTGAACTCATCGGCGCTGGCCCGATCGGAATTGACCAGACCGGTACTGGCCAGACCGGAATCGGCCAGCGGCCGCAGCAGCTCGGCGGCCAGTTGCGGAACCCGGATCAGGCCGTCCAGCACCGCGCGGCGCCGGTCCACGGTGGTGCCGAGCCGGGAGGCCAGCCAGCCGGCCAGGATCTCGGGCGTCAGCGTGCCAATGTCGTGTTGCTCCAGATACCCTGCTGCGGCCAGGGATGCGGCCCGGATCCGCTGCTCGGCGCGCGACTGCGTGCGGGGTACGATCAGCGCGGGGACAGCGGTGCTCATGATCTCGCACACCGTGTTGTATCCGCCCATGGCGACTACGGCACTGGCGTGCCGGATGTGGAACACGATGTCATCCACTGTGGGCACCACTTTTACGCCGGGGCGGGCCTGCTGCCGGAGGTCGTTGAGCTGCTCGGCGGGCATCTGCGGTCCGGCGACCACCAGATGGCCCAGCCCGTCCGGCACCCGCGCGGCGACGGCGACGCGGGCCAAGGCATAGCCGTCCGAGCCCCCGCCGACTGTCGTCATGCAGTACCGGCCGGGCATGCAGCTGGTGCCGGAGGCCGAAGGGCGGCCCTCGGCAAGGTAGCCCGTGTACCGGATGAGCTTTCTGAGGGCGAACGGTATTTCTCCTGCGGCCACGGGATCGTGGACGGCGGGATCGCCGTAGACCCAGATGGCATCGAACAGGGCCTTGACCACGCGGGGCCCGCCAATCCTGGCCCATTCGCTGAGGGCAGCGGCGGGCGAATCCAGGACCTCGCGGAGGCCCAGCACCACGCGGACGGGCCCGGCAGCGCGTGCGCGCCGCAAGGCTGTTTCGAGTTCGCCGTGGACACCAGTGGCGTGCCGGTCCACCACCACCAAGTGGGGGGCGAAGCCGGCCAGCGCTGCCTGCAGCAGCCTGGCCCGCAACGGAACGAGCTCATGCATGGGCAACGCCAGGTTCCGGGGCAGGTAGCCCGCGGACCCTTTGGCCACGCCGGGAAGAAGCACCCAGTCCCAGCCCTCAGGCAACCGGAACGCCGGGGCAAGGGCTGTGCCGGTGATGAGGATTCCGGTGACGGGGCGGCCGATCAGCCCGGGAAGCTGATTGTTCAGTGCATGGGCCAGCGCCAGATTCCGACGCACATGTCCCAGGCCCACTGAATCATGTGAGTACAGCACTATCCGCATTGGCTCCACGGCAAATCCTCCCCGCCCCCGGTGCCCCGGACATGGCTGCGATCGCAACTGTGCCCGGTGGCGGCGCTCTCTGATGATAGTCATCAGCCTGCGCCCCGAGAGTGAGGGTGGGATGAGGGGAAGATGAAGGATTTCTCATCCAAGGTCGTGCCCAGGCGGCCCCGCGCTTAGGCACGCGCCCGTTTACATCCGGGCGTGAGTCAGACGGCGGGCCAGCTCAGACGCGGACGCTGGCAGACTGCAGGGGGATCCGGAGCAGGAACGTGGCCCCGTGGCCGTATTCCGATTCCACGGTGGCCACGCCCCCGTGCGCCTGGGCGATTGCCGAGACAATTGCCAGGCCAAGCCCCGAGCCTTCCTCGCCGCGGCCCGTGTGCGCCCTGCCGAACCGTTCGAAGATCCGTTGCTGGTCCTCGGCAGCGATGCCGATCCCGTCGTCACGCACCCACAGAACGAGGGTGTCCTGCGGGGGCAGCGAGGTGCCGGCGTCCGCCGTCGGGGGCTCAATCCGGGAGCCGAGCGCGATCGTGGAGGACTGGCCGGTGTACTTGATGGCGTTGGCGGCGAGCTGGACAAGGGCCTGGGTGAGGCGCTGCGGATCCGCCTCCACCACGTAGTCGGCTCTTTCATCGATCTGCCAGCGGCGGTCGGCCAGGACGTGCACTTTCTCCATGACATGGTCCAGGAGATCCGGGATCCGGACGGGTTCACGCCGGATGAAGCCGGGGTCGCCGGAGTTGGCAAGCAGCAGCAGATCGTCCACCAGGCGCTGCATCCGGTCCACCTCGTCCAGCAGCACGTCCCTGGTGGCAATGACATCGTCCGGATCATCCACTGTCACGAGCTCGAGGTGCCCGCGGAGAATGGTCAGCGGGGTCCGCAGCTCATGGCCGGCGTCGTCCAGGAACTGCTGTTGCTGCTGGGCGCCCTCATCCAGCCTTTCCAGCATGGTGTTGAAGGTCTTGGCAAGCAGGGTGACGTCGTTCTCGCCCTTGCGCACCTCGACCCGCTGCGTGAGGTCCTCCGGGCCCACCGCCCTGGAAGTCTCGCGCATACGGCGGAGCGGATCGAGCAGCCGGCCGGCAACCACGCTGCCAATCACCGCGGCAGCCAGGAGCATGCCGAGGGCCACCAGCGCATACGTCCGGACCGAGCTGGCGTTGTGCTCGCGCTGGTCGCCCGCGTCCCGGCCGACCAGAAAGAATGTCCCGGGGGCGCCCGTCATGGGCACCACCACTGTCCTGAGTGGACGGCCGTCCGAGTTCAGCTCGCCGAAGGACGCGCCGGCCTGGTTCCTGAGCTCGGCGGCATCGGGGAACATGCTGTTGTTCAGGAGGTCGCTATCCCCGTTGCCCTCAACGGTCCATGCCACATGCCCGTCCACTATCCCTGCCATGACCTCGTTGCTGCGCGGCTCGATATCCTCCGCAGCCTCGTGAAGTGCGCTGATGTACGTCCTGTTGGCGTAGTCACCGGACGTTTTCTTCTTTGTCTGCACGACCCTGACCACGGAGTTGGCCTTGTCCAGAACCGCCTGGTCGGTCCTGGCATCGGAATCCTGGAACTGGACCACGAACGTGACCATCCCGGCTGTGACCACCCCGGCGAGCATCATGGCCAGCATGGCGGCCACCACCCGGAAACGCACTGAGTGGATCTTTGCGCCCCAGCCGGACGGGTCCTGGGAGTCCGTCGCAGGGGAGACCGGCGCGGCCTGGACGTCTCCGCTGGGATGTTCATCCAAGGTGGCCACTCTGGTCCCTTCCTGTGACGATCAGCTTGCCCTGTAGCAATTAGCTGAGCCTTGCCTAGCTGAGGCGGTAGCCGGCGCCGCGGGTGGTGAGGATGCGGTCGGCGCCGAGTTTCATCCGCAATTGGCGCACGTACACGTCCACCACGTTGGACGTGCCGTCGAAGTCGTAGCCCCAGACGTGGCTGAGCAGTTGCTGCCGGCTCAGGACCTGCCCGGGGTGAAGCAAAAACATTTCCACCAAGGCGAATTCGCGGGCAGAGAGCTCCACCATCCGGCCGTCGACGCTGACAGTGCGGGTGAGCAGGTTCAACTCCAGGGGCCCGTAACGCATGACGCTACCCGCCAGGACATCGCCCGTGTCCCCCTTGCGTATCCGGGCCCGGATGCGGGCCACGAGTTCCTCGAAGTGGAACGGCTTGACGATGTAGTCGTCGGCGCCGCCCTCCAGCGCTGCGACGGTGTCGGTGGACGAACCGCGGGCCGTGAGGAAGATGACAGGGATGCCTACCTGGCCGCGGCGCAGTGCCGCGAGGACGGCGTAACCGTCCAGGCGGGGGAGCCCGATGTCGAGGAGCAGGAGATCGAATTCGCCGCTGGAGGCGTAGTCCACGGCCGATACGCCGTCGGCCACCACCGTGGGCACGTAGCCCGCCGCGCGCAGACCCTTTTCGATGAAGCGGGAAATGCGTTCTTCGTCTTCTGCGATGAGGATACGGATCAAGGTGACTCCCTGGAAAAGCCCGGATCCGGGAGTCCCCGTGGGCCACGCGTCGGCGCTGGCCTTATTTCGCGGGATCCTGGCTTGCCCCAATACTGCGGCGTCTCCTGCACACGAGCCGGGAGGAATCCGAAGCCCCAGCAGCCTCGATCAGCCCGGAGTGCGGGCGGGTTCCGGGCCCAATGGTGTGGGGCCCGCGGTCTGGGCGGCGCGTTCCGGTCAGGGCGGCGCGGCGGGCCGTGCGGGACCGGAGGTCCCGGCTTCGGTGGGACGGCAGGTTCGTGATTCAGAAGGAATTGACATCTGGTGCTCCTCCAGAGGGTGGCCCAACATCGTGGGATTCCATCGGGCAGCTGCGGCTGAGACTATTCCCGCTCCTTTCATCCTGCCCCCGTAATGGAGCGTGCGCCACCTTTGATCGGTTGATTTTCAGACTATTAACAGGTGGCACGTAGCAGCACGCCCAGTCTGTCCTGTTACTGCCCGAACAGGGCACCCGTGAGCTGGTGAGTCAGGTCGTGGATGAGGTGCAGACGGTCCGCGCTGTCGGCGTCGTCCGGTCCCCACGTGTAGATGACCACCGCGTAGGAGCGGTCGCCGGCGCTGAGCAGCGCGGCGTCGTGCACGTAACCCTGCACCACGCCGTATTTGTGGTGGACCGTGATGCCGGGGGCGACGGCGGCCGGGATGAGGTCCTCGTCATTGGTGTGCTGCATGTAGCCGAGCAGTTCCGCGGTGTGATCGGCGTTGAGCAGCTTGCCCGTGGCGAGCTGCTGGAGGAGCCGTGCCATGTCCGACGGGGTCAGCAGGTTTTGCTCGGGATCGTAGGTGATGCCGAGGGTGGCGGCGTAGGCGGCGAGGTTGGGGTAGCCAATGTCCCGCATCAGCAGCAGCCATGAGTCGTCGCTGCTGGTGTTGATCATGGCCTTGAGCTGGAACGCGGCATTGAACGCGCCCAGGGGAGCGTCGAGGGACTTCTCGCCGGTTTCCGCGAGGTGGTAGTAGGCGGCGGCCGTCAGGACCTTCGCGGTGCTCGCCGCCGTGTACGGTGCCATGTCGCCGTAGCTCTGCAGCTGCCCGTCGCGGGTGTCCATCACGGCGACGCCGATCCGGTGATCGGGGTGTTCGCCGATGATCCGCTGCAGCTCGGCGGGGAGGTCGACGGCGGCGGGTGGGGTGGCCGGGGCAGCCTCGGCCGGGCCCGGCGCCTGCTGGTGGGCGACGGTCAGGACACTACCGGTCAGGAAATCGCGGGACAGGAAGTCACTGCTAGGTGACGGTACGGTGCGGATCGCGCCGAGGACCACGACGGCTGCCAGCACCAGCACGGCGGCGGCCCAGACCAGGACGACGTTCCTGCGGTGGGTGGGGGCGGCCGGCCGGGGGCCCGGATTCGTCATGTGCGTGGGCCTTCCGGACTGGACTGGGTGGTGCCTCCGACGTTAGGCCGGGCCGGGGGTGAAGTCCACGGAGCGCGCGGGGCGCGGCCCAAGTGGGACAAAAATCCCAGATGCGGGTCCACTACGCTGGCATTCATGACCCGGAAAATTACTGTCAGCCTGCCGGACGCCTCGCTGCGTGAATACCTTCAGCCGCACCCGGACGTCACCGTCCTGGAGTGGGACCTGTCCGGGGAACCGCCGCTGCCGCGGATCGACATCGTGGTGCCGCCCTACATGGATGGCCCGCAGGTCCTGCAGAGCCTGGCCTCGGTGGACACGGCCTTGGTGCAGAGCCAGTCGATCGGGTACGACGGCGTGGCGGAGTTCCTGCCGTCCGGGCGGGTCTTCGCCAACGCGTCCGGCGTGCACGAGACTTCCACCGCGGAGCTGGCACTCGCCCTGATCCTCGCGAGCCAGCGTGAGCTTCCCCGCCTGATCCGAAACCAGCAGGAAGGCCGGTGGGACGCCAGGCCCACCGCCAGCCTGGCCGACCGCCGGGTCCTGATTGTCGGCTACGGCGGGGTGGGCAAGGCCATCGAGGACCGGCTCCTTCCCTTCGAGACCAGCGTGACCCGGGTGGCCAGCACCGAACGGACGGATGAACGCGGCCAGGTGCACGGCATTGCTGACCTGCACACGCTCCTGCCGGAGCACGACATTGTGGTGGTGGGGGTTCCGCTCAGCGATTCCACCCGGCACCTGATTGATGACGCCTTCCTCGCGGCTATGCCGGACGGCGCCCTGCTGGTGAATGTGGCCCGCGGCCCGGTGGCGGACACCGACACCCTGGTCCGCCACACCGCCTCCGGACGGATCCGCGCCGCGCTGGACGTCACCGATCCCGAACCCCTGCCGGAGGACCACCCGTTGTGGCGGACCCCGGGCGTCATCATCAGCCCGCACGTGGGCGGGGCGAGCTCGGCGATGCGCCCCCGGATGGGCCGGCTGCTGGAACGGCAGATCGGGCTCATGCTGGCAGGGGAGCCGCCGGCCAACGTGGTGCTGAACGGCTAGTTGCCAGGCTGCCGTTCTGGTCTTTGTGGTCTAGAGATAGTCGCCAGCTCGTTCGCGGGCGATTTCCAACAGGGTGGAGTGGAAGGCTACCTCGGCCGGGGCGTAGACCTTGTCCTCGCGCTGCGCCAGCAGTATCCGCCGCAGCGGGGCGGCGGAACCCAAGCTCAGCACCTTGACGTCTGGATGCTGAAGCGCCACCGCGGTCTTGGGCACCATGGCCACGCCCATTCCTACGCTGACCATGGCCTGGGCCTCCTGGTAGTCGTTGGCCAGGAAGGCAATCTCCGGTTCGAATCCGGTGTCGTGGGCGGAACGCAGCAGAACCTCCACGACGGGGTGGGCCTCGGCGCGCACAATCCAGGATTCGTTGCGCAGGTCTTCCATGCTCACCTGCTCCCGGTCGGCGAGCGGGTGGCTGCGGGACACCAGGATCACGGTGCTCTCCTGGAAGACCTCTGTTACGCGGATGGAATCGTCCCGGAAGGGATTCCATGGGTAGTCCCAGAGCAGGCACAGCCCCGTGACCCCGGACTGCAGATCTGCCACGAGTTCATCTAATCGGGCGCTGCGCAAAGAAAGGTTGATGGCCGGATAGCGCTTCTTAAAGGTCCGGATGACGATGGGCAGGAAGGATCCTGCCAGGGTTGGGAAGGTGCCCACGGTCAGGGAACCGCGTTTGAGGCCGGCAATCTGGCCGAGGTCGGACCGGGCTGCCTGCATCTGCCAGACAATTTTGCGGGCGTGGCCGGCCAGCACCWGGCCGGCCTCGGTGGGCACCACCCCGCGGGAGCGGCGGGTGAGGAGAGGCTGCCCCACTTCTTGTTCGAGCTTGCGCAACTGCTGGGAGACAGCCGAGGGCGTGTACATCATGAGCTCGGCCGCGGCGGTGATGGAGCCCTGCTCCACCACTTCCAGCAGGAGCGCCAGCCGCCGTATGTCGAATAAGTCCCGGCCTTCGTCGTTAAGCAACGCTTCACCCTTCTCCGAATTCGTTTCATTCTCTGTCAGGACGTGGCCTCCGCCCGGGAAATCTGACACCAATCCGGCCAAGGGAAGCTGGGGGGTGGGAAATATCCCTTCTTCCTAAGTGAATTAAGCAATTCTACATGCCCCCATGAAAATCCAACATTGTCTAAAGATGTGATCTGGCTCAATCTCTTTTTAGGTCCTCATTCAAATCTGAGGCACGAAGAGAAGCGGGAAATACCATGGAGATCGAAGCCCGATGGATGCGCGGAGGCACCAGTAAATGCTGGGTGTTTGATGCGGAGCATCTTCAGGAGGGCGGCACCAGCCTCGATGTGCTGCTGCCGCGGCTGTTCGGCAGCCCGGACCCCCGCCAGATCGACGGCGTCGGCGGGGCGACGTCAACAACCAGCAAGGCCGTGATCCTGCACCGGCCCGTCGGTGACGACGTCGACATTGAATACACCTTCGCCCAGGTGGGTATCGAAGAGGCCGCGGTGGACTGGGGCAGCAATTGCGGGAACGGTTCTGCGGTGGTGGGACTGTACGCCATCGAGAAGGGGTGGGTGATCCCCGCCGGAGACGTCACCCGGATCGTCACCCGCAACACGAACACCAACCAAATCATCGTCCAGCGGGTGGCCACCCCTGCCGGCGCCCTGGCACCGGTTCCGGAGGCGCAAATGCCCGGCGTACCCTTCCCTGGCTACGCGGTGGGCCTCGGCTTCCAGGACCCGGCCGGCAAGACGACCGGTGCGCTGCTGCCCACCGGGGCGGCCATTGACACCATCACCGCCGGCGGAACCCGTTGGACCGTGTCAATGGTCGACGCCGGAGCGCCTGTGGTGATGGTCCGCGCCGAGGAGCTGGGATTGGACCCGGCCAGGTACGACAGCTGGCGCGCCGGGGTGGAGCTCCAGCTGGATACCCTGGAGCAGATCCGGAGGCAGGCAGCGGTGCGGATGGGGCTGGTCCCCACGATGGCCGAAGCGGCCCGGGCCATCCCGAAGCTTGCTATCGTCGCCGCGCCTGCCCCGACGGACCCCGGCGCCGACGCCAGCGTCATGATGCTCTCCATGGGAAAGCCCCACCCGGCCCTGGCCATCACCGGCAGCATTGCCCTGACCCTGGCCGCCCGCACCGCCGGCACCGTGATGCACACCATCACGGGCGACACCCCAAGAAGCACGCTCCGGCTCCGCACCCCCGCCGGGGTGATCGAGACGTGGAGCGAGGAGCACGACGGGACGGTCCTCGTCGGCGTCGACCGCACGGCCCGCACCATTGCCACAACCATCATCCATCTCCCCGAGGTCCCAGGCAGCGCCGTCGCCGCCTCCCTCGCGGGAGCCATTCGCTGAGGAGACCATCATGACCCAGACTGAGCACCGCACCACTGTCGCTGCGGCCAAGACCCGGGACAGCGATGCCCCGCGTCCATCCCGGCGCCGCCGTATCATACTGGTGGCGGTGGCCGCCGGGTTCGCGATCCTGGCTTTGATTGCCCTCGTGCTGGGGGGTGACATCTTCAACCCTTCAGCCACCGCGGAACCGGAGCACTCCATGACCGCTGTGCAGATCATCCCCCTTGTCATACTTGTCGTAATGTTCGTCGTCGCCACAAAATGGCCGCTGAACATCGGTGTCATGGGGCTGGTCGCATCCTTCGGCGTCGGCTACTTCATGCTTGGCATGTCGGACAAGCAGATCCTTGAGGAATTCCCGGCCAGCATCGTCGTGACGATCATCGGAGTCACGTACTTCTTCAGCATGGCCCAGAGGAACGGCACCATCGACATCATTGTCCAGAGCTGCGTGCGCCTTGTCAGGGGCAAGACGATGCTGCTGCCTTGGGTGTTCTTCCTGATCGCCGCTGCTCTCACGTCACTTGGCACCTTCTCGCCGGCTGCGGTCGCGTTGCTGGCACCGGCGGCCATCGGGTTCGCCTACGAGTCCCGGATCCACCCCGTATTGATGGGCGCGTTCATCATCAACGGAGCCCACGCCGGCGGATTTTCCCCGCTGTCCGTGGCCGGTGTGCTGGTACACGACATCGCCCTCAAGAACGGATTTCCCGTTTCCCAGGGCGCACTCTTTATCGCCAGCTTCGCCATCAATCTCGTTCTCTCCGTGCTCACCATCGTCGTGTTCGCTCTCCTGGGCAAGCTGCGCGACGGCGAAGGCGGCCAGCATGCCGAGGTCGAAACCGCCCGGACCGGCCGTCCTCACGGCCAGCAGATCCTCACGCTGGCACTGATCGCGGTGATGCTGGTGTGCACCCTGGGCTTCCACATGCCGATCGGCTTCGTCGCCCTCTCCGCTGGCCTGCTGCTGGCCCTGGTCAACATCAAGGAACACCGGACCTTCATCGGCGGCGTGTCCTGGTCTACGGTCCTGCTCGTGGCCGGCATGATCACCTACGTCTCCCTGCTCCAGCACGTGGGCGTCATCGACACCCTCGCAGAGCAAGCGCTGGCACTCGGCGCACCGCTGCTGGTGGCATTGGTCCTCTGCTACGTCATTGGCGTCGGTTCGGCCTTCGCCTCCTCCACGGCGTTGCTGACTGCGTTTATCCCGCTCGCCGGTCCGCTCCTGGCTACCAGTTCGCTGAGCGCCTCCGGAACCGTGGCGGCGCTGGCCATCGCCGCCACCGTCGTGGACGTCTCCCCCTTCTCCACCGACGGCGCGCTGGTGGTCGCCAACGCCCGCGAGAACGACCGGCAGCGCGTCTACCGCCAGCTGATGGCCTATGCCGGAGGCGTGGTTCTGGTGGCCCCGGCCCTCGCCTGGGTACTGCTGGTACCCACCGGCATCATGTAGCCGGTCCCGCGGCATGGCCGGCTCAGCCAGGACGGTTGAGACGCCAAGGAAGACGGCCCGGACGCATATAGTCCGTCGGCACCAGACCGCAGTGGGGCGGCGAATGATGATCACCGGGATCATCGCCTATTCGCAACGCGCGCCGCCCCACTGCACTGACTCCAGAACAATGCCGGCGTCGCCGCTGCGGCGGCGCCGTTCCCCGTAGAGCGTCAGCCGGAGTGGCTACGTGGCTTAGTAGGGGGAGTTGCCCGTCCCGGCGGTGTCCACCACGCAGAACCTGTTGCCCTCCGGATCGGCAAGGATGACGTAGTCCGCGTCCGCCGGCCGCCTGCTCCACTCGACCCGGGTGGCTCCCAGGGCCAGGAGGCGCTGCACCTCGGCGTCCTGCTGGTCTGTGTACAGGTCCAGGTGCAGGCGCGGGGGAATCTGGACGGCCGCGGGGACACGGTCCAGGGAGATGCACGTGCCTTTACCGCCGGGCGGCTGGAGGATGACAAAGTCGCCGTCGGGCGCGTACCGCGGCTCGTAGCCCAGGGCAGCCTGCCAGAAACCCATCTGGCGTTCGAGGTTGTCCACCCGGATGACGATTGAGCCAATGCGCAGCATCCGCAAAAGCTACACCCGGGCGAACCGCCCGGCAAGCAGTCCGGCCCGGCAAGCAGTCCAGCCGGGCAAGCAAACCGGCACGTGAACATCACCGCAGGCCAACCCCCGATTCGCCCTGAGAGAAACCCAGCTAGCTCCCGGCAGCCGGACGTAGACTGACCTTCATTAGTGCCTGTGACGCGTGAAGTGGAGACCGGATGCTCTGGAAACTGCTCGTCGAATACCTGAGGCCGCAGCGGCGGCTGCTGTTCGCCGTCGTCGTCTTCCAGCTCGCGGCGTCCATCGCCTCGCTGTACCTGCCCACCCTGAACGCGGACATCATCGATCAGGGCGTGGCGACGGGAAACACGGACTACATCCTGCGCATCGGCGGGCTGATGCTGGCGGTCACCCTGCTGCAGGTCGCTTGCACCGTGGCGGCCGTGTACTTCGGCGCGAAGGCCGCGATGGCCTTGGGCCGGGACGTCCGCGGTGCCATCTTCAGCCGGGTGGCCGCGTTTTCCGAGCAGGAAGTCACCCGCTTCGGCCCGCCCAGCCTCATCACCCGCTCCACCAACGATGTCCAGCAGGTCCAGCAGTTGGTCCTGATGTCCGCCACGCTCATGGTCACGGCGCCTATGCTCTGCATCGGCGGGGTGATCATGGCCATCCGGCAGGACCTGCAGCTGTCCTGGCTGATTGCCGTCAGTGTGCCCGTGCTCCTGGCCGGGGTGGGCTCGATCATTTTCCGGATGGTGCCCCTGTTCCGGCTCATGCAGACCCGGATCGACACCGTCAACCGGGTGCTGCGCGAACAGCTCACCGGCATCCGCGTGGTGCGGGCCTTCGTCCGGGAGGACGTGGAGACCGCCCGCTTTGCCCGCGCCAACGAGGACGTCACGGACACCGCGCTGCGCGCCGGCCGGCTCATGGCGCTCGCGTTCCCCACCGTGATGCTGGTGCTCAACGTCTCCAGCACGGCCGTGATCTGGTTCGGCGCGTTCCGGATCGAGGACGGCTCCATGCAGGTGGGCACCATGATCGCGTTCCTGAGCTACCTCATGCAGATCCTGATGTCCGTCATGATGGCCACGTTCATGGCGATCATGATCCCGCGCGCCGCCGTCTCGGGGGACCGGATCGGCGAGGTGCTCGGGACCGAATCCAGCGTCCGGCCGCCGCTGCATCCGGTTTCGCGCGCGGCCGGCCGGGCCGCCCGCGGCGAGCTGGAGATGCGCGACGTCGGGTTCGCCTACCCGGGCGCCGAGCAGCCGGTGCTCCAGGACGTGAACTTCACCGCCCGCGCGGGGCAGACGACGGCGATCATCGGCAGCACCGGCTCCGGCAAGACCACGCTGGTGAACCTGATGCCGCGGCTGTTCGACGCGACCTCCGGCGCCGTAAAGATTGACGGCGTGGACGTGCGCGAGCTCCACCCGGACCTGCTGTGGGGGCACATCGGCCTGGTCCCGCAGAAGCCCTACCTGTTCTCCGGCACGGTGCGCAGCAACCTGCTCTACGGCAAGCCCGACGCCACCGAGGACGAGCTCTGGCGGGCCCTGAGGATTGCCCAGGCGCAGGACTTTGTGGAGGAGCTGGAAGGCGGACTGGATGCACCGATTTCGCAGGGCGGCACCAACGTCTCCGGCGGCCAGCGGCAACGGCTGGCGATCGCCCGGGCGCTCGTGAAACAGCCCGAGCTGTACATCTTTGACGACTCCTTCTCCTCGCTGGACACCGCCACGGACGCCCGGCTGCGGCAGGCACTCAAGCAGCACACCGCCGGGGCCACCATGGTGATCATTGCCCAGCGGGTCTCCAGCATTGTGGACGCGGACCGGATCCTGGTGCTCGAGCGCGGCAGGATCGTCGCCCACGGCACGCACGAGGAACTGCTGGCGACGTCGGAGACGTACCAGGAGATTGTGAACTCCCAGCTCGCAGCGGAGGAGGCAGCATGAGCCGCACCGACAAGGCGCCGACGCCGGCCCCCGCCGCCGGGGCACCCGGGGCACCCGCCGCAACCGCTCCTGCCGCCGCGCCCGTGGCGCAGGCGCCGCTGCGGATTCCGCGTCCCGCGGGCGGGCCCGGCCGCGGCGGACCGTTTGCCGGGATGAACATCCCGGCCGAGAAGGCCATGAATTTCGGGCCGTCCGCCCGGCGGCTGCTGGGGGAGCTGCGGCCCGAACGGCTGTGGCTGACGCTGGTCCTGTTCCTCGCCGTCGTGAGCGTGACGTTCTCGGTGATCGGGCCCCGGCTGCTGGGCGAGGGCACCAATCTGATCTTCGCCGGCGTCGTGGCCAAGCAGCTGCCGGCGGGGGAGACCCAGGCCCAGGTGATCGCCCAGATGCGCGCCGCCGGGCAGAACCAACAGGCGGACATGCTCAGCGCCATGACGCTCACGCCGGGCACCGGAATCGACTTCACCGCGCTGGCCACCGTGCTGCTGTGGGCACTGGTCCTGTACGTGCTGGCCTCGGTGTTCGGCTGGATGCAGGCGTACATCCTCAACGGCGTCGTGCAGCGCACGGTTTTCCGGCTGCGCGAACGGATCGAGGCCAAGATCAACAAGCTCCCGCTGCGCTACTTCGACACCGTGCAGCGCGGCGAGCTGCTCAGCCGGGTGACCAACGACGTCGACAACATCTCCACGAGCCTCCAGCAGTCCATCAGCCAGGCCGTGACGTCGGTGCTGACCGTGGTGGGGGTGCTGGTGATGATGCTCCTGCTCTCGCCCACGCTGGCGCTGATTGCGCTGGTGACCATTCCGCTGACCCTGGTGACGACGGCGGTGATCGCCAAGCGCTCCCAGAAGCTGTTCGTGCTGCAGTGGAGGCACACCGGCGAGCTGAACGGCCAGATCGAGGAGACGTACACCGGGCACGCGCTGGTGAAGGTGTTCGGCCGGCAGCGCGAGGTGGAGGAGCGGTTCCGGCAGAAGAACGTGGAGCTGTACCAGGCGAGCTTCGGCGCGCAGTTCATTTCCGGGCTGATCATGCCGGCCATGACGTTCATCGGGAACCTGGTCTACGTGGGGATCGCCGTGGTGGGCGGGCTGCAGGTGGCCTCCGGGGCGATGCAGCTGGGCGATGTGCAGGCGTTCATCCAGTACTCCCGGCAGTTCACCCAGCCGCTGGCCCAGCTGGGGTCCATGGCGAACCTGCTGCAGTCCGGCGTGGCGTCGGCCGAGCGGGTGTTCGAGCTGCTGGATACCGACGAGCAGTCGCCGGATCCTTCGCCGTCTGAGGCGCCCGACGGCGGCCGGGGGCGGCTGGTGTTCGAGGACGTCTCCTTCTCGTATTCACCGGACAAGCCGCTGATCACTGACCTCAGTCTCGTGGCCGAGCCGGGCCAGACCGTGGCCATTGTGGGCCCGACGGGAGCGGGCAAGACCACCCTGGTAAACCTGATGATGCGCTTCTACGAGCTCGACGCCGGGCGCATCACGCTCGACGGCGTGGACGTCACCGCGATGTCGCGCAACGAGCTCCGCTCGCGGATGGGCATGGTGCTGCAGGACACTTGGCTGTTCGGCGGAACCATCCGGGACAACATCGCGTACGGCCGGCCTTCGGCTACGGAGGACGAGATCCTGGAGGCCGCGCGGGCGACGTATGTGGACCGGTTTGTCCGGTCGCTGCCGGAGGGCTACGACACCGTGCTCGACGACGAGGGCTCCAACGTCTCCGCCGGCGAGAAGCAGCTCCTCACCATCGCCCGGGCGTTCCTGGCCCGGCCGTCCGTGCTGATCCTGGACGAGGCCACGAGCTCGGTGGACACCCGCACCGAGGTGCTGGTGCAGAAGGCGATGAGCGCGCTGCGGTCCGATCGGACCAGCTTCGTGATCGCGCATCGGCTCTCCACCATCCGCGACGCCGACCTCATCCTGGTGATGGAATCCGGCCAGATCGTGGAGCAGGGGACGCACACCCAACTGCTGGCTGCGGGCGGGGCTTACGCGGCGCTGTACGCGGCGCAGTTCGCGGCTCCGGTAGCGGAGGTTTAGCGGCGCTGCTTCGCTGGACGGGACTTACGAGTGGACGATCTGCGGCGCGACAGCACGGCGGTCGCTCCAGCGACGGAAAGGTTTACATAATATCCGCTATCAGCAGTCTCGACTGGTGGGGGAGTAGCGCTCAGTGCGGCCTTGGTGCGGTCAACGGGCTACGTCGTCGCTGAGCTCAAGACCGGCAAGTTCCAGCCCGAATACGCCGGCAAGCTCAACTTCTATGTCGCGCTCGTCGATGACGTGCTCCGGCGCCAACACCATAACGAAACCATAGGAATCCTCATCTGCGGCACCAAAAACGACCGCAGCGTCCGGTACAGCCTGGGACGCTCCACCTCACCCATGGCCGTCGCCGCCTACACCTACGACAACCTTCGGCCGAACAACAGGCACTCCCCAACGAAGGACACATCGTCGCAGCGCTGGAATGGGCCGAACCCGAGACCTCGGCAGCGCAAGACCAATAAAGCCTCCCGGGACAGCGCTGGGGTGCGTTTCCGCCCCCGTCCCGGGCCAAGACCGGGACCAGTTGTCGGGCCCCACATGGCCTGCCAGTCCCCGCCACACGGGAACACCGGGACCCGGCATACGTTGCATTCCCGTCAGCTAAGAACGCCAGAAAAGAGAATGACCCCAGTGGCAACCGACTACGACGAAGTACGTTCCGACGTCAAGGAATCACAGGACCGCTCCCTCGAAGCGCTGCAATCCGCGAACGCCCCCGATCCCCGCAGCGTCGTCCGCGAGCTGGACGAGTCCGACGCACTGGACGACACCATGACCCCCGGCGGGGAGTTCGTCGCCGAGGAACTCATCGTCCAGGTCATTCCCCAGGCCGAGGACGAGTTCACCTGCTACTCCTGTTTCCTGGTCCGGCACGTCAGAGGCCCCTAGTGACGGCGTCCCCGCGGTTCCCCGGGACATGGCTGCGCACCCCGGCCGCATTGGCCGCGCACGTGACCTCTCAGATCGACCGGGTCGGGCTGAAAGTGGATTGCGAGAGGAACTGCCAGCACTCAAACTGGACCACAAGCAGACCGCTGGACGGCGACCTGAATCGACGGAAATCACCCACGGAAAGGACAACACGATGGATCCGACCAGGGCGGCACTCGAGGCACACTGGCGCACATCGGAAAGCAGGGATAGCGAAGCCGAGCACGCTATCTATTCCGACGACGCGATCCTCGACTATCCCCAGTCGGGTGAACGCTTCCGAGGCCGAACGACGATTGCGGCGCAGCGTGGTGGACACCCTGCCGAGAGGCATTTCACGGTGCTGCGGATCCTCGGAAGCGGGAATCTTTGGGTGAGCGAGTGCATCATCACGTATGACGGCGTGCCGACCTACTCGGTGTCCGTCATGCAATTCGCTCAAGAGAAGGTAGTGCATGAGACGCAGTACTTCGCCGACACCTTTGGCGCCCCCGCATGGCGGATAGCAATCGCAGAGCCGATGCCGGGCCGGGAGATCGAAAGGGCATGATTCCGACCGGAGGGACGACTAATGCGGCCGCAATCGACCCGAAGCACGTCCTGATCATCGGAGCCGGACCGGGCCTCGGGGCCGCTGTGGCCCGTCGCTATACCAGAGAAGGGTTCCGAATCACGCTCGTCGCGCGCCACGAGGAGTCCCTTGCCGCTCTCGCCGACGAATTGCGCGCTTCCGGCGCCAACATCGACACCGTGCTCGCCGACGCCGCCGACCAGGATGCGTTCCGTTTACGGCTGCAAGCCATCGCACAGATCGACGCCCCAGGAATCGTGGTCTACAACGCTGCCCTGATCGCAAGAGACAGTGTCCTGGCCGCGGACGCCGAGTATCTGATGGCCGCGTACAACGTCGACGTGCTCGGCGCCATCACTGCTGCGCAGGTTCTCACGCCGGCGATGGCACAGGCCCGCACCGGCACGTTCCTGACGACGAACAGCTGGCTCAGCCACGACCCGCAGCCCGAGCACGCGACCCTCTCGATCGGAAAGACCGCCCTGCGCGCGGTCACCCATTTGTTGCATGACGAGCTGGTCCGGCAGAACGTGCACGTCACCGGGGTCACCATCGCCGGAGACATCGCGGATGGAACAGCGTTCGCGCCGGAACTGATCGCCGAAGCCTACTGGCGGCTTCACTCTCAGCCGGCATCGGAGTGGAGCCCAGAGGCTGTCTTCGACGGCAACTGATCAGCGTCGCCTACAGGGAAGTGCCGTGCAGGGAAGTGTCGTGCGCCGACCCGGCTTCCTCACTCCTTCCCAAGGACTTGCTCGCCGCCATCGACGTCGAAGGTCGCACCCGTCAGTGCAGAGTTGGTCATGATGTGAACAGCGAGCCGGGCCACGTCCTCCGGTTCCACGACCCTCCGGATGGGCAGGGTTCTGCCAAGCTCGCTGCGACGGGCGTCGAGATCGTCGCCGAGCAGTGACGCCGACAGGGGCGTGTCGACGAAGCCTGCCGCGAGCAGGTTCACTCGGATGGGCGCCAGCTCCAAGGCGAGATTCGCGACCAGAGCCGGCAGGGCCGCTGCGAAAACGCCCGCGACGGCCAGGCCGGGGCCGGGGTGGCGTGCGCCGGTGCCGGTGATGAAGATCAGCGTGCCACCTGGGCGCACGGTGCCGATGGCCGATCGGGCGACGTTCAGGGGGAGGAGGAGATGCTCTTCGAGCGCGTCGCGGACGCGTGCCAAATCCATATCGGGTACCCGGGCGTAGTAGGACCCGCCAGCGGTGACGAGCACATGGTCGATCGGTTGGGGGAGCTCGTCGAAGAACTGTTCGAGGCGCTCGTGTTCCGTGGCGTCGAAGGCAGCCGTGCTGAGCGCGCCAACCTCCTGCGCGGCCAGTCGCAAGTGATTAGGATCGCGGCCGGTGAGAATGACTTCGGCCCCCTGTGCGCGGGCCTCGAGGGCAGTCGCACGGCCGATCCCCATGCTGCCGCCGATCACGACGACAGTCTGTCCTGTGAGCGGTCCGGATGAGCGCCGGGTCTCTTCGTTGATGAACACGGTCATTTCACTCCTTGCGTAACGGGACGGTGCACAGCGGCTGTCGGAGGTGTCACCAGCAGGCCGGCTCCGAGCCCCCAAAGCAGGGCACCGGGAAGGATCGCCTGCACATAGCTGGTATCCGGTGGCATCGGTCCACTCACTGGTTCTCTGCGTCTTTGCATCCCCGCGCGTTCCAGCGGCATGCGGTCCTTGTGAGTGCAGGCTCGCCGGGACCGCTAGCCGCTCGAACAGGGGAGATTTTGCCACTTGCACGCGGTGAGCGTCAACACGTATTTTGAGGAATTCTCTGCTGGGTGGCACCGAGGCGACCGAGCTCGCCAGGATGGAAACGAGGTCGTGCCCAGGTACGCGAACTCCTCGCGGGTCAGGCGTCCAAGACGGCTTCGGTGGTCGGTTGAGCACAGCACAGCAACGTTTGCGACGCCTCCGGTCGCTCCAGCGGCTCGGGCGAGTAGTCGACCGCGCCGCTGAGCAGTCCGGTAATGCAGGTATGGCACACGCCAGTGCGGCACGACCATCGCGTCGAAACGTCGCAGGCCTCGGCCAGGTCGAGCAGCGACCCGTACCGGTCCGACCAGTTCACCGTGAGACCGCTTCGGACGAAGGTCACGGCCGGCCCGGTTCCCGCGGTTCCCACCGGCGGGTGCGGCGCGACCGGCGTCATCGCCACGACACCGGGATTGAGCGACGCCAGCGCGCTGAAGAGCTCGGAGTGGATGCGTCCTGGAGCGATGCCGATGGCCTTCAACGCCTCGGTCATCCCTTCGATGAATCCCGACGGGCCGCAGACGTAGGCGCTCGACGCCACGTCGAAGCCGAGCGCGCGCAAGCCGTCCCCATCCAGTCGTCCGAACATCGTTCCGGGCGCCGGCCCCTCGAGCGGCGGGGCCGCACGGGTGAACCAGAGGAAGGAGTGGGCGTTCGTCAGCCGGCCGAGCAGCTGCTCAACCTCGGGAGCAAGGCCGTAGTCTGCCTCGGCCCTGGCGACATGGAGCCACCACACCTGCCGATCCGGATGCGCGGAGGCCAGCGAGGCCAGCATCGACAGCACCGGGGTGATCCCGATTCCCGCCGAAAGCAGCAGCACCGGCTCGTCGGTGTCGTCGAGCACGAACTCCCCGCGGGGAGCCGCGACGTCGATGACGCTTCCGTCGGCGACCGTGTCGTGGATGTACCGGCTAACGGTTCCATGCTCCTCCCGCTTCACGCTGATCCGGTAGGTGGCGTCGTCCGGGCGGCCGGAGATCGAGTAGCTGCGGACCGCGGACGTGCCGCCGACCGGCAGCCGCAGCGTCAGGTACTGGCCGGGCTTAGCCGCCGGGAGGGCCGCGCCTGATCTGTCGCTCAGATAGAGGGAGAGCACGGACGGTGTCACCCGGACGGTCTTGGTCACGGTAAAGGGCCGGAACCCGTTCCATCCAGGTTCCTGTCCCGCCTCGGCCTGCGGCAAGGTCTGGCCCATGTCCGCCGCGGCGAGCAGCTCGTGGAAGGACTGCTGCCAGCCGGGGCTCAGCGCCGGAATGTCGACCGCGAGCTTCAGGAGCTCGTGAGATCGGTCCGGCAGATAGAGCAGGCCGTCGATCGCTTCAACGGTCAGCTGATGGCGTCCATCGGCGACTTTCACGATCGGATCGCCGGCCTGCACTGTGCCTTCCGTGACCACCCGCAGGTAGAAGCCGGGTCGCCGGTGAGAGACGAGGAGCGAAGCCATCTGCGGCACCCCCAGGCGCAGGCCGACGCGGTAACACGTCACTCGTGGCTGTGTCACCTCGAACTCGGCGTCACCGATCCGATACCGGTCGCCGATGCAGACCTCATCATCCGCGAGGCCCGTGACGGTGAAGTTCTCGCCGAAGTTACCGGGCACCAGATCATCGCGGTTGAGGTGTTCAGACCAGTGGTCATACGACCCCTGCTGGTACACCATCACCGCGCGCTGTTCACCGCCGTGGCCACCGAGGTCGCCTTGGCCGTCGCCGTCGACATTGAATCGTCGAACGAACCGGGGGCCGTCCACCGGGTATTTGTAGATGCCGGTGTGGACCGTCTTGCCCTTCCAAGCAACGTCTTTCGGCATTCCCACGTTGAGCGACAACAACTTTCCAATGCTGTCGCTGACGCGAAGATGATCGGTCGCGGCCATCAGCTCGGCACCTTCTCGCCCATCACAGCCTCCGTGATATCTGGCGCCTGCCCAGTAGTGACTGTGACAGCGCTCATCCCAACACGCTCAATTCATCCCGTCTCGATCTCCCCGCTGGAAGCGCTCGAATCGCCACCGGTCGACGACACCGATCGCAACTTGACCAGATGCAAGGCAGCCTCTGAGGTCAACTCTGCAGTTCGGCCTTCCACAGCATCCCAAACGCCTCCGCTCATCGCCGATGAGGAAATCCCAACGCAGGAGCTCGTTGGCCGTGTGTTCCAGTTTCGCGGAATCACGGCCGGCGAGGATGATGCCGGCGCTGCCGCATATCACCACCACGGGTTACCCGCAAGATCCTGCTTGCGTGCGGCCGGCGAAGCGGCGGCTGCGGTGCTCATCGGATCGCCTTCCCTCAGTCCGCCGAGGATGGTCCCGCGCCGACCGGCCGGCGGGCAGCCGCGATCTCCCCGCGTAGTCCCTTAAGCGCGGATACATAGATTTCTGAAAATGTCGGGAACGGCTGGATCGTGTCGCTCAGGACATCGATGGGCACACAGGCCCGGATCGCCAGCGTCGCCTGCTGCAGCCACTCGCCGGCGTCCGGGCCGAGCGCGTACGCACCGGTCAGCCGTTCGCCGTCGCTGAGGACGGTCAGGAAGCCGTTGCTCTCGGCGTAGGCACGGGTGTAGGTGGATGTTTTCGGCAGTTCCGCTACGGGGGCCGTGGCGCTGAAGCGGCCCTCGGCGGCACCCACCGCCGCGGCCTGCGGGTCCGTATAGGTGACCCGCGGAACGGCCTCATAGTTTGCCTCCCGCGCCTCACCGAGGATGTTCGCGGCGACGATATCGCCCTGGTACTTCCCTACGTGGGTCAGCGGCCAGATGCCGGTGACGTCGCCGATCGCCCACAGCCCGTCCGCCACGCGAAGGTGCCCATCGACCGGTACTCCGCGGGCGTCCGGCTCGATGCCAACGGTCTCCAGACCGAGCGCCTGGGTACGCGGGCGCCTGCCCGTGGCGATGAGCAGGCGGTCGCCTCTCAGCTCGCGCCCGCCGTCGATCTCGACGATGTAGTCCCCACGGTCTCGCCGCACCGCGGTCGAGGTTGCCGGCAGCACGAGTTCGATGCCCTCACGACTCAGAACCTCGCCGAGGGCCTCACCCAGCGGCGCCGGCTCCCGGGCCAGGACGTGTCCGGACCTGTCGATGACTGCCACCTCGCCGCCGAATCGGCGAACGGCCTGGGCCATCTCGACGCCGACCGGGCCGCCGCCGAGGATGAGCAGGCGGCGGGGGACGGCCTTCATCGAGGTCGCCTCGCGGCTGGTCCACACGCCGTCGAGCTCGCGCAGGCCCGGGACCGGCGGCACGACGGGATCGGCGCCGTTGGCCAGGACCACGTGGTCGGCCGTATGCCGCACGCCGTCAACCTCGACCACGCCCCGACCGGCGAGACGGCCGGTGCCGCGCAGCAGGTCGATGCCGTGATCGGCCAGCCAGCGCTCCTGCCCCGCGTCGGAATAGTCCGAAACCATGAAGTCGCGCCAGGCGAAGGCCGCCTCGATGTCGACTTCGGCAGTGGCGGCAGCCTGGCGTGCCGCATGGACCGCCTCGCCGGGCCGCAGCAAGGTTTTCGACGGGATGCACGCCCAGTAGGTGCACTCACCGCCGACCAGCTCGCGCTCGACGACGGCCACGCGCAGGCCGCCCTCGGCGAGTTCGCCGGCGCAGTGTTCGCCCGGTGAGCCGGCGCCGATCACGATCACGTCGTAGTCGCTCATGTCGGCAACTCCTCCCCGGCGTGTTCGCGGACCATGTAGAGCGCGTACCAGTCGGGCCAGTTCGGGTCTTCCTGGCCGGTGAGTTCCTCGTGCTTGCCGTGGGCAGTCGCGGCGCGCCGGAGGGCGTCCGCGAGTTCGCCCACGGACTCGTAAACGGTGGCCATCGGGGTCTCCTTTCAGCGTTGGCGTCAGCGGCCCGGGAGCCGGGTCTTGATTTCCTGGAGGACCCAGCCGTTGCCGTCCGGGTCGGTGAAGGACGCGAACGAGCCGTAGTCCCGGTGGTCGGGAGCCGGGCCGTCCACGCGTGCCTCGGTCCCGGCGTGATGGAAGACGCCCGTGCTGTCGTGGAATGTCGAGCTGACCTCGACCCCGCGGGAGATGAGGTCGGCCCGGGCCGTGTCGATGTCATAGACCGCCAGGTGCAGGCCCTGGGCCGACCCCGGCGGGGCCGAGGTGACGCCCTCGCCGAAGATGATCGAGCAGCCCGACCCCGGGGGCGTGAACTGCATCAGCCGGTAGCCGGCCTCGATGGCGGCGTCGGCGTCGAGCCGCCAGCCCAGGGACTCGTAGAACTGCTTGGCCCGGTCGACGTCGGAGACCGGCACGACGATGACCTCGAGCCTGAACTCCCCGGGCTTCACCGGCGGGCTGCCGGTTGTACTTTGTTTGCTTTCGTCGACGGTACTCATCCCGGCCTCCCTTGGTCGGGCGCGCCAAAACAGGGCGACACCAGACTAGTGGACCCGGGAACGCTGCCGAACGCCGGTCAAAATGCTGACGCTCCGGGCCGCGCTCCAGGTTCGCAGCAAGCTTTTCCTGGTCGCCCCCCGGCCGGTCTGCGGACCGGGGACGCTGCCCTCGGAACCCCACATTTGTCCGCTCCAGAGCGAAAGTCAAGGGTAAATTACCGTCCACTCCAGGCACCCTTGCTGGCTTCCCGGCCTCGGCGTAGGCTCGCCCGCAGGAGCGGCGGAACCATGGCGCCGGCAACGACGTCGACGGCCGGGACCATCGCTGCGTACCGTTATCTGAAAGGCGGCCCAATCGTGCGCTCCGACATTGCACCCGGCGGCATCTTTCCCGATTACGAGTTGCCTGACCACGAAAACGTTCCCCGTAAGCTCAGTGAGTTGCAGGGCGAGGACCCGTTGGTGCTGACGCTTTCACGCGGACACTACTGTCCGAAGGAGCATCAGCAACATCTCGAGCTTGCAGCGTTCTATCCGAAGGTCGCTGTCGCCTACACGCAGATGGCAACAATCGCGACCGATGACCACCACGTGCTCCAGGAATTCCGCGCGTCAGTGGGGGCGCAATGGCCATTCCTCTCGGATCCTGGCCGCATTGTGCAGAAGGATCTGGACATCCTGGAGTACACCGACCCGGACCACGATCCGATGATCCCCCACACCCTGGTTCTCAAGCCCGGCCTGGTCATCCACAGCATCTACAACGGCTACTGGTTCTGGGGGCGCCCCTCCGTCGAGGACCTGCGCCACGACCTGCGCGCCGTGATGAGCGAGATCCGGCCGGACTGGGACCTCAGCACCCCGGGCCTCCGCGACGCCTGGGACGCGGGCAACTGGGCACCGTTCCACGGATGGAACAAACGGGTGCGGCCGGACTGAACTCGTATGTCCGGTATTCGGCACGGAAGGACCTGCGATGAACGCGGCTGAAGTACCCGGCCCCGGCAACGGCTGGCCCGAACTCCGGATCGAAGACTGGATTCAAACCCGGGACACTGTCCGCATGTGGATGCAGATTGTCGGCAAGATCCGCATGGCGCTCACGCCAATGCTGAACCACTGGTGGCACGTGACGCCATACGTCACACCGCGCGGTTTGTCGACGTCGAAAATCCCCTGCGGGGGCGGGGCATTCGACGTCGAATTCGATTTCTGCGACCACCAATTGCACGTCCGCGCCAGCGACGGGACTGCCCGGAGCGTCGTCCTCGAACCCAAGTCCGTGGCCGCGTTCCATGCGGAGGTGTTTGACACCCTCGCCAGGCTCGGCATTCAGGCACCCATCCGTGCGGTCCCGAACGAGGTGGAACCGGCCATACCCTTCGCCGAGGACTATCAGCACGCCTCTTATGACAGCGAAGCCGTCCGGCTGTTCTGGCACCAACTGATCCAGGCCGACCGCCTGCTCAATGCGTTCAGGTCCTACTTCCCGGGCAAGGTGAGCCCCGCGCACTTCTTCTGGGGAGGAATGGATCTGGCCTGCACGCGGTTCTCCGGGCGGCCGGCGCCCAGACACCCGGGAGGGTCCCCGAACTGCGCCGACTGGGTCATGGAGGAGGCCTACTCCAACGAAGTCAGCAGCTGCGGGTTCTGGCCCGGCGGCGGGACGAGGGCGCGTTTTATGCCTACGCCTACCCGGAGCCGGCAGGGTTCACCGGATACCCGGTGGAACCGGCCGATGCAGCCTACGACCATGACTTAAGACTCTATCTGCTGCCCTATGAGGCGGTCCGCCGCGCGGCCGACCCCGACAAGCATGTGCAGCAATTCCTGCATTCCACGTACCTTGCCGCAGCGGAGGCCGGGCGCTGGGACCGCGCCGCGCTCAAGACGAATCCCGACAGATTGCGGCAGCCCCTGGGCCGTGACCCGTACGACCGCATCCCTCCCCGGGGCGGGCCGGCCGGCGTAAAGTTGGCCTTGTTCCACGCGCACCCGAGCGAGGAGGCGGCCATGGGCGATACCCCCGGCATCGATGTTTCGGTGCCGCCCAGCGGGACCGGCTGCGTTGAATGCGAAGCCGACGGCGGCTGGTGGCTTCACCTGCGGCGATGTGCCCAGTGCGGCCACATCGGCTGCTGCGACAATTCACCCTCCCAGCACGCCACAGCCCACGCCCGCTCAAAGCGGCACCCGGTCATCTGCAGCTTCGAACCGGGCGAGGACTGGTTCTGGGACTACCGCCAATCCACCTACTTTGACGGTCCGGAACTGGCGCCCCCGGCACATCATCCGGCGGACCAGACGGTCCCTGGACCGGCCTCACGGGTGCCCGGCGACTGGCAGGAACAGCTGCGTTGACACCCGACCGGCCGCCGGGCATTCAGGTCTGGATGGCTGCCCGGGGCGGGGTTATCACCTTCCGTGATGGTGTGACCAGAGGCCGGACATTTGGTAGTGCGGGCTTGACCCCTTTTCAGGGTGCCGGTGTCACAGCTCGGAGTTTTTGCGCGCTGCTCGGGTGCGTCTCTGACTGCAGTGGTGTCGACGCTGGGGAATCGGCAATGAACGGGCCTGTTCGTGCCGGATGTCCCTGAAGTTCGTGGCGATGCCATGACCTTCGCCATGACCCAGCCGGGAGATTTCCATATCCGTTTCAGACGATGAAATCCGGAGACATCGGCATCCTCATCTGCGGGACCAAGAACGACCGGAGCGTCCGGTACAGCCTCGGGCGGTCCACGTCGCCCATGGCCGTCGCCGCCTATACCTACGACAAGCTACCCCCGGCCGAACAGCAAGCTCTTCCCAACGAAGGACACCTGGTATCAGCGTTGGGACGAACCAGAGGCACCTGCGGGGCGAAACCACTAAGGAGTTCGGGACCGCGCAGGCGGACATGGAGCTGCCCGACCGGGATGCGGTCGGCTAAGGGGGATCAAGGTCGACACGCCGTTCGAAGCGTTGGATAGTTCACACCAGAGGTGAGATGACCAGCAAAATCGCGGGGTGTGGAAATGTTCGCCTATGCGTAGTCGTACGCGCTCGGGACGGGCGCACAACATTGTCACTTCCTCTCACCGGGGTGGGGGTAGAGGCTTGTCCAGATGTTGTATCCCATGGCTTTGTCGATGTACTCGCGTGTGTGATGGCCTTCGGCGGCAAACCAGATGCCGGAGGCATCCGGCATCGCGTCGTCAACAAGACCTCGGCGGTACAGCTCACCTTGAAGGCGTACGTCGACAGTTGTGCCTCGGAGGGATTGTGATTCTTTGGTGCGGTGCATCTTCATGCTGCCTCCTCCTGTCCCGCTGTCGGTGTTGAAATCTCAAGGCTCTGACCGAATCCGTTGGCCTCACGGGTGTCCTCATGCAACTGGCAGCGATCGTGGCGTCAGGGTTGTCGCCGGCGCGTCGAACGATGGCCTAACTAGCGGACGGGATAGCCGTAGTCTCGGCGCCTGCAACGACTGTGTCGACGATATGACGCGCGATCGGCATTGCCGATGTCGCTGCAGGTGAGGGAGCGTTTACAACATGAACGGTGCGCGCCGTCTGTCGAATGAGGAAGTCGTGCTCAAATCGCCCGTCCCTCATAACAGCCTGGGCCCTGATTCCTTCTTCCCTCGGGACCAGATCACGCATCCGGAGTGTGGGTGCATACTTTCGGGCCTTCTGCAGGTATGCCCGCTTGTTAATGGAGTTCCAGATTTCGACGATACCCATACGAAGGTTGGACCTCGCCACATGCCACAGGGCAGGGAATTGGGCGCGCTGGCGATGATGTAGTCGGTAGCGGCCGGCCCGGTCATTGTCAGGCGGTTGTGAGCCGGGTTGATCCGGCGTTCCTTCAGCGCGGCCCACAGGGACCGGGCTGCCTGTGGCTGGTCTTGGTTGATCAGGCACCAGCTGGTGTAGAGGCCGTACAGTTCGTCTTTGCCCAGCCCGGCGTCGGATTCGCGCTCAGTGGCGAGAGCTTCGCTGAGGAACCGGTCAAAGTGCGGGGAGGTCATCTCAGTTCCTTTCATACCGTTGTTCTCGGCTGGCGCGTCTGCTTCGGCCGCCGTTGATATCGTGCGTTCCATACCGGAGCCTCGGGCCTTGAGGTGTTGTGCAGGGGGACCTTGTGCCCGGTGCAGGACGCGGCCTAGGGCTGGGTGCCGTAGATGAATTCCTTCGCGTGGCTGACGGCTTTCCTGAAGGCGTCGTTGCGGAGCGAGAGCTGTTCCTGGGTGCTTTCCTTGCCGCCCTCTGTGTAGGCAGTGATTCCGGGCCGCAGCATCCAGATATCGCCGGCGGGAGGGAGATAAAAAACTCCGAAGGAGCGGTGCCGCGGGTCCTCGGTCCAGATGGGGACCACCGCGAGAGCAGCCCCGGTGTCCGGGTTGATCCACTGGGCCCGCGGCAGGGGCTGCTCATGCACCTCGGGATCCAGAAAAGGTGCGGTTTCCTTTCCCCAGCGTTGTTCGAACCGCTCGTAGAATGCCGGCAGCAGCTGGCTGTCGTACGGGCGCCAGGCGCTCATTTCGGGCCCCTTTCCCCGGCTGGGTGGCGGGATGGCCCCCGGTCCGCGAGGAACCGGGGACCATCAGTGGGGGTCAGGCGTTGATTTCCTGGCGCTGGTTTTTGTCGATCTCGATCGGGATCCGGCGCGGTTTTGCCTTTTCGGCCATCGGGATTCGCAGCGTGAGTACCCCCGCGTCATAGCCTGCCTTCACCGCTTCGGCGTCAAGGGCATCGCCGAGGATTAGCTGGCGGCTGAAGACCCCGCAAGGACGCTCGGAGGCGATCAGCTCCGTCGTCTCGCCCGTCGGGTTCTTGCGTTCGGCCTTGACCGTCAGGACATTGCGTTCGACGTCGATGTCCACCGAGTCGACATCCACCCCTGGCAGGTCGAATGCGACGATGAATTCTTCCCCGTCCTGCCAGGCGTCCATGGGCATCGCGGCGGGCCTGGCCGTCGTCCCGAGCACCTGCTGGGTGAGCCGGTCGAGCTCACGGAAAGGGTCGGTTCGCATCAGCATGGTCTTCTCGCTCCTTACATATGTTCGTTAACCCAGCCAGATTATCTGTGGTGGCTGGCATAGATTTTTTATAGCACCGGTGCGACACTGGTGCAAGAGGGTATTTTGGAGTTTTTTGGAGGATGCGATGGCGCCGAAAACCGGCAGGGCCGCGGGGGTCTATGCCATCTCCGTGGCGGCCGAACTTGTGGGAATGGGGCAGCAGAACCTGCGCCTGTATGAGCGCAAGGGCCTGCTGGAGCCCGGCCGCACACTGGGCGGCACCCGCCTGTACAGCGAACAGGACCTGGCGACCCTGCGCCGAATCAGCACCCTGCTGCAGGACGGTCTTAACCTGGCCGGCATCCGCACCGTCCTTGAACTCGAGGCTGCCAACCAGCGCTTGGAACGCGAACTCGCGGCAGCCAAAGCCGCCCGGCGCAAACCCTGACCCGAGTCAGCGCTCGAATGGGCGCTCAGTTATGCGCTTCGAAGCGGCCCTTACCGGCCGATTCCGGTAACGCCGATAACCTGCCTTTCGTCGAGCAATGCGTGGCAGGGGAGAGGTTGCGTAATTACCAGTAACGATCAGCCCGTCCATGGCGTAGTATCCGCTATCGGCCGCAGGACGGACTCACAGACTCCGGTAGTGACAGGCTCAGTTACCTTTGCCAGGCCGGCAGAACAGTTGAGCAGAACGATTGTGCAGACAGTGTCTGCACAAAATGCCCCGTTCCTGACGGGGAGCGGTGCCGAGCATCAGCTGTGAATTGCATTGTTGGTGCGGTTAACGGGCTACGTCGTCGTTGAGCTCAGGACGGCAAGTTCCAGCCCGAATACGCTGGCAAGCTCAACTTCTACGTCTCGCTCGTCGATGACGTGCTCCCAGACGCGCACGCCATTTGCTACCCGCGCGGTCATGGGCGGGCTGTGAAAGACTCCACTTTTGCGGGGTCCCGTTCAATGACGGGGTCCAGGATGTGGTCGACCTGTGCCAGCAGGGCGGGGTCCAGTTTCACTCCGGCTGCGGTTGCGGTGTCTTTGAGCTGGTCCGGGCGTGAGGCTCCGACGATGGCTGCTGAGACGTTGGGGTTTTGCAGTACCCAGGCGACGGCGAGTGCGGGCATGGACAGGCCGGCGTCCGCGGCGAGCGGTTTGAGCTGCTGGACTCGGGTGAGGATGTCGTCGGTCAGGTAGCGGTTGTCTGACTTGAGCTTGCCGTTCCCGCCTGTGAAGCGGGATGCTGCCGGGGCTTCTTGGCCGGGGACGTATTTTCCGGTCAGGACGCCCTGGGCCATGGGTGACCAGCAGATCTGTCCCAGGCCCAGCTCCTCGCAGGTGGGGACGACTTCTTTTTCGATGACCCGCCAGAGCAGGGAGTACTGGGGCTGGTTGGAGATGAGGTGGATGCCCAGTTCCCGGGCGAGGGCGGCGCCGGCGCGGATTTCGTCCACGGTCCATTCGGAGACGCCGATGTACAGGGCTTTTCCTTGCCTGACGACGTCGGCGAAGGCCTGCATGGTCTCTTCCAGCGGCGTCTCGTAGTCGTAGCGGTGGGCCTGGTAGAGGTCCACGTAGTCGGTCTGCAGCCGCTTCAGGGAGCCGTTGATGGATTCCATGATGTGCTTGCGGGACAGCCCGCGGTCGTTCCGGCCCTCGCCGGTGGGGAAGTAGACCTTGGTGAAGATCTCGACGCTTTCGCGCCGCACACCGGCTAGCGCTTCACCCAGCGTGTTTTCTGCCCGGGTGCCGGCGTAGGCGTCGGCGGTGTCGAAAGTGGTGATGCCCAGATCCAGGGCCTGCCGGACGCAGGCCGTGGCGGCGTCCTGGTCGATCTGCTCACCGTGGGTGACCCAGTTTCCGTAGGCCAGTTCGCTGATGTACATCCCGGATGAACCAAGTTTGCGGTATTCCATGCTGGTGCCTTTCATATCTGGTTTGCTGCGGCCGTATTGCGGTGTGCGGCTGCGTCGTGTGGGACGCCGGCCTATACCAGGGGCGTGATCCTCAGGCTCTCGAATGTGGCGGAGCCGCCGTGGGCGTAGATGGAAACTCGGGTGCTTGTTTCGTCCGGGAAGATCAGGTCCGTAAGCACCAGTTCGCCGTGTTGGGCGAAGACCTCGACGGAGCAGTGGTCGACGTAGATCTTCAGGCTGTATCGGCCGTCCCGGGCGCTGATGGGGGCGGTGTCGACGGAGGCGAATCCACCGTGGAAGCCGGTGTCACCGGAGGCCGTCCGGTCGAGGATGAGGCGGCCCTGGGCGGGGTTGATGCCGATTCGGGTTCCTTCCGTGCCGCTCCCGCGAACGACGAGGCCGAATTCTTCGGCCGTCCCGGCCGTGAACTCGGCTTCAATGAGCTGAACCGTGCCCGTGGCGGCTGGGATCGGGCGTGTTTCCCCGGCCAGATGGACGGGGCCGTCCTGAACAGCCGGCTCCTGATCGCTGCATACGGCTTCCTCTACGACGTTCTGGACTAATCTGGTGCGGCCGCCAACTGTGGCCAGGGAGAGTTCCCGGGGCAGAGACATGGGGCTCCGCCAGGGTGAAGTCGGGATCTGATTGGCATAGTCCCAGTTGTTCATCCAGCCGATCATGATCCGCCTGCCGTCGGGGGCGTCACTGAAGGAGACGGCGGCATAATAGTCCCGTCCCCAGTCCAGCCAGTTGTACTCCTGAAGGCGGTCGGGGTCCTGCTCCCCGCTGGTGATGATGGAGTCGGAGGTGAATTGGACGCCGTCGAAGTCTCCTGTGAAGTATTGCCCGGCTGAACCGCCGTTCGGGCCGCCGGGATTCAGATTCACCGTCAGAACCCATTTCATCTCCAGTGGATTGCCGTCCACCGGCAAAGCAAACAAGTCCGGGCATTCCCAGATTCCGCCTGTGGCGTTGACGGGGCCGAAATCGCTAAGGTGTTCCCAGGTTTTCAGGTCATCGGACTTGTAGAGGACTACTTTGTAGTCGTGGGCTTCGACGGCCGCCATCACCCAGTAGGAGCCGGCCCCGCCGTCATAGCGAAAAACCTTGGGGTCACGGAAGTTGGCCGAGTTGCGACTGAGCACGGGATTGCCCGCGTATTTTTTCCAGGTGAAGCCGCCATCCAGACTGTAGGCCAGCGACTGGGCCTGGACGCCGTGCAGCGGCGAGGCTTCCTTGTAGGCGCTGGTGTAAATGGCCACCAGCGGGGGCGCCGATTCGGTGCCGAACCCGCTGCAGTTTTGGCTGTCGAACACGATGCTGCCGGAGAAGATGTCCTCCTGCTCGTCGCAGGCAATCGCGACAGGCTGTTCGGTCCAGTCGGTGAGGTTCTCCGACGTGGCGTGGCCCCAGGACATGTTTCCCCAGGTGTCTCCAAACGGGTTGTTTTGGTAGTAGAGGTGGTAGAGGCCCTGATGGTAGATCAGTCCGTTGGGATCATTGAGCCAGGTGTTTCGGGCCGTGTAATGCAGGGCGGGCCGGAAGGCTTCCGGGTGTGTGGTGGTCACGGCCGTCATGGGAGGTGCACTCGTTTCAGGTTCGGAATGGGGCAAGGAAAGGGCCAGGATCTGACGGTGATCGTCAGATTGGCCGCGGTGTTGGAGACGGAAAGTGGTGGTCAGCTGACCAGGGCCTGCATTTCAGCCAAGAAGGGCAGGTCCGCCCCTGGACGGCCCACCGTAATGGCGGCTGCCATGGATGCCATGCGGGCGATCTGTTCGAGAACGGGCGGAGCCAGGCCCTCGCCTCCTCTGGTCAGCAGCCCCAGGATGAGGGCCGCCATGTAGGCATCTCCTGCCCCGATGGTGTCCGCGACAACGGTTGCCACGGAGGGGACGCTGAAACATCGAGACGGGCGAGTCCGTAGGCCACGTTGGCGGGGGAGCCCCCCGGGTGCTCGGTGACGCCGTTCCCCGTGTGGACCACATCGATAAGTGCTTCGCCGACAACGACCACCTCGGGTAGGGCGGACAGTGCAGCAGAGGGGTTCATCATGGGATTCTTTCTGGGTTTTCGGCAGCCAATGGAGCTGTGCGGGTCTGATTCCGCGGGTAAAGCGGCCTCTCGGACGGCGGATTTGGGGCCGTCAGTGGGCGGATTCCGGCACTTTCAGCGCCCAATGGGATTTGCTCAGGGTGATCCGCTCGCCGGTGCCCCGGGCAGCGTTCCGCCCTGTGGCGTCCCTCTTCGGTGGGCGAACGGTCTGGGTTCTGCGGGCGTCGGGTACGGCGGAGAGCAGCAATTGTGTGTAAGGGTGATGGGGGGCGGCCATCAGCTCAATGCTCTCGCCACCCTCGACCAGGTCCCCGGCGCACATCACCATCGTTGTGTCTGCGATGTAGCGTGCGGATGCGAGGTCGTGGGTGATGTAGAGCATGGACACGCCCCGTTCATCGCGGAGTTTGCGCATCAGATTGAGAATTCCGATGCGGACCGAGACGTCGAGCATCGAGGTGGGTTCGTCGGCCAGTATGATTTCGGGTTCCACGGCCAGGGCTCTGGCGATGGCGACGCGCTGCCGCTGTCCGCCGGACAGCTGATGGGGGTATCGGTCCAGCATCTGTTCGCCCAGACCGACTGTTGCCATTAGTTCACGCAGCTTGAGTTTGAGGGCCTGCGGGCTGTCGTTTTCTCCGTGAAGCTGCAGGGGACGCGTCAGGAAGTGCTCGATGCGGTGCGCCGGGTTGAGGGATCCGAAGGGGTCCTGGAAGACCATTTGGACCTTGCTGCGGTACTTCATCGACGCCCGGCGGCGTTCGGTGGCAAATATGTCTTGTCCGTCGAGGATGAGCTGGCCGCCTGTGGGCTGCTCGAGGCGGGCGAGGATCCGGGCGATGGTGCTCTTTCCGCTGCCGGATTCCCCGACGAGTGCCACAATCTCGCCGCGGTTGATGTCGAAGGAGACGTCGTTGACCGCATGTACGGTCGAACGGAACGGGAAACTTCCAAGCTGATAGTCCTTGCTCAGGTTGCGTACCTGAACCAGTGGCTCGGTCGCCGTTCCTGGGAGGGATGAGGTGCTGTGTGCGGGGCTCATCGGCGTGACCTTTCGCGGGGGACGACATATCCGGGTACGAGCAGACAGGCTGCCTCGTGGTTTTCGGCTCCTGGAAGGAGCGGCGGTTCGATGGTGCGGCAGGAGTCGATAGCAAGCGGGCACCGGGGGTGGAAGCGGCACCCGGTGGGGGGGTGAGCCATGTTCGGCGGGGCGTCCGGGATGCCTATCAGCTCCACTCTTGGTCCGGTCAGCGGAGGGAACGCTCCCATCAGGGCGTTCGTGTAGGGGTGAAGCGGGTTGTCGAGCATTGTCTTGGAGGGAGCGACCTCGACCAGCTTTCCTGCATACATCACAGCCATGCGGTGGGAGAGTTCGACCATGAGTGAGATGTCGTGGGTGATGAACAGAATGGAAAATCCCAGCTGCTGCTGAAGTTCTTTGATCTGGTGCATGATTTCCTGCTGAACGACCACGTCCAGGGCCGTGGTGGGTTCGTCCATGATGAGGAGAGAGGGTTTAAGCGCCAGCGCTATCGCGATCACTGCCCGCTGGCGCATTCCGCCGGAGAGCTGGTGCGGGTAGGACTTGAGGCGGTCKGGGCTGATGTCGACAAGTTTCAGCAGCTCCGCGGCGCGTTCGCGGGCGGCTTGCTTGGACATTTTTTCGTGAGTGGTGAAGACATCAACGATCTGATCTCCGATGGTCATGACGGGGTTCAGGGAGTTCATCGCGCTTTGGAAGACCATGGCGACGTCGCGCCAGCGGGTACGTCGCAGTTCTTCCTCGCCCAGCTCCAGGAGATTCCTTCCAGCGAGCTCGATGGAACCACCTGTGATTTTTGCCGGGGTCTGCAGGAGCCGCATGATGGCGTTTGCGATGGTCGACTTGCCGCAGCCTGATTCACCGGCGAGGCCGAACACTTCTCCGGCGCCGATATCGAAGCTAACACCATCCACGGCGGTGACGTTTCCGCTTTCCGCCGTGTACTGGACCTGCAGGTTTTTCACGCTCAGCACGGGGCCGGCAGCGGCACGGCCGATGTTTCCCCGTTCCAGTTCAGTCAGGGTTTCCATCTGTCAGCCTTTCTTTTCCACGCGCAGGCGAGGGTTGGTGATTTCATCAACGGCGTAGTTGATCATGGCCAGGGCAAATGCCACGACGGCGATGGCGACACCGGAGGGCAGGAGCACCCACCAGTCGCCGGTCATGAGCGCACCGTCGTTGTTTGCCCAATAGAGGTTGGTTCCCCAGCTGACGGACCCGGTGTCGCCGAGCCCCAGGAACTCCAGGCCTGCCTGGGCGCCGATGCCGTAGATGACGCAGCCCAGCAGGGTGCTCATCACGATGGAGGCCATGTTGGGCAGGATCTCCCGGAACATGATGCGCCATGCTTTCTCGCCGGTCACGACGGCCGAAGCGACGAAGTCCTTGCTGCGCAGGGACAGAGCCTGGGAGCGGAGCACCCGGGCGCTGCCTGCCCAGCCCGTGATGATCAGGACGATGACGACGGTGACCGGCCCCGGCGGCAGGAATGCGGCGAGAACCACCAGGAGCGGAAGCCCGGGGATGAGCAGGAATATGTTGGTCAGCAGCGAGAGCAATTCGTCGATGGCTTTGCCGAAGTACGCGGAGGCTATGCCGACGAGGCAACCGAGGAAGGTCGCCGCCAGACCTACCGTGAACCCGACCGCCAGTGAGCTTCGCGATCCCCACAGGGTAAGGGCGAGCACGTCCTGGCCTTTGGAGGTGGTTCCGAGCAGGTGGTCCGCGGAGGGCGCCAGGGATGCTTCGGGGCCGAAGTCGGTGGGGTTCCCCGGTGCCAGGAGAGGGGCCAGCAGTGCCAGGAGGGCAAATATCACCAGGATGGCCAGTCCGAAAAGGGACTTCTTGTTCGTGAGGATGCCGTGGACGAATCCTCCATGAACCAGGCGTCCGGGGGCCGGCGGTTCAGGTATTTGAACAGTGGGTTTGCCGGCCGTGGTGATCGTGGCGGGTGTTGATTCTGTAAGTGACATGGGGAACCTGTTTCTAGCTGACCCGGACCCGGGGGTCCAGCCGTACGTAAATGATGTCGACCAGGAAGTTAGCTGCCAGCACGGCGGCGGTAATGGTGAGGAAGATGCCTTGGGTCAGCGGGTAGTCCAGCGCCTGGACGGAGGTCAGAAGCTGGTAGCCAATGCCCGGGTACGCGAACACGGTTTCGGTGAGGAGAGCGCCGCCGACGACGAATCCAAGGGACATCCCGAACGACGTTACGGAGGGCAGCATGGCGTTGCGGGCCGCGTACTGGAACATGATCCGTGCCGGACGGAGTCCCTTGGCCCGGGCCATCGTGATGTAGTCCTCAGCGGTGGTGGCGATCATCGTGTTGCGCATCCCCAGCATCCAGCCGCCGATGGAGACCAGGACGATGGTCAGGGCCGGAAGGATGAGGTGAGTGGCTACGTCGCCGATGTATTCGAGGGAGAACGAGGGGCTGAGGCCTGTGGAGAAGGCATGGCTCAGAGGCAGCCAGCCCAGAGTTATCCCGAACAGATATAGAGCGGCCATGGCCAGCCAAAAATAGGGAAATGATCCCACGAAAATCAGCAACGGAGGAAAGACCGAATCCAGGAATTTTCCGCGCCGCCACGCTGCCAGAACGCCGAGGAAATTGCCCAGAATGACGGCAATAACCAGGGAGGTGCCGCCCAGCAGGAGGGTCCACCCGATTTGTGATGCGATCACCTCCGAAACGGGGGTGGGGAACCGGGAGAGCGAGATGCCCATGTCCCCGCGGAAGATGTTGCCGATGTAGGCGAGGTACTGCTCCCACAGGGGCCGGTCGTCCAGGCCGAAGAGCCGCCGGAGCGCATCCACCTGGTCCGGGCGCATCTGAGACTGCACTTGGGAGAACATTCGGCTGACAGGGTCCCCGGGCATCAGCCTGGGGAGGAAGAAATTCAAGGTGATGCAGGCCCAGAAGGCGATGATGTAGAACCCCAGGCGGCGGAGGAGGAATACCATGATTCCGCTTCTTTCTTGATGATTGTTGCGCCGCCCGGAGATCGGTCCGGATCCGGCAGGTGGTAACGGTGCAGGTGCCGTGTGCGCGGCGGCCATGGTGGCTGTCCGGGGCCGGTTGCCCCTGACAGCCACCAGATGGCTACTGCGCCGGCTTGAGTGAGGTCAGAACCAGCACTGTGGTGGCGGAGCGGGCCGAGAGAGTTGCATACGGGTTGTCGTTGCTGGGCCAGCCCGTGAATCGCTGGTCGGTGTAGGCGCCCCACGCCGGGCCGGAGAACAGCGGGATCACCGGGGCTACGTCATTGAAGCGTGCCTCCAGGGAGTTGACGAGGGTCTTCTGCGCTGCCGGCTCTGCCGTTGCCGCCAGCTTGTCCAGGGTTGCGGTTGCTTCCTGGTCGCCAAAGCGGTGGTAGTTTTCATTGGCCTTTGCACCGACCGGCACAACGACCTTCTGTGACATTACGCCGCGGTAGAACTCGTACGGGGTCGCGCCGGCGTTGCTCCAGACGATGCCGCTGTCGAAGGATCCGTCAGTGTAGCCGGAGACGACCTGGGACCAGTCCGGGGAGTTGACCTCGAGCTTCACGCCAAGTTTTTCCATGTTTTTAGAGATGATCTGGCCGACGGAAAGCCAGTCCGAAGATGCCGATCCTACAGAGAACTTGAACTGGAACGGTTTGCCGTCCTTGAGGGTGCGGATGCCGTCGGTTCCCTTCTTGTAGCCGGCGTCATCGAGCATCTGGTTGGCTTTGTCGACATTCAGCTTGGTCCAGTCGCATTTGTCAACGATGCTCTGGTCGCGCCAGCTGGTGTAGGTGTCGCTGAGGCCGGTGCAGTCGGCCGGATGCGTGTAGCCCGCCATGCCCAGGCTGTCGACCTGGTCGCGGTCCACGGCCATGCTGAGTGCTTTGCGGACGACCGGATCGTTAAAGGGAGCCTTCGTGGTGTTCAGTTGCCAGTTGATCGTGCCACCGGTGGTGGGGTACCAGAAGTGGCGGTGTGCCGGATCCTTGTCGATATAGGTTTTCTGAACGTTGGGGATGAACTGGTCGCTCCAGTCCACGTCGCCGTTCTGCAGGGCGAGGTTGGCCCCTGAGTTGCCGGCGAAGGCCAGCATCCTAATGCCGGTGAGCTGCTGCTTTTCCGGCTGCCAGTAGTTGGGGTTCTTATCCAGTTCGAATGACTGTGTCTGGAAATGTGAGACCTGTGTGTAGGGGCCAGTGCCCACCGGGTTGTCGTTGGTGGCCTTTGCTGGGTCCGCGATCTTGGACCAGACATGCTTAGGGGCGATGACCTGCTGGCCGACCTCGTAAAGTCCGGGGGAGTAGGCCTTGTTGAAATCGAAGCGAACGGTGTGGGCATCTACGGCTGAGACTTTGGCCAGATAGTCGAATCCTCCCTGGATCTTTTTCTGGAGGTCAAAGGTGTACACGACATCGTCGGCGGTCAGGGGCTGTCCGTCTGACCACTTAACGCCGTCGCGGAGCGTGAAGGTCACGCCCTTGCCGTCTTCGTCTGCTTTCCACGAAGCCCCGAGCCAGGGGACCGGTTCCCCCTTGACAGGGTTGACGATCAGCAGGGGTTCGAAGACCGACTGCTGCGTCATCGGCAGCGCGTTCGGGGAGAACGGGTTGAAATTGCTGGTGAACGTTGCGGTGTCTTCCCGGGGGATTGTCAGGAGCCCGTTGGAGGCGCTCCCACCCTTTGCTGTGCTTCCAGGTGTGTTTCCGGCGCCGCAGCCGGTGAGGGCCAGGGCGCCGATCGCCAGTGTGGCCGCAACAACGGTCAGTGACCTTTTGGGGTGGATTTTGGGCATGAGGGAGCTCGTTTCGTCAGTGAAATTGAGAGGGGGTTAGCGGGTGGGGACGTCAGAACGCCGCGACCGGCTGGCGCACAGATGTACGCTCCACCAGAGGGCATTCGACAATGCGTTGGAGCGGGGCCAGATCGCGGTTCGCTGCCAGTTTGGCCAGCATCGCGACGCCGGTTGCCCCCATTTGCTGGAACGGCAATGCGACTGTCGTCAGGCTGGGCCGCAAATAGTTGGCGATGACTTCCTGGTTGTCGAAGCCAACCACGGAGATATCGTCACCAATACGTAGCCCTCGTTCTTTGATGGCGTCGTAAGCGCCCATGGCCATGCGGTCAGTGGCGCAAAAGATCGCGGTAGGTGGCCGGCTGCCATCCAGGAGGGCAACTGCCGCGCGGTAGCCTTGGTCTGCCTCGCCGTCCTCGTTGATCACCAAGCTCTCATCCAGGCCGATGCCTGCCTGTTCAAGTGCTCGGACATAACCAGCCCGGCGGCCGATGGCGGCGGGAATGACGGGATCAAGGTTGATGAGCCCTATCCGGTCATGTCCGGCCCCGATAAGCCTCATCGTGGCAACATAGCCACCCTGAGCCTCATCCGGAATGACGGAATGCAGTTTTGTTGCTTCGTCAAAGCAGTGAACCAAGACCGTCGGCACCTCCTCCGCAACAGCAGGCAACCGCACACCCCTATGCCAGCTTGTGGCATAGATCAGACCCTCGACACGGTGCTCGAGCATCGTCTCGATGGCCCGCCGGTCGGCGTCACTGCTGCCGTCGGTGCTGGCGATAAGAAGCGTCTTACCCTCCTGCGCGGCCTGTTCCTCGGCGCCGCGGACAATGTTGGCGGCATAAGGCGCGATCACGATTTCCGTGATCAGCCCGTAAAGCTTGGTCTGCTTGGAAGCCAACGCACGGGCTCCCGCGTTCGGGCGGTAGCCCAGTTCGGTCACAGCCTGGTGGACGCGGTCACGGGTTTCTTCTGGAATTCCGTTTCCCGTTCCACCATTAAGGACAAAGGAAACAGTCGTCCGAGAAACTCCGACATGGTTCGCGACATCCTGCATCGTCACTTTGGCCTGCCGTGGGTTCGTCTCCATTGACCGTCCGATGTCTCGTAATAGGGATGAATATTGGATGAGAGTCTAGCCGCACCTACTGATGCGCGTTACTAACGCGCGTTAGTAGATGTGAGATAGAACATATCCCGCATTGGGTTGGGGTGTCAAGGAGCGTGTGAAGGGCCAACTAATACGCGTCAGCTTGGAGTGGGCGCCCGTCGCATGCGTTCCGTGCGATCAGGGTTGCCCGCGCCGGGGAAGGATGTCGACGTGCGGGCCTAGCCTGAGGAAGGGCGTAACCGGCAGCCTTGGTTGTAGCCTACTTGTCCTTACATGCCGACAACCTTACATAACGTCGGGTATCGGCCGTCGCAGGTTGCCTTGGAGCCGCTGTCCTCGACGGGCGTGTGATCCAAAGGTCTGAGCCGCAGGCACCCGCAGCACCCCAACAGCCGCCACCAAGGACGACACCGCATTTGGATCCGTCCCCGCGGCCCACTGCATCCACGCCTCGAACGTCGCGTCGATCAAAGCGGTCCACAGATTCCCGGCAACCTCCTCGCGGACCCCGGCCGAAACCAAATAGGCCCGCGCCCGCTCGCGCTGCGGCGCCAGGGACTCGTAGCTACGGCTGACCAGGTCCGGTGTCCGGGGATGAGCGCAGTCGGCCACGCGTGACTGCGGGGTCCGGCGACACACCAAGGGAATCGCAATTGGCGACACACCAAGGGAATCGCAATTAAGGAAAGCGGACGACGGTGGGAGGTCCCGCCGTCGTCCGCTTGTCTCTACTGCGAAATTATATTGCCCTGGACTGGGCCGCCAGTTTCGGCGCTTACAGGTAGCTCTTAACGCTCGCGCGGAGGGCTTCGGTGTGCTCGTAGATCTCTTCTAGCGAGCTAATGGGAACCCGCGTCTCTTCCCTGTTGTCGTCGAAAATGCCGATGTACTTCTGGGTGCGGTTGAAGTGCAGGCGTGCGATCGGCTTGCGGTTGTTGTCGTCCAGCAGCACCGCGAAATAGGACTTGGCATCCCTCTGCGCTACGCGAGCGGGCTTGACTTCGCTGCAGACGATGGCCCGCACGATCTGGTATCCCTCGATTTCCTCCAGCGTTGTTTCCAAGCCGTCAGCCTCGGCCAGGTCTGCTTCGGCCACGGGGGCGCTGGTGACGCTGGCAGCCACTGTTGCATCGTCATTCTGCGGGAAGGCCGGGGCGCCGAGGGCCTTCTTCAGCCGCTCGTTCACCTGGTCGTTCAGGAACTGTTTGGACGCTTTGGTCACCAAAGCGGTGAATTGTTCACGCACCTTCTGGGTGTAGGCACCCGTATACACGCGACCCGTGAGGAACTTGATCCACTCGTCCTCAGGCTCCTTGAATTGTGAGGCCAGGGTCCTCTTGAGTTCGCCGATGTATTTCAGTTCGCCGGCCGCGCTGATTATCGAGTCGAGATCAAAGACGTCCTTGGACAGTTTCTGCAGCTCCGGAATGAGGGATTCGTCGATGTCGTTCAAATCCAGCACGAGGAACGGCTTGGCGTCCATGCGGTTCGGTGCATCGAGGTCGGTGAAGAATTGGTACACCTCGCCGTTGGTAAGAATGGCGATCCTGGCGTTGGTGACGGCAAAGTACCGGAAAAGCTGAGAGGCGTGCTCGATCTTCACGGGTTCCGAGGACTTCTTGCACTCGATCAGGATCTGCACCTCGCCGTCCTTGACGATCGCATAGTCGATCTTCTCGCCCTTCTTGAGACCCACATCCGCGATGAACTCCGGAACCACTTCCATGGGATTGAAGACGTCATAGCCAAGGATTGTGGAAATGAAAGGCATGACAAAGGCATTCTTCGTTGCCTCTTCCGTCTGGATCACACCTCGCTGCTGGCGCACCTTTGCTGCCAAAGCCGAAAGTTTTTCTGCAAAATCCATTTGTCCCCCTACGAATTGATAGTGCTGCCAACCGTAGCGCAGCCCTGTGCCAAGTTGATGAAAGTTGCGTTAGAGGGTCCAATTGGGGATCCCAGCTCGCGGCCGAACGCCTCGGCCCGCTGATGCAGGCCACCGTCCCGACACCCGCCACCGCGGCGCAGCTCGCCGCCTCCATCACGTTCCTGCTCAGCGACGACGGCACCAACATCAACGGCGCCATCCTCGCCTCCGACAGCGGCTGGTCCGCGCTGTAGGGGAGGTGCACCCAGGCGCAAGCGGACGACGGCGGGGAGTCCCGCCGTCGTCCGCTCGTGAAGCTCGTTCGCCTGGTCGTTCAGGAGGGCAGCGCAGCGCCGGTTCAAGTCCGCCCTCGGGCCCTACCGGAAAGACGCTGGACGGCCTAAGGTGGTCCCTGCCACAGCCCGAGGGAAAGGAACGACGATGTTCACCCTGCAGATTAGCTATCCGGTCCGGGAATACGAGGCTTTCAAGAAAGTGTTCGACACGGATCCCGCAGGCCGCGCCGCCTCGGGCGCCCGGTCTGTCCGCTTGTTCCGGGATACCGAGGACCAGAACAGCGTGGCAGTGCTCCTTGACTTCGACACCAAGGATGCCGCGACCGGCTTTCTGGAAAAGTTGCGCAGCCAGGTGTGGGACAAACCCGACGTGATAGGGCAGCTGATGACGGCAGCGCCGACAGCCAGGATTCTGGAAGAGGTGGCCCGCGAGGGCCAAGGTGCCGGCTGACCGCTGAGAATACGGTGGTCCTCGTCGGATGAGCCAGCCGCCACAACACCACCGCCCGGCCCCGCCATCCCTAACAGATTCCTATCGGTCCTTAGTCCCTATCATCGCCATCACGGTGCGGGCTGCTCGGCCGATCCTGAATCCGAGGACACCTCGGGCTGCAGGGTCTGTTCGGTTGCGGGGGCGGGGTCCGGGCTCTGGCCGGTTTCGGGGGCAACGTCCGCCGGCGTGGTATCGCTTGGTGCGCCGGCTCCCGGCACTTCGGTTCCGGCCGAGCCGCTGTCCGCGCCACTGGGGCTACCGTCCGTGGTCAGGCCATCTTTTTTGTTGGCGCCTTGCTCGACTTGCCCAGGCACTTGCGCGACTTGCCCAGGTCCTTCATTCACGTCCTTAGTCGATGCGTCCGTCCCGTCCGGGACAGTCGGATTGCCGCTCAATGCTGTGCCCAGCGTCGTCGTGGGCCCGGTCGCACCGCCGTCGATGCTCGAGTTCGACGAGACAAGGCTGGAGATGGGCTTATTTGTTCCGAATTCGAGTGCAGTGACACCGACCATGGCGATAACGAATGCGGCAGCACTGACCACCCCGACCTTGATCCAGGTCTTGGGGGTGAACTGCCTCTTCAGCCGTTTGGCTCGAGGTTCGTCGCTCTCGGGCGGAGCGCTGGCGGCCAGCATGTCGCCGTCGTCAGCGGGCAGTCCGCCCCTGCGTCGCTTTGGGATTTTCGTCAATGCCACGGTGGCTGCCGAACTGAGTGTCCGCGCATAGAGAGCGGCGCCCACCGTGGCAACGATAGAGCCGAGTGCGGCGCCGATAAGCGTCCCGGCAACGCCTAGGAAGGACCCCACCAAGGCAGAGGTCACCGCGGCCAGCGCCGAGCCAATAGTCTGGGTGCCACTTAGCCCGAGGAGCTGTTTCGGCTTGTCTTCATTAGCGGAGTCTGCAGGCATCTTCAAACACATTTCAGTCAGGTAATGTTACGAACAGATAACTTTACCTGCCCGCGGCTGGCTCCCGGCTGCCGCCGTAATAATTTGAGACGCTTCTCACGGACAAGAGGAGGGTCAAGGTTCATGCCATCGAGGCGACCGGTGGAGGTCGAGAAGTGTCGATGATCTAGGGACGTCGGGACCGAGGCTGAAGAATTCGAGGAACAACTCCTGCTGGCCCGCGCCGCAGCCCGCATCGATCGTTGTCGTGAAGGCCCAGTGCCGGGGCCGGAGGTTGCGCGGCCCTTTGCCGCGTGCATAGGCGATCCTCAACACAACCTATTGACGTGAGGCAACAGCGGGCGTTGACTGGAAAGGTGCCCCGGGCAATTATCCCGGAAATGACATCGGTCCTGTAGACGCGGACCGATGACCGCCGGTCTCGATCCCGGGCGGACAATTCCACTGACTATCAAGCCGACGTCCCGGTTCCCTGCCCAGGATCGCGTCCAGGGATGCGGATCCTGCCGACGCCATTTCTGGAGTGCATCGGTGGGAGAAGCGGAAACGTCGACCCCTTCGAAGGACCAAGTTCATGAACAAGGCTATGCGCATCATCGGAACAACTGCTGCGACGGCCGCGTTGGGCCTGGGCGCCAGCGCCGTGCCTGCCAGTGCTGCCGTTACAACCTCCACCGTTTCCTGGAACCAATCTTCGTTCGAGCACCGGCATCAGATGCGGGACAACAACCGGCACGATGCCGGACGTGGCTGGTGGGACGGCGATAGCCGCTGGCACGACCACTCTGACGGGTGGGGCTGGCGCGACGACAACGGGAATTGGCGTGACGACAACGACCACAACGGCTCATGGACGGGACGGGACGGCTGCCGTCACGACAAGGATGGGTTCTGGGACCATAACGGTCACCGGCATGACCACAACAAGCGCCACCACGGCTCGGGCACCTGGTGACCGGACACTTCTGAGAGTCTCGGGAGCAGGAATCAACGGGAGGGCGGGACGATTTCCCGCCGTCCCGCTCGTTGTTGTCCTCACACCGGACGACGGCGGGCCCCGCGTCCTGCCCGCCACAGATCCGCAAGGGCGTCCGCCCGGACAGTGTGTCGAATTAGCTACGGCTCGGACCTCGCGCTTGTCGGGGATCTCGGAAGATATTCACGAAACGGGAGAGATGTTCCCGAGGAAGTTCCCATCCGTCGAAGTCTGCTGCAACGGCGGCGCTTTCCGCCTTGCGGGCTGCTCTGAGGGTCGGTTACCTCAACCTGGAACTGGCGGCGGCCATGTGGGTTGCGTTTCCTCGTGACGAAGCCTCCAGCCTCCAGCCGGGTCAGGACGCGGCCTAGGGTCTGGCTTTGAACGGTGGACCGTTGCGGCGAGCTGTTCTTGGTTCATGTGGTGCGGGGCCCCGGCCTTGAGGGCGATGACTGCGGCGCCTGGCCCCACCCTCACCAACATCGTGACCACCAGGGGATCCCAGCGCGGCCGAACGCCTCGGCCCGCTGATGCAGGCCACCGTCCCACGCCCGCCGCGGCGCAGCTCGCCGCCTCCATCACCTTCCTGCTCAGCGACGACGGAACCAACGTCAACGGCGCCATCCTCGCCTCCGACGGCGGCTGGTCCGCACTGTAGGGGAGCGGCACTAAACGCCAGCGGACGACGGCGGGGAGTCCCGCCGTCGTCCGCGGGAACAGCGACTCAATTGAAATAAATTTTGCATCCTGCCCGGCAACCAGATAAATTGTGAGCTGTGTCACCGACCAGTGGCACAGCTTATGATCTGCGGCGGGAGAGTCCTGCCGGTACGTTCAGCAGGCGCCGTAGGAGCAAATCCTCCCCAGGAATCTCTCAGGCCCACGTACCGCCGCGGCAAGGCAACTCTGGAAAGCAGTCCGGGCAACCGGGCTCACCGACGGTGCAAGTGGCGCGCTGCTGAACAGCAGGGCAAAACGGAAACTCTCAGGTCCAATACAGAGCGGGGAGGAACCCGAATCATCGTGGCGTTTTGATGCCACCTGAATTATGGAGTTCCTCTCATGACGGTTCAATCGTCCCCGTCCACCTTCGCAGACCGCCACATCGGCGCCCGCCGCCAGACCGACATCGACACCATGCTCAAGGCTGTCGGCTACGACAGCGTTGACGGCCTCGTTGACAACGCGGTCCCCGATTCCATCCGCCAGGAAAAGCCCCTCACCCTGGACAGCGCCCTCAGCGAAGTCCAGGTGCTGGCCGAACTGCGCAAGCTCGCCTCCAAGAACAAGACCGCCGTGCAGATGATCGGCCAGGGCTACTACGACACCGTCACCCCGCCGGTGATCCGCCGCAACATCCTCGAAGCCCCGGCCTGGTACACCGCCTACACGCCCTACCAGCCGGAAATCTCCCAGGGCCGGCTCGAGGCGCTGCTGAACTTCCAGACCATGGTCCAGGACCTCACCGCGCTCCCGGTCGCCAACGCCTCGCTGCTCGACGAGGCCACCGCCGTCGCCGAGGCGGTGCTTCTCATGCGCCGCGCCAACAAAAACAAGTCCGCTGCCGGGGCCAAGACCGTCCTCGACGCCGACTGCCTCCCGCAGACCATCGCGATCGTCAAGGGCCGTGCCGCAGCGCTGGGCTTCGAGGTGCAGGTCGCCGACCTCTCCGCCGGTCTGCCCGACGGCGACATCAACGGTCTCGTCCTGCAGCAGCCGGGCGTCTCCGGCCGGGTGTGGGACCAGTCCGGCGTGATCGCCGAGGCCAAGGAACGCGGCGCACTGGTCACCGTCGCCGCCGACCTGCTTGCCCTCACCCTGATCACCCCTCCGGGCGAGCAGGGTGCGGATATCGCCGTCGGCTCCACCCAGCGCCTGGGCGTGCCGCTGTTCTTCGGCGGCCCACACGCGGCCTACATGGCGGTGCGCGAGGGCATGGAACGCACGCTCCCCGGCCGCATCGTCGGCGTCTCCAAGGACAACGCCGGCGTCCCGGCCTACAGGCTGGCCCTGCAGACCCGCGAACAGCACATCCGGCGCGAGAAGGCCACGTCCAACATCTGCACCGCGCAGGCATTGCTGGCCATCGTGTCCTCCTTCTACGCCGTCTACCACGGCCCTGACGGACTGAAGGCCATCGCCGAGACCGTCCACAACAACACCCGCGCCCTCGCCGCCACGCTGAAGATCGTCGGCCGCGAACTGGCGAGCGACTCCTTCTTCGACACCCTCACGGTCCGTGTGCCCGGCAAGGCCGCCAAGGTCATCGCCGCCGCCGAGGCCCGGGGCATCAACCTGCGGCTCATCGACGCGGACACAGTTGGCGTGTCCGTCGATGAAACCACGACGCCGGAGGTCCTCTCCGCGGTCGTCGTCGCCTTTGGCGCCGGTCCACTGGTGGAGGCCAAGGGCTTCGAGCTGCCCGAGACGGTGCTGCGCACCTCCGACTTCCTGCAGCACCCGGTCTTCAACACGCACCGCTCCGAAACCCAGCTGCTGCGCTACATCCGCAAGCTCTCGGACCGGGACCTCGCCCTGGACCGCACCATGATCCCGCTGGGCTCCTGCACCATGAAGCTGAACGCCACGGCCGAGATGGAAGCCATCTCCTGGCCGGAGTTCGCGTCCATCCACCCGTTCGCGCCGGACTCCCAGACCGAGGGCTGGCGGGAACTCATCGGCGGCCTCGAAGCTGACCTCGCCGAAATCACGGGCTACGACCAGGTCTCCATCCAGCCCAACGCCGGCTCGCAGGGCGAACTCGCCGGCCTGCTGGCCATCCGCGGCTACCACCTCTCCCGCGGTGACGCCCAGCGCAACATCTGCCTCATCCCGGCTTCGGCCCACGGCACCAACGCGGCCTCGGCTGTGCTGGCCGGCATGAAGGTGGTTGTGGTGGCCACGGCTTCGGACGGCACGATCGACCACGCCGATCTTCAGGCGAAGATCGAGCTGCACAAGGACGTCCTCTCGGCGATCATGATCACCTACCCGTCCACCCACGGGGTGTACGACGCCGACGTCCGCGAGGTGTGCGATTCCGTGCATGCGGCCGGCGGCCAGGTCTACGTCGACGGCGCCAACCTCAACGCCCTCGTCGGGCTGGCCCAGCCGGGCAAGTTTGGCGGCGACGTTTCGCACCTGAACCTGCACAAGACCTTCTGCATCCCGCACGGCGGCGGCGGACCGGGCGTTGGCCCGGTTGCCGCAAAAGCGCACCTGGCGCCGTTCATGCCAGGGGACGCGAACAAGGCGCACGACGCCGGCGCTATCGAACCAGGAACTGGTGCTGCGATCTCCGCTTCACGTTACGGATCCGCCGGTGTCCTGCCGATCTCCTGGGCGTACGTGAAGCTGATGGGCGGCCAGGGCCTCACCGAGGCCACCAAGTCCGCGCTGCTCGCGGCGAACTACATCGCATCCCGGCTGGATGAGCACTTCCCGGTGCTCTACACGGGGGAGAGCGGCCTGGTGGCCCACGAGTGCATCCTGGATTTGCGGGAACTCACCGCCAGGACCGGCGTCACCGCCGAGGACGTGGCCAAGCGCCTCATCGACTTCGGCTTCCACGCCCCCACGCTGTCCTTCCCCGTGGCCGGCACCCTGATGGTGGAGCCCACCGAGTCCGAGGACCTTGCGGAGATCGACCGTTTCATCGAGGCGATGATCACCATCCGCCAGGAGATCGACCAGGTCGCCAACGGCGATTTCACGGTGGAGAACTCCCCGCTGCGCAACGCACCCCACACGGCAGCCGCCGTCGTCAGCACCGACTGGACCCGCGAGTACCCGCGTGAGCAGGCCGCATTCCCCGTCCACACACTCAGGCAGGACAAGTACTTCCCGCCGGTCGGACGCATCGACGGCGCCGCCGGAGACCGCAACCTGGTCTGCTCCTGCCCTCCGCTTTCCGAATTCGAGAACTAAGGATTTTCTGATGAGTGAGAACTACACCGCTCTCTACGAGCAGCACAAAAAGGCCGGCGCCTCCTTCACGGACTTCGGCGGTTGGCAGATGCCCCTCAAGTACGAATCGGAACTGGCCGAGCACCACGCTGTGCGCAACGCCGCGGGCCTGTTCGACCTCTCCCACATGGGCGAAGTCTGGGTCAGCGGCCCGGACGCCGCGGCGTTCCTCGACTATGCCCTGGCCGGGAAGCTGTCGGCGGTCTCCGTCGGCAAGGCGAAGTACTCGCTGATCTGCCAGGAAGACGGCGGCATCATCGATGACCTCATCTCTTACCGCCGCGGCGAGGACAAGTACCTGGTGGTCCCCAACGCAGGCAACGCCAAGGTCGTGGCCGCGGCACTGGCCGAAAGGGCTGGTTCTGCCCAAGAAGGCGGGTTCGACGTGACGGTGGAGGACGTTTCCGCCGAGATCTCGCTGATCGCCGTCCAGGGCCCGAACGCCGAAGCCATCCTGCTGACGCTGGTCCCGGCCGGGCAGCATGTCCTGGTCACCGAGCTGAAGTACTACGCTGCGGTTGAGGTTCAGATCAACGGACAAGATCTGCTCCTCGCCCGCACCGGTTACACCGGCGAGGACGGCTTCGAAATTTACATTCCCAACGGGGACGCCGCCGGCCTCTGGGAAGCACTGCTGGAAACCGGTGCCAGCCGCGGGCTCATCCCCGCCGGCCTGGCCTGCCGTGACTCGCTGCGTTTGGAAGCCGGCATGCCGCTCTATGGCAACGAACTCTCCCGCGAAGGCAACCCGTACGCGGCAGGCCTGGGCCCGGTCGTTTCGCTCGCCAAGGAGTCGGACTTCGTCGGCAAGGCCGCCCTGAGCGAGCTCAAGGCAGCCGGCGCCGGCTCCACGGCCGGCCGCAAACTCGTGGGCCTCAAGGGCCTGGGCCGCCGTGCCGGCCGCAGCCACTACCCGGTCCTCAAGGACGGCAACGTCGTCGGCGAAGTGACCTCCGGACAGCCCAGCCCCACCCTCGGCTACCCGGTCGCGATGGCCTACGTCGACATCGAATTCACCGAGCCCGGCACAGCCCTGGACATTGACCTCCGCGGCAAGGCGGAGCCTTTCGAAGTTGTCGCACTGCCGTTCTACAAGCGCCAAAAGTAGCCGGCCGCCGCCGGCTGAGCCTGCCGAAACCACATACGAACTTAAGGATTGAGATAAATGAGCAAAGTTGTAGCCGAACTGAAGTACTCCGCTGAACACGAGTGGGTTGCTGCCGACGGATCGGGCCCTGCAGGAATTGGGATTTCGGCCGTGGCTGCCGATGCCCTGGGCGACATCGTTTACGTGGACCTGCCGGAAGTTGGGTCGACGGTGACCGCGGGGGAGACCTGCGGCGAGGTGGAGTCGACCAAGTCTGTCTCGGACCTTTACGCGCCGGTCACCGGCGAGGTGGTGGAGATCAATGACGCCGTCGTTTCCGATCCGGCGCTGATCAACAGCGATCCGTACGGTGCCGGCTGGCTGTTCAAGGTCGCCGTGACCGAAGAAGGCCCACTGATGTCGGCCCAGGAGTACGCGTCCAAGAACGGTGGCGAGCTGTGAGCCCCGCAGCGACGGGTACCGTCGCGTTTGAGCAGGTCGTTTCCGCGAGCCTGGACGCGGACCTGTCCGCGCTGGATCCGGAGATCGCGGCGAAGATCGACGCCGAGCTGTCCCGCCAGCGCGACGGCCTGGAGATGATCGCCTCGGAGAACCACACCGCCAGGGCAGTGATGCAGGCGCAGGGCTCCGTGCTGACCAACAAGTACGCCGAGGGCTACCCGGGCAGGCGCTACTACGGCGGCTGCGAGCACGTTGACGTGATCGAACAGCTCGCGATCGACCGGGTCAAGGCTTTGTTCGGCGCGGACTACGCGAACGTGCAGCCGCACTCCGGTGCGCAGGCCAACGCCTCCGTGATGCATGCCCTGATCCGTCCGGGCGACACCATCATGGGCCTGAACCTGGCGCACGGCGGGCACCTGACCCATGGCATGCGGATCAACTTCTCCGGCCGGCTCTACAACGTGATTCCGTACCAGGTCCGTGAAGAGGACCACCGGATCGACATGGCCGAGGTCGAGGCCCTGGCCCTGGAGCACAAGCCGGCGCTGATCGTTGCCGGCTGGTCCGCGTACGCCCGCCAGCTCGACTTCGCTGAGTTCCGCCGGATCGCGGACTCGGTGGGCGCGTACCTGATGGTGGACATGGCGCACTTCGCCGGGCTGGTCGCGGCCGGGCTGCACCCGTCCCCGGTGCCGCACGCCCACGTCACCACCTCCACCACGCACAAGACCCTCGCCGGTCCGCGCGGCGGCATCATCCTGTCCAACGACGCCGAGATCGCCAAGAAGATCAACTCGGCGGTGTTCCCCGGCCAGCAGGGCGGGCCGCTGGAGCATGTCATCGCCGGCAAGGCCGTGGCGTTCAAGATCGCCGCGTCCGAGGAGTTCAGGGAGCGCCAGGAACGTGTCCTGGCCGGCGCCAGGATCCTCGCCGAGCGCCTGGTCCAGCCGGACGTGACCGCCAAGGGCATCAACGTGATCTCCGGCGGCACCGACGTGCACCTGGTCCTGGTGGACCTGCGCGACTGCGAACTCAACGGCCAGGAAGCCGAGGACCGGCTCGCGGCGATCGACATCACCGTCAACCGCAACGCCGTCCCGTTCGATCCGCGCCCGCCGATGGTCACCTCCGGGCTGCGCATCGGCACCCCGGCGCTGGCGACCCGCGGCTTCGGCGAGGCGGCCTTTACCGAGGTGGCGGACATCATCGCCGAGGCCCTGACCGCCGACGCCGGCGCGGACCTCTCCGGTCTGCGTTCCCGGGTGGAGGCCCTCGCCGCCGCCCACCCGCTCTACCCCTCGGTTGCGAACCTCGCCTAGCGCTCAATGGGCGCATCATCGCACCGGTCCAGGGTCATTGGGGGGCCGGGACCGGTGCGGTGAGCCCGCCTCTAGTCATTGACCATCATTCTCTTTCTCCGCGGAAGGTACGCATCATGGCAGTTGGAGCCTTCGACCTCTTTTCCATCGGAATAGGGCCATCCAGTTCGCACACCGTTGGCCCCATGCGGGCCGCCGCCGTGTTTGCTGAAGAACTCAAGTCCCTCGGCAAGCTGGCGGAGGTGGCGTCGCTGCGGGTGGACCTTTACGGCTCGCTCGCTGCCACTGGCCACGGCCACGGCACCATGACCGCCATCCTGCTGGGCCTGGAGGGCTTCCACCCCGAGCAGATCCTCCCCGAGGAAGTGGAGGACCGGCTGGCCGCGATCGCCGGGACCGGCACGCTGCAGCTGGGCGGGGCTGTGTCCCTGCCGTATGGGGTGAAGGATATGGTCCTGCGGCCGCTGACCATCCTGCCCCGGCACACCAACGGCATGACGTTCACGGTTTCCGGTGCCGACGGCGAGGCGCTGCACCAGGCCACGTTCTTCTCCGTCGGCGGCGGCTTCATTGTCCGTGAAGGCGAGGAGGACGCGGCGCAGCAGGAGCTCGACGAATCCAAGAAGGAACTGCCGTTGCCGTTCCGCACGGCCGCCGAACTGCTGGAACACTGCCGGAAGACCTCGCTGAGCATCAGCGAGGTGATGCGGATCAACGAGGAGGACAGTCGGACGGAAGAGGAGATCCGGGAGGGCCTGCTGCACATCTACTCCGTGATGGAAGGCTGCGTCGAGGTCAGCCTCAAGCGCGAGGGGCTGCTGCCCGGCGGGCTCAAGGTCCGCCGCCGCGCGCCCGACTGGCACGAGCGGCTCCTGAAGGAAACCCGCGGCCAGGACCCCGACTACCGGGACCCGAAGTACTGGCAGGAATGGGTCAACCTGATCGCGCTGGCCGTGAATGAGGAGAACGCCTCCGGTGGGCGCGTGGTCACCGCCCCCACCAACGGCGCCGCCGGCATCATCCCGGCCGTGCTCTACTACGCGCTGCACTTCGCCCCCGGCATGGACAAAGCCACCCAACAGGACCGGGACGACGTGGTGGTCAAGTTCCTGCTGACCGCCGCCGCGATCGGGGTGCTCTACAAGGAGCAGGCCTCGATCTCCGGCGCCGAGGTCGGCTGCCAGGGCGAGGTGGGCTCGGCGTCGTCGATGGCGGCCGCCGGCCTGGCCGAAGTCATGGGCGGCACCCCCCAACAGGTGGAGAACGCCGCGGAAATCGCGATGGAGCACAACCTGGGCCTCACCTGCGATCCCATCGGCGGGCTCGTCCAGGTCCCGTGCATCGAACGCAACGCGATCGCCGCCGCCAAGGCCATCAACGCCGCCAAAATGGCGCTCTGGGGCGACGGCACGCACCGGGTCTCCCTCGACGAGGTCATCGTGACCATGCGCGAAACCGGCAAGGACATGAGCTCCAAATACAAGGAAACGGCCATGGGCGGCCTCGCCGTCAACGTCGTCGAATGCTGAAGGAAAGAGAACTATGACACTGGCACCAGAAGGCCGGAAGATGCTGCGCATTGAGCAGCGAAACGCGGCCACACCGGTGGAACGGAAGCCGGAATGGATCAAGGCCAAGGTCCAGATGGGCCCGGAGTTCGTCCAGCTCAAAAACCTCGTCAAGAAGGAGGGCCTCCACACGGTGTGTGAGGAGGCCGGCTGCCCGAACATCTTCGAATGCTGGGAAGACAAGGAAGCCACCTTCCTGATCGGCGGCTCCGAATGCACCCGGCGCTGCGACTTCTGCCAGATCGACACCGGCAAGCCCTCGCCCGTGGACATGTTCGAGCCCACCAAGGTGGCCCGCTCGGTCCAGGCCATGCAGCTGCGCTACGCCACCGTGACCGGYGTGGCCCGCGACGACCTCGCCGACGAGGGCGTCTGGCTSTACGCCGARACGGTCCGCAAGATCCACGAACTGAACCCGGGCACCGGCGTCGAACTGCTGATCCCGGACTTCTCCGGCAAGCCCGAGCACATCGCGGCGATCTGCGACTCCAAACCCGAGGTCTTCGCCCACAACGTCGAAACCGTGCCCCGGATCTTCAAGCGGATCCGCCCGGCGTTCCGCTACGACCGCTCCCTGGACGTCATCACCCAGGGCCGCAAGCTCGGCATGGTGACCAAGTCCAACCTGATCCTGGGCATGGGCGAGACCCGCGAGGAAATCTCCGAGGCGCTGCGGGACCTGCACGAGGCCGGCTGCGACCTGATCACCATCACCCAGTACCTGCGCCCGTCCGAGCGGCACCTGCCGGTGGACCGCTGGGTCAAGCCACAGGAATTCGTGGACCTGCAGAACGAGGCGGACGAGATCGGCTTCCTCGGCGTCATGTCCGGACCCCTGGTGCGTTCCTCCTACCGCGCCGGCCGGCTCTGGGCCACCGCGATGCGCAAGAAGGGCTGGGAAATCCCGGCCGAGCTCGCGCACATCGAAAGCTCGGGCAGCACCCGCCAGGAAGCCAGCTCGCTGCTCGCGGCTACGGCCTGAACAACCCAGCCCTGATACCCAAAACCTGATGCCCAAAACCTGATGCATTGAGAGGACCAATGATGTTCCCCATCAGAATAGAAATCATCCCTTCCGAGGGAATCGTTGAGCAGGTCACGGATCTGGTGCCGGTGACCACCACGCTCACGGTTACCTGCCTGCCCCATCACGGCATCGAGCGGACCATGCGTACTGCCGTGCAGCTTGGCGTGCTGGGCTACACCGTCATTCCGCACCTCGCCGCGCGGAGCCTGCGTGACCGGGCCGAGCTGACCCGAATCCTCCGCGACTGTGATGCTGCCGGCATCCGCGAGGTGTTTGTCATCGGCGGGGACCGGAAGCAGCCGGCCGGCCCGTACGAGTCCGCCCTTCCTCTGCTGGAGGACATCGCGCAGTACTCAGGCGGGTTGATGCGGGCAGGCATTGCGGGCTACCCGGAGGGCCACCCCTCCGCCGGGCCCGTGGACTTGCTGGACGCGCTCCTGGCAAAGCAGCACCTGGCCTCGCACGTTGTGACCCAGATGTGCTTCGCTCCGGAGAAAATCCTTGATTATGCGGCGCTCCTGCGCCGCGAAGGCGTTGAGCTGCCCGTCTGGGCTGGGGTGGCAGGGTCCGTGCCCCGGACCAAGCTGGTCTCCCTGGCGACGCAGATCGGCGTCGGAAGTTCCCTTAAGTTCCTGAGCCGGAAGGGCCCGCTGGCCCGCAAACTCCTGAGCGGCGACCTCTACTCGCCGCAAAGCCTGGTGTCCGGGCTGGAAAGCCAGCCCGGCAACCTCGCGGGCATCCATCTCTACAGCTTCAACAGCCTTGACTCGGTTCCCGGCGGACCGGGTCAGGCGCCCACCCCAGCAGCACTCCAGACAGCATTGATTCGAGGAGCAGCACGTGACAACTGAAACCGTAACTTCCCACCAGGAACCGCATCTTGAGCGGCAGCTCAGCAACCGGCACATCCAGCTGATCGCCATTGGCGGCGCCATCGGCACCGGCCTGTTCATGGGCTCGGGCAAAACCATCTCCGCGGCCGGACCCTCCGTCATCTTCGTCTACATGATCATCGGCTTCATGCTCTTCTTCGTGATGCGGGCCATGGGGGAGCTCCTGCTGAGCAACCTGAACTACAAATCCTTCAGCGACTTCGCAGCGGACCTCCTCGGGCCCTGGGCCGGCTTCTTCACCGGATGGACGTACTGGTTCTGCTGGGTGATCACGGGAATTGCGGATGTCATCGCCATTGCCGGCTACTCCAAGGAACTCTGGCCGGGGCTGCCGCTGTGGATCCCGGGCCTGGCCACCGTGGCCATCCTCCTGCTCCTGAACCTCACCACGGTGAAGGCGTTCGGCGAGACGGAGTTCTGGTTCGCGCTGATCAAGATCGTCGCTATCGTGGCGCTGATCGTGGTGGGCCTGTTCATGATCTTCAGCGGGTTCCAGTCCGACGCCGGCCCTGCCAGCTTCACGAATCTGTGGAGCCACGGCGGTTTCTTCCCGAACGAGTTCATGGGTTTTGTGGCCGGCTTCCAGATCGCAGTGTTCGCCTTTGTGGGCATTGAGCTGGTGGGCACCACCGCCGCGGAGGCCAAGGATCCGGAGAAGAGCCTGCCGAAGGCCATCAACTCCATCCCCATCCGCGTGCTGCTCTTCTACGTGGGCGCACTGATCATCCTGATGTCTGTCACTCCCTGGACCCAGTTCCAGGCTGGCCACAGCCCGTTCATCGCCATGTTCTCCCTGGCAGGGCTCGGAGCCGCGGCAACGATCGTGAACCTCGTGGTGCTCAGCTCGGCCATGTCCTCGGCCAACTCCGGCATTTACTCCACGTCGCGCATGGTCTACGGGCTGGCCCAGGAGGGCGACGCGCCGTCAGTGTTCAGCAGCCTGTCCCGGCGTAAGGTCCCGCAGAACGCGCTGTTCCTGTCCTGCGTTCTCCTGCTCTCCGGCGTGGTGCTGATGTACGCCGGACAGGACATCGGCAAGGCCTTCGACATGGTGACCACCGTGTCGGCCGTCTGCTTCGTGTTCGTGTGGTCCATCATCCTGGCCAGTTACCTGGCCTTCCGCCGTCGCCGCCCGCACCTGCATGACGCGTCCAAGTTCCAGATGCCCGGCGGAATCCCCATGGTCTGCGTGGTCTTCGCGTTCTTCGCCTTCGTCCTCTGGGCGTTGACCACGCAGCCGGACACACTTCTGGCACTCCTGGTCACGCCGGTCTGGTTCATCCTGCTCGGCGCCGCGTGGTTCGTGCTGCGCCGGCGCCCCGCGCACCTGGCCCGCTATGCACGGTTCCAGGCTGAGCTCGCGCAGGAAGAGGCATCAGCTGTTGCGCGAGAGTTTGAGAAGGTGAAGAAATGACCGCAGAGACCCCAAACAGCTCCGAGCCTGCAGCTGTGGAAACCGGTGCCACGGCAGAGCATGTCCTGACCGTCGACTGTGCGGAGTCGCCGGGCATCGTCCACGCGGTCTCGGGATTCTTGCTCGACCACGGCTCCGACATCCTGGACATCAAGCAGTACGGGGACAAGGGGCAACGGCACTTCTTTATGCGCGTCCACTTTTCCTCGGGTTCCTCCTCCGACTCCTCCTCAGGGCAGGATTCCTTCAGCACCGAGGACCTGCGCCGCGACTTCACGCCTGTGGCCGAAAAGTGGGAGATGAATTGGCAGCTGGAACCGCACGGCCGCAAACGCCGTGTCCTGGTGATGGTGTCCAAAATGGGCCACTGCCTCAACGATCTACTCTTCCGGGCACGCACCGGCGACATCCCGGTGGAAATCGTGGCGGTGGTGTCCAACCACCGCGACCAGGAGGGCCTGGTCCAGTGGCACGGCATCCCGTTCTTCCACCTGCCAGTCACCAAGGACACCAAGCCCGAGGCGGAGGCCCGGCTAATGGAGCTGGTGGACGCCTTCGACGTGGAACTCGTGGTCCTGGCCCGTTACATGCAGGTCCTGAGCGATGAGCTCTCGGCTCAGCTGGCGGGACGGACCATCAACATCCACCACTCGTTCCTGCCCAGCTTCAAAGGCGCAAAACCGTACCACCAGGCCTACGACCGCGGCGTCAAGACCGTGGGCGCCACGGCTCACTACGTCAACGCCGAACTCGACGAGGGCCCGATCATTTCCCAGCAGGTCATCGATGTGGACCACACATACACCGCTGATGACCTGGTGGCGGTGGGCCGGGATGCCGAATGCGCGGCCCTCCGCAACGCCGTCCGCTGGCATTGTGAAGGCAGGATCCTGCTGCTCGGCAACCGCACCGTCATCTTGCGGTAGGCCATGAAACCGACAAATGTGCCACGCTGGCGCCCAGTGTCGTGGAACGCCTTGCCCGTCGGACAGCCGGTGAGGCTCTCGAAGCCCCGGAAGCGCGCTGATCGGCAGTTGCGCAGGGAAACCTGGGCTGTCATTCTCGCGGCCGGTGCCCTGTTGGCAGTGATCCTGTGGCAGGCACTGTCCTATGGAAACTGACAAAACGCCAGCGGACGACGCCGACTGGGCTCCATAGAAGGTCAAGACGACGGCATCAGAGTCCGTCGAATTCAGACTGGTTCGATTTTGCTGGGCCGGGGTTCAACATGATGTCCGTTTTGTTTGCTCGGGATCTCGGGCCGGCGCTCAGGGGAGCGCGTACACACGGCGGGCGTTGTCGCGTGCGACGAGGTGCACGATCCTGCGGGCATCCGCCTCGGAACAGTCGTCGTCGTCGATCCATCCGCCGACTACCTTGGTGATGGCGTTGCGCCACAGTCTCGCTCCGAGGTAGTGAAGTTCGGCCGGGCCGAATGCGTCGGAGGAGTAAAGAATCTTCGTGAAGGGAGCCAGTTCGAATGAGCGGGCCACCAGATCACGGCTCCGCGACCCGGTGAAGTTCACGGCAAGGCCCACATCGATGTAGACGTTTTCAAAGGCGTGGGCCAAATAGCCGGCTTCGCGCTCGAACGGATAGCAGTGAAGCAGCATGATTGGTGTGTCCCGGACATCGGGGGGACCGGAGAAAGTCCAAGAGGTACAGGGGATTGGCTTTGTGGAGGTCCAGTCGCGGTCACCGAATCCAACATGGAACTGCAGCGGAAGCCTCATCGACACCGCCGTATGAATCCCGTAGGCAATGAGTGTCACGTCGGTGAGCTTCGCATTGGTGCCAGTGCGGGGGTTCTCCTGCCAGCGGCGGGCTGCTTCAACCACCGCAGTCGGGGTGGGCCGACGCCAAATTCCTACTGGACGGCCAACGAGTCAACGCGCAAGATCTGTGAGACATCCGAAGACCCGGGTCTTTGCGGGTCCTGCGAGACGGGAAGGCAGCCAGTGGGGGCCGCACCAAAGCAAGCGGACACCCGAACGAGCGGGCTCCTACACGAGCGGCCACGGGTAGCGCATGCCGGTGCGGTCAACCGGCAGCACCCGTGCGCGCAGCAAGCGCTGCACGCGGTGCTGCAGGGCGGTGACCTCGTCGTCGTCGAGGAGCTCGGCCACCTCGGCAGGCGCGGCCTCTGCGAGCGGAGCGATGTCCTCGAGTAGGGCATCGGGGATGGGATCACCCGCGAAATCCCAGATCACGGTGCGCAGCTTGAAAGACGCCGAGAAGCACAGCCCGTGGTCGATGCCCCACACCCGTCCATCGTCGCCGCGCAGCACGTGCCCGCTTTTGCGGTCGGTGTTGTTGGCGACGTAGTCGAACAGGGCGATCTGCGCCAGATCGCGATGGGTCTCGGGTGCGTCAGCGTACAGAGTGAAGTAATGCTCCTGGAAGTCGCACTCGATGAACCATTGCAGCGATCCGATCCCCAAGGGCGCTTCCTCGCGAATCACGGTGATCGGCACGAGTCCCCACTTCAGGGACTCGCTGAGCAGATAGGCGGCGCGTTCCCGCCGGTAGAGCCCGGGCTCGAAATCGGACAGCGGCCTTTCCCCGGCCTCCGGCTTGTAGACCGCATACGCGGCGTCGTCCGCGCAGGAGACCTGGACAAGGAACGTCTCGTTGCTGCTGCGCGGGATGCGTCCGAGCAGTTCGACGCTGCCCTCGGCGAGCAGGGTCAGCTCCCGGTCGGACACCGGCTGCCCCGTTTCACCGTCTGTCCCACCGTACGTACCCACTCACGGCGCCCTTAGCCCGCTGAGAGGCTCCGACGTCGAATTCACCATGAGCACGGCGGGTGCCTGGCCTTCCACAAACGAGATGGCCGACACCGAGCCCGGGCTGATGACAATGCGCTGGAACAGGTCCAGATGCGTGCCCAGGGCGTGGGCGACGGCAGCCTTGATCGGATCGGCGTGGGAGAAGCATACGAGGACGCCCCCGGTGTGGGCTGCCCGCAGTGCCTCCAGCGCTCCGACGATCCTCGCCTGCATTTCCGTGAAGCTCTCGCCGTTCGGGAAGCGGAAGGCGGACGGGCTGTGTTGGACGGTCTGCCACTCCGGCAACGCCGCCAGATCGGCGATCGCAGCGCCGGTCCACTCGCCGAAATCGCACTCCAGCAGGCCGTCGTCGTGGTTCACTTCCAGTCCCGTGCGGGCCGCCGTCGGCTCCGCCGTCTCACAGGCTCGCTCCAGCGGCGAGGAGTAGAGGGCATCAACGGACAAGCCCGCAAGCCGTTCCGCGATCCGTTCAGCCTGGGCCCGGCCCCGGTCGGAAAGATGCAGCCCCGGGGCCCGTCCCGGCAGCACCATGCCCGTGGTCGGCGTCTCCCCGTGGCGCACCAGAAGCAGGAGCGTGCCCTGCCGCTCGGGTGAGGTCGCGGGTGCCTGCGGTGCCGGCGATGTTGCTGGAGTCATCAGCAACCAGCCTAAGACGCGCTGCAGCCCCAGTGCGCAGGAATCTGAAAGAATCCCTCGATTCCCCGCACAGTCGGGGACTACCGTAGAGGAGTGAGTGATCGCCCCGATATCTTCACTGTTGGTGAACTGCGTGCCTCCGGCCACGTGCACAAGGACCTGCGCCGCGAAATCCGCGACAACCTGCTCGCCGCGCTCGCCGCCGGCCGCGACCCCTGGCCCGGGATGTACGGGTTCAGCCGAACCGTCCTGCCCCAGCTCGAGCGGGCTCTGCTCGCCGGTCACGACGTCGTGCTGCTCGGCGAACGGGGACAGGGCAAGACCCGGCTCCTGCGCACCCTGGCCGGGCTGCTGGACGAGTGGTCGCCCGTGATCGAGGAATCGGAACTCAACGAACACCCCTACGAGCCCATCACCGAGCACTCCCGCGCCCTCGCCCTCACCGAGGGGGACCGGCTGCGGGTGGCGTGGCGGCACCGCTCGGAACGGTACGTCGAAAAGCTCGCGACGCCGGACACCTCCGTCGCCGACCTGATCGGCGACGTCGACCCGATGCGCGTGGCCGAAGGCCGCCGTCTCGGGGACCCGGAAACCATCCACTACGGACTGGTCCCGCGCTCCAACCGCGGCATCATCGCCATCAACGAGCTGCCCGACCTCGCCGAGCGGATCCAGGTCTCCATGCTCAACGTGATGGAGGAACGCGATATCCAGATCCGCGGCTACGTGCTGCGGCTGCCGCTCGACGTCCTGGTGGTCGCGTCTGCCAACCCGGAGGACTACACGAACCGCGGCCGGATCATCACACCGCTGCGGGACCGCTTCGGTGCCGAGATCCGCACCCACTACCCGATAGAGCTCGACGACGAGGTCGCCGTCATCCGGCAGGAGGGGCAGCTGGTGGCCGGCGTACCGCCCGTCATCCTCGAGATCCTGGCCCGCTACACGCGGGCGCTGCGGCAGTCTCCGGCGATCAACCAGACCTCCGGGGTGTCCGCGCGGTTCGCCATCGCGGGTGCCGAAACTGTTGCCGCGGCGGCCTTGCGCCGGGCCAGCGTGCGCGGAGAGGACGAGGCCGTCGCCCGGATCATTGACCTGGACGCCGCCGTGGACGTCCTCGGCGGGAAGATCGAGTTCGAATCCGGTGAGGAAGGGCGTGAACAGGAAATCCTGGACCATCTCCTGCGCATGGCCACCGCGGAAGCCGTGCGGGCGCACTTCCACGGCCTCGACATGGGTCCGCTGGTGGCTGCGCTCGACGGCCACGCCACGGTGACCACCGGGGAGCTGGTCACGGCGCGGGAGTTCCTCCAAAACCTCCCGTCCCTCAACGGATCCAGCCTCTACGACGACATCTGTGAGCGCCTGGGTGCGACAAACGACGGGCAGCGCGCCGCCGCCGTCGAACTTGCACTGGAAGGTCTCTACCTCGCCCGCCGGATCTCCAAGGAGTCCGACGACGAAGAGACGATCTACGGCTAGGTAGCTCTAGGGCTAAGGAGGCCTTATGAAGGCTCATAACCGGTCCAGGTACGGCCGGTACACGGGAGGACCGGATCCGCTCGCCCCGCCGGTGGACCTGGCGGAGGCGCTGGACGCCGTCGCCGAGGACGTCATGGCCGGCTACTCGCCCCGGCACGCCCTCCAGGAGTTCCTGCGGCGCGGCGGCCGGAACCGGGAAGGGCTCGACGACCTCGCCGGCCGCGTCCAGCAGCGGCGCAGTGAGCTGCTGGGCCGGCACAACCTGGACGGCACTCTCAGCGAAGTCCAGAAGCTGCTCGAGACCGCCGTGCTGGAGGAGCGCAAGCAACTCGCCCGCGACGCCATGATGGACAACACGGACCGCGCCTTCCGGGAGATGCAGCTGCAGAACCTGCCGCGCTCCACGGCCGCAGCGGTCAACGAACTCGCCTCCTATGACTGGCAGTCCAGCACCGCCCGGGAGGCCTACGAGCGGATCAAGGACCTGCTCGGCCGCGAAATCCTGGACCAGCGGTTCGCCGGAATGAAGGAGGCACTCGAGGGCGCCACCGATGAGGACCGCGCCGCCGTCAGCGAAATGCTGCAAGACCTCAACGAGCTCCTCGGCAAACACCGCCGCGGCGAGGACACCGACGCGGACTTCCAGGAATTCATGGCCAAGCACGGCCAGTTCTTCCCGGAGAACCCGCAGTCGGTCGAGGAGCTGGTGGACGCGCTCGCCCAGCGCGCGGCCGCCGCCCAGCGGCTCCTGCAGTCCATGTCCGCCGAGCAGCGCGAGGAGCTGATGCGGCTCTCCGCCCAGGCGTTCGGCTCGCCGGAGCTTATGGCACAGCTGGGCCAACTCGATTCCAACCTGCAGGCTTTGCGCCCCGGCGAGGACTGGACCGGCTCCGAACGCTTCGAGGGCGAGGAGGGACTCGGGCTCGGCGACGGCACCGGCGTGCTCCAGGACATCGCCGAACTGGACGAGCTGGCCGAACAGCTCTCTCAGGCCTACAGCGGGTCACGTCTTGATGACCTGGATCTGGACGCCCTCGCCCGCCAGCTCGGACAAAATGCCGCCGTGTCGGGCCGCACCCTCGCGGAGATCGAGCGGGCCATGCAGGACGGCGGCTACCTCCAGCGCGGCGCCGACGGCGATCTGCGGCTGTCCCCGCAGGCCATGCGGCGGCTCGGCAGGTCGCTGTTGCGGGACACCGCCAAGCAACTCTCCGGCCGGCAGGGGCGCCGGGACACGCGCGTTGCCGGGGCCGCCGGGGAGCAGACCGGCTCCAGCCGCCAGTGGGAGTTCGGGGACGCCGAACCGTGGGACGTCACCCGAACCATGACCAACGCGATCCGCCGCACGATTGCCGACGGCGGTGATCCGGGCCGTGGGCTGCGCCTCGCCGTGGGCGACATCGAGGTGACGGAGACGGAGGCGCGCACGCAGGCCGCCGTCGTCCTGCTCGCGGACGTGTCCTTCTCGATGGCCGCCGAGGGACGCTGGGTGCCGATGAAACGCACCGCCCTCGCCTTGCACCACCTCGTCACAACTCGGTTCCGCGGGGACCGGCTGCAGCTGATCACGTTCGGCCGCTACGCGCAGACCATGGATATTGGCGAGCTCACGGCCCTGCCGGCCCTGCGGGAGCAGGGAACCAACCTGCATCACGGGTTGCTGCTGGCCGGCCGGTTCTTCCGCCAGCACCCGTCGATGCAGCCCGTCCTCCTCGTGGTGACCGACGGCGAACCCACCGCGCACCTGCTGGCCGACGGCGAGTCGTGGTTCTGCTGGCCGCCGGACCCGGAGACCATCCGCGTCACCGTCGCCGAGCTGGACCGCCTTGCCCGGGCAGGCACGCAGGCCACGTTCTTCCGGCTCGGCGACGACCCGTCCCTGGAACGGTTCGTCCAGCGGATGGCCCGCCGCATCGACGGCCGGGTGGTGGCGCCCGAGGCCGGGGACCTGGGCGCGGCCGTGGTGGGGGAGTACCTCCGCGCTCACTTCCGCGGACGCCCCTACGACGACGCCGACTGGGCTCAGTAGACAATGCTCAATAGACGACCGCACCGGGAGTGATGCACGTGACGACGACGCCTGCCGAGGGAGTCGGGTTCCGCTCCAAACGCGGACCCGTCCTCATTGCCCTGATGCTCTCCACGGGCCTGGTGGCGATCGACGCGACCGTGGTGGCGACAGCCGTGCCCGCGATCGTGCATGACATTGGCGGGTTCACGTCGTTCCCCTGGCTGTTCTCCGCCTACCTGCTGGCGCAGGCCGTGTCCGTCCCTGTCTACGCGAAACTCTCCGACACCATCGGCCGCAAGCCGATCATGCTGATCGGAATCGGCCTGTTCCTGCTCGGCTCGATCCTGTGCGGAGTCGCCTGGAGCATGCCGGTCCTCATCGCCTTCCGCGTGGTGCAGGGCCTGGGCGCCGGCGCGGTCCAGCCGATGGCCATCACCATCGCCGGCGATATCTACACCCTGGCCGAGCGGGCAAAGGTGCAGGGCTACCTGGCGAGCGTGTGGGCCATCTCCTCGGTGGTGGGCCCGACGCTCGGCGGAGTGTTTGCCACGCTCGGCATCTGGCGCGGCATTTTCCTCGTGAACATCCCGCTGTGCCTGGTAGCCGGGTGGATGCTGGTCCGGCAGTTCCACGAGAACATCGAGCCCGTGAAGCACCGGGTCGACTATCTGGGCTCGGGGCTGCTCACGGTCTCGCTCACGCTGCTTATTCTCGGGGCCCTCGAGGGCGGCCAGGCGTGGGCCTGGGACTCCGCCATCAGCGACGCAGTGTTCGCCGGCGGTGCCCTCTTGCTCGTCGCGTTTATCCTCGTCGAACGGAGGGCGGCGGAGCCGGTCCTGCCTTCGTGGGTAGTGTCCCGGCGGCTGCTGGCGACGACGGCGATGGTCGCTTTCGGCGTGGGTGCGGTCATGCTGGGCATCACTTCGTACGTTCCCACGTTCCTCGTGGGAGCCCTCTCGACCTCCCCGATCGTGGCCGGGCTCGCCCTGGCGGCGCTGACCATCGGCTGGCCGATCAGTGCGTCCCAGTCGGGGCGCCTGTATCTGCGCATCGGGTTCCGGAACACTGCCCTGATCGGCATCACTGTCACCGTCATCGGCACGGGAGTCCTGGCCCTCACCGCCTCCGTCCCCAACGTTGCGCTGGTCGCAGTCAGCTGCTTCATCGTCGGGCTCGGACTCGGGCTGGTCGCGACCCCCACCCTCATCGCCGCCCAGACGAGCGTCGAATGGAACGAGCGCGGCGTGGTCACCGGCACCAATCTTTTCGCCCGATCCATCGGCAGCTCCATCGGCGTCGCCGTTTTCGGCGCAATAGCGAACGCCGTCTATGCCGGCACCCCGCACGGCGACACGAATCCCCGGACAATCGTGGCGGCCGCCTCCGCCGTGTTCCTCGCCGTCATGATCGCCGCCGTCCTCACCGTCATCGCCGTCATCGGCATGCCCGCCACAAAACCCGTCAAGCAGGTCCAAGCCGCCGCGCGAGGGTCATCCAGCAGTGAATGATGGCGATTCCGCTCCCGGCAGAGCCCGTCGGGATGCCGGTCAGGCCAGGCGAGCCACGCTGCGCCGAGTCGGCCGACGAGTGGCTCCGTCGGAAAATAGTTGCGGAGTTGCCTGTTGGATGCGTTGAACATCCTCAAAAACGCCTCGCAGGTGCAGGCGCAATGAGCTGTCGGCGTCCGTCAGGTTGTTGGCTTCCAGGGCGTCCACTACGACGGCGTGCTGCTGGATCAGCGTCGCAATGGGCCTCGTCTCCAGCAGGCTCAGGCGTCGTGCGCGATCGAGGTGCGCTTTGGCGGAGTTGACCGCGGCCCAAGCGGATTCGTGCCCTGCAAGCCGGAGAAGCTCTCGATGGAACTCCTCGTCCAGGCGGAAGAACTCCTCCACGTCACCGGCGGCTTCAGCCTCCGTTTGGCCCTGAAGGATCGCACGAAGTCCCGCGATGCCTGCCTCATCGACCGAGAGGTCGCGCAGCGAGGCGCACTCGATGGCCTCGCGGACAAACTGCGCTTCTGAGACCCGCCCGAGGTCCACGAGCGAGACGAAGGAACCGATCTGCGGGTAGACCTGGACCAGCCCCTCTTCCCTGAGCAGGATCAGGCTTTCCCGCACCGGCGTGCGGCTGACCCCCAGTTCCTGCGCGAGCTCGTTCTCCGAGAGCGGTTCACCCGGAGGCAGCTGCAGGGAGATGATGCGCCGTCGAAGCGTCTCCAAGGTCTGGTCACGCACGGACAGCCGCGGCGACTGTCCCTTGCTGTGTTTGTCGGATGCCATGCCCTCAGTCTATTCCCTTGACACACTAGAATGGTAGTGCTTGTATGGTAGTAGTTAGCGAGGTGCCGCCGGTCACATTGAGAGAACGCCGGCCTTCTTCCGTTCGACTCTCCCCTTCGTTTTTCATCGCCTGCAAAGGAGCATCAGATGACCGAGAGCATTGCGCCGCCCACCACCTTGCCGGAGACCAAACCCACCAAGGAACTGGCTAAAGTTGCTGTTTCCGGGTGGCTGGGAACTGCCATGGAATTCATGGACTTCCAGCTGTACTCCCTGGCAGCAGCCATCGTCTTCAACAAGATCTTCTTCCCCGATGTCAGCCCGGTCGTGGGCCTCATTGCCGCCATGGCCACCTACGGTGTGGGATACGTTGCCCGTCTTGCCGGCGCCGTCTACTTCGGCCGCATGGGCGACAGGATCGGCCGCAAGAAGGTCCTCTTCATCACCATCGCCCTCATGGGTGCCTCAACAACCCTCATCGGATTTTTGCCCACGTACGCGATGATCGGCATTTGGGCTCCCATTCTGCTGGTTGTGCTGCGGTTGGCGCAGGGCTTCGGCGCTGGCGCCGAGATCGCCGGTGCCACCGTGATGCTGGCCGAGTTCGCTCCGGCCCGCCGGCGAGGCCTCATCTCCTCCCTCGTATGCCTCGGCACGAACTCCGGCACGCTCGCCGCTTCCGCGCTCTGGGCGGTCCTGGTGAGCACACTTTCCGAGGAGCAGTTGCTGAGCTGGGGCTGGCGCATTCCGTTCCTGTTCAGCTTCGTGCTGATGCTCTTCGCCGTCTGGATCCGCCGCTCCCTCAAGGAAAGCCCGGTCTTCGAACAGCGGGCTGACGTGGTGGACGGCGTGGCACTGTCCAAGAGTGAAATCGCCGCGGCAGATGAGCTCGCAAACACCAGCACCATCGAAGCTGCCATGCACCAGCGCAAGGGCAAGGCCTTCCTGATCGCTCTGGGACTGCGGTTCGGCCAGGCCGGCAACTCAGGGCTGATCCAAACCTTCCTGATCGGCTACCTCGCCACGGTCCTGCTGGTGGACAAGAGCGTGGGCACCACCGCCATCGTGTACGGCTCCCTGCTCGGATTCCTCACCATCCCCGTCATGGGCGTGCTGGGGGACCGGTTCGGCCGCAAGCCCCTGTACCTGGTGCTGAGCTCCCTCACCGCACTGTTCGCCATCCCGATGATGCTCATGGTCACCAGCGGCAATACCGCGCTCATCACCATCGCCTTGGTCATCGGGCTGAACCTCGGCGTCCTGAGCCTCTTCGCCATGGAGAGCGTCACCATGGCCGAGTTCTTCGGAGCACGCACCCGCTTCACCCAGCTCGCGCTGGCCAAGGAAATCGGTGGCATCCTGGCCACCGCCATCGGCCCGCTGCTGGCCGCCACCCTCACCGCAATCACCGGACAGTGGTGGCCGCTCGCCGCGATGCTCATTGGCTACTCCCTGATCACCCTGATCTCGGCCGCCGTGGGACCCGAGGTCCGCGGCCGGGACCTGGTCCGTCTGGAAGATGCCGTATGAAAGCCGTCGTCGTCCACGGAGCAAACGATCTCCGCATCGATGACCGTCCCGAACCCGTCGCCGGAGCCGGCGAGGTAGTCATCGACGTCGAATGGGGCGGGATCTGCGGCTCGGACCTCTCCTACTGGCGCCACGGCGCCTCCGGGACCGCGGTCCTGAAGTCGCCGCTCGTCCTCGGCCATGAAGTGGCCGGCCGGATCGCCCAGCTGGGCGCCGGTGTCCACAACCTCGAGGTCGGCCAGCCGGTCACCGTGCACCCCGCGGAACTTGTGGGAGACGGAACCATGCCGGAGCGCCTGGCGGGCCGCACCAACCTCTACCCGCGCATCAGGTACTTCGGTTCGGCGGCCTTTGACCCGCACACCGACGGCGGCTTCAGCGAGCGGAAGCTCGCCAAGGCTTCGCAGATCCGCCCGCTGCCCGACGGCGTGGACACCCTGCGCGGCGCGCTCGCCGAACCGCTCGCCGTCGCCATGCACGCCGTCAGCCGGGCAGGAACCCTCACCGGCAGAGACGTCCTGGTCAACGGCGCCGGGCCGATCGGCTCGCTGGTGGTCGCGGCGGCCAAGTACGCCGGCGCGAGGACAGTAATTGCCGTGGACATCAACGACGCATCGCTGCGGATCGCCAAGGCCATGGGAGCAGATGAAATCCTGAATGTCTCCGGCGGCGTCAGCCTTCCCGAAGACATGGAACTGGTCTTCGAAGCCACCGGAATCCCGGCAGTACTCGGAGGCGTGCTCCGGGCCACCGCCCGCGGTGGAACCCTGGTCCAGGTCGGCAACCTTCCCGGTACCCCGGCCCCGGCCGCCCTCGGCGACCTGGTGACCCGCGAGATCACCTGGATCGGTTCCTACCGGTTCGTGGACGAGATCGGCGACGCCCTCCGCGCCATGGCCGACCGCCTGGACGTCTCCCCGGTCATCACCCACAAGTTCGGCATCGACCAGGCGGAGGAAGCCATGCGCGTCTCCGCTGACCCCGCCTCCGGCAGCAGCAAGGTCATGCTCCGCCTCGGCTGAGGCCCCCCAATCCACCAAGCCCCGCACCAACTCAAGGCATTCGACATCCGAAGGACCAGCCAGTGAAGATCACCGACGCACGAGTAGTGGTTTCGTCGCCAGGACGGAATTACGTCACGCTCGTTATTGAAACCGAAGACGGCATTACCGGCGTCGGCGACGCCACACTGAACGGCCGCGAACTGGCCGTGGCGTCCTACCTGTCGGAGCACTTGTGCCCGCTGCTGATCGGCCGCGACGCCCGCCGCATCGAGGACGCCTGGCAGTACTTCTACAAGGGCGCCTACTGGCGCCGCGGGCCGGTGACCATGACCGCGATCGCCGCGATCGACGTCGCGCTCTGGGACATCAAGGGCAAGGTGGCCGGCATGCCGGTCTACGAACTCCTGGGTGGGGCAGCCCGCGAGGGCGTCATGGTCTACGGGCACGCCAGCGGCTCCACACTGGAGGACCTCAGCGCCGACTTCCAGCACCACCTGGACCTCGGTTACAAGGCCATCCGGGCGCAGGCTGCCGTGCCGGGACTGGAAAAGACCTACGGGATCGCGCCCGTGGACGGCAAGACCTACGAGCCGGCCAGCGGCAACGTCCCGCAGGAAGACATGTGGGAGACCACCTCATACCTGGACTTCGCGCCCAAGATGATGGCGCACGTGCGCGAGCAGTTCGGCTACGGAGTGCACGTCCTGCACGACGTGCACCACCGGCTGACGCCGATCGAGGCCGGCCGCCTGGGCGCCTCACTGGAGCAATACCGTCCATTCTGGATCGAGGATCCGACGCCTGCCGAGGACCAGTCTGCATTCCGCCTAATCCGCCAGCACACCACCACGCCCATCGCCGTGGGCGAGGTGTTCAACTCGATTTGGGACTGCCAGCAGCTGATCACCGAACGCCTGATCGACTATATCCGCACGTCCGTTTCGCACGCGGGCGGCATCACGCACCTGCGCCGCATCTTCTCGCTCGCGGACCTGTACGGGGTCCGGTCCGGCTCGCACGGCGCCGGGGATCTCTCCCCGGTTTCCTTCGCCGCGGCCCTGCATGTGGACATGAGCATTCCGAACTTCGGCGTCCAGGAGTACATGGGCCACCGGGATCCGGCCGGTGAGGTCTTCAAGACGTCCTACACCTTCACTGACGGCTACATGCACCCCGGCGACGCCCCCGGCATCGGCGTCGAGTTCAATGAGGAAGCGGCCACGGCCTTCCCGTTCGAACCGAAGTACCTGCCCATCAACCGCCGGCTCGACGGGTCGGTGCACGACTGGTGAGCGCCTCAACATACGAATCGAACGTTTCCACGCAGCAGAACCGGCCCTTCGACGTAGTGGTGATGGGGGAGATCCTCGTAGAGGTGGCAACCGACGTCGCATTCGGCCACGGCGTGCCGGCGCAGCTGGGCATCTCCGGTGACGCGCTGAACGTCGCAGCTGCCGCAGCCGCGGCCGGAGCCCGCACGGGGCTGCTGGCAGTGCTGACCGACGACGACCTCGGCCAGGCGATCGCCGCCAGGATCCGCGAACTCGGCATTTCGGATGAGCTGCTCAAGTTCAGGACCGGCCAGCAGGGCGTTTACCTGGTGCACTCCGACCCGAAAGGCCAGCGCGAGTTCTCCTACGCCCGCAAGGACAGCGTCGGCTCCACGTTATCCCCGGAGGACGTCAACCCCGCGGTCTTTTCCACGGCGAAGGCGGTGATCGCCGGCGGAATTGCCTGCGCGATCTCGGCCACGTCGCGGGCCGCCGTCCTCAAGGCATCCGCGCTGTCCCGCCGCTTCGTCTTCGACCCCAACTTCCGGCCCCGGCTCACCTCGGTGGAGGAAGCGGCTGCCCTGCTCGCCGAGCTGGCGCCGCGGACCTTCCTGATCACCCCCTCCTTTCCGGGCGAAACATCCGCCTTGTTGGACTGCACCACACCAAAGGAGGCGGCGGCGAAGCTCCGCAGCCTGGGCGCCGCGAACGTGGCCGTGACCTGCGGCGCGGATGGAATCCAGCTGGACGGCAAACTGCTGACCGTTGACCACCAGTGCTCCTGGGTTGATGCGATTCCGGCGCCGTCGGTCGTGGACCAGACGGGTGCCGGCGATGCCTTCGTGGGCACGCTGACCGCCCGGATAGTGCTGGGCGACAGCCTTGCTGCGGCCGCCCGATACGGGGCCGCGGCCGCATCGCTTGTGGTTGGCGGCAAGGGCGGGACCGGCCTGATCCCCACCTTTGAACAGACAAGCGCTCACGCCCTGCGGGCCGAAGGAGAGCTGTCATCACACGCCTAAGCTCTGCGTCGCTGGCTGCCGGTGGAAGCCAGCAGGCCCTCTTGCAGCGGGACAAACTGCAGCCCGGGATCGTCCATCTTGGCCTGGGCGCCTTCGCCCGCGCCCACACGGCCGTGTTCACCGAAAACGCGATGCTGGCCTCCGGCGATTTCGGGTGGGGGATCACCGGAGTCACCCAGCGCTCCGACACTGTGGCACTCCAACTGACGCCGCAGGACGGGCTCTTCACCGTGACCGAGCGGGGGGACGGTGCCGCGCCGCTGCGCGTGGTGTCCAGCATCGTGGAGGCCATCTCCGGGCGGGATAACCCCGGAACCGTGGTGGACCGGATCGCCAACCCTGCGACGTCGGTTGTCACGCTCACCATCACCGAGAAGGGCTACCGGATCGATCCCCACACGGGAACCCTCAACACCGGAGACGACCAGGTCAGGGCCGACCTCGCGGGACAGCCTCCGCAGACGGCCATCGGACAGATCGCCCGCGGGCTCCAGCAGCGCGCCCGCACCGACGCCGGACCCCTCACCGTGGTCTCGTGCGACAACCTGCCCGGCAACGGGGAGCTCACCCGGACCCTCGTGCATGCCTTCGCCGCCGCGCTCCCGGCAGTCGAGGCGGAGCCGCTGCTGTCCTGGCTGGAAGAGAATGTCACGTTCCCCAACACCATGGTGGACCGGATGGTGCCGGCCACCACGGCCGGTGACCTGGATGCCGTCGAACGCGAACTGGGCCTCCGGGACGAGGCCGCCGTGGTGGCCGAACCCTTCCTGCAGTGGGTGATCGAGGACAACTTCGCTTCCCGCCGCCCGCGCTGGGAGGACGCCGGCGCGCTTTTCAGCTCCGACGTTGCCGCCTGGGAAGACGCCAAGCTGCGCCTGCTCAACGCCAGCCATTCCATGCTGGCCTACCTGGGGCTGGCAACAGGAAAGACCACCATCAGCGACGCCGTGGGGGAGCAGGCCTTCCGCACCGCCTGCAGCCGCATGATGGCTGAGGACGCCCTGCCCACGATCACGCTTCCAGCCGGACTGGACGGCGCAGCGTACTGCGCGCAAGTACTCACCCGTTTCGCGAATCCCGCGCTAGGCCACACCACGGCCAAGGTGGGAAGCGATGGTTCCCAAAAGATCGGACCGAGGCTGTTAACCACGGTCCGCGGCAGCTTGAACGCCGGGCGCGAGCCCCGCTGGGCCGCCCTTGCCGTAGCTGCCTGGATGCACCACGTGGCCTCCACCCCGACCGCGGAACTCAACGACCCGCTCGCTTCGGAGCTCCACGCAGCACTGCCAGCCAAGCGCACAGCGGCAACTGTGGTCCCCGCGCTGCTTGGCTGCCGCAGCGTCTTCGACGGCGGACTCGCGACACACCAGGGGTTCGCCGACCTCCTCATCCACTGGTACCGCATTATCGACACCCACGGGCTGGACGGCCTGGGAAATGAGATCAACCATGGCTGATGCCGCCAGCATCCTGCACGTTTCACCCGTCATCCCGGTAGTGACCATCGATGACCCACGGCACGCTGTTCCCATTGCCCGGGCGCTGGCAGACGGCGGTGTCCGCATCATCGAACTCACCCTCCGGACAGAGAGCGCCCTCATGTCGCTCAAACGTATTGCAGACGAGGTGCCTGACATTTTGGTTGGTGCCGGTACCGTCCTGACCCCGGCGCAGGCTGACGCCGCCATCCACGCCGGAGCCCAGTTCCTGGTCAGCCCGGGCATCACCAAAACCCTGCTGGACCACCTCTTGACCACGGGAGTGCCGTTCTTGCCCGGCGTTGCCACAATAGGTGAAGTGATGGGCGTCCTCGAGCGCGGCTTGACGGCCATGAAGTTCTTCCCTGCTGGACCCGCCGGTGGCCCCGACTACCTCGCCGCCGTCGGGGCGCCCATCCCGCAGGTGCAGTTCTGCCCAACAGGCGGCATCAGCCTCGACTCAGCACCCGGATACCTCGCCTTGCCGAACGTCTCCTGCGTCGGCGGCAGCTGGCTCACTTCAAAGACAGCCGTGGAAAACAACGATTGGGAGCAGATCACCAAGCTGGCACGGGAAGCCTCTGGACTCAGCCTGGAATAGGCGGACCACCGGAGCCGGGCCGGCCACGGATGCACCTGACGAGACTCAGGCGAACCCATCAATCCACCCTTCTGAGCCGTGGCTTGATGTACCAGCCAAACTCCGACGACGGGACCCCGGGTCCGGACCTGCAGAGCCCGTTGTTCATCGCCGGATGCCGAGGGTGGCGATGAGATCTTCGTGCAGCTCGAACCAGATGCGGTGGAAGGAGTCGCGGTCTGTGGCGGTGAGCCACGCGGGCTCTGTGGCTGCGTTTGCCACTGCCTGCTCGAGGCGTTTCGCGTATCCGCTGAACCGCGGCAACACGGCGGTCAGGCGGACTTCCAGATCGCTGAGGGACGCCACCGCCTGGGTGAAGGTTTGCTGTGTCTGCTCGTCGATCCCGTCGTTGGGCTGATTTCCGTCGGAGAGCCAACGGAGTTGGAGTTTGCTGCAGGCGGCCACGACTCGTGCGTTCAGGGGTGCAAACTTCGCGTGCACGGCGGTGACTGCTGCCTGGCCGCCCGCGCTGTCCAGCTCCTCCGCCAGGAGCCGTTCGTTTTCAGTCCTGCCGGCCACGGTCAGGGACCAGCCCCCGATTCCCCCGAATGAGGAGCGCGACGCCCACCCTTTCGCGCCGGCGTCAATGAGGAGCCGTTCGACGTCGTGCGGATCCTGGCCAAACCGGGCGGCAACTGACTCAGTGTCAGCGAAGCCGAGCAGCCTCAGGGCGTGGAGGGTGAGCAGCATGGATGGCTGCTCCGGGCCCATCATGGAGCCGCCCCGGGACTTGCCGGTTTCGCGCGGACGGTTCCATGCGTTCCGTCGACCACGAGCGTCGTTCCGTTTGCGATGCGGGTCAGGGCGCCGGCTACCCCCAGGACGGCGGGGATGCCGTGCTCGCGGGCCACGATGGCGGCGTGCGAAAGCATCCCGCCCGTTTCCGTGATGACTGCTGCGGCCATCCCGAACAGCGGTGTCCAGGCGGGGTCAGTGGTGCGGCAGACCAGGATGTCGCCGGGTGTCACTGCCGAGAATTCGTCGAGGCTGTGAACGGTCCGTGCTGTCCCGCAGGCGGTGCCCGGGCTGGCGCCGATGCCGGTGAGAACGGCGCCGGAGGGATCCGTGCCTTCTGTTCCGGCCGTCGCCGGAGAGGTAAATTCCACGTCAGCCCACCACACCCGTCTCGGGTCTGCCGGATAGCCGATCAAGTCTCTGCTGCGCGGCCTGCGCCGAGCGGAGACCAAGGCTCTGGGCAATCTGAGGCCAGGTCAGACCCTCGGCCCGTGCCAGGAACAGGAGCGCGGTTTCCAGGCCATCCATCTCTGCCCGCGCGGCTGAAACAAGCGTGAGGCCGGCACGCACGTCCAGGCCGTCCACGGCCTCCCCGCGGCCGGTCCCGTTGGCCCGCCACAGGACGTGCTGAATCAGGTCACTCGCCGAAGGGGGCTGCCGCTCACCAAGCCAGGGCCGGGGCGGCAGTTCGGAAGCGCCTCTGTCCAGCAACATCCGCGTGGCCTGGCTTTGGCGCTGAGTCTCCGCTGCGTCGCCGGATCCCGGACGGGTCCCCTCGGTCTCGTTCATTCCAGACTCCATTTCCCGTCGAGTCGGCGCCCGGCGACTCAACCAGCTTCTGGCATCAACATCATGTTGTCAACAAACTGTTGAGCATGCCATTGCTGGCCAACCTGCGGGCCCTGTAGCAGGCTTCCTGACGACGGCGACCAGACCGGTCAGGCGAAGACGGCGAGACCCGCCAGGATGCCGCCCTCGCCTTCGGCCAGCAGTCCGACGGCGGTGCTGGAGTTCGAGGGAAAGACCAGATCGGTGATGGTCGCCAGGCCGTCCTGCGCGAAGACCTCGACCGAGCAGCGGTCCAGGAAGACCCGGAGCCTTAGCCGGCCGTCCTCCAAGGCCACGGCAACGCGCTCCACCGACGGGAATGCCTCGTGGAACCCCACGTTGCCGGATTCGGTCCGGTCCAGGCTCAGCTCCGCCGTGAGGCTGTCGTAGGCCAGGACAGTGCGCGTTCCGGCTCCGGGCCCGGACCTGGAGCCGGATTCCCCGCCCGTTTCGCCGCCGGCGCGGAGCACGAGACCCACCCTGCCGGCGGCGCCGGGCTCGAATTCCGCGTCGATTCGCAGCACATCGCCGCAGGCCTCGGCCGGAAGCCAGGTCACCCCGTCCGCCAACGGCTGCCGGTCCAGGGTGGACAGCTCTGTGCCGTGGTTGCCGAACGGGTCCACCGCCTCCTGCACCAGCACCGGGTGCCCGCCGCGGGACACCAGCCGGACTTCACGGACAAGGGACATCGCGCTGCGCCAGCCCTCTGAGGGTGTGGCGGCGGCGTACTGCCAGTTGTTCATCCAGCCGATCATGAGCCGCCGGCCGCCGGGGACGTTGCTGAAGGACACGGCCGCGTAGTAGTCCCGGCCCCAGTCGAGCCACCCGTAGTCGGCCATCCGGCTGTCATCGGCCTGCACGCCGTCGGTGACGGTGGTTTCGGAACGGAACGTCACGCCGTCGAAAGTTCCGATGAAGTACTGGCCGCCCGATCCGCCGGCGATCCCGCCGGGGCTGAGGTTGACCACGAGGACCCACCGGGTGTTTGCTTCATCGCCGTCCACCGGCAGTTCGAACAGGTCCGGGCATTCCCACACCCCTCCGGTGGCGTTCGCCGGGCCGAAGGTGCTCAGGTACTCCCAGGACAACAGGTCCGCCGACTTGTACAGCACCACCTCGTGGTGGAGTGCCTCGACGGCGACCAGCACCCAGTAGCTGCCGGCGTCGCCGTCGTGCCAAAAGACTTTGGGGTCGCGGAAGTCCGGGGAGGCCCGGTCCAGCACGGGGTTCCCGGCGTACTTGGTCCAGGTGGCGCCGTCGTCCGTGCTGTAGGCGAGGGACTGTGCCTGCCGCCCGGCGAGCGGGGACGCGGGCGAATACGCGCTGGTGTAGATGGCCACCAACGGAGGCACGCCTCCGACGCCGAAGCCGCTGGTGTTATGGACATCCACCACGGCGGAGCCGGAAAAGATGGCTTCCTGCTCGTCGCACGCGATGGCCACGGGTTGCTCGTCCCAGTGCTGCAGGTTCGTGGAGGTGGCGTGGCCCCAGGACATGTTGCCCCACCCATCGCCGTGCGGGTTGTGCTGGTAGAAGAGGTGGTAGGTGCCGTTGGCGTAGACCAGTCCGTTGGGGTCGTTGAGCCAGTTGCGCTCCGCGGAGTAGTGCCACTTTGGCCGGTACTGGCAGTCGAGTTCGGTGAGTGTTTTCATGAGGGTTCTTTGCAGGCTTTCGCGTGAGGAGGCTGGTCAGCCCTTGACGCCGCTGGAGGCGATGCTGTTGATGAAGGATCGCTGGAACGCGACGAAGAGGACCACCACGGGAACGGTGATGAGGGACGCGTAAGCCATCACCTCGCCCCAGGAGACGTTGAGCTGGAAGAAGTACTGGATGCCGATCATCACCGGGCGGAGCTCCTCGGACTGGACCACCATGAGCGGCCACAGGTAGGAGTTCCAGGCGGGCAGGAAGGTCAGGATGGCCACGGTGGCGGTGGCAGGTCCCGCGAGGGGCATGACCACCTTGCGGTAGATGGTGAACCAGCCGGCGCCGTCGATCCGGGCTGCCTCGTCCAGTTCCTTCGGGATGGACTCGAAATACTGGTGGAACAGGTAGATGGAGAACGCGTTAGCGATGAACGGGATGATCTGGACCTGGTAGGTGTCCAGCCAGCCCTTTGAGATCTCGAGGCTGAACCCGTTGAGCTCAAAGTACGGCAGCTGATTGACCCACCACACCAGCGGCAGCGCCAGCGTCTGGAAGGGCACGATGAGGGTGGCAAGGATCGCGGTGAACACCACGCGCTTGCCGCGAACCTCCATGCGGGACAAGGCAAAGGCGCAGAGGCTGTTGATGAAGATGCCGAGCACCACCGTGACCGCGGAGATGCCGATGGAGTTGATCAGGAAGCGGGCGGCCGGGACCCTGTCGAACACGGCTGCGTAGTTGTCCAGCGAAATGTTGCCGATCGGCAGGAACGCCGCCACCGAGGACATGTCGCCGAAGATCTGCTGGTCCGGTTTGAGGGAGGACACCATCATGAACACGATGGGGAAGGCGGCGACGGCGGCGAACAGGAGGCGGACCGCCATGGTCGTTGCGCTGCCGAGACCCTTGGAATTGAGTGTCTGTTTCACGTCAGTCCTTCTCTCGGGTCAGGTAGCGCTGCACTGCGGAGATCAGCAGCACGAGCACGAAGAACACGAGCGAGATGGCCGAGGCGTAGGAGGTCTCCTGCTGCTTGAAGCCGGAGCGCACCGCCTCGTAGATGATGGTGGTGGTGGAATCGAGGGGCCCGCCCTGGGTCATGACGCTGACCTGGTCGAAGAGCCCGAGAGCCTGGATGGTGATGGTCACCAGGACCAGGGTGCGGGTGTGCCTGAGGCCGGGCCAGGTCACGTAGCGGAACTGGTGCCAGCGGCTGGCCCCGTCGAGTTGGGCGGCCTCGTACAGTTCCCCGGAGATGCTCTGCAGGCCCGCGAGCCAGATGATCATGTGGAAACCCGCGGCCTGCCAGATGGACAGGGCGATGATGGCCGGCATGGCGGTGGCGGGATCGTTGAGCCAGTCCGGGCCGTTGATCAGGCCGAAACTGGCCGCCGACAGCAACTCGTTGATCAGGCCGTCCTTGCGGTACATGAACATCCACAGCAGGGACACCACCACCATGGACGTCACCACGGGAAGGAAGTAGATGGTGCGGAAGAAGTTCACGCCGCGGAACTTCTTGTTGATCAGGAGGGCCATCGCCAGGGCCAGGCCGGACTGGACCGGCACCACCACGACGGCGAAATAGCTGACGTTCAGCAGCGACCGCCAAAACGTGGGATCCGCGAAGAGCCGCGCGAAGTTGTCCGTGCCGACGAACTCGACGGGCCGCGGGGAAACAAGCCGAGCGTTGGTGAACGCCAGGCCGAAGCCCAGGATCGCCGGGAGGAAGACGAAGGCGAGCAGGAGGACCGCGGCCGGGGCGATCATTCCCCACCCGCTGATCTGTTCGCGCAGGTGGCGCGGCCGGCGGCGCGGTTTGCTGGGCGGTGCGGCCGGGGCCGGGTCCGCCAGGCGGCGGCCGGGGGAGGGGAGTTGGGTGGTTGTCATGGTTTTCTCCGTCGACAGTCAGGGCCTGAGGTACGACGACGGCGGCGGTTGCGCACCGCCGTCGTCGTACCGCTCGGCAGCTGGCTAGTTCTTGTAGCCGCCGTTGGACTTGATATTGGCGTCGATGGCCTTGACCGACTTGTCCAGCGCCGTCTTGGGGTCTGCGCCGGCGAGGATGTCCTGAACAGCCTTGCCGTATTCGGTGGCGATGAAGGGATAGGCCGGGGTTTCAGGGCGCATCACCGCGTAGTTGCGGGAAAGTTCCATGAAGATCCGGTTTGTGCCGCCCTTGGCGAACGCGGGGAGGAGCGCGGCGGCCTCGTCGGTGGCCGGGATGGTGCCCGTTGCCTTCGCCACCGCGGCCAGGTTTTCCGGCTTGAGCGAGTAGGAGAGGTAGTCCATGGCTGCCGCGGAGTTGGTGCAGCCGCTGGTCACGCCCCACTGCCAGGAGGCGCCGCCGATCTTGGGGCCGTTCCCGAGGTCCACGGACGGCATGACCACGAGGTCCTTGCCCACTGCAGCGCGTGCCTTGTCCGCGGCCCAGGAGCCGGTGTAGAGAATGCCGCTCTTGTTGTTCAGGAAGTCCTGGGTGGAGTCCTTGCCGCTCTTCTTCGCCATGAATCCCTGGTCGGCGAGGCCGCGGAACCACTGGGCCCATTCGACGGCCTTGTCGCCATTGAGTGCGCCGTCTGCCGACTGGAACCCGTCGCGGTTGATCAGGTCCCCACCGAAGGACTGCAGGAACGGTGAGTAGGCGTAGGGCAGCCACTCGCCGGTTCCGGCGGTTCCCATGTCCAGCGGGTATTCCCACTTGCCCAGGGCCTTGAGTTTGGTCAGCGCGTCTTGGAACTCGTCCTTGGTCCACGGCTTCTCGACGGTGGCGACGCGGACACCGGCTGCCTTGAGGTCGGAGGCGCGTGCGAGCATCGCCAGCGCGACGTCATAGGTGCCCACGGCGTAGGTCTCGCCCTCCCATTTGGCCACCGTGCTCGGCAGATTCTTGGAAACATCCGCGTCGAGCTTCAGCGGTGTCAGATACTTTGCCCAGGCCCAGTTGGGAACGTTGGGGCCATCGATGTCAACGATGCAGGGGAGCTTCCCGGCGGCCGCGGCCGAGACCACGGAGTCGTTGTAGGAGTCCTGCGGGAATGCCTGGACCTTGATCTTGGCCTTGGCGCCGGCGCTCGTGTTGTAGGAGTCGACGATGTTTTCGATGGCCTTGAGTTCCTCGGGGTTGCCCGCGTTGTGGGTCCACATGGTGATCTCGTTGGAGCCCTCGGACGGGGCCGAGGCGCTGCCCTTTCCGCAGGCGCCCAGGGAGCCGACAAGTGCCGCCGCAGCTACACTGGTGGCGAGGATCCGGGTGAATCGCTTGTTCATGATGGTCAATCTTTCTGCTGAATGTGGGCGTGGGAGATTGCCCCGGGTCCTTCGGGACGCGGCCGGTGCAACGGCTGCGTCCCTTCTTTTTGCGGTCCCCGGGCGGTGGAGCGGTGGAGCAGTGGAACGGCTTGGTGACTGGCGGCTTGGTGCCGGCAATCAGCTAATGTGGCGGCGGGCCGAGGGACCCCCGCTCAATCAGGGGGCAGTCCAGTTGCGTCTGGACTGCGGGTGCGCCGGGATTTTCAATGTCGTCCAGGATTCGGTTGACCGCCCAACGGCCCATTTCGTAGTGGGGAAGGGCGACTGTAGTGAGCCCCGGCCACAGGGCGTCGGCGATGATTTCGAGATTGTCGATCCCCACAATGGACACGTCCTCCGGAATGCGCAGCCCCAATGCCGCGGCCGCCTGGTAGGCGCCCATGGCAACCCTGTCACTGAAGCAGAACAGGGCTGTGGGACGGTCGGGCTGAGCGAGCAGGCCCAGTGCGGCCTCGCGGCCGCCCGTGGTTTCGGGCTGGCCGATCACGAAGTGGCGGGGGTCGTGCTCCAGGCCGTGCCGCCGGAGAGCGTTAAGGAAACCCTCCCTGCGGCCGTGCGTGGCGGGGATGTCGTCGACGTTGTTGATCATCCCGATCCGGGTGTGGCCCGCCTGGATGATTGCTTCAACGGCGGTCTCGGCAGCGGCCACCTCGTCGGGGGTAACCGAGGAGATGGACCTGTCGCCAGTGACGGAATCCAGCAGCACGGTGGGAAGGCCCTCCAGTTCCGCGGGGACCTGCACGCTCTGGTGGAACATCCTGGCATAGACCACCCCGTCCACCTGATGCTGCCGCAGCATGTTGATTTCACGGGTTTCCAGCTCGCTGTCCAGGCCCGAGTTGACCACCATCACCACATAGCCGCGGTCATAGGCTGCGTCCTGCGCGCCGCGGATCATGGCGCCTGCATAGGGGGTGGTGGTGATTTCGTCACTCACCAGGCCAAGGATCTGCGAGCGCTGGTTGCGCAGTCCGCTGGCCATCTTGTTCGGGGCGTACCCAAGATCCCTGGCAACGTCCCGGACGAGTTGCTGCGTCGCTGCCTTCACCCGGAAACTCGTGGCGTCGTTGAGGGCATGCGACACCGTGGTGACCGAGACCCCGGCGGCCTTGGCCACGTCGCGTATTCCCACTCTTGTCGTCATTGACTTCCCTTTGCAAAACGTTTTGTATCTGGTGTGAGACACGTTACACAAAACGTTTTGCACTTGTCAACGGGGCGCCTTGCCGTTGAGAAGCCTGGCCGTTCAGAAGCGGATTGCGTCAATGACCTTGATTCGAACTGCCACCAGCGCAGGGATGGCGCCGGCAAGTGCGCCCACCAGGATGGCCGAGCCCAGTCCCAGCAAGGCAGCTTCAATGGGAAACGCCGGGTATTGGTCCAGTCCCGGTGCGATCTTGGCTTGAACCCACGGACTTTTCACTATGGCTACAGAGGCCATTACTCCCACGATTCCGGCCACCGCCGTCGCTACCACCGTTTCCATCATGACGCCGACGAAGATTCGCGAGGATGTTGCGCCGAAGCTGCGGCGGATGCCGATTTCGCGTACCCGGTATCTGACGGTAACCATGGAAATGTTCAGCATGCCGACAGCACCCAGAAGAAGGACCAGTCCGGCGATGCCGCCGACAGCCAGCTGTACGGTCGCGAAGGGGTCGCCCTGGCTGGCGTAGTCCATCCGGTCCACCTGGACCTGCATGCCGGGGAACTGCTGCTGCAGATCTGCGGTGATGGCATACTTGAGCGCTTCGGCCTGGCCGTCCCCGACCCAGAACTTGAACTGTCCGGGTCCTCCGGCAGAAATATTGGCCCGGTCCGCGGCCCCGGTCAGCATAAAGGCCGCCGGTGGTGCTTGGGGGTACTGGTCGGGGATCACTCCGATGATCACGGCTGTGGTTTTCTGGGTACCGACCAGTTGAACCTTTGGACTGGTGGTGAGGTTGGGCCGGCCCGCCATGCCGTAAAAGCCCTCTGAGACGACCAGCGCCGGGGCAAGCCGGTTTTCGTCGTCGTCGGCGAACCAGCCGCCCTGGCTGACGTTGAGTCGATGGATGATTCCGTAGCCGGGGTCCACGACTTGGAGGTTCACTTGCTGCACGCCGTAGGGGGACTGGAATCCATGCTGTGCCTGGGTCGAATGAGTGTAGTAGGTGATCTTGTAGCGGTCGATGATGCCCTGGTAGGCGGCTTCGAGTTTCCGCTGATCAGCCTGCGTCGGCCCGTACACACCGATGCCCAGGGTGGCCGAACGTCCGCCATTTTGCTCGGAGGAGGCTTTGAAGCCTTCGCGTGCCAAGTTCCCGAGGCCGACGACGGAGGTCACGGCTGCCACGGACAGCGCCACCCCGATCAGGGCGAGGAGAACCCGGGTCTTGTGGATCCGCAGTTCCTGCCAGGCCTCCACGAGGGCGGAAATGATTCCGGTCATGCGTTCGCTCCCATGGGGACTTCAGCGGCAGAAAGCACACCGGTTTCGAGCCGGTAGCAGGCCCTGGCCAAGGCTGCGACGTTCACGTCGTGGGTGATGGTGATCAGTGCCGCGCCGGATTCTGTGGCTACCCTGTCCAGCAGCGCCATGACTGCCTGGCCGGTGTCGACGTCCAGGGCGCCGGTGGGTTCATCCGCGAGGATCAGACGGGGGCGGCGGACCAGCGCCCTGGCTATGGCAACGCGTTGTTGTTCGCCGCCGGAGAGCATGTTGGGCATAGTCAGGGCGCGGTGGGCCAGGCCCACCCGGTCCAGGATGTCCATGGCTATTTCCCGGCGTCGCCAGAACTCTTTTCCCCCGGCGTAAAGCAGGGGTGTGATCACGTTGTCCAGGGCGTTCCTGCCAGGCAAGAGGTTGAATTGCTGAAACACAAACCCGACTGCCTCCCCGCGCAGCCTGGCACGGGCGCTGTCGCGCAGGTGTTGCACCGGTGTTCCCTGGAACGTGAGTTCGCCGCTGGTGGGAACGTCCAGGAGCCCCAGCAGGTTCAAGAGTGTGGATTTGCCGCAGCCGGAACGTCCGACCACCGCGGTGTGGTCGCCGCTGTGCACTGTGAGATCGACGCCGCGGAGAATATGGAGCTCCTGGTCATCGGGCAACCGAACGGTCCGGGTTACGCCCCTCAGGGCTACGAGTTCCTCCACCGTCACCCTCCCATCGGGCCGGCCGGGACGCCGAACTGGGATCCGGGGGCCGCCTGCGCTGGGGCGCCCGGGATGAACTCAAGGATCGTCTCTCCTTCGGCGAGGCCGGAGACCACCTCGACCACTGAGCCGTCGTTGAGACCCAGCTGGACCTTGCGTTGTTGGGGCTCGCCGGCAGGCAGGCCGGCCGGATCCACCGTAGAGCCACCCGCGACCGGCGGTCCGCCTGAGTTGGGGTTCATGTCCGTCGCCGCCAGCCACACCACGCCTTCTTTGACGCTGCCTTCCACAGAAGTGAGGGGGACGGTGACCACGTTCGCGGCCTCTCCAGCAGTGACAGTCATGGTTGCGCCCAGTCCCGCGAAGACCTCAACTCCTGTTGGCACCGCGCAGCTCAGCGTTCCCGTGGGCGTCCCGCCCTGCTCAGGTGCGCCGCCGTAGGAGCCTGGGCCCGCCACCGCGTAGGGGACGGAGCGGCTTGCTCCGCCGCCGACGCCGCCGGAACCACCGCCGTCGGCGGCGCCGGTCGCACCTGCCAAGACCACAGAGGAACAGGTGAAAGGAGCAGGCCCGCCAACCAGCGACACCTGGGCTGACCCGGGCTTGGCCAAGAGCCGGTACTGCTGCGCGGCGTCGATTGAGCCACTGACGGTGAAAGTCCCGGGATCAACCGAACCCGCGGCTTCACCCACGCTGACCTGCTGGTTGAGAAGCACGTCCAAGGCCTTCAGTTCACCGGATGCCGGAGCCACCACATCGGTATACCTGTAGGTCGGCAGCGCGGCCGTCCGCGACAGCGCGCTCCCGGATCCTGACCCATCAGTGCCTGTGGCCACAGCGACGGAAGCTGACGGTTCAGGCGGCACTTCAGTCCGGACCTGGTACAGCGGAGCCCCCGAGGCCACCTTCGCGCCTGGTTTCAGGAAAAGGTGCGTCACCAGGCCAGCCACGGTGTTTCGGACCCCCACAACGGGATCACTCTGCACGGTCGCCTTGACCTGCACCGTGTTGGTTACGGTAGCGCGGGACGCCTGGACCACCGGGACAGCAACTTCGGCCGCCGGCCCAGCCATGGCCGGCCCGGTTTGCAGCCCGTCGACGAACGCGATTTTAACTAACGCCAGTGCGATGACGGCAAATACGGCCAGCCACGCCACCGGCATGACGACACGCCTGAAAACTCTCATCCCTGCCCCAATCGGTAACTCCCCACAGAACCTCTGCGAGGGATGCGTGCCCAGCATAAGGTTTGAGACCCTTCCAGCGGTGGATGGCATGCCCGGAAACCCTCACATTCTTAGTCGTGCCTCGAGCGGCTTTATCCATGCAAGGCACACGTTTTACGAGCAGCTGGGAAGATCTTGGTATGACTACAGCGCCCATTGCCCCCGATCCGGGCCTGGTGCCGGAGCTTCTGATCACGGATCTCGACAAGAGCCTGGATTTCTGGTGCGGGCTGTGCGGGTTCGCGGTGCTCTATCACCGGATCCATGAGGGATCTGCCTATATCGCCAGGGGGACGGCGCACGTCATGCTGGAGCAGGCTGGATCGGGTCGTAACTGGATCACCGGAACTCTTGAACGTCCACTCGGGCGCGGGATTAACTTTCAGGTTTCAGTTCCGTCGATCGAGCCGCTCGTGCAAGCGCTGGATGCCGCAGGCTGGCCGCTCTTCCTGGCGCCGGAGACCAAGTGGTACAGAACCGGCGAGGACGAAGACGGCGTTACACAGTTTCTGGTGGCAGATCCGGACGGGTATTTGATTCGGTTCCAGGCGTCTCTGGGACGAAGGCCTGTCTCGAGAGCCGGTGTGACGAGCACCGCCAAGGACGAAGACTATTCACGACACGGGCCCTGTCGGGCGGAAAGGGCCCCAGTTTCGTAGACTCGATGGGTTCGACAATGTCTCCTCTCAAGGGACAAGCCCGCCACAGGAAGACCCATCAATGAAGATTATCGTCCTAGTTAAGGAGGTCCCCGACACGTACGGGGACCGAAAACTGAACCTTGAAACAGGCCTCGCCGATCGAGGAGCCAGCGAGGCAGTCATTGATGAGATCGGTGAGCGGGCCTTGGAGCTGGCACTGACGTATGCCGACGCGAACGCGGGCACTGAGGTCGCCGTCCTCTCCCTCGCGCCCGAGGGTGCGACGGCAACGATACGCAAGGCGCTTGCGATGGGCGCGGGAAGCGCCATCCACGTCTCTGACGAGGCGCTCCGGGGTGCGGATCTTGGACTTACCGCCGAAACCCTTGCAGCAGCGATCCGTCGCGTTGGGTTTGACCTTGTGATCACTGGCAACGTCTCCACCGATGGATCAGGCGGCATGATTCCCGCGATGCTTGCAGAACTGCTTGACGTGCCGCATGTAACCGGCCTCAACGCCGTCGAGATCAGCGACGGCGCGGTGTCGGGCTCCAGGGCCGTTGACTCCGGCGTGCAGAAGGTCTCGGCGAACCTGCCCGCGGTGATTTCCATTACCGAGGCGCTTCCCGAGGCGCGCTTCCCGAACTTCAAGGGAATTATGGCCGCGAAAAAGAAGCCCCTTGAGGTCCTTACCCTCGCAGACCTCGGGATCACGGCCGACAACCCGGAAGCGGCGCGTTCGATCATGCTGGCCGTTGCAGAGAGGCCGCCGCGCGCGGCGGGCGTGAAGATCGTCGACGAGGGTGATGCCGGCGAGAAGCTCGCTGACTTCCTGATAGAAAACCGACTGGCTTAAGGATTAACGACATGACTGATTTCCCTCGTGACGCAATCCTCGTCGTCGTGGAAACCCGGGCATCCGGTGAACTCGAGCAGGCCGCACCCGGACTCTTCGGTGCCGCCGCTGCGGTTGGCACGCCAATAGCATTGGTACTTGCCTCGCCCGGCGCCGGAAGCGCCGCCGCCGCGGAGGCCGCGGCCCTTGGTGCCGCCCGCGCACTGATCGCGGAGACTCCGGATCCTTCCGCGCTCGGAGTGCCGAGCGTCGACGCGCTCGCCGCCGCCGTCGAGCGGGTGCAGCCAGACGCGATCCTGATTTCGCATTCCCTGAATGGGCGCGACCTTGCCGGCCGTTACGCTGCCCGTTCGCGCGCAGCGATTTCTGCCGATGCCGTCGGTGTGTCGCGTGATGACGAGGGCGTCGTGGCACACCACTCCGTCTACGGCGGTGCCTACAATGTGACGTCAACGTCCACGTTTGGGGCGCCGGTGATTACGGTTCGCCAGGGCTCCGTCGAGGCGCGCGCTACGGCTCAGCCGCCGGCGTCGGAGACCTTGTCCGTGACGCCCTCGGCGAAGCCGGCCGCGCGGATCGATTCGTTCGAGGAGGCAGTTGCCGCCACCTCGCGGCCGGAGCTGCGTGGTGCCACGAAGGTTGTCGCGGGTGGCCGCGGCCTCGGGTCGGAGGAACAGTTCGCCCTCGTTGGACAGCTCGCCGATACCCTCGGTGCCGCCGTTGGTGCGTCGCGCGCCGCGGTGGATGCAGGATTCGTCCCGACGGCGCATCAGGTCGGCCAGACCGGGGTTTCCGTGTCACCGCAGCTGTACGTGGCGCTGGGCATTTCCGGCGCGATTCAGCACCGGGCCGGCATGCAGACCGCGAAGATGATCGTCGCCATCAACAAGGATGGGGACGCGCCGATCTTCGAGGTCGCCGACTATGGTGTGGTCGGCGACGTCTTCAAGGTTGTGCCCCAGCTGATTAGCGCACTTGAGGCTCGGAAGAAGTAGCGATGGCAACTCTGTCTCGGTCCATTCGGCGGGGCCTTCCGCGCGTCGAAGGTGGCGAACCCTGGCCTCCAGCAGGCCAGGCGCCCGCACACATTGTCACAGCAGGAGAGGCAGGAGCCGCAGGAGCGGCAGCGTCTGTTTCCGGGGTGGGATCGGTCACCGCCGCGCCAGCGGCCGCCGCGCCCTCCGCCCCCGCTGCGGCCCAGGAACCCGCACCGGGTGCGGCGCTGTCCGCTCCGGTCCCTGCAGTGAACACCGGCGCCGCGGGGCCTCGGCAGCTTCGCCGCGGCCTGCCGCGCGTGCCGGGCGGCGAACCTTGGCCGCCAGCGGGCGAGGCCTCGGTATCAGTGGCAGCCCTGTCCGGGGCTCCCGCCGCAGGTGCCACGCCCGCGCCCGCCGCAGATGCCGTTGCAAATGCTGGTGAGAAGGCAGCAGTGCCGGCCGCGATGTCTCCTGCAGCTGCTCCGGCCACCGAACCCGCCACACTGACCATGGGAACCACCTCGCTTCGTCGCGGGCTTCCCCGTGTCCCCAATGGTGAACCGTGGCCGCCCGCCGGACTAGCTCCGGCGGTCGCTGCCACCCCAGCGGTGCAGGCCGGTCCCGAACCCATGGCCCACGCCCCAGCCCCGGCTACCAGCGTGGTGGCGGCCGACGCCGAGGCAGGGCTCTCGACGTCGAGTGCACCCGCCGCCCCGGCACCCGCGGCCTCCGCGGCCCCGGCACCCAAGGCCACCGCCGCCCCGGCGCCCGTGGCACAGTCCGTCGCCGCTGAAAAGCCCGCGAAGCCAAAGGCCGAGGCAAGGCTTTACGGCTCGCGTACCTTGGGCCAGTGGATCAAGCTCGTCGTGCTGCTCGCGGTTGGCGCCGTGGCTGCCGCAGCGATTCTTGTGCTCGCCGCGCGCGGTGTGACGACGCTGCCGGGCGTGCCAGAGTTCCTCGAGAAGTACCCCGGTGCGTATGACCTGCCCGACACAGTGGAGCCCGGCTTCCCGTGGTGGGCGCAGTGGGCGCACTTCCTGAACATCTTCCTGATAGTGCTCATCATTCGCTCCGGCTATCAGGTGCGCACGCAGCAGAAGCCGCCGGCGTTCTGGACGCCGAAGCGCGGTGGCAAGAAGATCAGCATCAACCTGTGGCTGCACCAGTCGCTAGACATTTTGTGGATGGCCAACGGACTCATCTTTGTGGTGCTGCTGTTTGTCTCGGGCCGCTGGATGCGAATCGTACCGAGCAGCTGGGACGCGGTCCCGAACGCGCTCTCCGCGCTCCTGCAGTACATGACACTCGACTGGCCCGTTGAGACCGGCTGGGTGAACTACAACAGCCTGCAACAGATCATGTACTTCGTGGTGGTGTTCATCGCGGCGCCGCTCGCGGCGATCACGGGTCTGCGCATGAGCGAGTTCTGGCCGAAGAACGCGAAGACGCTGAACAAGGTCTACCCGGTGGAGGTGGCGCGCGCGATTCACTTCCCGACCATGCTGTTTTTCGTGCTGTTCATTCTCATCCACGTGTTCCTCGTGTTCGCGACCGGTGCGCTGCGCAACCTGAACCACATGTTCGGCGGCACCGACGTGGTGAACTGGGTCGGGTTCTGGCTCTTCGCGGCCGCAATCGCCATCACGGCGGCCGGATGGTACGCCGCCCGCCCGCTGGTGCTCGCGCCCATCGCGAAGCTGTTCGGTCAGGTGAGCAGCCGCTAGGGCTTTCACCGCCTACGCAGGGAGGATCCCGCGCCACACACAGCTCAGGCACTGTGGCGCGGGATCCTCCCTGTCGTGGTGCTGATCCAACTGGTCGCTTCTACCCCGGCGGGGGAGTGGCGCCATAGATATTTGGCAGCGCATGAGGATTGACCGGCCGGTCCCCGTCGGATGAAGAGGGCTCCCTGGTGTCGTAGGTGCGCGCCGTTCGCAGGTTCCGCGATCGTTTGTGCAGACCCACCGCGACAAAACCGAGACCAACTACCAGAAGGCCGAGTCCGAGGACGAACAGCGCCACCGCACCCTGTCCCGCGACACCCGAGAACACCTCAAACAGCGGCATCGGCAGGACGAAAACCGTGACAGCCAGGAAAATTGCACCCCCCGCAACTTGCCATGCCCCCTTGGACTTCATGGTTCCCCCTCCATGTCTTGCGTGTCAGCCCTGCGCCTCAGTAAACCCGACACCTGCTCATTTAGAAAGGGTCGCCCCGGACACCGAGTAAGGGACGACGTGGCGGTACCCATTGACCGAACACAACTCAGGGCAAGGCGGACGCGGCTACCGGGAATTTCCGCGTCAGGTCCAGGGCGGCGTCGGCGATCATGTCCTCCTGACCGCCGACGAGTTTGCGCCGGCCGACTTCGAGGAGGATGTCCCGGGGGTCCAGTCCGTACTGGGTTGCTGCCCGTTCGGCGTGACGCAGGAAGCTTGAATAGACGCCTGCATAACCGAGAGTGAGTGTGCCCCGGTCCACCTGGACAGGGCGGTCCTGTAGGGGCCGGACCAGTTCGTCGGCTGCGTCTTGGAGTTTGAAGAGATCGGCGCCGTGGACCCATCCCTGCAGGTCGGCTACGGCCACGAAGGGCTCGATGGGGGTGTTGCCGGCGCCGGCTCCATGCCCGGCGAGGGAGGCGTCAACCCTGAATGCGCCTTCCTCGACTGCAACAACCGAGTTCGCGACGGCAAGAGAGAGGTTCTGGTGGGCGTGGATGCCGATTTCGGTTTCCGGCCGCAGGGCTGTCCGGTAGGCGCGGATCCGCGCTTTAACTCCGTCCATGGTCAGCGCCCCGCCCGAGTCGGTGACGTAGACGCAGTTGGCCCCGTACGACTCCATCAGCAGCGCCTGCCTGACCAAGGTTTCAGGGTCGGCCATGTGGGACATCATCAGGAACCCGGACACGTCCATGCCCATCTCGCGGGCGGTGGCGATGTGCTGGGCAGAGACGTCCGCCTCCGTGCAGTGGGTGGCTACCCGGACCGAACGGACGCCGAGCGCATAGGCCCGGCGCAGGTCCGAGAGCGTGCCAATTCCGGGGATCAGCAGGGTTGTCAGTCTGGCGGTGTTGATGGCCGATGCTGCCGCCTCGATCCATTCCCAGTCAGTGTTGCTGCCGGGTCCGTACGTCAGGCTTCCTCCGGACAGGCCGTCGCCATGGGAAACCTCGATTGCGTCCACGCCCGCTCGGTCCAGGGCGCCTGCGATTTCAGCGACCTTCTCAGGTGAGAGCTGATGGCGGACGGCGTGCATTCCGTCGCGGAGCGTGACGTCCTGGAGGTAGACCTGTCGCGCTGATTCGTGGTGCTGGTTCATCGTGTGGCTTTCGTTCGGCTGGAGACCATCTTTTCCGCGACGCGGAGGGCGGCTGAAGTCATGATGTCCAGGTTTCCGGCAAAGGAGGGCAGGTAGTGGGCGGCACCTTCGACTTCAAGAAACACGGTGACCCGTGTCAGGGCCGCTGCCGGCGTTCCCGCGGGGACCAACACGCTTGACTCGGGGCCCTCGTCCTGGAACTGTACGCCCTGCTTCAGCCGGTAACCGGGCACGTAACCGGCCACCCGCTCAGCCATCGCTCCAACAGAGGCTTCCATGGCGGCCTGCTGTGCCGGGTTGAGCCGGTCGACCAGGCAGATGACGGTGTCCCGCATGATGACCGGGGGTTCTGCCGGGTTCAGGACGATGATGGCCTTGCCGCTGTGCGCGCCGCCGACCGCGACGATGGCGTCGGCCGTGGTCTCGGTGAACTCGTCGATGTTGGCCCGGGTTCCGGGGCCGGCAGACTTGGAGGCGATGGAAGCGACTATCTCCGCGTAGTGGACGGGCGCCACCTGGGCGATCGCGGCGATCATCGGTATGGTCGCCTGTCCCCCGCACGTCACCATGTTCACGTTGTCCGCGTCGAGATGGGCATCCAGGTTCACTGACGGAACGACGAACGGGCCCACAGCCGCTGGAGTGAGGTCGATCAGTTTCTTCTTGTGAGGCGCCAGCGCCGCGGCGTTGCGGATGTGACCGGACGCCGAGGTGGCATCGAAGATCACGTCAATGCCCTCGAACTCGGGCATGGAAATCAGGCCTTCCACTCCTGCCGATGTGGTGGCGACGCCGATGCTGCGGGCCCGGGCCAGCCCGTCTGAGTCAGGATCGATGCCCGCCATCACGGACATTTCAAGGTTTTCGGAAAGCCGCCTTACTTTGAACATGAGATCAGTACCGATGTTGCCCGAGCCGATAATGGCGACTTTGCCCATCGTTCCGCGCTGCTGGGCTGAATCGTCGGCCGGTCCCGTGCGGGATTTGGCCCTGCCAGCGGTAATCGTTGTTTCCATCGGGATAGCTGCCTTAGGTCTCAGAGGATAGGACTCTGAACGCTAGGGCCCGGGCTGCACATCCGACAATGAACTGTTCCGACCACCGGAACAGTCTTAGAAATCCTTCATCCAACGCATGCTTGTTTTCAGATGCCGGTTGAGGGCCATAACGCTGGCCTGGACTGCGGGGCCAACTTCGTTGATTTTGAGCTCATGGCTCCACCCGGATATGGAAAGCGCCGCCAACGGCTGGCCGGCTGGGCTGAGGATGGGGACCGCGGCGCAGCTGAGTCCGACGCCGGCCTCCTCGTAATCGTGGGATATCCCGGACTGGCGGATGCGCTGGAGCTCAAAACGAAACGCTTCCGGGTCGGTGATAGTTCGTGGTCCGACCTTTGCCAGTCCGCGCGCAATGAATTCCTCTACGACACTTGCCTCGGAAAACGCCAGCAGCGCTTTACCCACACCCGTGGCATGGGCAGGCATGCGTCCCCCCACCCGCGAGGGCAGGGCAGGGGCCGTCCGCGACTGCAGTATCTCTACGTAGACCACCTCTGCCCCGTCAAGGACGGCCAGGTGGATAGTCTGTCCCGTGGCCTGCCTCAGATCCGACATGGTCGCGACCGCCAGGCGTCGGAGGTCTTTGGGCCGGGCTGCCAGTTCTCCGAGTTCAAATAGGCGAATGCCGAGGGACAGCCTGCCCTCCGTGCGCTCCAGCAGCCCCGCCTCGACGAGTTCGTTGGTGATCCGCGAGGCGGTGGACTTGGCCAGCCCGGTCCTTCGGGCCAGTTCGTTCAACCCGAGAGCCGGCTCGGCCACGCTGAACGCCCCAAGAATGGCATTGATTCTTGGTATCAGTGCGTCGGGAATGTTCCGCTCAGCGGGCCGCAACTGCCCCGAAATGCCAGTCATCTTGCGGCTCCCGTCACGGCGCCCAGGGCCGAGGAAACGGCTGCTATCCGTTCTTCTACTCCAGCTGCCGGCGGCGCGGCGAACTTGAGGGCGCGGAAGCCAGTTTCGGCACCTGCCGCGGCGAGGCTGGCCCGGATGCGGCCCGGTGTCAGAAGCGACGCCGATTCCAAAAAGCCATCGTCCGTAAGGCCAGGCTCAGGCGGTGCCGGCGGCACATGCACATCAGCCCAGGCCGGACCGTAGCGGGTGTCCACGTCGGAGCAACCGGAAAAAGTGAGACCGCCGAGCAGGCCGGCGCGGCTGAGGAAAGAGATCTGTTCCTCAGCGGCTTCGGGGCGGCGTTGTTCGATGACCGTGCGTCCCCAATTGACTGCCATGGCTATCTTGGTCCCGCCGTCTGCATTCATGCCCGAGACGGTTTCGGCTTCTTCCTCCAATCCCAGGAATCCCTTGGCCGGCACCTGGCCGGGGACTGCGGCATCGCAGTGCTCGATCACCAGCTGCGCCTGGCCCCATTCCCAGGAAGCGAGTTCTGCAAGTGACGCGGCTAGTGCGCCTGGTGAGGAGGATCCGGACTGGTGCACAGGAGCGGTGTGAATTTGCACCGCTGTCACGGGTTCCCTGCCCACTGCCTGGTTCAGACGCCCAACCGCACGCAAAGCTTCGGCGGCAAAATCCAAGGCTGCGCGGCGGCCGGCATCATCGGTTGACGCGATGCCGAAGCGGGGCATGGTCTTAAGCCGGGCCATCGTTCCGGGCAGGAGTGTAAGAACGACGTCGGCGGTTGCGGGCAGCCGGTTCAGGAACCAGGCCTCGTCGTACTTATGAAGGGCCCCAGTGAAGGGAACCTCCAGACCGGAGACACCATCCAGCGCCAACACCGCGTCCAGGAACGCGGCTTCGGCCTCCGGATCCCAGCCCTGCAGGCTGGGTGCTGCCGCATATGCCCCGATCAGATACGCGGCGGAAGTGTCGGTGGATCTACCAGGCATGTCGGTCTCCGGATCTGTGACGCGGGCGGTGTCCCGGGGCGGAAATTCCGGTCCATGGTGCGGGACGCCCCCTTGGGTAGTCCGGAACACTACCCCAGTTCCCGGTCACTGCCGTCCCTTCCACGGCAGCCGTTACCGCCGCCCGCTCTGCGGCGGGGGGTGCACACTGTGCCGCGTTACGTCCTTCCGTCACATGGCGGCCAGCTGTTCCACTGAGCAGGACACCGTCTAGGTGGAACGGGGGCACGCGCCCATAGTGGGGTGACACACACCACAGAACACGGGCGCCGGAGTCATCCGGACCACCTTAGACAGGATCGAACTTCATGAACTCATTGTCCGCAGGCACCGTCGCCGGCCGCTCAATGTCGCTGCGCAGGGTTGCAGCCGCGAGTCTTCTCGCCGGAGCATTGGCCCTGTCCGCTTGTGCCGCACCCGGCCCCGCCGGCAGCCAGAACGGAGGGAAGACCGTCGTCAGGTATTCCCAGGGCGGCGATTCGCTGTCCTTCGCGAACGTTCTCTACGCGCAGTCGGCCGGCTACTTCAAAGATGAAGGCCTCGACATGCAATACCTGCCCACAGCGCAGAGTTCAACCGACACGGTCAACCTGCTCATCTCCCGCCAGGCCGACGTCGTTGTCGTCTCCCCGACGGCAACCTACGGCGCCCTCGGGGCAAAGCGCAGCGTAAAGTCGTACGCCACCACAACGTCCGGCGCGTCGACAGGCATCACCCTGCGCAACGACACTATCGAAGCCCTCAAGGCGAAGGGCGTGACGCCCGAGTCGCCGCTGAAGGACAGAATAGCTGCGCTGAAGGGCCTGACCCTCGCCGGCGTCGGGGCCTCCACCTCGCAGTACTCCATGGCCGTGGGCGTCCTTGAATACGGAGGCCTGAACGGGGCAGAAGACGTGAAACTCCTGACCGTTCCGGACCACGGTTCCGCGGCAAAATCGGCCAGGGAAGGCCAGTCGGCCGGATACATCGCCGCCATTCCGCAGCAACTGATCGGTGTCGCCGAAGGCTGGGGGAAGACGTGGCTGAATTTCAGCGAAGTGTCCGACATGCACCTGGACACCATCCCTTACATGGAACTGACGTCGACCCCGGAATTCGCGAAAACCCATCCGGAGGTCATGCAGGCCATGACCCGGGCGCTGTACAAAGTCGAGGCGGACTTCAAGACCACGCCGGAGAAGGTCTCTGCCAACCTGAAGCAAAACTGGTTCAAGGACATGGACCAGGCGCTGTTTGACACTTCCTTCAAAGCGATCGTCCCGCGCTTCACCCAGGGACTGACACCCACGGACGAAGGCTTCAAGGCAGCCCTGGATCTCTTCAATTCCACAGGAGACCGGCCAATTTCCCTCACCTTCGGTGACGCGTACAACACCGAATTCCTCACGAAATAGCACCTGCCGAGCGGGGGCACGCGTCGACGACGCCCCCGCTCCAGGCTCACTCGGCACCTGACCACCTCGTAACCCGAGGAAAGGAAAATCATGCAATCCAAGACCACCATCGACGCCGTCCGGGGCGCTTCGGTCGCCGGCAGTGGCGTTCGGCCGCCGGCCGGCGGGCTCCAGCCGGAATTCTCCTTCGACGGCGTTTCCCAATACTTTCTCACCAAGGACAACACCCCCTACCTGGCCGTCCAGGACATCAACCTGGAGATTCGTCCCGGCCGGTTCGTCTGCATCATCGGGCCCAGCGGCTGCGGCAAGAGCACCCTTCTGAACATGGCTGCGGGCCTCCTTCATCCCACCCGCGGAACCGTAGGCTACCGCGGAGACCGGATCACCGAGGTCAACACCGAAGTCGGTTACATCACCCAGCAGGACCACCTCCTTCCGTGGCGCACCATCGAACGCAACGTCAGCCTCGCCCTGGAAATCCGCGGCGTCGGCAAGGCCGAACGAACCCGACGGGTCAAAGACATCCTCGAGCTGGTCGGACTGACCCGCTTCGCCGGGCACTATCCCTCACAGCTCTCCGGCGGCATGCGCAAACGTGCCGCCCTTGCCAGGGTTCTCATCTATGAACCCGACACCCTGCTCATGGATGAACCGTTCGGCGCCCTGGACGCTCAGTTGCGCACCGTGATGCAGCGTGAACTGCTGGAGCTGTGGGAAGAACAGAAGAAAACGGTCCTCTTCGTCACCCACGATCTGGAGGAAGCCATCCTCATGGCCGACGACATCATCGTCTTCGGCAAAGACCCGGGACGGATCATCCACACCGAAACGGTCACCCTTCCCCGCCCCCGGGACCTGACCACCATCCGCCACGAACCCGAATTCATGGCTATCTGGAACCGGCTCTGGTCCCTCATCGAAGGCCAGCTCGACACCCCGGCTGCCGCACCGACAGGAAGTGCAAAATGATGCAGACGCTAGCCGCGGCCACACCCGCCGCCCCGGACGCCGTCGATCAGGATCTTGTGGCGCTGGAGCGACGGGCGGCCAAGATCCGCCGGCGCAAGTTCCTCATCCTGCTGGCCCAGGCCGGCGTGCTTGTTGGTTCCCTTGCCGCGTGGCAGATTTTCGCGGGTATCCCGGGCGAAGAGCCCTTTGTCCTCATCGACAAGTACTTCGTCAGCGAACCATCCGAAGTCCTGACCGCCCTGACCGACTGGATCAACCAAGGAGTCCTCCTCACAAGCATCATCTCCACAGCCAACGTGACGTTGCTGGGATTGGCCCTTGGCGTGATCTCCGGGATGCTGGTCGGCTTCGCACTCGGCGTGAACCCGACCCTCAGCGCAATCCTGAACCCCTTCGTTTCCGCCCTGTACAGCATCCCGCGCTTGGCACTCATCCCGCTGTTCCTGCTGTGGTTCGGACTGGGACTTGGCACGCGGCTGGCCATAGTGATCGTCATGGTCTTCTTCCTCGTCTTTTACAACACCTACAGCGGAGTCAAGGACGTCCAACGGGAACTGATCGATGTCATGAAGCTCATGGGCGCCACCAGGTGGCAGATCTACCAGAAGGTCATCATTCAGTCGGCAATGACCTGGATCGTTGCGGGCCTTCGGATTGCGGCACCGTACGCACTGGTCGGTGCTGTCACAGCAGAAATGCTCACATCAAACCAGGGAATGGGCTTCCTGGTGATCCGGTCGGCTGGACAGTTCTATACCCCCGGTGTTTTCGCGGGCATCGCCGTCATGATGGGCATGGCCCTGGTCCTCACCGCCCTCGTCACAATCTTTGAAAAGAAGATCCTGCACTGGAAGCCCAAAGCCGAAGACCAGCAGCGGATCTGACACCCCACTACCCACTCGCAAAAGGACCGATTATGTTCATTAAGGCTTCAACAGAGTCGATTACCGTCACCCAGCCGTGGGAACGTTGCGACCCGGAGCTCGTGGCAAAAATAGCCGCCTATCCCGTGGCGAACATCGGTGATGCACTGGGCCGCACTGGCCTCATGTGTTCAGCCATCCACGGTGTCTGGACCGGCGCGGCGTGCCACGGGTCCATCCTTCCGATCAACACCAGGGAGGGCGATAACCTGGCAATCCACCGAGCCTTGGACGAGGCACAGCCCGGCGACGTGCTGGTGGTGAACGGATTCTCGGACGTCAACCGGGCGGTCTTCGGCGACCTGCTGGCCGAGATTTGCCTGGCACGGGGTGTTGCCGGCGTGATCATCGACGGCGCAGTTCGCGACGCCGAGGCCATCGGCGCCATCGGACTGGCTGCATTTGCCCGGGCCACCACGCCGGCCGGTCCGTCGAAGATGGGCCCGGGCACCGTCGGAGAACCGATCGCCTGCGGGAACCTCGTCTGCAACCCAGGCGACGCCATTGTTGCGGACAGCGACGGCATCGCCGTCATCCCCCGCGCCCGGTTGGCCGAGGTACTGGCCAAACTTAGCGAGATTGACGCGATGGAGACCGCCCTGCGTCAGCAGATCATCCAGAGCCGCCAGGCCGACACGGCTGCGCCCCAGCTGGCTGCCGCCACGGCTTAAACGCGCCAGCACACGCAGCCAGTCATCAAGCGGACGACGGCGGGAGCCCAAGCTCCCGCCGTCGTTGGCTTTGTGCGAAGCTACTCCTCACCGGCGGGTTGGAACGGTCCGCCGCCGGCGCCGCCACCGTCCCCACACCCGCCACCGCCGCGCAGCTCGCCGCCTCCGTCACCTTCCTGCTTAGCGACGACGGCACCAACATCAACGGCGCCATCCTCGCCTCCGACGGCGGCTGGTCCGCGCTGTAGGGGATGGTGCGGCAGGACACCTGGCTGTTCGGTGGAACCTTTCGGGGCAACATCGCCTTTGGCGGGCCCGACCCGGGCATATGAGGCTGCTTGAAATCACAAGGCATGGGAGTTCCCGGTCTGCGTGGACTCCAGGAGGCCGCCGCCCGAACCTCACATCACCAACATCGTGGCCGTGTCTCCGGCGTGTTCAGCCCATTGCCCGCATCGATAAGCGCGCGGACGATGGTTTCATGAGCGCGGATAACTTCGGACCTCGTCTTTTCACTATCGGGGAATGCTAGATGTCCACAGTGAAGTCCGGTCGGCGCAAGCGGGTCTGGGTCATCGCCGCCGCGGCGGTTGCCGTTGTCGTGCTGGCTATCGGACTGCCGGTGTTCAAACCCTGGCTTCTGTTTGTCGACGTCCGGGTGGATGAAGAGATCCCGTCGGTTGCCGCGTCCGCGGAGCAGGCAGAACCATCCGGGTCCAGTACTGCCGAGGTGCCCGCCGGCCCGGTCCAGCTCGCTGAAGGTTCGTTCGTCAGCCATGAACATACAACGACGGGGACCGTTCGGATCATTGAACAGCCGGACGGCACGCGCGTGCTTGCGTTGGAGAGTCTGGACACCTCCAACGGGCCGGATGTGCACGTCTGGCTGAGCGCCGCAGACGTGGTGGAGGGGCCGGGCGGGTGGTTCACGGCTGGCTCTGCGGACCACGTTGACCTCGGCTTGATCAAGGGAAACCAGGGCAACCAGGTGTACAAAATCTCCGATGACGTTGATTTGTCCAAGTACAAGTCCGTCGATCTATGGTGCGTTCAATTCGCGGTTTCATTCGGAGCGGCTCAGCTCACATCCCGAGACAGCGGTTCGCTAGGCGCAAAGTCTCCGCTGGGCTGACCTGTAAACACGACCCACGAGTCAACGCGGGGCCTGTTTCGACGGCGCCGGCCGCCGTAGGCCATGGGCATCCATCACACCGAGGAGGCACCCATGCGCACGGCAAAACCCACAGCCCAGGCCGATCAGGTTCGCCATCTTTCAGAGAATCTCAATTCTCAGCTCACCAAGGGGAGAGAGTGGGCCACTCCCGAGGTCGAGGCGGCATTGCAAAAAGTGGTCGCGGGGCTTGATGCCGGGATCGAATCTGCGTCCCCCGCGGATCCAGGCCGGTCTGCGGCGGCTCGCTGACCAACTCGCCGGCCAAGTGGAAACTCTGGCTCCGCGTGTTAACGAGGGTCTGAAGCGGGTCGCACAATGTTGCCCCGGCGGCTAAGTCGAGGCGGACGGCGTCAGGGAAAGCATGGTGGATTGCCGGGGCGGTGGCCGTCGCGGTGACCGCAGGATTCGCTGCCTGGCACTTTCTTCGGCCGGCCGATCAGGAACCGGTGCCGTCCGTGAATGCGCAGCGTACCGGCGGCCCGAACCCGAGTCGGACACCACCCCACTACCCGAGGCCCGGACCTGGCGATCAAGACGCCGGGCGGCCCACGACTGGCGAAGGGGTCTCACGGACTCCATCCGGCGATGATCGTGAGCACGCCTGCCCGGCTGCTGGTCTCGAGCGGAAGAGCCGTGCAGCCGCTGCTAGTCCAGGGGTAGCGTTATCGTCACACAGGTTCCTGCGGCGGCGGACGACTGGATGATCACCTCTCCGCCAGCCAGGCCTACGGCCACACGCATGAGCCGCAGTCCCATGCCTGTGTGCCGGCCGATCATGGCTGCCGGCGCGTCGAAGCCACCGCCGTCGTCGGTCACCTTGAGCTGAACGCCGTGGCTCATGCCGTGGGTGACGCAGCCGAGCCGGACCGTCACAGCTGATGCCTGAGCGAATTTGTAGACATTGCTGAGGAGCTCCTGCGCCGCCCGGTAGAGAAGAATTGCGGACTGCCGGTCTACTTCCATCCGGTGATGCGGAGTCTCCAGGTGCACCACGGTTCCGTGTTTGCGGAGGGGAAGGGTCAAACGGTCAATTGCGCCTGTTAGCCCAAGAACATGGAAATCGACCGGGTGTGTATCTGTGAGGACGCCACGTACTGCGACGACTTCATCGCTTAGTAGTGATTTCATACTCTTACTGTGCGCTTGCGGAGTTGGCATTTTCTTATGCCGCGCCGAGAGTAGCGCACCTGGGTTTCTGCCGCTGGTGCCGGCGCCAGCGGGCTGCGCTTAGCGTGAGCTCACGGCCGGGACGCCGAGGATGCTGTCCAGCAGACCGTTCCGGAATTTTCCCTCCGGATCGTGCGCCGAGGCCAGCGAGCGGAAGTCCGTAAGGCGGGGGTAGAGGGACTCCCAGTCGTGACCGCCGGGCGTGAACAGCTTGCCCCAGTGCGGTCTGGCTCCGAACGGCCGAAGCAGGTCTTCGAGCTGGGGAAGAACGGCTTCCACCTGCGGCTGCAGCGGCTTCCAGGTGAAGTGCAGGGCAACGCTCTGCTGTCGGTAGAAAGGGCTGAGCCAGAGTTCGTCTGCGGCGCCGGTCCGGATTTCGGAGACAAATAGCAGGGGCGCAAGTTTGTCTGCGAGGCTCCGCACTGCCTGGAGTGCAGCAGGTGCCTGCTCCAGCGGCAAGATGAATTCGCTTTGGAGTTCCTCACCTTTGCTGGGCGTGAACTCGTGACGGAAGTGCGGTAGCCGGTCCAGCCATTGCCCGGGCTCATCCATCTGGGCTGTGCAGTTCTCGGCCGACATCCCCGGCAGCGGGTGCCGCGGACGAATGGCAGCCGTGGCGCCGAACAGGTCAACGATGGGAGGCTCCGAGTCCAGCGCTTTGAGCCAGACCTGGCTGATGCAATCGCCTGCGTAATCGGTGAAAAGACTCACGCTGTAGGCGCTGGACACAAGCTGTGTGAAGTTCGCCAGCGCCCGTTCCCACGGCAGGTTTTCCAAAACACGCTGGCGCATGCTGAAACTCGGCCGGACGGCAAGCCGGAGGCCGCTGACGATGCCAAGAGCGCCCAGGCCCACCACGCTGCCCAGGAACTCCTCTCCGTCCGCGCGGGACAGCGATACCTGCTCGCCCGAGGGCCGGACCAGGTCGATGCCTTCCACCGCTCCGGCCAGGGAGGGGTTGTTCACACCAGAGCCATGGGTGCCCGTCTGGACTGCCCCTGCCACGGAAATGTGGGGCAGTGACGCCAGATTGTGGATGGCCACGCCGGACTGTTGCAACGCGCGGCACAGGGCGCCGTAGCTCACTCCGCCGCTGACGCGGACCGTCTGCCGTTCTGAGTCCAGTTCGATTTGCTGCGGCAGGGCGTCCAGCAGTACGTGCACACCGTCGGTGTCCCCCATGCGGTTGAAGGAGTGCCGCGATCCGAGGGCCTTGACCCGGCCGGCGCGCGCCACCACCTCGGCGAGCTCAGCCACCGACTCCGGGCGCAAGACGTCCGCTGATGAGTAATTGAGGTTTCCTGCCCAGTTCTTCATTCAGCCAGCTTTCGGGTGGAGTTAGTTTCCAACAACTGTGAGCGCTAACAATTTTCCTGTCAAGGCGCTTCCGCCGCCGCCCGCCGAGACGGGAGGTAACATCGTCAGCAGGTCATGCGCGGCAGCAGCCATTGGCTGCTGGCTTGGCCCAGGATGCTTTGAAAGGGGAGCAGTGCGCGCAACCGTCAAGGACGTCGCGCGTCGTGCCGGCGTTTCACCCAAGACTGTCTCGAACGTGATGAACGGAATCGTTCCGGTTAGTGGAGCCACCAAGTTCAAGGTAGAACAGGCCATTCTCGAACTGGATTATGTGCCCAACCTCTCCGCCCGCGGACTGCGCAACGGCAGGTCGGGTGTTATCGCCCTGGCGCTGCCGGACCTGGCGACTCCCTACTCAGCCGAGATTGCGCACAACGTGGTGGAGGTTGCCCACGAGCAGGGCTGGAGCGTTCAGATCGAGGAAACCGGATCCGATCCCCGGCGCGAATACGAACTGATGTCCCGCGCGCGGTCCAACCTCATTGATGGCCTGATCCTCAACCCGGTCGTGCTGGACGAGAGTGCCGTCAAGGTGGGCGTCTCGCTGCCACCGGTCGTTCTGCTGGGTGAGGTGTCCCAAAAACTGGCCGACCGGGTGTGGGTGGACAGCGTTGCTGCCGCCCGTGACATGACCCTGGCGCTTGCCAGGACCGGCCGGCGTCGTATCGCCGTGCTCGGAACGGCGGAAGGCCGAGGCTCCGCCGCAGCGATCCTGCGGACCCGCGGCTACCACGCCGCGCTCGAAGAGCTCGGCATCGACCGGGACGACTCACTGCTCATCCCGTGCGAAAAGTGGACACCGCAGACGGCCGCCGCCGCGCTCGCCTCCTATCTGGACTCCCACCCGCTCCCCGAAGCGCTGTTCTGCTTCACCGACTCCATGGCCATCGGCGCTATGAGCGTGTTGTGGAACAGGGGAATCAGCGTCCCCGGCGACGTTGCCGTGGCAGGCTTTGACGACATCGCCGACGGGCAATACGCCGTGCCATCCCTCACCACGGTTTCCTTCGACAAGCGCCAGGTGGCCAGCGAAGCCCTCCGCCTGCTCACCGAGCGGATGGCAGACCGTACCGGCGAGCAGAGGGTGGTCACCGTCGACTACAGAATCGTCGAGCGGGACAGCACCCGCGGCTAAACGAGACCGCATCGAAACGAGACTGCTGCATCACTTGTTCACGCTAACAATTTTCTCTTGTGGTGGGTTTTACATCGATGTAATGTGAGTCCCGCGTCACATCGCTCCTGCCGCTCCCGGGTCTCAGCGCACCGGAACGGCAGCGTTTTGTGCCATCAGGATTATTTTTCAGCGGACCCATCCAAAGGAGTGACGGGTGAAGCAGATTGACTTTTTTGCCGGGAAACAAGTGACCCGGCGGCAGTTGCTGGCAGGTTCGGCGGCCCTCGGCAGCGTGTTCGCGGCGGCCGGCCTCACGGGCTGCGGCGGTACCGCCTCGGCAGCGGCCGTGCGGGACATTGCGTTCTGGCACCTCCTGTCCGGCGGTGACGGCATCAAGATGCAGGCAATGATCAAGCAGGCGAACGAGGGCAATCCCGGATTCACCGTTCATCCGACCGTCCTGGCGTGGGGGCCGCCGTACTACACAAAGCTGGCGATGGCGTCCGCCGGAGGCCGTCCGCCGGAACTTGCCATCATGCACGCAAGCCGGGTTCCCGGCTATGCCCCCGGGGGACTCATCGACCCGTGGGACATGTCCCTGCTGGCGGAGCACGGGGTGACAGCGGAGAGCTTCGCACCGAGGATCTGGGACAAGAGCCAGCACGACGGCCAGGTTTTTTCCATCGCTCTGGACTCCCACCCTTTCGTCATGTTCTACAACACTGAGGTTGCCGGCAAGGCCGGAGTGCTCGCCCCCAACGGGCAGCTGCAGGACGTGAGCTCTCCGCAGGACTTCCTCTCGATGGCCCGCGAGATGCAGAAGGTGACGCAGGCGCACGGCCTTTCCTTCGGCTACCTTGGCAGCGGATCCCAGATGTGGCGTCTCTTCTACACCCTCTACAAGCAGCACGGTGTGGACATGGAACTCACCCCGGGGCAGCCGATGAAGGCTGACAGGGATGCGGCGATCGAGTCCCTGGAATTCATGGCGTCACTGTTCGACGACACAATAGCCGCAAAGAGCGGGGACATCAGTACGGGCATCGCCGAATTTGCCCGCGGCAGTTCAGGCATGCTCTTCAGCGGCGTGTGGGAACTTCCCACCTTCAAGAAGGCCGGTCTGCCGGTCGACGCGGCAACCATCCCCACTCTCTACGGGACACCGGCTGCCTATGCTGACTCTCATTCCTTTGTCCTGCCGCGGCAACTAAACGCCGACGACGAGAAGCGGCGCGACGTGTACAAGTTCGTGAGCGATGTCCTCAAGGGCTCGCTGTCCTGGGCGGAAGCCGGACACATTCCGGCCTATCAGCCGATTGTGCAGTCACAGGCATACCGGGAACTCACCCCCCAGATTCACTACGCCAACGCGGCGGACATTATCAACTACGACCCGGAATCCTGGTTCAGCGGCTCCGGCTCGGACTGGCAAACCTACTTTGCGGAAAACGTGCAGAACGTACTCCTCGGCCGCGACAAGGCCGCCGACGGTTGGGACGCCTTCGTACGCCGCACCAACACCCTTCTCTCCCGGCCCAACCCGGTCTGAGCCACCCGAGCGACAAAGGAGTCCCAGATGAGTTCCTTAGCAACATCCCGCCGGAGCGCTGAGCGTACGGCAACCTCCCGTCCAAGCCGGTCCCGTCCCCAGTCCGGTCCGGCCCCGTCCCGTCAAACCAGGGACAATCTGACCGGCTGGGGCTTCGCGGCCCCTTTCCTGGCGTTCTTCCTGGTCTTCCTTGTCTGGCCGATTCTTTACGGTCTCTTCATGAGCCTGACAGGCAAGTCACTTACCGGCGCCAACGACAGCCTGATTGGCTTGGCCAACTATGCCGAAGCCTTGGCCGATGCGGACATGTGGCGGTCCCTGGGCAATACGCTCTACTTCACGGTGATCAGCACGGTTCCCTTGGTGCTCGTTGCCTTGGTCATGGCCGCACTGCTTAACGTCGGGTTGCCTGCGCAATGGCTGTGGCGGCTCTCCTACTTTGCTCCGTACCTGCTCGCCTCGACAGTCGTCTCACTCTTCTTTACCTGGATGTACAACCCGCAGCTGGGGCTGATCAACGACTCCCTGGCGAAAATCGGGCTTCCAAAGGTGGCCTGGCTGAACGACCCGAATGTGGCGATGTGGGCCATCGTCATCGCCACGTTGTGGTGGACCGTCGGCTTCAACTTTTTGTTGTACCTGGCGGCCATGCAGAACATCCCCCACCAGCACTACGAGGCGGCATCGCTGGACGGGGCCGGAGCCTGGCGACAGTTCTTCTCCATAACTCTGCCGCAGCTGGCACCGACCACCGTGATGATCGTCCTCCTCCAGATCCTGGCATCACTGAAGATCTTTGATCAGGTGTACCAGATGACGGCTGGCGGCCCCAGCGGTACCACCAGGCCCGTAGTGCAGTACATCTTCGAAACCGGCTTTACCGGCTACCGGCTGGGCTACTCCGCAGCCGTCTCCTACATTTTCTTCGGGCTGATCGTGATCGTCTCGGTCATGCAGTTCCTCATCACGCGCCGCAGGAGTGCATAACCATGGCAACCCAGACACTCACCCGCCCCGCTCCGCACACGGCCAGCGCAACAGCGGTCCGTAAACCCCGCAGGAAGATCACGGCCGGCAAGGCCGCCGTGACAGCGGTCGCGGCGCTCCTCGCAGTCCTGTGGCTCATTCCCTTCGCCTGGGCCACGGCTACGGCCTTCAAGAGCGAGACCGACGCCGCAGCGCCGACGGTCAGCTGGATTCCGCCGTCGGGCTTTACGGCCGACGCTTTCGTCAAGGTGTTCCAAGACGGCAATATCCCGCTTTGGACGTGGAATTCCCTCTATACCTCGGCCGCCATCACGGTGATCACGCTGGTCATCTCCGCACTGGTTGCCTACGCCTTGTCGCGGATCGATTTCCGGGGCAAGAAAGTCCTGATGACAGTGATCATCGCCTCCATCATCATCCCGCCACCAGTGCTGATGATTCCGCTGTTCTATCAAATGGTGGCGCTCCACATGATCGACACGGCCTGGGCCGTCATCCTGCCGCAGGTCATCCACCCCGCCATGGTGTTTGTGCTCAAAAAGTTCTTCGATCAGATCCCGCGTGAACTCGAGGAAGCTGCGGTGATGGATGGTGCCAGCCGGATGCGGATCTTCATTCAGGTCATCCTGCCGCTCTCACGCCCCATCCTCGCCGCCGTCGCGATCTTCGTTTTCATCAGCGCGTGGAACAACTTCCTCTGGCCCTTCATCTCCACGAACGATGGGTCCATCCTGACCCTTCCGGTGGGACTGCAGACCATCAAGAGTGCCTATGGCATTCAGTACGCGCAAAACATGGCATCCGCACTGCTCGCGGCCTTGCCGCTCATCCTGGTCTTCCTCTTCTTTCAGCGCCAGATCATCAAGGGCGTTGCGACGACCGGACTCGCCGGCACCTGAACCTGAGCCTTGATTACTTCCAACGAACCTGTTCAACCAAAAGGAGATACCCCACATGTCCCGCGCACGAATCACCCTGGACCGAGACTTCACCATCGGGGAAGTGCCCCGCCGCCTTTTTGGCTCCTTCGTTGAGCACATGGGCCGCTGCGTCTACACCGGAATCTACGAACCAGGCCATCCGGAGGCCGACGAAAACGGTTTCCGCCAGGACGTGCTCAAGCTCGTCAAGGAACTCGGGGCCACTGTCATCCGCTACCCGGGCGGAAACTTCGTGTCCGGTTACAACTGGGAAGACGGGGTAGGCCCGCGGGAAAACCGCCCACGGCGGCTCGACGGCGCCTGGCACACCCTCGAGACGAACGCCTTCGGACTGCACGAGTTCGTGGACTGGTCCCGTCAGGCGGGGACCGAAATCATGGAAGCCATCAACCTGGGTACCAGAGGAGTGGATGCGGCGCGCGAGATCGTGGAGTACGCCAACCATCCCGGAGGAACTTATCTTTCGGACCTGCGCGCCAAGAACGGGCACAAGGACCCGTTCGACATCAAGCTGTGGTGCCTCGGCAATGAAATGGACGGGCCCTGGCAGATCGGCCACAAAACCGCGGAAGAGTACGGCCGGCTGGCCCAGGAAGCCGCCAAGGCGATGCGGTTCGTGGACCCGGACATCGAACTGGTGGCCTGCGGAAGCTCCAGCTCCGCCATGTCCACGTTCGGAGCCTGGGAACAGACAGTGCTCACCCACGCCTATGAGGAAGTGGATTACGTCTCGCTGCATGCTTACTACCAGGAGCACGAGGGCGACGTCGGCAGCTTCCTCGCCAGCGCAGTGGACACTGACTATTTCATCGAAGCAGTCATCGCCACTGCCGATGCCGTCCGGGCGAAGGGAAAGCACAAGAAGCACATCAACCTGTCCTTCGACGAGTGGAACGTCTGGTACCAGCGCGGCCTCGATACCGAGGACCAGCCCAGCCAGGTGGCCAAGGCCGGCTGGCGCGAGCACCCACGTGTCATTGAGGACAAGTACAACGTGACGGATGCCGTCGTCGTCGGTACCCTGCTCAACTCGCTGCTCCGCCACGGCGACCGGGTCAAGATCGCCAATCAGGCGCAGCTGGTCAACGTCATCGCCCCGATCCTCAGCGAGGAAAACGGCCCGGCTTGGCGGCAGACCATCTTCCACCCCTTCGCCCGCATGGCCGAGCTGGCGAACGGCCAGATCCTGCGCCTGTCCGTTGACTCGGACAAGTACGAAAACGTCCGCTTCGGCGACACAGACCTCGTGGATGTCAGTGCGACGTGGAACGAGGAAACGGGCCGCGTGGCGCTCTTCTTGGCAAACCGCGGCCTCGAGGAAGCGGCAGAAATTGAAGTCGCACTGCGCGGGTTTGATGCCCGGCGCGTGCTCCGCGCGGAGGTCCTGGAAATCCCCGAAGGCGGGAACCGTTTCACGGTCAATTCCCAAGGCAGTCCGGACCAGGTGGGGCTCAAGCCGCTGGAAGGGGCGAAGGCGAGCGGCTCCGAACTCCGGGCAACGCTGCCGGCGCTGTCCTGGGCTGTGATTGAGCTGGACGTCGTCAAAAACTGACCGCATGCCCGCAGCAGCTCTACGAGGACGACGGCGGGAGCCCAAGCTCCCGCCGTCGTTGGCTTTGTGCGAAGCTACTTCTGGCGGGTTGGAACGGCTCGCCGCCGGCGCCGCCTACACCGCGTCGAAGCACGGCGTCGCCGGCCTGACCAAGAACTCGGCCGTGATGTACGGGCCCAGAGGCCTGCGCTTCAACGCCGTGGCCCCGGCCCCACCATCACCAACATCGCGGTCACCTTGGACCCTTCGACGCTGACCTCGTTCCGCGCCCCGTCCGCTGTTGGGGTCTTGAACTATGTTCGGACAAAAGAAAGGATCGGGCTGCATTGCAGGCACAAGGAAGGCGGGGTTTCTGAATGGCGGGAATGCCGCCGGCCACGGTGGAAGTGAGTCATGCGGTGGTCCGGCGCCTCGTCCGGGACCAGCGGCCCGACCTTGGCGATTGTCCTTTAGTGCGGGTTGCGAACGGCTGGGACAACGCGACCTTCCGGCTCGGTGACGGCCTGGTCGTCCGGCTGCCGCGCAGGGCGGAGGCCGTTTCCCTGATACTGCATGAGCTGCGCTACCTTCCCGACATAGCTGGCCGCTCCCCGGTTGCGGTTCCTGTCCCCGTCCATGCCGGCAGGCCGACGTCGGACTTTCCATGGCCGTGGAGCATCGTGCGGTGGGTCCCCGGAGCCGCTGCGGCCGACGTCGCCCCGGCAGGCCGCCGGCCGGCGGCTACAGGCCTGGCCGATTTCCTGCTGTCCCTTCACGTGCCCGCCGAATCCGGCGTCCCGGTGAATCCTTTCCGGGGCGTGCCGCTGACAGACCGTGACGCTGCGGTGGTGGAACGGCTCGGGGACCACGAACGCTACCCGCAGGCAGCAGCTCTGAGAGCAGTGTGGGCGCAGGCCTGTGCCGCCAAAGCCTGGGATGGTCCGGCGATGATGCTCCACGGGGACCTCCACCCGGGCAACATCCTGCTGGCGGACGACGGCTCCCTGGCCGGCGTCATCGATTTCAGCGACGTCGGGGCAGGGGACCCGGCGGTCGATCTTGCGGTGGGGTGGCTGATGTTCGACGCCGGCACTCGCCACCGCTTCATGGGCGCCGTTGGCTCAGCAGTGGAAGGGGACACCTGGATGAGGGCCCGCGGTTGGGCCCTCATCCTGTCCACCGCCATGCTGAGCAACTCCGACGACAATCCGCGGATGTTCGCCGTAGGAGAGTTCGGGATCAGGCAGATCCTGGATGACGGACTTTGCCTGGAACTCTGACGCCGGCGTTATTGTCAGTGGCCCCTGCCAAGCTGTGGGTATGGAAGGCAGAGCAGCTGCGGAGACGTTGGAGGCCATGGAGGCCTCCCTTGCTGCGATGGCTGCATTTGCCGGTCGCGGAGCCGGGAACGTGGCCTCGACTGGCGCTGACCTTCTTCGGGACGAAGCGGACGCGTGCCTGGACGGCATGGCTGAGGTGGGCCGCATGGAAGCCAGGCTTGCCGCGCTGAAAGTGCACTTCGCCGCCGAATATGCCCGCGCTGCCGCCGCCATGGCGGCCCCAGCCGTTTCCCCGCAGGAGCGCACCGCCCAGGAAATGGCGGTGACAGCAGAGGTGGCCTGTGTCCTGACAGTGAGCGAAAGATCGGCGGCGGCGCTCCTGGCGGAGTCAGCCACCCTGACCACCGGGTTGCCCCTGACGCTGGCTGCGCTGCAGGCAGGAAGCATTTCATGGCAACACGCGCGGGTGATGTGTGATGAAACGTCCGGCCTGGACCCCGCTGCGGCGGCTGCCTTGGAGGCTCATTTCCTGGACCCCGAGGCTCCCCTAGCCGCGCGTGGCTGCCCGGCGGGGGAGCTGGTGCCGGGCAGGTTCCGGGCCAAAGCGCGCCGATGGCGTGAGCTGCACCATCCCGTAAGCATCGAAGCGCGCCACCGCAAGGGCGTGGAGGACCGTCGGCTGGAATATGTGCCGGACCGGGACGGCATGGCCTGGCTCTCGGCCTATCTGACTGCGGATGTGGCGGCGGGTGTATGGTCCCGTGCCACGGAGGCGGCCCGTGCCCTGCAGGCGCCGAATGAATCCCGGACCCTGACGCAGCTCCGTGCGGACGTCGCCGCCAACTGGCTGCTGGCGGGGGTGGCGGAAGGAACTCCGTCACCTAAGGCGCAGGTCCTGGTGACCGTGCCGGTGCTGTCTCTTTTGGGCGCCGTGACGGAACCGGCCACGCTGGACGGGTATGGTCCCGTTCCGCCGAGCATCGCCCGCCGGCTCGTGGCGGATGGCGCCGGATCGTTCCTGCGTGTGCTGACCGATCCGCGCAGCGGAGCGCCGCTGGAGATCGGACGGACCAGCTACCGGGTTCCGAAGGCGATGCGCCAATGGTTGCGGCTTCGGGACGGCCGGTGCCCTTTTCCGGGCTGTAATAACCATTCCCTGGATAACGAAGCGGACCATCTGTTGGCTTGGTCCGAGGGAGGCGGCACCGGCGTCACCAACCTGGGCCAGCCATGCCGGCGGCACCACCGACTCAGACACACCACAGCATGGAGGCCGGTTGACGCGACCCGGGACCAGCCACCCGGCTGGATCTCACCCGCGGGACGCTCGTACCCCAGCGAACAACAAGACTGGGAACCACCACACTGGCCGCAGCACCTCGGCCACGCGGGTGAAGGCCGGGAGTCGGAAACGCCCGACTGGCCGGACGTAGTTGCCGGTGACGTCGAACCCGGGGAGACCGGGCCACCATTGCCGGTGGATCCCTTTCCTGACTGGGCACTGTTCATCGCGGCGTAGGATCGCGCTCCATGTTCCCCTCCCTGTCCAATGAAAGGTTCGAAGGATGTGCCGGCTATTGGCCTGCGCCCCTGCCTCCGACGTGACCCTGAAAGGCCGGATCGGCCAGGACCAGCGCCATTCAGTGCTTCGAAGTGCTGATTCCGCGGCTTCCGAGAGATGCGCGGGTCTTCTTCGTCCCGGGCTGTCATGGGTGATGGCCAAGGTTCTGCAAGCCCTGCTCAGGGGTGAAGCGCGTGCGGAAGCTTCGGGCTTTGGTGGTCGCGCCGAGTTTGTCTGGATTTCGTACGAGGTAGATGCCCGTAACCTGTTCGTTGCTTGATTCAACAAGGGCCACAAGGTCAACCCTGTCCCCGCTGTAAATGATGAGGGCCGGCATCCCGTTCAAAGATGACGATTCAACCCGCAGATCAGGGAGCGGGGTTTTTGCGATGCCGGTGAGGAAGCGCACGATGTTGTCCGCGCCCATAACGGGTTTGCGGGCCGCTGTAACTTTTCCGCCGCCATCGGAGAGGAGGACGGCTCCGGGGGCGAGTACATCCATGAGGGACTGCATATCGCCCCCAAGTAGAGCAGTGAGGAACCGATCAGCGACCGCTCTTTGCCGTCGTGCATCCACCTCAAAGCGCGGTTGCCGCGCGCGCACGTGCGCCTTGGCCCGGCTTGCTATTTGACGGACGGCCGCAGGCGACTTATCTGTGGCTTCGGCAATCTCCGTGTATGGGAAATCGAAAACCTCGCGGAGGACAAAAACTGCCCGCTCATCGGGGGACAGGGTCTCGAGCACCACGAGCATCGCAAAAGACAGTGATTCACTCAGTACAGCATTCTCAGCGACATCCGGGGCCGTGACCACAGGCTCCGGGAGCCACGGACCAATGTAGTCTTCCCGGCGGCGTTGAGCTGCCCTAAGGGAGTTCAACGCTTGACGCGTTACGGTTTTGGCCAGGTACGCTCGCGGATTTTGGACAGCTTCTGCATCAACACCGGACCATCTCAGAAAGCTGTCCTGAACGACGTCCTCGGCATCCGTAACCGTTCCCGTGATTTCGTAGGCAATGGTGAAAAGCAGGGAACGGTGTTCCTCGAAAACTCCTGCGGTACCCACAGTCTTACTTGGCTTCTGCAGGCCGGGGGCCCTTGGGCCAGCTGTACGAACCGCTCCGGCGAAGCTCGCCTCTGATCCAGGAAAGCGTCATTTGGCACATCTGCGCTTTCGCCGTTGCCGCGAGACGACCCCGAAGGACGAACCGGCGCGGCTGGTCGTCGGCACGCACGGTCTGAACGAGTCCTGACTTGCGGCCCAGGCTGATGCACCTGAGCATGTATCCCACCGAAAGCGGGGCCGGGGCTCGTTTATCGAGGCGGGCTATGATGCTGTCGGCCGCGTGAGCGCCCAGCGGTAGGGCCGTCGCGCAGCTCATGCGCAGGTGGCCGGCGACCGTTTGGGGGGCGTGTATGGCATCGCCCGCACCGAAGATGTCGGGGAATTGCGGGCACGACAGTGACTCGTCGACCATGAGCCGCCCGAGTGCATCGGTTGGCAGTCCGCTGTCACGTGCCAGGTCCGGTGCGCTGAACCCTGCGGTCCAGATCGTGCAGTCAGATCGCAAGGTGTCACCACCCGACATTATGACCGAGGAATCGTCGCACCCTTGCACATCGGTATTCTCTATCATTTCGACGCCGAGCCCTGAAAGCCGTTTCATTACCGCGTGTCGGCCGGCGCCGGAGAGGCTGTCGGCAATGGCTCCGCGGGAAAGGAGATGTACCTGTAGCTGCGGATACTTTTCCGCGATTTCGGCAGCAACCTCGATACCCGTCAGGCCAGCTCCGATGATGCTGACGGTTGAGCCTGGCTCCAGTTGCGAAATCCTGGCCTGCAAACGGTTCGCGTCGTCGGGATCCTTCAACCCGTACGCGCCGGTCGGAATCTTCCCCGGTGCCTGGGTACTGCCCACGGAGTACAGCAAGACATCGTAGTCGAGCGGTGCGCGGCCGCCTGATATGTGCACGGTGCGGTTTTCAGGGTCGATACGCGACGCAGTGCCTTCGACGATGTCCGCACGCTCATGCAGAAGCGACCGCATCGGAACCCGGGCTGATTCCCGACTTCCTGCCGCGACCTCGTGAAGGCGAATCCTTTCCACGAAATCGGAAATCGGGTTGATGACGGTAACGCTGATGGAGTCAGACAGTCGCGGACTTCCTGCGAGCCTGTTCGCGGCCATGACTCCGGCATACCCGGCGCCGATAATAACCACACGACAACGTACTGACACGGTAACTCCTATCGCTAAACGAACGTTTGAACATAGGACACCGCAGAGGCCCGAAATGTGACACACCCAAGAAGGCCGGCGGCACGTTGACCGGCGGGAGCGAAACGAGTGTTGCGGCGGGGGACCTGGCCTATGGGACGGGCGGAATGAGGCTGCGGGTGATGCCGTCATCTGGCGGGGCGGCTCACTGCCTCAACTCCTGCGCGGCCCGTTCGGCGAGGACGGCGATGGCCAGGGAGAAGCGGCCAGGTAACGGAGAAAGTGCCAGACGGAGCCAGATGGCGTCCGAGTACGCATCGAACCGGCCCGGACTGACGTGCAGTTCGTCGGCGGTGGCCAGCACCTGCGTGTGAGCCGTCAGGTATCGTGCGAGGGTTATGCGGTTATTTCGTAGATGAAGCTCCAGATGAACGTCCAGGCCGGCCAGATCCCGGGCGGCCTCGTGTCGGGCCGTACTGTCGAAGTCCAGCAATGCGGGCAGGACGTCGCCGTCAGAAACGATGATTTGCCTGTCGTAAAGGTCTCCGTGGGCCCATACGAGCGGATCAGGTGCCGTCCGAAGCAGGTTCGTGGCCACTTGTTCTGCAGCGGTGCGCAAGGCATCGCGCTGAGACGATAAGCCGGGGACGTTTTCATTGTGCCGCAACCAGTCGTCCACCCGTCGCCGCACCTTTGTGGCTTCCCACTCTGGTGAACGGAGCGGGAGGCTGTCGAGAACGCTTTGTGCCGCTGGACCATAGGAGCCGTTAAGTTCTGCGACCCAGGCGCGCGACCATTTCTCCCACGCCCTGGCGAACGCTTCATCGCAGCCGGCGCCCTGCTCCCGGCCCAGCTCGTTCAGAGTCGGTCCCGCGATGGCGCTGAAAACGATGACGTCCTCCTGGGAGCTCTGACGGAGGATTCTGGGTGTTGTGAAGTTGCCGGCGTCCAGTAGGACGTCCACTTGTGCGCAGCGCTCGGCCGGTACGACGGCGCCGCCGGGCCCGAAGATCTTTATGTAGTGGCCATCAGCCCGGACGACCGCCTGGGTGTAGGGCCAATACGAAATCAATTCCCCCTTCTGCGCCTCCCCCCGCAAGGCGGGCAGTCCCGGATCGTCCAACGGGATAAGCTCGAACTGCCCGTGGCGCAGATGCGCTCCCCGGACGCCGGGCCGTCCCGGTGTCAGAACCTCCAGTACAAATTCTCCTGGCGTCTTGTCTGGCCACGCCCGCTGAACCAGCCAGGATGTGCCGGTATCGTCGTCGACAGACGTCGGAACGGGGGAGGGCCAGTCCATGGAATCAATTCCAGGATCCATGCCCCTCCTCCCCATACGCAGGCTCTTCCGGCGCAAGCCGCTTCGTGCGTCCAGCTTGAACTACAACGATGAGGCACGGATGAAACGGTCATGAAGAAACTTTCATCGATGCCTTCTTCCCCATCCACTCCTCAATCGGGTGACTGACGTTTGATGGAAGCTGAAATTCGATCCTCCATTGCTCGAACGCCGCCTACCGCCGCTGGACCCATCTGCTGTCTTGCACGGTTCACAGCGTCGCGGACTTCGCGACGCACCACGCGTTCATTCTGACTCGACGACTTTTCCCTGGTTTCTCGTGCTAAATCGAGCAGAGCCTGCGGAGCGTAATGATTGACGCTCATGTCCGTGAGCAGGGGTAACTGCACCCTCAGATCCTGCTCGATGGCAGTGCGAAGGGGGCCCAAGCGAAGCAATTGGGTGAGGAAATCCGGACTCAAAACGGGCGACGGAGGCGCATGGGGGCCAAGGCGTTCCCGGAGGTGGTCCTTCATTTTCATTGCTGTTCCATCGAACGTCAGCCACCATGCCAGGTAGCCCATGGGTGATGGCCCAATCGTCCGACGGTACTCGATGACGCCGACTGAGTTTTCAACGTCGTGGGCAACCAGACGGGACCGCGTCCCTTGCTCGGCTCCGTAGTCACCCCGTTGACGCCTTCTCTCGTGAGTCTCATTCCACAGTTCCTGAACTGCGCCCCGAAGTTCGATCGATGCGGCATCGGAGTACTCCAGGAGACTTTTGGTCTCGATAGAGAATTCGTCGGCAAGGTAGTCGCTGACGTCCTGCAACGGCTGTTCGCGTCCACAGATGTGCCTTTGCCAGTCCAGGAATTCAGTCTCCGGCCGGCCCGAGAGCACGAAGGCCGAGTAGAGGAAGGGGACTCTTCCCGTCCAGGCCGACGTTCTGTTGTGACCATAGGCAACGGCCAGGTTGAGGTGTCTTTCAACCTCTTCTACGACTCCTTCCGTTACGAAGAGAAGCAACCCGGCGTCTGCCGCTGCTCGCATCAAAATCGTAAAGTGGCGCTCTTCCGGATCGTCTACCAGGGTCTCCCCGATAAGCGGCAGGATCGCGGTGGTGTCCATCCATATGTCGCCTTCGCTGAAGACGTTGAGCATGACTTTCTGGACGTCCGGGGTTTGTTTCAGGAACGCGAAAAGCGTGTATGCGTCAGCTAGTCGCCGAAGATGGGACTGCGTTTGAGGCGAGGGCTGCTCCAATACATGCATTATCGCCGCGGCCGCGGCATCAGAGCTGAGCTCCGTGATGCCTCCACCTGCGGTAATTTTGTCCGCTATGGCTACAGGGCTGAGCTGGAACGGTTCGCCTGTTTCCACGGCTTCGGCGAAAGACTCCCCTCGTTCCAGGAGTGTTTCATCCAACGCAGTCCGTAGCTCCCGAGAAATCTCTGTCAACTGCGCCTCATCCAGTTCCTTCGGTACTTCGAGGGCCCGAACCGCCACAACGAGTTCCGCATCTAGAGCAGCTTCATCGAGAAGGAACTTGGCTGTCTGATCATTTATCTTTTTGGCCTCCTCAAAACTGAGATGGTAAGTGTCCTCAGACACGGACGCTGATTTGTGTTGTTTAACGGGCCCCTTCCGAGACAGGCGGTTCAAGGTGCTCAGGGTCAGAGCATCGATCTGCCCTCGCTTCCCCACGGGCATGCGGAGGGCGACTCCGTCCTGGATCTCGCGCAGGCTGAGTCTGTTGTCTGTGCTCGAATCGTGAAGCGCCGCCAGGACCAATGAATCGAAGCAGCTCTTGGTAAGACTCTGATCGGTTGCCTGATCCTCGCCGTCGAGTGCCAAGTGCAGCACCGCGACCTTACTCTCATCCGCCGTCAGGGTCGATGTTCTGTCGATGACCCCGCGTTTGGACAGGAGCGGATCGACAAATCTCCTAGCCAGCTCTTCACTTGCCACGCGTCGTTGAGGATAAGACTGCACACGGTCCACAAACCACGACCGGTCCCGGATATCTACGGTTATATTCCGATCACGCCGGGACTCTTCCCTGAGTTCATCGGCAGCCGGGCCAATCACCTGGTTGGTCAGGTAGATCACGGTGCTGACCGAAGGAAAGTTCCTCTTGAGGGTGTCCAGCGTGCTGGTAATTTTCGTCCTCCAACGCGCCGTGACAGAGTATTGAAATGCAACTCTTGGCACACCGTCAATCGTGAACATTTCGGCGTCTCTGCCCTTGTCTCCGTTCGGAGCTGCCATTGTCCGCAGGGCTGGATATTCGACCGCTAAGAACTCCGACGCGAATTTTTCGAATATCTCCCAGTCCCCAGGGCCAATTCGTTCTAGGGCGAGAGACAATCGCGCGTTCGGCATGACAGAATCATAACCACCACAAACCTTCTTTGAACATCGCTGCTGGGTTTGAAACCTGATTGGTGGTGGGGGGAGCGGCGGGCCGGTTTCGGTTCTAGCTCACACCCCCGGTTGGCTGCTCTGGTCCTTATATCCGCTCGGAACCACATGTCAACAGGCGCCGTTGACTTTCCTGTCTCGTGCGAGGACGATGACGAGTGAAAGTCAATGATGGGGGGATAACTCAGAGACTGACCTGCCAAAAATACGCATGTGTGCCGATTGTTCCCGCATTAAATTTTGACTCTGCGGTGGAATATCGCTGGGCGCGAAGCTCATGCTTCAGCATCTGTTAAACAACTCCGAATCTGGGGATCAACGGAGATAAAATGATTAAGATTTCTTTTAAGCCGGTTGCAGACGCGCCCGGTGCTTTTACATCTGAACCTATCGAATCCCGCCAAAGAGATCGAATTCGTGCAATGGTGCACGGTCAAACAGCACTACTAACAGCCGAACGCAATGCAGAAGGCAACACTCCAGGTCTCGGGGTCCCAAGGACAGCGAAATCTGGGTTTGACGCAGTTGCGTTGAGTCTGTCGGGTATATGGGACGCGGCTAAGGACCTCACCGGTCGCGCTTGGGACGCAATTAGCGATGTGCCGACTAATGAGGGCGGCGGCGGTGGCGGTGGCGGCGGTGGCGGCGGTGCCCGCATGTTTACTCCGCGCTTCTAGACACTAATGGACGACGGCGGGACGTCCCGCCGTCGTCCGCTCCGTAGCAGAGTTCACACCGACCCCTGGCCTGTTCATGCGCCCCGGCGTTCGTGTTGGCTATGGCCGGAAGGGCCCTGTTTCTACGGCGCCGGCCGCCGTAGGCTATGGGCATCCATCACATCGAGGAGGCACTCATGCGCACGGCAACACCCAAGACGCAGGTTGATCAGATCCGCCATCTTTCAGAGAATCTCGTGTCTCAGCTCACCGAAGGCAGGGAGTGGGCCACTCCCGGGGTCGAGGCGGCATTGAAAAGAGTGGTGGCCGGGCTAGATGCCGGGATTGAATCGGCGTCCCCGAGGATCCAGGCCGGACTACGGCGGCTCGCTGACGATCTCGCCGGTGAAGTGGAAACTTTGGCTCCCCGTGTTCAAGAGGGCCTGAAGCGGGTTGCACCGCAACTTGTCCCGGCACGCGCCCGGGCTAAGTCGCGGCGGACGGCGTCCGGGAAGGCCTGGGTGATTGCCGGCGTGGCGGCCATTGCGGTGACCGCGGGAGTCGCGGCCTGGCTCTCTTTCCGCCGTGCGGATAACGAGCCGGTGCCGTCCGGGGATGCGCAGCGTTCCAGCAGCGCGGACCCCGACCTGCGCGCCCCCTCCACCGAGGTCCAGCCCTGAGGCAATCAGGCGGCATAGGCTCGCCGGTCAAGCTCGGTGGAGAGCGATGCTTGGCAGGGATGTTTAGGGCAGACTGGTGGCGTGAGCGGAATCCGGTGGGTGCTGCACGTCGATCTCGACCAGTTCATCGCGGCGGTCGAGGTGCTCCGGCGGCCGGAGCTTGCCGGCAAGCCGATCATTGTCGGCGGTCGGGGCGACCCCACGGAACGGGCTGTGGTGTCGACCGCATCCTACGAAGCCAGGGCGTTCGGCGTGGGCTCCGGAATGCCCTTACGCATTGCGGCCCGGAAAGTGCCCGACGCTGTGATCCTGCCCGTCGACCATGAAGCTTACCTCGCGGCCTCTGAAACGGTGATGGCTACCCTGCGCGCGCAGCCCGGCGCCACCGTGCAGGTGCTGGGTTGGGATGAAGCCTTTGTAGGCACTGAGACAGAAAACCCGGAAGCCTACGCCCGGCAGGTGCAGGCCGCTGTCCTGGAGCGAACGCGGCTGCATTGCAGCGTGGGCGTCGGCGACACCCTGGTCCGAGCCAAGGTCGCCACCGGTTTCGGCAAGCCGGCCGGCGTCTTCCGTCTCACTGCCGGGAACTGGCTCGACGTCATGGGCAGTCGGCCCACCAAGGACCTGTGGGGCGTGGGAACCAAAGTGTCGGGCCGGCTGGCCAAACTCGGCATCAACACGGTCGCCGAGCTCGCCGCGTCCGACCCCCAAGACCTGGTCCCGGAGTTCGGCCCCAAGATGGGTCCTTGGTACGCGGAGCTCGGACGCGGGGACGGCGCCAGCGTTGTGGACGATACCCCGTGGGTTGCCCGCGGGCATAGCCGGGAGACCACCTTCCAGCGCGACCTGACCGAGCCTGCCCAGGTGGACGACGCCGTGAGGGAGCTGACAGCGCGTGTCCTTGAGGATGTTGTGGCCGAAGGGCGGCCCGTGGTTGGGCTGACCCTCAAGGTTCGGTATGCGCCGTTCTTCACCACGACCCACGCAAAGAAGATTCCCGAGACATTCGACCGGAACGAAATCCTCGCGCGGACTTTGGACCTCGCAGCCGGAATTGAAGCGGGCCGTCCGATCCGACTCCTAGGCCTTCGGGCCGAAATGGCAATGCCCGACGATGCCCGAAAGGGACATACGCCGACGCGCGGCGGTTGGTGAGGGCGCTGCCTTCCTGTGGGGGTAACGGCGCGCTAGTGGCCGGCGGGTTGGAATAGCTCCACCACGTTGCCGGACGGATCTTCGAGCAGGATCTGCTGTCCGCCTGGGCCGGTGACGATGTCGTTTCGGAACGTGAGGCCGGCGGCGCGCAGCCGGTGCACTTCGGCCGCGATATCGCCCACGATGAGGTGGATGCGATTCCATCCTCCCGGCGCGGGGACCGTGCCGTCCGGCATTGGCCGGCCTGCCGAACTGCTCGGCCCGCTCAGGAGGAGCCTCAGCTGGCCGCGGGTGACGTCGGCGAACGCCGGTGCGGCGCTCATCCTGAGGGTGAACCCGAGGTGCTTTGTGTAGAAGTCGATCGCCGCATCGACGTCGGCCACCATGTATCGGACGCTGACCAGCTCCGTAAGGTCGTTGGGCATTTCTAGCTCCTTTCCGAACTCGTTTGGGAGTATTCGATTGCGTAAAGCAGGAACTGGATCCGGGTGTTCAGTTCCTCTGCTGTGCGAACAAACGCCGGATAACTGTCCTGACTGGCTGCCTCGGCCGCCGGATCAGGGATGCTCCAATTTACCGTCGCCGGCGCCTCCGGGAAGCCCGGGCACACAACGGCGGGCATCTGTGCAATCGTCTTCGGAAAAGACTTCCCGTGTCCATTAGTGTCATGTACCATTGCACATATGATGTGACACAGCCCACAGGGGTTGTGTTTACCTAGTCCACACAGGGAAGATCGCTATGACCCTTTCAGAAATCGCGAACGGCAAGCTCGCCCCCCGTACCGGCATCAGGCTGGACAATATCTCAAAGCGTTATGGCGACCACGTCGTCCTTGACGATGTCTCCCTGCACGTCGAGCCCGGGACGGTAACAGCGCTCATTGGCCCCTCCGGCGCAGGAAAGAGCACATTCCTTCGGTGCATCAACCTCTTGGAGCGGCCTGACTCCGGCACCATTCAGGTGGGCGACCACACCATTCAGCCGGGCAACGATGTCAACGCCCGGGACCTCGCCGCGCTGCGGCGCACGGTCGGCATGGTTTTTCAGTCCTTCAACCTCTTTCCGCACATGTCCACGCTGAAGAACATCAGCTTTCCGCAGCAGAAGGTTCTCGGCCGCAGCAAGGAAGAGGCCGATGAGCGTTCGATGCAGTTGCTTGAGCGGGTGGGCCTGAAGGAGAAGGCGGGCCAGCACCCCGGCCGGTGCTCGGGAGGTCAGCAGCAGCGGATTGCCATCGCGCGGGCTCTGGCCCTGGACCCGGACATCATGCTCTTCGATGAACCGACTTCAGCCCTCGACCCCGAGGTGGGGCTAGAGGTCCTGGCCGTGATGCGCGAGTTGGCAGCAGATGGGATGACGATGATCGTTGTAACCCACGAGATGCAGTTCGCCCGTGACGTCTCGGACACGCTTGTCGTGATGGCCGACTGCAAGATCATTGAGCAAGGCGATCCGCGGGCCATCATGAGCGATCCTCAGGAGGCCCGTACCCGCCGCTTCCTGCGCGCCGTGCTGGAGCGCTGACATGGATGCTCTCTCCGCCGTCCTGCAGGGGCTGCCCCTGACCCTAGGGCTGACGCTGTCGGCATTCGCCATCGGCCTTGCCGGTGCCGTTCCCCTCGCCGTCGGCCTGTCATCATCAAATTTGCCGGTGAAGCTGGCCTCCCGGCTCTTCGTTGACCTTGTCCGGGGAGTACCGATCATCGTGTGGCTGTTCCTGCTCAAGTTCGGCATCCAAATCGGCACCTTCAAGTTCAACCCGATCGGTGCGGCCATCGCAGGCCTCAGTATCGTCTCCATGGCCTACCTCGCCGAGATCCTTCGGGGCGGTCTGCAGTCTGTCCCCCGCGGCCAGGGCGAGGCGTCACACGCCCTGGGTCTGGCCCCGGCCGCCACATTCCTCGGCGTGCTGGCCCCACAAGCTTTCCGCACCGTATCCCCGTCCATCGCGACCTACCTGACCGGCCTGCTGAAGGACTCCTCGATCGCCTCGACGATCATCGTCACCGAGATGGTGTTCCAGTCCCAGGCTTTCGCACGGCAGCACCCCACGGTCGAGGGGATCCTGCCGTACATCATCGTGGGCGTCCTCTACATCGTGCTAAGCCTTCCGGTCGCCTATCTGTCCCGTCGACTCGACTCCCGCATGAGGAAGGCCATCTACGCATGACTTGGCTTACAGAATGGGTGGACTACCTCCCCCAGATGATGTCCGGCCTCGGCGTCAGTCTCCTGATCGCAGGCATCTCAATCCTCTTCGGTTATCCGCTGGGTCTGGGTCTCAGCCTGATGGTGACCGCCAAGAACCTTGCCGTCCGTACTCTCGGACTAGCCGTAGTCGAGATTGGCCGCGGCGCACCTGCCCTCGTGATCCTCTACCTCTTCTACTACGGCCTGCCGAAGTTCGGGATCGCATTCGAGAGCATCACAGCTGCATGTCTCGCCCTCACCTGGAACTCGGCAGCGTACTCGAGCGAGATCATGCGAGCGGGCCTCCAATCCGTCGCCCGCGGACAGCAGGAGGCCTCTAGCGCCCTGGGCCTGTCGCAGCGCGACACCTTCTTCCGGGTCATCATGCCGCAGGGCATGCGGTCAGCGATCCCCGGACTGATGGGCGTCGCGATCCAAGTATTCCAAGGCACGTCGCTCGCTTACGGCATCGCCGTCCCCGAATTGATGAAGACGGCGTACAACATCGGTAGCCAAGACTTCAACTACCTGCAAATCTTCACCCTCGCTGGCCTCTGCTATGCCGCCATCTCGATGCCGGCCACGTGGATCACCGTCCACTTCGAAAAGCGCATGGGCCGCCACACCTGACCGTTTCACCCCAGCTAGTCCGCACCATCCCCAACACACCCAGGAGGAACCATGAAAACACACCACCTCAAGAGCGCCGGCATCCTGACAGCCACCGCGATCACCCTCGGCCTCGGATTGACGGCGTGCGGCGGATCCACGGATGCGAGCACAGCGTCGTGCACACCCAAGCATTCAGGAATCCAGACGGTCGCCCCGGGGAAGCTCACGGTGGGCGTCATCGATATCCCGCCGTTCAGCAGCTACAACAGCGGCAAGCCCAACGGCATCGACATCGCGATCGTCAACAAGATCGCCAAGGACGAGTGCCTCGAACCGGCCTACCAGCAGGCCACGTATGCGGATGCCGTCCAGTCCATTTCCGGTGGCAACATCGACCTGGCCATCGGCACGATCGACGCAACCGAGAAGCGCCTCAAGGCCGTTGACTTTTCCGCCTCCACCTATCTGGACGGCATGGGCATCGTCTCGAAGACCGGCGCAACCACCGTTGCGGACCTCGAGAAGATGAACAAGGTGGGCACGATCGACGGCTACTTGTGGGTTGAGGACCTCAAAAAGATCCTGGGCGACAAGCTTGTCACCTACCCAAGCAGTGTTGAGCTCAAGGCCGACTTCGACGCCGGCCGCCTCGACGCGGACGTCGACGCCTATGGCGTGCAGGTGCTTCAGTTCAAGGATGCCGCTGGCGTCAAGGTGGCGCTTGCGAATGAGAATCCGGACCCTCGGGTAGGGGCAATCGCCAACGCACCCGAGGCCGCTTTCCCGATGACCAAGGGCAACAAGAGCCTGGGCGAAGCACTCGACGCCGGCATCACCGCACAGCGCGCGGACGGCACCATCACCAAACTCTTGACCGACGCCGGCCTGTCCGAGGGGCTAGGGAAGGTTGCCTCGACGCAGTACGTCGTTCCCGCAAGCTGACCCCTCGACCGACCCCGAGTGCCGGGCTTCTGCCCGGCACCACATTTAGACCACCTGTGCAATGTCACATGGTAAACTGGGCTGTGAGGCATCTCACGGCATCACAATGACGGCGCCGCGCGTGCCCCACGAAAGGACATCATCATGACCGAAACCCGCAAGCCCTGGCACGGCGTACTCGTCGCCACAGCGTTGCCGTTCAATGACGACCTGAGCATCGACTACGACGCCTATGGCGAGCACGTTCGGTTCCTGGCCAGTGCAGGCTGCGACGGCGTGGCCCCCAACGGCTCCCTGGGTGAATACCAGACCCTGAGCGAGGAAGAGCGCGCCCGCGTCATCACGACGGCGGTCGAGGCGGCGCCCGAAGGCTTCACCGTCATGGCTGGAGTGGGCGCCTACGGGGGGCTGCAGACGCTAAAGTGGGCGGAGCAGGCCGCCGAGGCCGGAGCCGGCGCGCTGATGTTGCTCCCTCCCAACGCCTACCGGGCCAACGACGACGAGGTTGTGGACCACTACCGCCGCGCTGCCGCCGTCGGGCTGCCCATCGTTGCGTACAACAACCCCATCGACACCAAAGTGGACCTGACCCCGCAGCTTATTGCCCGTCTTCACGGCGAAGGCCTCATTGTTGGCGTCAAGGAATTCACCGGCGATGTGCGCCGCGCCTACGAGATCAAGGAGCTCGCACCCGAGGTCGATTTGCTTATCGGTACGGACGACACCGTAGTCGAGATGGGCCTGGCCGGTGCCGTCGGTTGGGTGTCCGGCTACCCCAACGCAATTCCGGAGTCCACCCTCGAGCTCTACCGGCTCTCCACCTCAGGCGACCTCTCGGATCTGGAGCGCGCCCGTGAGATCTACCGTGATCTGCACTCCCTGCTGCGTTGGGACAGCAAGACGGAATTCGTCCAGTCCATCAAGCTGTCCATGGACGTCGTCGGCCTGCGCGGTGGCGTCTGCCGCCCGCCGCGCGGACCGCTCACCGCTGCAGTGCGCGACGCCGTCATCCGCGACACCGAGGCGGCCCTCGCCAAGGGCTACAAATAGCCTCAGGTCGAAGCCAGATTCCAGGCCAAGCCTGCCTTCCCGGTGCGGCGCCGCGCGCCGCACCGGGACCCGACACCACAGGAATCAAAGGAGAACCCGATGAGAACCAACCGCATTTTCCACGCCGTGGACTCGCATACCGAGGGCATGCCCACGCGCGTCATCACGGGCGGCATCGGGAAGATCCCCGGCGCCACCATGGCGGAGCGCCGCCTGTGGTTCATGGAGCACAGCGATTGGATCCGCACCCTCCTCATGACCGAGCCGCGCGGCCACGCTTCCATGAGCGGGGCCATCCTCCAACCGCCCACACGGCCGGATGCGGACTTCGGCGTTCTGTTCATTGAAGTGTCCGGGCTCTTGCCCATGTGCGGGCACGGAACCATTGGCGTCGCCACCGTGCTCGTGGAGACCGGAATGGTCGAGGTGGTCGAGCCGGTGACGACGGTGCGACTGGACACGCCGGCTGGCCTTGTGATCGCCGAAGTAGCCGTCGAAGACGGGAGGGCGGCGTCTGTCACGCTGCGCAACGTCCCTTCCTTCGTGGACCGGCTCGATGCCACGGTGGAAGTCCCCGGCTTCGGCACCGTAGCCTATGACCTGGCCTTCGGCGGGAACTTCTACGCGATCGTAGACCTCGACAGCCTGGGACTGCCCTTTGAACGCTCGCGCAAGGATGACATCCTCAAGGCCGGCCTCGCGATCATGGAGGCCATTAACACCGCGGACGAGCCCGCGCACCCCGAGCGTGCCGACATCCGCGGATGCCACCACGTCTACCTCAAGGCCCCAGGCTCCACCGCCGAGCACTCCCGCCACGCCATGGCCATCCATCCGGGCTGGTTCGACCGGTCTCCGTGCGGCACCGGCACCAGCGCCAGGATGGCTCAGCTGCACGCCCGCGGCGAGCTCGCCCTGGGCGCCGACTTCGTCAACGAGTCCTACATCGGTTCGCGCTTCACCGGCAGACTCATCGAAGAGACCCAGGTGGCCGGCCGCCCGGCAGTCGTCCCAACTGTGACAGGCAGTGCTTGGCTGACCGGCACGGCGCAGTACTTCCTCGATCCCAGCGATCCCTTCCCCGCGGGGTTTCTGCTGTGAGCCTTCCCTACTTTGACGCTGCGGCCGTGCGCACGGCCGCCCCGTGGACGACAGCGATCGCGGCCTTGGAGCGTGCCCTCCGGAACGGCGTGAATCCGGAGGAAGACAGCCCGAGGCTCTTCAGCCCTGCCCCGGGCGGGGAGTTTCTCCTCATGCCAGCGGTCGGCCGCATCTACAGTGGCATCAAGGCCCTCACCGTTGCCCCGGGCAACCCCGCGCGCGGGCTGGAGAAGATCCAAGGCGTCTACCTCCTCGTCGACTCCGACACCCTGGCGCCGCTGGCTGTGATGGACGGCAACGAACTCACCGCAGTCCGCACGCCTGCCACCACACTCCTGGCCGTCAAGCACGTCCTGGTGGCCGCGCCCGGCGGCGCTCCCGAGACTCCCCGTGTGCTCGTGTTCGGCGCCGGAACCCAGGCGCTGAACCATATTCGCGCCGCGTACGCGGTCATCCCTGATGCAAAGTTTTCAGTCGTCGGCCAGCGCCCCGAACGCGTGCAGACGCTCACAGCGCAGCTGGCCACAGAGGACATCGAAGTCCGCCCAGGAACCGTCGCGGAGGTGCCCGCGGCGGACATCGTGCTCTGCACGACTTCCTCGCGCACTCCGCTCTTCGACGGCAACCTGGTGGCCCCCGGAGCCGTGGTCGCCGCGGTGGGTCAGCACGGACTGGACGCGCGCGAGGTCGACGCCGCACTCGTGCGCCGCAGCGACGTCGTGGTGGAAGGACGTGCCTCGGCCTGGCGCGAGGCCGGAGACCTCATCCCGGCCCGAACCGTCCAGGAGTGGGAAGCCATCCGTCCCGCCAACCTTCAAGATCTGGTCACTGGACGGTTCAATCGCACGCCCGGCCGCCCCTGTCTGTACACCGGTGTTGGCATGGCATGGGAAGACCTCGTCACGGCCGCCGTCGTGTATGAAGGAGGCACCACGCCATGAAGACCGCACAAGGAGCTCACACTGTGTTTGCCAACAACGAAGTCCCGATAGCACCGCTCGGCCGCCAGTACAGCCTGCGCGAGTCCGTCACAGAGTCTCTGCGCACCGCCATCATCGCCGGCACGCTCAAGGAGGGCACCCTGTACTCGGCGCCCGCCCTCGCCGCGGCCTTCGGTGTCTCAGCCACGCCCGTGCGGGAAGCCATGATGGACCTGACCCGTGAAGGCCTGGTCGAGACGATGAAGAACAAGGGATTCCGCATCACCAGCATGAGCGACCGTGAGCTCGACGAGATCACAGAGATCCGGCTGCTCCTTGAGCCTCCCGTGATGGCAGACATTGCCGGGACCATCCCGCCCTCAGGCATCACCGCACTTCGCTCGATGGCAGAGGCCATCGTCAGCGCCGCGCGCGAAGGGGACCTGGCCAAGTACCTGGCCGCTGACCGCGATTTCCACGCAGAGCTCCTCCGTTACGCCGGCAACAACCAGCTCGTTGAGCTCGCGACAAGTCTTCGCGCGCGAACCCGGATGTACGGCCTCAAGACGCTGAACGAGAGCAACCGCCTGACCGACTCGGCCCAAGAACACCACGAACTGCTTGACCTCATTGAAGCAGGCGACGGAGCTGCAGCATGCGAGTTCATGCGCCGCCATATCGGCCACGCCCGCGGCATCTGGGCAACAGGCGGGCACGAAGAACCACACCAGGAGCAACAGCCATGAACGCAGCCAGCGACGTACTCGTCATTGGCGCAGGAGTCATCGGCGCGGCCACCGCGTACTTCGCCACGCAACAAGGCCTGACCGTCACAGTCCTGGACGAGGGCCTGCCCGCCAGCGGCACTTCCTCCGCATGCGAGGGGAACATCCTTGTCTCGGACAAGGAACTCGGCCCCGAACTCGAACTCACACGCTACTCCCTCGGGGTATGGCATGAAGACCTAGGCGAACACAAGAAGCTCTGGGAATTTGAGTCCAAAGGCGGGATCATCGTGGCCTCCCGCGAAAGCAGCCTCGCATCCCTTCACCGCATCATGACCATCCAGGCCGGCTACGGCGTCGCCGTCGAGGAGCTCGACCGCGACGCGCTCCGTGAAGCCGAACCACACATTTCCCCCGAGGCCCTCGGCGGCGCCAGCTACCCTGAGGACTGCCAGGTCCAGCCGATGCTCGTCGCGGCCCACCTCGTCCGACTCGCAGCCAAGGCCGGTGCCCGCTTCCTGGCCGAGACGCCCGTGACGGGTTTCCTGCGCAGCGGCGACCGCGTCACCGGCGTGCGGACCCCTCGAGGCGACTTCGCCGCCGGTGCCGTCGTGAACTGCACCGGCACCTGGGCAGGCGAACTCGCCGCACTGGCCGGCGTCAACGTTCCGGTGCTGCCCAGACGGGGGTTCGTCTTGGTCACCGAGCCGCTCCCGCCGATGGTCCACCACAAGGTCTACGCGGCGGAATACATTGACAACGTCGGCAGCTCAGACACCGGGCTGCAGGCCTCGCCGGTGGTCGAGAGCACCCCCGGAGGAACCATCCTGATCGGCTCGACGCGGGAGCGCGTGGGTTTCGACCGCTCGGTGAGCACCAGCGCACTGCGCCTGCTTGCCCGCAACGCGACCGCCCTCTTCCCCTTTCTCGAGGACGTCAAGGCCATCCGCCACTACCACGGCTTCCGCCCATACTGCCCGGACCACCTGCCGGTGATCGGCCACGACGAGCGCGCCCCCGGGCTATGGCACGCCGCCGGGCACGAGGGCGCCGGCATCGGCCTTTCCGCCGGAACCGGCAAGCTCCTGGCCCAAGCCCTCGCCGGCCAGTCCCCGGATCTGGACCTTTCCCCCTTCGCACCGGCCCGCTTCGGCTCGCCGGCCGAGCCCACCCCCACACGCCACCAGGAGACGACCGCATGAGCACCCAGGCACAGGGCGCGGCAGAGACGCCCGGCGGGTCCACCAAGGCACTAACCCTCAGCTTCGACGGCCACCCGATCAAGGCTGTACCTGGCCAAAGCGTCGGCGCCGCCCTGACGGCCCACGGAATCACCGCATGGCGGAGCACGCGCAAGGGAGCGAAGCCCCGCGGGCTATTCTGCGGAATCGGCGTGTGCTTCGACTGCCTGGTCACTGTAAACGGAGCGGCCAACCAGCGAGCGTGCCTTGTTGAAGTAAGCGATGGCATGCAGATTGACGGCTCGTACCCTCAATCTGAGGGAGGCCGGCAGTGAGCCCCGGCGAGGCCGGCAGCACCATGAAGGCTGAAGTAGCAGTCGTGGGCGCCGGACCCGCCGGCCTGGCCGCGGCCGTCGCGGCCGCCGAGGCGGGGGCCCTGGTGGCAGTTGTGGACGCCGGCGCCCAGCCGGGCGGGCAGTTCTGGCGCCATCGCCCCGAGACCGTAGTGCCGGAGCCAGACGGGGCCGGGCACCACAACTGGCGCAACTACGTTGACCTTCGTGCCCGCTTCGACACGGCGCGCCGTCGTGGGCAAATCACCTACTTTCCTGGCCTCCAGGTCTGGATGYCGGAGAAGACCGACACCGGCTTCACTCTGCGCACGACACCAACTGTGGCCGGGGCAAGATCCGAAGGCGCGGCCGGCAACGACCCAGCAGGCGCTGGCGCCGGGCGGACCGTCATCGCGCGCCGACTGGTGCTGTGCCCCGGAGGCTACGACCGGCAGCTGCCGGTCCCCGGCTGGGAGCTGCCCGGGGTCATGGCCGCCGGAGGCATCCAGGCCTTCCTAAAAGGAAACGGAACACTGCCAGGGCGCAGATTCGTCGTCGCCGGCACCGGTCCGTTCCTGCTCCCGGTGGCGGCCGGAATCGCGGAGGCCGGTGGCCAGGTCCTTGCAGTGCTCGAGTCTTCCTCCCCGACAGCATGGCTGCCCCATCTGCGCGCGGCCGCCGGCGTTCCCGAGAAAGCCCTTGAGGGGGCCCAGTACGCAGCAGTATTCGCCCGGCACAGGATCCCGTACCGGACCCGCAGCATCGTCACCGAGATCCTCGGCGAGGACCGTGCCTCAGGCGTGCGAACGGCCAGGGTCGATGCCGAGGGCCGGGTCCGCCCCGGCACCGAAGGCATCTACGATGACGTCGACGTGGTCGGCTTCGGCTGGGGCTTCACTCCCCAGATGGAACTGCCCGTAGCCCTCGGAGCCGAAACCAGGCTCGACGCCGACGGCTCCCTTATCGGCATCGTCGATGAGCGTCAGGAGTCCAGCATCCCCGGCCTGTTCCTGGCGGGGGAGGTCACCGGCGTCGGAGGGGCATCCCTGGCAGTCATTGAAGGTCTCACGGCAGGCGCGGCGGCAGCCCGGGAGCCCGGCCCGGGGGCCAACGCCGAACCGTCCCGCGCCGCACGGCATCGGCGCTTCGCCGAGGCCATGCACCAGGCCCACCCGGTGCCCGCCGCTTGGCAGGAATGGCTCACACCCGAGACGACCGTGTGCCGGTGTGAGGAGGTCACAGCCGGCCAGATCACGGAGGCCCGCGAAACCCTTGAGGCCCGCGACAGCCGCAGCCTAAAATCCTTCACCCGTGCCGGCATGGGCTGGTGCCAGGGCAGGGTCTGCGGCTTCGCAGCGGCCTGCCTCGGGGCCGGGCCAGGTGCTTCGGCTTCCGCCCAGTCCCTGAACGACGCCGCCAAGAGGCCGCTCGGCGCGCCCGTCAGCATCGGTGAACTCGCCTCCCTCGAAATTGCAGACAGCTGAAACCCAGACCACTGACCCGTCCCGGAAGGACACCGCACATGACCGCGATCGCCCCCGCCATAGCAGCGCCCACCACTGATGCCGAACTTGAGGTGTTCCTCGCCGCCGCGCATCTGGCCGCCGCGCCGCTCGCAGCCTTGCGCCCGGCCGAGCGCGCCACCCTGCTCGACTGCGTGGCGGACGCCCTCGACGCAGCGGCAGACCAGCTGATCCCCGTGGCCGAACGCGAGACCAACCTGCCCGAGGCCCGTCTCCGGGGCGAGCTAAAGCGCACCACCTTCCAACTGCGCCTCTTCGGAGAGGTGCTCCGAGATGGCGCCTACCTGGACGCCCGCGTCGACCACGCCGACGCCGACTGGCCCATGGGCGCACCGCGGCCAGACCTGCGCCGCATGCTGGTGCCCCTGGGCCCGGTCGTCGTGTTCGCAGCCAGCAACTTTCCCTTCGCGTTCTCGGTGGCAGGCGGCGACACCGCCTCCGCCCTTGCCGCGGGCAGTCCTGTGCTGCTCAAGGCCCATTCCGGGCACCCGGGTCTCTCCCGGATGACGGGTGAGGTGGTCACAACCGCCCTCGGCGCGGCCGGAGCACCAGAGGGCGCCTTCGCTCTTATCACCGGTACGGCCGCGGGCTCTGCGGCGCTGCAGGACCCCCGGGTCAAAGCCGGAGCCTTCACCGGCTCCATCCCCGGCGGACGGGCACTCTTCGACATCGCAAGTTCCCGGCCCGAACCGATCCCCTTCTTCGGCGAGCTGGGCAGCAACAACCCGGCATTCGTCACCGAGGCCGCAGCCGCGGAACGTTGTGCGGAGATCGCCGAAGGGTTCCTTGGGTCCTTCACCCTGGGGGCCGGGCAGTTCTGCACCAAGCCGGGCATGCTGTTCGTCCCGGCCGGCTCGGGCGTCGTGGAGGCGCTGCGGAATGCCACCCTGCCGCCTGCCGCGCTACTGCTCAACGAACGGATCCAGTCCGGTTACACCGCGGTGCTCGCTGGCTTGCAGGCCAATCCCCGCATCGACGTCCTGGCCCAGGGCCCGGCGCCTCTGGCCGCCGCTCCCAGCCCTACCCTCCTGCTTACAACGGCCGCGGACGTGCTTGCTGCGCCGCAAACGCTGCAGATCGAATGCTTCGGCCCGGCGGCCGTCGTTGTGGCATACGACGACGAGTCCCAACTCCCGGAACTTGCCGAGACCTTCGAGGGACAGCTGACCGCTACGATTCAGGGCACGGAATCGTGCAATGTCGCAGACCTGGTCGAGGTCCTCGCCCGCAAGGCGGGGCGCGTGGTCTGGAACCAGTGGCCCACAGGCGTCTCGGTCACCTACGCCCAGCAGCACGGTGGTCCCTACCCGGCGACGACCGCTGTTGGCAGTACTTCTGTCGGCTCGGCCGCGATCGAACGCTTCCTCCGACCCGTCGCGTACCAGGGCTTCCCGCAGCACCTGCTGCCCGAAGCCCTGCGTGAGAAAAACCCACTCGGACTGCCGCGCCTCGTAGACGGGCACCGGAACGGGTAGCCACACCAAGCCGTCAGCCGCCATGGAAGGCGGAGTGCGCAACCTTGAGTGGAGTGCCACCTGCAGGGATACCCCGCGGGGCGCCCGAATTGCCGAACACCGGGCTTCCTCTGCGCGAGCAACACGAAAGGAACTGAAATGAGGGTTGTTTCAAACTGGCTGCACGCGGCCGCCTCGCAGCTTGCGCGCTGGCGACGCCCGCAGTTGAGCCCGGGACAAGACATCCTTAGCGGACGCCTCGATGGCGAGGACCCCTTCTGGTGGATACTCGCCGGCGGGATACACGTTCCGGGATTCGGCGCCTATGCAGCGAAGCAGCCGGGGACCGGAGTGTCCCGTCCCACCAAAAGGTAAGCCATGCAGTGAGAGCTGGCTGATCGCCTTGCGTCGAGGGCTCACAGGCCCGGCTTGAGGCTCTCTACGTTGCTTTGAAAGCCCTGTGCACGGCACCTAAAGCTATTGAGCACCGGGTTTAACCAGATCAAAACGAAAAATTCGCTACAACAACAAGCACGCCACAAATGTGGGGAGGGACTCCTGTACCTCGCATTGAGGTGGAGATGGGAAAACAAACTCGCATGACTTCAACAGACGCCACCGCCACCCGTTCCATGCCCGCACCCCTTGAGCCGGACCCCCGCCTGCCCCGGCTGGCAAACATCCCGGCATTCGCCGCGTACATGAGCCAGGGATGGGGCACCCCGGACCGGACGCCGCCCGTCGTGGCCGGTGCTGCAGCAGCGGCCGGGGAGCACCGGGCCAGGGCCTCCGAGGCGTTCCGGGGGCAGACCCTGGTCATCGGCGCCGGAACGGCCCCCGTGCGCAGCAATGACACATATTACGACTTCCGCCCGGACTCCGATTTTTACTGGCTGACCGGTGCCCCCGTCGACGGCGCGGTCTTGGTCATGGCGCCGTCGGCCGCCGGGCACGACTCCGTGCTCTACATCCCGGCGCCTTTTTATGCCGACAACCCCGAGTTCTTCACAAATGCCGCCCACGGGGAGATGTGGGTTGGCTCGGCACCCGACTTTTCCGACTGGGCCGAAGCCTTGGCGCTGCCCGTGAAGCCGCTGGCCGAGCTGGACGCCGGCATCACCGCAGCCATGCGGCACGGGTCCGCCACCTTGGGCGCCGGCATCCTGCCTGCCGGGCTTGCCGCCCGCCACGGCATCGACGCCGGTGCCGTGCTGGGCAGGGTGCTCTCCACCTTGCGCATGGTGAAGGACCCCTGGGAGATCGCCCAGTTGCGCGAGGCCGTGGACCACACGGTTGATGGTTTTGCCGCTGTGCTGGCCGAGGTGCCCACCGCCATTTCCGGCCGCGGCGAACGCTGGCTGCAGGGCACCTTTGACCGGCACGCCCGTGCCTACGGCAACGGCGTCGGCTACGCCACCATTGTGGGCAGCGGAAAGCACGCCCCGACGCTGCACTGGGTACGGTGCGACGGCCCCGTCCTGGAGGACCAGGTACTGCTGCTGGACATGGGCGTGGAAACCAACAGTTTCTACACCGCCGACGTCACGCGCACGTTCCCGGGTTCGGGTGCATTCAGCCCCGTCCAGCGCCAGGTGCACGACCTCGTGGAAAAGTCGCACAGGGCCGGACTTGCCCAAGTGGGGCCGGGCAAGTACTTCGCCGACTTCCACCAGGCCTGCATGGAGGTCATCGCCAACGGCCTGCACGACTGGGGCCTGCTGCCGGTCTCCGTGGACGAGGCACTGTCCCCGAACGGCCAGCACCACCGCCGCTACCTGGTGTGCGGAGTGGGCCACCACCTGGGCTTGGATTGCCACGACTGTGCGCAATCCAGCTATGAAAGCTACCAGGGTGCTCCCATGGTGCCGGGCATGGTGCTGACGGTGGAGCCGGGGCTGTACTTCCACGAACACGACCTCACCGTTCCGCCGGAACTGCGCGGAATCGGTGTCCGGCTGGAGGACGACATTGTGGTTACCTCCTCAGGCTCTGACGTCATCTCCGACGCCCTGCCGCTAGATGCCACAGGCATTGAAGAATGGATGAAGTTGGCACAGCAAACCTCAGGTCCACGGTAACTCCACGAACGCTAGGCTCGGGAGGCGCCGGGGCCGGACTCCAGTAGCCCGCCGCCGGCCCAGCGCCTCAGCGCGAGTTTTTCGGCGTCGTCGAACTCCATGAGGGCCAGCCGGCAGAGCTCTTCCACGTTTCTTGTCCACGCGGCGGCGAGTTCCGCGGCCGTCATCTCGTCCGTGAGCGAACCGCCGGCGTACACCACGCCTTGGATCACGAAGTTGACTGCTGAGCGGGACACCGGCTGCCCGGCGGCAACGCAGTCGTCCCGGACAGTGCGGGACAGCTCGCTTCGATTGACCGGCTGCTCACAGAGCCTGGCGGCCAGGGCCTCGATCAGTTGACGGAACTGGGCCGCGGAGAGCGCGGGCACGTCAGTGACCCGGGCGACCCGTTCGGCGATGCCGGGCTCGATCTCAGCTCCGGCGGGCAAATCGTCGTCGGAGAACCTCTGCGCATCCCAGACCCAGCCACCCCGCGCAGCTGAATATTCAACACCGTGGCCGATCTGGGCCACCCAGGTCCCGAACTTGCCGCAGCCGCCCCAGTCCGTTTTCAGGGAGGGGTCGGCCGTGAGTGCCCGGTGAGCCACCATGGCCCCGACAACTGGACCCGGGGCAGTCCGGACAAAGTCGCAGACCTCTTGGGCCGCGCCGGAAAGAGTCGTGGCTGTGGACTTCGCCTTCACTGCCCCTTCTGCCCGCGGCGTATGGACGGATGCCACCGCATGGACCGACTCGGCCGCGGTCCCGTTGAGGATTGCCACGAAGTCGTGGGACTCCACCACGCTGTCGGCCATCTCCCGGTACGCAAACGCCACGGCACCGGCAGCGATGACGGTGGTCATGCGGTCCGCCGCCCGGAACCGCTGGACCAGCGACGTGAAGTCCGCGTCCGCCGACGCGACGAAGAACTCCTCAATATGTGCCGCGCCGGACAGGGCATCCATTGCGTCCAGCACCAAGTTGATGTCGGTGCTGGACTTGCCCCGCTGGGTCAGGGAGGGGCAGTCGATCACGCGGAAGCCCGCACGCGTCCAGTACGGCCGGTACTTGGAGTAGATCACCGGATTGAGATAGCAATTGCGGATCAGGAAGCGCCGGGATTCCTCGCCGCCGCCGCCATCGGCCAGCGCCTCCGTCCAGTGCTTGGGGTCCTCGGCAAATCTCTTGGCGGCCGCCGGGTCCAAGGCCATCAGGCCCGTATACACGTTGTCGAAGTCCACGAACATCGCGGCACGGATGCCCGGCCGCCGGGACTGGGGGAGAGGATCACTCATCGGCTCAGTGTGCCAGCAAGAGGGGGGACGTACCAGATGTGACCTTCACTTTGGTGACGTTTCTGGATCAGCCTTCGGCCGGCACCGGTTCCCGGTCCTCGGCGAACCCGGTCAGGGCCGCCGCCAGGTCTCCTGCCGCCGCCACAACCTTCTCAGCCGGCACTCCGGCTGACAGGGCGGCAATGATCTGCACGTCGCACGCGGCTTTCGCCTGATCAAGGGCCCACTCAGCGGCCTCGACCTCGCCGACACGGGTAATCACCGCGACGAGCAGCGCCTCGCGCAGGGCCAGCAGGTCAGCCGCCTCCCGTTCGGACCCGGGCGAGGCCGGCTCGGGTTCTACGTATACGGTCGAATCGACCTGGGCGATAGACAAAGGGGGAGTGATTGAATCGCTGAACGTATCCACGGGGGCTGCCTTCTAAGACTGTCCTAGCAATGCTCCCGGTCGCTGTGCGGAATAAGGTCTCAGAGGACCACCAGACTGAACAAGTCTGTCTACTAAGAAAGAGACTACAGCAACCAGGTTCTACTCGGTGTGAGCATTTTGTGATACTTCCTTACACGACACGTCGTCTGTTTGCGGAAGGGGAGTCGCATGCCAAACTCGGTCAGGGCCAGGGCCAGGGCCAGGGCCAGGGCCAGGGCCAGGGCCAGGGCCAGGGCGGTATCGGTAGTGAGCACAGGGATGGTGGACATCCGCAGGCAGCCGGTGCCGCCAGCCGCCTCACAGCCGCCGGCGGGGCGTTCACAGGGCTGTCGGGTAGAGGGCGGACGTGAATGCCGTCAGGCCGTCAAGGGATTCCCGGATGGCCGGGGCAGCGAAGTGGAGCGGATTCCACACGCCGAAGAGGGTGAATACGAGCGCTTTCCCGCGGCGGCTGATGGGCATGGCATGGAGCCCGAAATTCGGGTCGTCGGATAACACGCACACGCCTTTGTCTGCGGCGGCCAGGGCCTGGCCGACGATTGCGGAGCGGACCTCGAACCCGGCGGTGTAGGTGAGTCGCTCCATTCCCACGGCGTCATCGAACATCCTGCGGACGCCGAAATCCGGGGTCATGGTGATGAGTGGCCACTGGACAAGTTCCTGAAGGCTAACCGTTTCCTTGGAGGCGAGTGGATGGGTGCTACTGCACTGGGCCCAGAGAAAAGCCTGTCCGACGACGACCGATGCCAGCTCGGACGGCGGCGGCTTGGTCCCGAGAGCAAAGTCCGCATCGCCGGCCTTCAGGGCGGCATAGACGAACTCGGGTGTGGCTTCCACGACGTTAGTAACTTTGCCCTCCGCGCCTTGGGAGACGATGAACGGCGCGACGATGTCGGTCACGGTGGCCGAGGCTGCGGCAACGGTGAGCCGATCGACCGATCCGTCGGCCATCGCCCTGGCCGAGGACCGGACTTGGTCCGCACGGGAAACCAGATCCTGGGCTATGGGGAGGAACGCAGCCCCGGCCGCTGTTAGTGACAGCTTTTTGCCGGATCTGTCGAACAGCGTGAGTCCGATGTCCGCCTCCAGAGCCCGGAGTTGCCTGGACAAAGACGGTTGCGCCACGAGCATGGAACGCGCGGCAGCGCTGATGGAGCGTTCCTGCGCGATGCTCACGAAATACGAAAGATGCCTGAGATCCATCCATGCCTCCAAGTTATGGGGATTACTCACTATAGGCATTTCTCAGGCATATGTCGGCGTGGCTAGACTAATCGAACTTTCCTCGTCAGACACAAAGGAGTTTCTGTTGGCAATTCTTGCTCGGCACCCGGCACGGACTGTGCTTGTCACGGCCGCAGCCGCCGTCGTTGCCCTTAGCGCGGCGGGATGCAGCCCTTCAGCACCCAAAGCTTCTTCCGGCCCCGCCGTATTCTCTGTGGCCGCATCTGGCGCCATCACCACGTGGGATCCGGTTCGGTCGTTTTCCACCGAGGCCCTCTACATGGGCAACATCTACGAACCCCTGCTGTGGAAAAACCCTGAAGGTTCCGCCGAAGCATATACGCCTGCTATAGCCGAGTCCTGGAGCGTGAGTGGCGACGGAAAATCCTGGACATTCAAGATCCGCTCGGGCGCCACCTTCCACGACGGCGAGCCGATCAATGCCGCGGCGGTCAAAGCCAGCATCGACGCCGCCAAGGACCACGCGGCCGCATCCTTCATTTGGGCGCCGGTGGAGAGCGTTGCCGCCCCTGACGACTCCACCGTCACCATGCACCTGAAATACTCCGCGCCGATGGACCTCGTCGCCTCCTCGACCTACGGCGCCTGGATTGTTTCCCCGAAGGCCCTGGCCGCATCCGCCAAGAATGACAAGTACTTCGAGGCCGGGATCGACGCAGGCTCCGGCCCGTACACCATCGGCTCCTACAAGCCGGGCGCCGAAGTGGTGCTGAAGAAGTACGACGGCTACTGGAACCAGAAGGCTGCATCGCACTTCGACGTCGTTGACATCTCTATCACCCCGGATGCCGTCACGGCCCAGCAGATGCTGACCGCCGGTGAGGTGGATTACGCGACCAACATCCCGCTCGAAAACGTCAAGACCCTGGCCGAGAACCCTAAGTTCAAGGTCAAGGACTTCAACTCGCCGTTCAACTTCCTTGCGATGTTCAACACCAAGCGCCCTCCCCTGGATAATCCTGAGGTCCGCCGCGCCCTCAGCTATGCCATTCCGTACCAGGAAATCATCGACGTCGGAGGCCAAGGCTTCGGCACGCAGGCCCACGGTCCCGCCCCACGCGGCATCTTCCCCTTCAGCGAGGATGTCCCGCAGTACACCCAGGACCTGGAAAAAGCCAAGCAAATGCTGGCTGCCGCCGGCCACGCCGACGGCATGAACCTCAAGCTCAGCTACGCCTCCGAGAATTCCGCGGAAGCACGATTCGTGCCGCTGATCAAGGACGCCTTCGCCAAAATCGGTGTGAAGCTGGACGTGAAAGCCGCGCTCTTCAACCAGCAATGGGACAGCGCAAAGGCTGATCCTCAGAACGCCCAAGACATCTTCTTGCTGTATTACTGGCCCACCTACAGCGATGCCGGCAGCGATAACCTCACGTCCCTGTTCCATTCCAGCGAGAAGCCGTTTTTCAACCTCAGCTACTGGAACTCCCCGGCGTACGACAAGCTGGTGGACGAAGCCGCAACCCTGACTGGAACAGACAAGGATGCAGCTCAGCGCAAGTACCAGGAAGCGATGGCCCTGCTGGTCAAGGACGCCCCTGCCGCCTTCCTCTACGACGCCCGCGCAGTCTCAGTCCTGCCGGCCGGGTTGGAAGTTCCCACTTTCAACGAAAACTACCCGTTCACGGTCTTCTTCGCCCCCATCAAACGCGCCGCCTAAGCGCCAGGACGCAGGCAGGGCCCGGGCTGCACCAACAAAGCCCGGGCCCTTGTCCTGCCCGCCCATCCCGCCACACCAATCAAGAAAAGGAGAACCATGTTGCGTTTCGTCGCCMGGCGGCTCATCACCTCGGTGCTGGTTCTCGCYGTGCTTACCGCGATCGTCTTCATCCTTGCCCGCATCGTTCCCAGCGACCCGGCCGTCATCTACGCCGGCCCGAAGGCGCCCCCAGCCGAGCTGGACAGGGTCCGGGAGCACCTCGGCTTTAACCGTCCGGTCCTGGAACAGTACTTCGACTACGTCGCCAAGCTGATCACCGGGGACTGGGGCCAGTCCCTGGCCACGAAACGCCCGGTTCTCGACGAACTGGCTGCACGCCTGCCAGCCACCCTCGAACTCATCGGCGCTGCCATGGTTTTTGCCGTGTCGGCAGGAATCATCCTCGGTGTCGTTGCCGCCCGCCGCCCTGGCAAGATCCTGGACGGAACCGTGCGCTTCCTGTCTATCGGAGGGATTTCCGTCCCCGCCTTCTGGCTGGGGCTTCTGCTCCAACTGGTATTCGTCGGCGGCCTTGGGCTGCTGCCCGCGACCGGACAGTTCAGCAACACCATAAAGTACTCAGACCCCATCACCCATGTGACCGGCCTGCCCCTGTTTGACAGCCTGATCACAGGGAACGCAGCAGCCTTCACCGACGGGCTCCAGCACCTGATCCTGCCGGCCCTGACGTTGGCGGCGTATCCCCTTGGGCTGATTGCACGCATGACCAGGGCTTCGATGCTCGAGGTAATGAGCCAGGACTACATCTTCACCGCAACCGCCTACGGTCTGCGGGAGGGCGCCATAAGGTGGCGAATGGCGTTGCGGAACGCATTGCCCCCTGTGCTGACCATCGTCGGCATGGCCTGCGCCTACGCGCTGACCGGCACCTTTTTCGTTGAGGCCGTCTTCAATTGGCCGGGCATCGGGCAATTCGCCACATCATCGATGCTCGCCGTCGACTACCCCGCCATCATGGCCATCACGTTGCTGGGGGCCACCGGGTATCTGCTGGCCAATTTCATCGTTGACATACTCCAGGCCCGAATCGATCCCAGAGTGAGCGCATCATGATCCCGATCACCCCAGCCGCGCCGACCGGCCAAGCACCTTCCCCGGCCCCGAACGGCCCGGGCCCGGCCCAGAGCGCACCGGGCCCGGCCCAACTGCTCCTCCGGGCCCTGCAACGGGACCGTCTGGCAGCCTTCGGTGCCGCCATCATCCTCCTGGTCCTGGTCCTGGCCCTGTTCGGCCAATGGCTGGCACCGTACCCCGAGCAGGGGATGGGAGCTACGAACGCTTCGGCACGGAACCTGGCCCCCGATGCGGCGCACTGGCTGGGCACGGACCAGCTCGGACGCGACGTCCTGAGCCGCGTCATCATGGGAGCCAACCCGGCCCTGACAATATCTGTTCTGGTGGTCACTGCCGCGGCCTTGATTGGGATACCCCTCGGCGCCATCGCGGGCTACCGCGGCGGCTGGATTGACGAAGCACTGATGCGGGTCACTGAGGTCTTCCAGGCCTTTCCTCCGCTGCTTCTGGCCATGGTGACGGTCTCCATCCTGGGCCCCAGCCTGACCAACGCCGGGATTGCCCTTGCCGTCAGCTGGTGGCCCTGGTACGCCCGGCTGGTCCGGGCCGAGGCGAGGTCGCTGCGGGAACGTCCGTACGTCGAAGCTGCCCGGGCCATGGGCATCCCTCCCGCCCTGATTGTCGGCCGGCACATCTTGCGCAACTGTCTGACACCGATTCTCGTCCAAGCCACGGTGGACATCGGGAGCGTGATTCTCGCCGCCGGTTCACTGGCATTCATCGGTCTCGGGACCCAGCCGCCACTGCCGGACTGGGGACTCATGGTCGCCGAAGGGCGCGGGCTGATCTTCAGTGCCTGGTGGATATCCACGTTCCCCGGACTCGCCATCTTCCTCGCCGTCCTCGGCTTCAACCTCCTCGGCGATTCACTGCGCGATCTCCTCGACCCCCGGCAGGTAAAGCGATGACCCAATTACTCAGCATCCGCGATCTCAAAGTCGAATTCTCGGACCGCGGCACTGTCACCAACCAACCCGTCCGGGGCATTGACCTGGACGTTTCCGCCGGCGAAATCCTCGGCCTCGTGGGCGAGACCGGCTGCGGCAAATCCCTTACGGGCCTCGCCGCCCTCGGCATCCTTCCCCGTGGCGCACGGCGGACCGGTCAAGTCAGCATCACCGCGGACCCCGCCGCGCGCGACGACGGCAACGGCTCGGTGGCCATTGTGTTCCAAAACCCGGGAACTGCATTCAACCCGGTCTTCACCCTGGGCCGGCAACTCGGGGATGTGCTGCACCGCCACCGGCGGATGCCTGGTGCGGAACGCAAGGCTGAAGTCCTGCATCATCTCGCTCTGGTCGGCCTGCCGGACCCCAAACGGGTCTACGGCAGCTATCCGCACGAACTCTCGGGCGGCATGCTGCAACGCGCCATGATCGCCATGGCCTTGTTGCGCCAACCGCGACTGTTGATTTTGGATGAACCAACCACAGCCCTCGATGTCACAGTGGCCCGGCAGATCCTGATCCTGATCGACGAGCTGCGGCGGAAATTCGGCTTCGGCGTACTCCTCATCAGCCACAACCTCGGCGTCATCCGGGATGTGTGCGACCGGGTGGCAGTTCTCTACGCAGGCAGGGTCATCGAATCAGGGACCGTGAACCAAGTCATGGACAACCCCCGCCACCCCTACACCCGAGGACTGCTCGACGCCCTCCCCTCCGGTCGGAACGTCAGTGAGCGACTGAACGCCATCCCCGGCACCGTGCCCGGAAACCTCCTGTCCATCACCGGGTGCGCTTTCCGGAACCGCTGCGCTCACGCGGTCGCCGACTGCGCGCTCATCGACCCCGTACTCACAGCGGCCGGGCCACAGCAGTCCGTGGCCTGCATCCGGGAAGGCGAACTATGACGGCTGTCCTAAGCCTTGAAAATATTGTCAAAACCTTCCACCACCGGGGAGGCGCTGTCACCGCCGTCGACGACGTCTCATTGAGCATCGAAGAAGGCACCGTCTTCGGCCTTGTCGGGGAATCCGGGTCCGGCAAGAGCACGCTCGCCCGTTGCGCCATGCACCTGATGCGGCCGACATCGGGACGGGTGCTGTTCAAAGGAAACGACGTGGGCACGCTCGGACCCCGGGCACTGCGGCAGATGCGCTCGCGTATGGGCATCGTCCTGCAGAACCCGGTTGCCGCCCTGAATCCCCGCATGAGCATAGGTGCTTCCGTGGCTGAACCACTTCGGGCCCACACCGCGCTGAAAGGGACAGCCCTCCAACGGCACATCGACGAACTCCTCGAGGAAGTCGGACTAGGCAGCGAACACGCCGACCGCCTGCCGCATCAGCTGTCGGGCGGCCAGTGCCAACGGGTCGGTATCGCCCGGGCCCTCGCTACGTCACCGCGGCTGGTCATCCTCGACGAACCGACCAGCGCCCTGGACGTTTCCGTGCAGGCACAAATCCTGAACCTGCTACAGGACCTGCGCCACCGCAAGAACCTCACCTACTTGCTCATCTCCCACGACCTTGACGTTGTCCGGTACCTAAGCGACGACGTCGCCGTCATGAAAACCGGACAAATCGTCGAAACCGGACCTGCCGGCCGGATCTTCACCGATCCGCAAAAGGACTACACACGGACGCTCATTGCCGCGACCCCGGGCAGAGGCCTAACGGCGGCCGCGCACGCCCCCGCAGCAGCTGCCGCAAGCCTGACCGGGGAAGGCACACACGAGGAATGGTAGACACAACAATGAACGGATCTCTTCTCGCAGGCCTCGGCAGAAATGACCGGTACGCAGGGCAGGGTTTCAACAAGCCCGTAACCCTGGAGAACTGGCAGGAGGCGCCCTTCAGCCGCTGGGGTTTTTCCCACGTCAGCGAACTCATCACCACGGCGCCGATACATCGAGCCGGTTCCGGCGAGCCGCCCGTCCGCTTTCCGGAATCCACAGTAGGGGATCTGGACGGGTGGTCCGAACTCGATGACTTCCTGCGGGAGACCCACACGGACGCCTTCGTCGTGTTGCACCGGGGTTCGCTGGTCTATGAACGCTATTTCGGGGCCTTCGACTCGCAGGACCGGCACATTTTGATGTCGGTCTCCAAGTCCATCTGCGCGCTGACCGTCGGAGTTCTGGTCGGCCGCGGCCTGATCGATCCGCAGGAGAGTGTCAGCCGCTACGTTCCCTTGCTCAAGGGCAGCGCCTACGGAGACGCGTCCGTGCAGCAGGTTCTGGATATGACTGCGGCGGTCCGCTACAGCGAAGACTACGTTGATCCTGCCTCCGAAGTGCAGCAACAGGACAGGGTTGCTGGTTGGCGGCCCCGGCTGGAAGCAGACCCGGCGGACACGTATGAATTCCTTACGCTGCTCAAGCGCGCAGGAGAACATGGCCGGTCCTTCCAGTACTGCTCAGCAGGGACCGATGTGTTGGCGTGGATTGTTGAAAACGTCACCGGGACGAGGTACTCCGACGTCGTTTCCCAGGAGCTGTGGTCCCGCCTCGGATGTGAGGAGGACGCCCTGATTACGACCGACGCCGGAGGGTTTGCCTTCGCAAACGGCGGTATCGCTTGCACCGCACGGGATCTGGCCCGGATCGGTCAACTCATGCTCGACAACGGCGAAGCAGGCGGGAAACCAGTAGTCCCGTCCTCGTGGATCAGCGACACCATGCGGGGCGGCGACCCACTCGTGGCAAGAGGCTCTGCCTACCAGAAGACCCACCCGAACGGGTCGTATCGGAACCAGTGGTGGATTCCAGGTGACCCCCGAGGCACCGTGTATGCCGCAGGAATTCACGGACAATTCGTCTGGGTCGATCCGCCAACGCAAACCGTGATCACGAAATTTTCGTCGTGCCCCGAACCGGTGTCTTTGGCAAGCAGCCGCGCGCATGCCGAGGGGTTCCGGCGCGTTGTGGACCTCTTGGAGTCGGCATAGCGTTCCAGCACTCCGCCGACGCCGACCCTTCACAATGTAACCGAACGGTGTCACAATGGATCGACGCGGAGGGAGCCATGGACACCATCGACACTGCAGCTGACGCTGGCCGAAATGTCAGAGAGCTGCGCAAACGCCGGGGTCTGACACAGGAACAACTCGCTGCCGAGGCGGGGGTCTCGCGCAAGTTCGTTGCCGAATTCGAGGCCGGCCACGACCGCGCCGAGCTAGGCAAAGCCCTGCTGCTCATGCACGCTGCCGGGTGGTCGCTCCACGCAACCGCCGAACCGGAACCTGCACCGTCACCCGTGCAAGCGCTCATTGACGAAGCTGCAGGGATGATTCGTCGCGAACTGGGCAGGGGAGACCCGGAATTCGCCCTCCGTATCATCGGGAACACCGTCACTGCGATCGTCAGATGCGAGCACACGGGGCGACTTCGCAGGCCCCCGTCTCTGAAGGACGCGAAGTGGGACAAGCTCTTTGCGGCATCCATCGCTTACGCGCTCCGCAAGGCGGGGGCTGCCCTGCCCGCGTGGACGAACACGGCCCCGCTGGCCGCTGAATGGTTCCCCTACGACTTCAGAATCACCACCGAGGCCTACCTCGCCCTCACGAAACGTCAGACCCCGCCGGAACTCGCCCGGACACGCATCTTCTTGCGGGAAAAATCGCTGACCGGCGCTTGACCGACAACCACGAATTCGACCTGCCCACCATCAGGAGGCTCTTGGCGGAGCTGGGCGCAGGCTCGCAGCCGAAGGCATTCTGGGCGACATCCGGTTGGTGGGTGGTGCGGCCGTGATGTTCGCAGGCTCCCACAGGCGCACCACGGCCGACATCGACGCTTCCTACACACCCAAATCGGATGTGGACAGGGTCGTGGCGAAGATGGCAAAAGACATGTCACTGCCCGCGGGCTGGCTGAACGACAACGCGAAGGCATTCATCCCGGCCGGCGCCCGCTGGACCGAAATTGACGTGGGGGAGGGGCTGGATGCCAGCATCGCGACCGACGACACCCTTCTGGCGATGAAGGTCGCAGCTGAACGGGACCGGGACATCCCAGACATTGGCTACCTGGCCAGGAAGCTGGGGCTGGACCGGCCAGAAGAGGTGGTGGATATGGCCTTCGGCCAATACGGCGAACTGTCGATCCCGCTGTCCAGTAACCGGGCGGACTACATCATTGTCGTTGAAGAAGCCTTGGCGGCCACTGCCGGCGAGGGCGACTGAGGGATTGATCCGCGGGACTCATTTTGGGGAGTGATACACAACGACGACGGCGGGAGGTGGCTCCCGCCGTCGTCGTTTGGCCTTGCTGCCTGCTAGGAATCCGGGCCTTAGGCGCCGTGGTTGAGGCTCAGGGTGAAGGTGTTCGGGCCGCTGGCGTGGACCGCGATGTTGCTCTTGGCGGTGTTGTGGCGCTCCGAGAGCTCGTGGACCAGCGCGTCCAGCTCGTGGTGCATGGTGGAGCGGTCCCAGAGCTTGTGGGTTACAGAGTTGGCAGTTTCAAACGTCATTGTTCAGTGCTTCCATTCATGAATCCGGATGTCCGGCTGCCGCACCGATGCGGAGCCGCCGTGGGGCCAAACCAGGAACGCCTGAGACCTTGGGCAGCTCTGCGAGCTCACCGGTTTGGCCTCATTGCGTCCACCAGGATGGGTGCCCGCCATTTACTGCGGACGCAGAGCGTCGCAAGAAAATCGTCAGGCAGCATCGGCAGGAACGTCGCAGTCCCTGCCTTGCCCTTCCATAGTGCACAGCGCCGCGCGGGCGGCTCAAGCCAGATGGCCAAAAATTGTGCGTGAGACTCATCACAGCCGCCGGGCGGGAACGTCGACGGCGACGCTCGAGTCCAGCGTGGACGGTCCAGTGCCGACTAGTGGCGGGCCCGCTTCGGCCGAAAGCGCGGCAGGAGCGTGTGCATGCGGCTCAGGCCCCGGGCGGGAGCGCGAGTGACCGGCACCGGCCCGCCGGGCTCCGGTCCGGCTGCGGCAGCGGCCCGTCCGTACCGGGCGGCCAGYGGCGCGGCGCTGAGACCGTGGGCCAGAACGCTGAGCAGTACTGTGGCCGCGATGACGGCCACAGCCTGATCGGACACTGGTCCGAGGGCTTCCAACGCCAGCAGCGCGAACACGAGGGAAGCCAGGCCCCGCGGCCCGAACCAGCCCACGAACAGGACGGTGGACCGGTCGAGGCCGGCACCAATCAAGGCCAGCGCTACCGGCAGCATGCGCACCACCGTGAGGCTGAGCACGGCATACGCGATGGTCAGGGGGAGGGAGTGCGCCAGCATGATCGGCACGGTGATGGCTCCGAAAGCCAGCCACACGAGCAGCGACACCAGGCCGCTCATCTGCTCAACGAAGGCCAGTTCGGCCGGCGCCCTTTCCCCGGCGCAGGTGCCGAACGCCAGCCCGGCGCAGAATGCAGCGACAAATCCGTTGCCGCCCACGGCGAGAGCGCCACTGTAGGCGAGAAGGCTCAGGGCAAGGACGCCGATGCCGGCGAAGTCCTCGGCTGCGGTCCCGCGCCGGCGGCCCAGCTGCAGCAGCCATCCGCCCGCGGCGCCAGCCGCTGTGCCGACACCTGCGCCGACGAGCAGCTCCACGGCCGCGCTGCCTGGGCCTTCGGCGCTCTCCAGACCTGCCGCGGCGGCCGCGCCGGCGATCGCCAACATGACGACCGGGGTGGCGATGCCGTCGTTGAGGCCGCTCTCGACCGTGATCAGCTGGCGGATCCTCGACGGCACCGCCGGATTCGTCACCACGGGGATTCCGAGTGCGGCGTCGGTGGGGGCCAGCGCCGCACCGACGAGGAGGGCCAGCCAGAACCCGAACTGGGGAAAGAACCAGGCGGCCAGGACCCACCCGAACACAATCGTCAGCGGCAGGCCGACTCCCAGCAGCCGCACATAGCGGCCCACGTCCCGGCGCAATTGCTGGAGCGGCAGGCGGGCGGCGTCGGAGAAGAGCACCCACACCAGGGTGACCTCGACAACCGGGGTGATGCTCGCCAGGGGCGACGGGCCATGGACCAGCCCGGACCAAGCCATTGCTGCGCCGAGAGCGGTGAACACAATAGGAGCGGTCAGGTCCGCCTGCTGCAGCTGCGCCGAAACCAGCGCCCACGCGAACAGGACGGCGGTGATGAGGACGACGACCGTCAGCTCCATGACGGATCTGCGCTCGCTTCCGTGGGCGCCGCCTCGAACGCGTCGGAACCGGCCATGCTCAATTTTAGGCCGGGTTGGCCTTTCAGGGCCGGTGTCCAAAGTCCCTACGGCAGGGAATGGGCCGCCGGAGGATCAGGTGTCGGCTCTGACCGCCCGGGGGCCCGCGACCGAGCCGCGGCGGATCAGCTCGGCCGTGAACACCGGTGCGGCCGCTGGTGCCTTCCGGTCTTCGATCTGCCGGATGAGGGCCGACGCGGCCGCAACGCCCATGTCATAGACCGGCTGCGCGATGACCGTGAGCGGGGGAGTGGTGAGGCGGGTCCAGGCGAAGTCGTCATACATGAGGAAGGAAACATCTTCGGGAATTGAGAGGCCGAGCTCGTGGATGGCTTCAACTACGCTGAGGCCGATCAACCCGTCGGAGGCGATGATCGCCGTCGCCGGGTCCGGACGCTGCACCAGTTCGCGGGTGATCTTCTTGATCGACTCGTCGTCGCCGGCGTTGAGGCGGATCAGATCGACGGGCAGGTCCACACCCGCGTCATCGAACGCGCGCTTCATGCCGTCGCGCCGGTCCGAGATCTGGGACGAATCCAGCTGCTGGCCGTCCTGGTACGGCCCGGCTGTTTTGAGCGTGGAGACGAATGCGATCCTCCGGTGGCCGGACCTGAGCAGGTAGCTCGTGGACTCATACGAGATGTCCTCCATGTCCACAGCCACGGTATCGACGTCGAGCCCCGGCGCCTTGCGGTCCAGGAGCACCAGCGGCCGGCCGGATTCGTGAACGCGCCGCAAATGTTGCGTCTCGACGGATGACGCCGGCGCCACGATCAGGCCGTCAACGCGCTTGTCCAGGAGCACCCTGACAGCATCGATTTCCGCCTCGGTATCCTCATCCGTGTTGATCAGGATGACATGGAATCCACTGCGCTTTGCGGTGTCCGTAATGCCCCGTGTTGCCAGGCCGAAATGGGGGTTTTCGATGTCACCGACCACCACCCCGATAGTGTGCGATTTTCCCGTGTTCATGCTGCGGGCGAGCTCGTTGGGCCGGTACTCCAGCTCTTCGGCAGCGGCCAGCACCCGCTCACGCACGTCGTCGCTCACGGCACCGTAGTTGCCCAGGGCGCGGGCCGCCTGGGCCTTGGAAACCTGGGCGGCTCTTGCGACGTCGGCGACAGTGACATCGCGGCGCCGGGAAGCATCACTATTCATTACGGCCTTTCGTAGCGGACCCTTGACGCCTCATGTGGCTTCGATTACATTTCTAGCAATCGATGTGAGTCCGGTCTCAATCCTAGGGACTGAGACCGGACTCAGCAAGACTCCCGTCGACAAAGTCCGCATCACGGGGGCCCACGACCCACCTAGTCCGCCCCTCACTCCCACGATTGGAAACGCTGTGAAAACAGGAAACATAATGCGCCCCGGGGCGCTCATCGCCGTTGCTGTTGCCGCGGTCCTGGCACTGTCCGGCTGCGGCGGCAGCTCGTCCGCCTCGTCGGCGCCGGCGGACAACCCCTACGGCCTGATTGAGCCCGGCACCATTCGCGTTGCCAGCCTGGGGGACTCGAAGCCCTATGCCTTCGCCGATGCACAGGGCAACTTCACCGGCTTCGACGTCGAACTCTTCAAGGACGTCRCCCACCGCGCCGGAGTCGACAAGGTCGTCTTCACCGGGCAGGACTTCTCCGGGCTCCTCGCAGCCGTCTCCAACGGCCAGTTCGACGCCGGCGTTGCGGCGATCGGCATCACTGACAAGCGCAAACAAACCGTCGATTTCTCCGACGGCTACCTAGCCGGCTACCTGACCGTCATCACCACGAAGACCTCAGGCATCACCAGTGCCGACGGCCTCGGCGGCAAGCGCCTCGGCGTCGTGCAGGGGACGCTGCAGGAGGCCTACGCCGTCAAGAACTTCACCTCCGCGAACCTGGTGCGCTTCCCGGACAACAACACCGCAATCTCCGCAGTGAACAGCGGATCCGTCGATGCGCACTTCCTGGATTACGAGGCCGCCAAGGCCTATCAGGAACAGTATGGACTGGTCAGCGCCGCGGACATCCCGTCATTCGATGCTCCCGCCGGCTTCGCCGTGGCAAAGGGCAAGACCGCCTTCGCCGACGCCCTCAACAAGGGCCTGGCCGCTGCCATGGAGGACGGCACGTGGAAGAAGCTGTACCAGAAGTGGTTCCCCGGCTCCCCGATGCCCGAGCAGTACCTGCCCAAGGCCGAGCAGACGGCAAGCCCGACGCCCAGCAAGTAAACAGCCCCGCAAGCACCCGCAAGCACACCTCTGGCACCCAGCCCGGCTGCCGCCTGACCGGGCGGGCCGCACTGCGCGGCCCGCCCGGGAACCACAAGCTACCTACGTCTGAGAGCAACCATGGACTGGTTAAGCACCATCACCCGCACTTTCTTCGACTTCGGCGCAATGGCCGAGGTCCTGCCCCAGCTTCTGGGAGTCGGTCTCCTCAACACCCTCATCATCTCCATTGCAGCAACGATCATCGGCGTCGCCCTCGGCATGGTGGTCGCGGTGATGGGGATTTCCCCCTCGCGGTGGCTCCGAGTTCCCGCCCGGATCTACACGGACCTGTTCCGCGGACTCCCGGCCATCCTCACCATCCTGCTGATCGGCCAGGGCTTCGCCCGCTTCAGCCAGTCGATCTTCGGCCCCTCGCCCTACCCCTTGGGAATCATCGCCCTGAGCCTGATCGCCAGCGCCTACATCGGTGAAATCTTCCGCGCCGGCATCCAGAGCGTCGACAAAGGCCAGGGCGAGGCCTGCCGTGCACTGGGCATGAGCTACGCAAAATCCATGGCCCTCGTGGTGGTCCCGCAAGGCGTCCGCAGGGTCCTGCCGGCACTGGTGAACCAGTTCATCGCGATCGTCAAGGACTCCTCGCTGGTCTACTTCCTGGGCCTGCTGGTCACCGAACGCGAACTCTTCCGCGTGGGCCAGGACGCCGCGGTCCTCTCCGGCAACCTCTCACCCCTGGTCATGGCAGGCATCTTCTACCTGCTGATCACGGTTCCCCTGACCCATCTGGTCAACTACTTCGACAACCGCTTCCGCACCGGCCGCCGCCGCCCCGCCGCGCCCAGCAGCGGGCTGAAGGAAGTCAAAGAACTCGCCGCGGCCTCACCGCTGACCACCCGGAGTAACACATGAGCCTCGCCAGCAACACCGCCAGCACCAGCACCAGCGCCACCAGAAACACAGCCCCGGACATCGAGACCTTCCACGGCTCCAGCCTGGAACTGAAAATCCTCACCATGGCCTACGGCGACATCGACGTGCTGCGCAACGTCAGCCTCAGCGTCGCCCCGGGCACCACCACCTGCATCATCGGGCCCTCCGGCTCCGGCAAGTCCACCCTCCTTCGCGGGGTCAACCGGCTGCACGAACCCAAGAGCGGGGACGTGCTCCTCGCCGGCGAGAGCGCGCTGGGGGTCAAACCGGACATCCTGCGCAGCCGCATCGGCATGGTTTTCCAGCACTTCAACCTCTTTCCGGACCACACGGCCCTCGAGAACGTGGCCCTGGCACTCTGGAGCGTCAAGGGCATGCCCAAGGCCGAAGCCCGGGAACGCGCCCGGCGCCGCCTCGCCGAGGTCGGCCTCGCCGAACGCGCCGATCACCGGCCCCGGGACCTCTCCGGCGGACAGCAGCAGCGCGTCGCGATCGCCCGCGCCCTGGCCATGGAACCGGAGGTCATGCTCTTTGACGAGGCCACCAGCGCCCTTGATCCGGAACTGGTCAAGGGCGTGCTGAACCTCATGGCGGGCCTGGGGCGCCGCGGCATGACCATGCTGGTGGTCACCCATGAGATGGGCTTCGCCCGCAAAGTTGCCGACCAGGTTGTCTTCATGGACGAGGGCGAAGTTGTCGAGTCCGGCACGCCGGCCGAACTCTTCGACAACCCCCAAAGCGAACGCCTGCAGCGCTTCCTCTCGGAAGTGCTCTGATGGAGACCCTGAAGGGAAACACTGCACCGGCCCCCATCCGGACCGCCGTCGTCGGCTTCGGAATCTCGGGCAAGGTCTTCCACGCACCGCTGATTTCGGCGGATCCCGGCTACTCGCTGGACGTCATCGTCACGGCGGATCCGGACCGCGTCGCAGAGGCGGCAAGGCTCTACCCGGACACCCGGATCGTCCCGACGCCGGAGGCCCTGTTCGCCCTCACCGGGGACCTTGACCTGGTGGTCCTCGGCACGCCGCCTGTCACGCATTTCGACTTGGCGGCCGCTGCCATCGCCCACGGCCTGCACGTGGTGGTGGACAAACCGTTCGTCACGACGTCGGCCCACGGTGCCGAACTCATCGCGCGGGCGGCCGGCGCCGGCGTGCAGCTGACGGTATTTCAGAACCGGCGCTGGGATGCCGACTTCCTGACGCTACAAAAGCTCGTCCGGGAAGGAGCCCTGGGTGAGGTCCGCAGCTTCGAATCGCGCTTTGAGTGGTGGAGGCCGGAGGGCTTCGGGAACTGGCGGGACACCGCCGCGGTGTCCGACGGCGGGGGCATCCTCAACGACCTCGGCGCCCATCTGATCGACCAGGCCATCCAGCTGTTCGGGCCTGTGGCGCGCAGCTACGGGGAGACCGCGAACCACGGCCGGTCCGGAGCCGACACCGAGGCCTTCGTGTCCCTGCTCCACGAATCCGGCGTCCGGTCACGGCTCTGGATGAACGGCATGGCACCCCAAGTTGGCCCGCGCTACCACGTCCTGGGCTCCGAGACTGGCTACACGAAATGGGGCCTAGACAGCCAGGAACCGGCGCTCGCGGCCGGCATGCGGCCCACGGCCCCGGGCTACGGCGTCGAACCCCAAACCCACTGGGGGTCCTTGGACATCGACGGCGACCTGCAGCCAATCGCGCCTGAAACCGGCGCCTATCCGCTGTTCTATGCACAGCTCGCTTCTGCCCTCCGTGGCGGCGGCCCGCCTCCGGTCACTGCCTCGGAGTCCCTTGAAGTCCTGAAGATCATCGAAGAAATCCACGCCCTCGCCTGAATTCCGGCTCCGCGCGTGCACCATCAATTCCTGAGAAAGAGAGTTCATATGTCCTCCGCAGTTTCCGCCAAGCGTGTCGCCGTCATCGGCGGCGGGATCCTGGGCGTTTCCACCGCCGTCCACCTGCTCCGCCACGGCGCCTCGGTTGTGCTGCTGACCGAACGTGGCCTCGCCAGCCAAGCCACCGGCCGCTCGCTCTCCTGGCTGAACTCCGCCGGAGAACGGTCCACCCCGTACCACCAGCTCCGGGTCGCCGGCGTGGACCGCTACCGCACCCTCTTTGCCGCGGACTCCGGCCGGGACTGGCTGCAGTTCGGCGGCGGCCTCATGTGGAACGCCACCGGACAGGAAGCCGCCACGGAAGCCCGCCACGGCTACGAGAAATCCATTGGCTATGACTCCAAGCTCCTGGCCCCTGGACAGATTTCCGCAACCACCCCCGGGATCGATCCGGACGCCGTGCCGGAGAACGCCATCTTCAATCCCGGTGAGGGCTGGGTCAGCCTGCCCCATCTGGTGGACTTCCTGATGGAGGAATTCCACTCCCTGGGCGGCGAACTCGTCCTCAACGCCGGCAAGGCGTCGGTTACTGTCGACGGCGGCCGGGCCACCGGCGTCGAGACGGCCGCAGGCGTTACCTACGCGGTAAACGCCGTGCTGGTGGCCTGCGGTGCCGCAACGCCCGCCGTCGTCGCACCCCTCGGCGTCGATATCCCCAACGGTTCCCCGGTCTCCATGCTGGTGCTGACCAAACCCGTGGACCACGAGCTGAAGGCCGTGCTGAACACCCCGCGGGCCGCCGTCCGGCCCAACCCCGGAAACACCCTTGCCCTGGACCACGACTGGTATGAAGGCCACATCACCGAACACGCCGACGGCTTCTTCAGCATCCCCGATGAAGTGGTCCAGGAACTCGCCGATGAGGCATCCAAGCTGATCGCCGGCAACCCCGATCTCAAACCGGCGTCCTGGAAGATCGGCTACAAACCCATCCCGGGCGACGGCGAGCCGGTCCTCGGTGAACTTGGCCAGGTGCCCGGCTGCTTCGTGGCCTTCACGCACTCGGGCGCCACGCTCGGCCTCATCGCGGGCGAACTTCTCGCGGGCGAGATCATGACCGGCACGAGGCACCCGATGCTGGCCACCTTCCGGCCGGGACGCTTCTCGTAGCCTGAGCTGGAACCAGAGCCTGAGCTGGTGGGGAGAGTCCGGTCCAGCCAGGCAATGATCGCCCGACCAATGCCCCGTTTGATGCGTCAACACGCATCAAACGGGGCATTGTCAGGTCAGGAAGATCAGCTGGGCTCTCCGGTGTACGCAGCTTTCGAGGTGATTTCCGGCGTTTCCGATGATTCGGGGGCGGCGGCCTGCCACGCGGTGCCCAGTACAGCGGTCAAAGCCATGGCGGCCAACGCCGACTTAAGTCCGGTTCGGCCGGTGGCCAGCGGGGCGATGGGGCGGTAGACGATCATCAGGGTCCTCCTTGGGGCGGGTGTTCCTGTAATCACTTTCCTGCGCGGGGATTACAGGGAGCTTTGGGAATCCTTTGCCCCCGCTGTGCACGTCGCCGCGATTCCCTGGCCGGCGCTCGGGGGCTACGGGCTACGGGCTGGGGGAGGGGCTGGGACTGGGGGACCCGGTCCCGGATGGGCTGGCGGTGCTCCCGGGTTGCGTGGGTGATGGGGTGCCGGAGGCAGTCCCGGATCCGGGCGTCGCGGGCATGTATGACTGGTATTCAGGCAGCGTGGAGTCGAGGACCGGGAGCTGCACCTCGGCCGACGTGCCTGTGGAGTCCTCGCTCACCCGGACCGTGACCATGGATCCGGGGGATCCCTCGGTTGGGTCCAGCATCATGGCCGGTGGTTGGGCCAGGGAGGTTTCACCGTTGGCCTTGACCGGAATCGACACCTTCGGCCCGGAAGCGCCCGAAATGGTGACGACCGCGTCCTTAGCGGACGTGTTGAAAACGGTGCCCATGATCCGTCCGGGTTGTTCCGCCCCGTGGGAGAGGATGAGCATGTCCGCGAGCTTGATCGGACCGACCACGGTGTTGATCCCGTTGGTCGCCGACGTGATTTTTGCGGTTTCTGCGGGATTGTCGGAGGAGCAGCCGGTTCCCGTCAGAAGTAGCACCCCCAGCGTGAGGGCGGCCATCGCAGATCTGATTCCTGCCAGCAGGGTTGTGGGCGCCACGGCCGGCTCCTCTCGGCAGAAAGCTGTCCGGTCACCTCCGATTATCGTCCGGGTCGGCGCCAAAATCGAGACAACGTGTAAAGAGGTCAGGGAGCAGAAAACTCTTGACGCGCAGCCGTCGCGGAGTCATATTTAACACATCGGTTAATTAGCAGAAGTGTTAAATACGAAGGGCGCATCTCGATGCCAACCGATCGGCTCAGCCTCATCTTCTCGGCGCTCGCCGACCCCACCCGCCGGGCTATCCTGGCCCGGCTGGCGGAGGGCGAAGCCACCGTGAACCAGTTGGCCGAGCCCTTCGACATCAGCCTTCCGGCGGTCTCCCGCCATCTCAAGGTCCTGGAAGCCGCCGGGCTGATCACCCGGAGCCGGAATGCGCAGTGGCGCTCCTCGAAACTCGAGGCCGCGCCCCTGCGCGAGGTTGCCGACTACATGGAAGAGTACAGGCGCTTCTGGGATGCCAGCTTCAGCCGTCTCGATGCGCATTTGCGAAAGATCCAGCAAGTTCCCAAGAATCAGGAGCCAGGCAATGAACACGCAGCAGAACACCCGTGAGTCCCACACCCTCACCATGACCAGGGAGTTCGATGCTCCCCGCGAACTGGTCTTCGATGCCTTCACCGATCCGGACCAGCTCGCCGCCTGGTTCGGCCCCGTGGGCGTGGACTCGCCCCGGGACCGGATCGTGGTCGAACCCCGTGTCGGTGGCGCGTGGCGGCTGGTCATGGTCTACGAGGAGGACGGCGTCGCCAAGGAGGGGCCGATCGATGCCGTGATCTCCGTGTACGACCCGCCGTCGCTCCTGGTGGCCACCCAGCGGGCGGCGCCCGACGACGGCGGTACCCGCCGGCCCGAAATGCGGCTTGAGTTCGAGGATCTCGGGGGCCGGACCCGGCTGCACCTCACCCAAGGCCCATTCGCCAGCGCCGAATGGCTGGAAATGACCCGCGAGGGCTGGAGCACCTCCTTCACCAAGCTCGACAAGCTTCTGGCTTAGACGCGGATGAACCCCGGAGGAGGAATTGCTTACTGATTTGCGGCTAGGAATGCCCCTATTTCCCGCAAATAGGAGATTATGGAGTCATGCCGAAAATTCGCATATCCGAAGCAGCACGTTTTCTCGGGGTCAGTGACGACACCGTCCGGCGCTGGACCGAGAACGGGATCCTGACCCCGGTCAAGGATGACTCCGGCCGGCTGGCCGTGGACGGCCTGGAACTTGCCCACCTCGCCCGCGACCAGGCCCAGCTTCCCGAAGACCCCACCAAGGTGGGCCGCTCTGCCCGCAACCGGTTCGTCGGTCTGGTCACCGGCATCACCGCAGACAAAGTCATGGCACAGGTTGAACTGCAGTGCGGGCCCTTCCGCGTCGTGTCCCTGATGAGCAGCGAGGCCGTCCGTGAACTGGGTCTGGAGCTTGGATCCGTCGCGACAGCCGTGGTCAAAGCCACCACTGTCATCATCGAAACGCCCCACGGAAAGAGCATCATATGAGGATGCCCCGCAAGCGCGTCACCGCAATGCTGCTTGCCAGCGCCCTGGCAGCGGGCCTGGCCGGCTGCGCCGCGGCCCCCTCCGGTGCAGCCGGAACCGCCAGCGCTGGGGCCAGCGAGACCGCCAAGCTGTCCGGAGCGATCACCGTCTTCGCGGCGGCCTCGCTGAAGTCGACCTTCACCAAGCTGGCCAGCGACTTCGAGGCGAAGAACGCCGGCACCAAGATCACGCTGAACTTTGCAGGGTCCTCGGATCTGGTCACGCAGATCACCCAGGGCGCCCCGGGCGACGTCTTTGCCTCCGCCGACACCAAGAACATGACCAAGCTGACCGATGCGAAACTGATCGACGGTGCCCCGGTCAACTTCGCCACAAACGTCCTGGAGATCGCGGTTCCGCCGTCCAATCCGGCATCGATCAGCACTTTCGCCGACCTCGCCAGGCCCGGCGTGAAGGTGGTGGTCTGCGCACCGCAGGTTCCCTGCGGCGCCGCGACGGTTACCGTCGAAAAAGCCGCCGGCACCACCCTGGCGCCGGTCAGCGAGGAATCGTCCGTCACGGATGTCCTGGGCAAGGTCACCTCCGGTGAGGCCGACGCCGGATTGGTCTATGTCACGGACGTCAAGACCGCCGGCGACAAGGTCAAAGGCATCCCCTTCGCCGAGTCGGACCAGGCCGTGAACACCTATCCGATCGCCACGGTCGGCACGAGTAAGAACAAGGAGCTCGCCGCTGCCTTCATCGCCACGGTCACCGGCAGCGAGGGCAAGAAAGTCCTGAGCGACGCCGGATTCGGCAGCCCGTAAACCACATGCACAGACGCAGCGGCACCGGGTACACCGGCATCCCGGCATGGATTTACGCCATCGCGGCGGCAGGGGCAGTCTTCGTCCTGCTGCCGCTGGTGGCGATGGTGGCCAGGGTCAACTGGTCCCAGTTCATCCCGCTGATCACCTCCGAATCCTCCCTGACCGCCCTGGGCCTGAGCCTGCGTACCTCCGCGGCGAGCACCGCCTCCTGCATCGTCCTCGGCGTGCCCCTGGCACTCATCCTTGCCCGGAGCCCCTTCCCCGGCCAGCGGCTGCTCCGGGCCTTCGTCCTGCTGCCCCTGGTCCTGCCTCCCGTGGTGGGAGGCATCGCCCTGCTCTACACGTTCGGCCGCCAGGGACTCCTGGGCAAGAGCCTCGAGCTGGCTGGAATCCAGATCGCCTTCTCCACCACCGCCGTCGTCCTCGCGCAGACCTACGTTGCCCTGCCGTTCCTGGTGGTCAGCCTCGAAGGGGCCTTGCGCACCGCCGGCAACAAATACGAGGCGGTCGCCGCGACGCTCGGGGCACGCCCGAGCACCGTGCTGCGCCGGGTGACCCTCCCGCTGGTGCTGCCCGGCCTGGCCTCCGGCGCCGTCCTGTCCTTCGCCCGCAGCCTGGGAGAATTCGGCGCCACCCTGACCTTCGCCGGCAGCCTGCAGGGCGTCACCCGCACCCTCCCGCTGGAGATCTATTTGCAACGCGAAACCGACGCCGACGCCGCCGTCGCGCTCTCTCTCCTGCTGGTCGCTGTGGCGGTGGCCGTCGTCGGGCTTTCCTACCGGCGCCCGCGCCTTGGCGTGGCACCGGAAGGGGCATTCCGGTGACGTTTCAGCTGGATGCAACTCTTGCCGCACGGGGCTTCGAGGTCTCCCTCAGCCTCGGGCCGGCCGAGACCGTCGCCATCCTCGGGCCCAACGGGGCCGGTAAATCGACGCTCCTCTCGATCATCTCCGGCCTGCTGCGCCCGGACGCGGGCAAGGCCACGATCGGCGAAAAAGTCCTCTTCGACCTGAGCGCGGACAACAGCATCTGGCGCGCCCCGCACACCAGAGGCACCGCCCTGCTGGCCCAGGAAGCCCTCCTGTTTCCCCACCTCAGCGCACTGGACAACGTCGCGTTCGGGCCCCGCAGCGCCGGCGCGTCCAGCGCGGCGGCCAGGACAACCGCGATGCACTGGCTCACCGAGGTCGACGCCGACTCCCTCGCCTCGCGGCGCCCCGGGCAGCTCTCGGGCGGACAGGCCCAGCGTGTGGCCGTTGCCCGTGCCCTCGCCGCCGATCCGGACCTGCTGCTCCTCGACGAGCCCATGGCCGCGCTCGACATCCATGCGGCACCACTGCTCCGCCGGCTCCTCAAACGCGTTCTCGCCGGCCGCCGGGCCATCATCATCACCCACGACATCCTTGACGCCCTCATGCTGGCCGACAGGGTGATCGTCCTCGAGGAGGGCCGGATCACCGAACAGGGCCCCACCCGCGAAGTCCTCGAAAAACCGCGCAGCCGGTTCGCCGCCGGCCTGTCCGGGCTGAACCTTGTGGCCGGCACCGTCAGCGAGGCCGGCGTCACCACCGCCCAGGGCATGGTCGTCGCGGGCCACCGGGACGGCCCCATCGAGCCCGGGCAGGACGGTGTAGGGGTCTTTCCGCCTTCGGCGGTGTCGGTGTTCCTCACCGAGGAGCACGGCAGTCCGCGAAACTCGTTCCAGGTGGTAATCACGGACCTGGAGCCGCACGGCGACCAGATCCGTGTCCGTGCAGGACGACTCTCCGCCGACATCACCCCGGCCGCGTCAGCCGATCTCGGCCTCACCCCCGGAATGACCGTCTACTTCGTTATCAAGGCCGCCGCCATCGCCATCTACCCGGCCTAGAAAGCCCCCGGGAAGCGGTCCGAACGCGGTATCGCGGTGGAGGGCCGGCCTACCGGCGTTCCGGTCGGCGGGGTAGTCTCGGTGCCGGGCGCTGCCGGCGCTGACCGATTCTGGGAGGAAAGGGAAAGCTATGACTGGGAAGTATGTGGCGACGTCGACCGTCACCATCAAGGCGCCCGCAAGCGGCGTATGGTCCGTGATCACCGACCCTGGCGCCGTCAAGGAGTTCATGTTCGGCACTGATGTCGTGACGGACTGGACGGTGGGCGGACCCATTGTGTGGCGCGGCGTTTGGGACGGCAAGGAGTACGAGGACAGGGGCAGCGTCCTGGAGTTTGAACCCGACCGGCGGCTCGTCGTCACGCACTTCAGCCCGCTGAGCGGCCAGGAGGATGTGCCCGAGAACTATCACACGCTCACCTGGACGCTCGAGGACCAGTCCGGCGCCACGCAGCTGACGCTCTCGCAGGACAACAACGCCACTGCCGAGGAAGCCGCGCACTCGAAGGGCATGTGGGACAGCCTTGTGACGAGCGTGAAGGGGATCGCCGAGCGGGACTAGCCCGTTCCGGCGGCGCGGGTCCGGTTCGGCGGTGGCCGCTACGGCAGCCGCGACGGGCGCAGCAGCGTGGGGATGCCGGCCTGCCCGGGGTCGAGCGGCACGGGGCTGACCAGCACGGCCGGCCCGCGACTCAAAAAGCCGTTCGAGAGCGGCTGGCAGCGCACGCCTCCGCGCCCGCGCATGGCGGCGTGCGCGCCCGGGGCAAGCATCCGGTCCATCCAGGCGCAGGGGTGGGCTGGCCGTCCGGCCCGGAGCCGGGCCACGTCCCCCCTCGATTCGAGCGCGAAGTCTTCGCCGAGCAGGGGAGCGAGGTGGGCGCCCCTGAGGACGACATTGCGCCGGGTCAGGAGCGGGTCAAAGGGCTCGGCTCCCAGCTCCCCGGCCATCGCCTCGAGGGCTTCGATCGAGACGAGGGTGACGGCGGCGTCCATGTGCGCGGCCTTGCCGAAGAACCGGTCGCCGACGATGCCCTTGCCCGCCACCACTTCGACTCTGTCCGCGTCCACTGTGGGGACTTGGGCTGCACCATCGCGTGCGCGGCCAAAGTAGGCGTGGGCCGGCGAGACGAGGAGGTGCAGGACCTCGACGTCGTACCTGTAGCTTGCCATCATGCCCTAAAACTATCCTCCATCCCGGCGTCCGGGCACCTCGACGGTCCCGGGGGTGGCGTCGCTTGCGGCCGCGGCGCGCGAATTCGCCGGAAACCCGCGGGCTCGCCGTAACCTTCCGGCGAATTGGTGGGTCTCCGGCGAACTCGGCGGGGATTGACACCCCTGAACGGCCGGACTATTCTACAACCAAATGGTTGTAGATCAGCTCCGGGCCCAGCTCAATGACGAGGAACTCGACCGCCTGTTCCAGGCGTTCGCCGACACGACCCGCCGGGACATCGTGCGCCGGGTGACAGTGGGCGAGTACTCGGTCTCCGGGCTCGCTGCCCTCTACGCCATGAGTTTCGCGGCCGTCCAGAAGCATGTGGCGGTGCTGGAACGCGCTTCCCTTGTCTCCAAGGAGAAGCGGGGAAGGGAGCAGATTGTGCGGGCCAACCACGACGGACTGCAGCGGGCCCGCCGGCTGCTGGACGACTACGAGGTCATCTGGCGGCAGCGGGCCGACCGGATCGCAGACCTGCTCGCCGAAACAGCCACCACAGAACCTGACAAGACACAGACAGGCAACCGACCAACCAAAAACACGCAAAGCAACAAATCTGAAGGATAGGAAGGGTTCGTCATGACGGTTATCAGTTCAGTCAAGAATCTTGAGGCGCTGAGCCTCAGCGTGGTCGCCGAGTTCGACGCCGGAGTTGGGCGCGTCTGGCAAATCTGGGAAGACCCGCGCCTGCTCGAGCGCTGGTGGGGGCCGCCCACGTGGCCGGCCACCTTCGAGAAGCACGAATTCGTCCCGGGCGGCGAGGCCAGCTACTACATGACGGGACCCGAGGGGGAGAAGGCCCGCGGCTGGTGGCGGTTCGTGACCATCGACGCCCCGCACCGCCTGGAGTTCGATGACGGCTTCGCGGACGACAATGGTGACCCTGTGGCCGACATGGGCATCATCCACGGTCTTGTGACGCTGGAGCCAATCGGCGGCCGCACCCGAATGACCATCCTGTCCACGTTCGAGGCGGAGGAACAGATGGAGAAGATCGTCGCCATGGGCATGGAAGAAGGCATGCGGGAGGCGCTGGGCCAGGTCGACGCGATTCTCGTCGAGTCCGTCAACGCCTGACCTGCAACGCAAGCGGACGACGGCGGGAATCTCCCGCCGTCGTCCGCAAAGCCCTGTTCAGTCCTCCATTCGCGGCGGTAATATGCCCTGTGGCATTCACGCACGGTTACGCGGCGAACGGCGACCTCCGCATGTACTACGAGGTCCATGGCCATGCCCTGGCCGACCAGCCCCCGTTGCTGCTGATCCCCGGCGGAGGCTCGACCATCGAGACCAGCTTCGCCGGCCTCATCCCTGTGCTGCTGGCCGAGAGCCGCCAGGTGATCGCCGTCGATGAAGAAGGCCACGGCAGGACCGCGGCCACTGGCCGGCCGCTCACCGCCGAAGGCTCCGCCGGGGACGTCAAGGCGGTGCTGGATGAGCTCGGCGTGGACTCCGTGGATGTGCTCGGGTTCAGCGCCGGGGGCCACACCGCGCTGGCGCTCGCCATGAGGCATCCCTCCATGGTGAAGTGCCTGATTGCAGCCTCCACGTTCGTCAGCCGCGACGCCGTGGGCGATGAGTTCTGGGAGGGGATGGCGAAGGCCACCCTCGATGACATGCCGGAGGTGTACAAGGACGCGGATCGCCGGCTGAATCCGGAGCCCGGACACCTCGAGCGGATGTTCGAGCTGGACCGTCAACGGATCCTGACCTTCCCCGGCTGGCCGGACGAGGACCTGCGCCGCATCACGGCCCGCACCCTGGTGCTGAGCGCCGACCGCGACGTCGTCAGTGCTGAACACGCCGTGCACATGTCCCGCGTCATCCCGGGAGCACGGCTGATGATCGTGCCCGGCAGCCACGGTGATTACCTCGGCGAGCTGGGCGCCAGCGGCGGCGACCTGCGGGCAATGCGCACCGCCGTTCCGTACCTGCTGCGGTTCCTGGAGGAATAGGGGCGGTTAGTGCGCCGCCGGCGTCGGGGTCTCTGCCGCCGTCGCGGTCTCTTCTGGAGTGGACGTCCAGCGCTGCCGATGCAGCCGCTCAAAGCCGTCCAGGAGCAGATCGAGGGCGAACTCGAATTCGAACTGGTCATCGCACCCCGGACCCACCGCGGAGTCCTTGTGCGCCGAGGCGGTGGCGACCTTGAGGATGTTCGGATACCGCTCGGCCATCGACTGGAACATGGCCGCCTGGTCCTCCGGGGGAAGGGCGGCGAGCCCCGCGGTGCTCCCGCCGGCGGAGTCGTCGAACAGCTCCTGGGTGAACCCCCACATGCGGCTGCCGAGGGCATGCATGACGTGATGGGTGAGATCGACGGAGAAGCCTCCGGCCAGGAACATGCCGATGAACGAGTCCATGTAGCCAAGGACCGCGGGCGTCTTGTTGGTGCGGGATTCCAGCACCTGCCGGGCCCACGGGTGCCGCCGCAGTGCCGTCCGCGCCGAGAGCACACGCAGGCGCACGGCGGTCTTCCAGCCGGCATCGGGGACGGGAGGGTCGATCTCGCTGACAAGGGCGTCCACCATGCCGTCAAGGAGTTCCTCCTTGTTGGCCACATGCTTGTAGAGCGCCATCGGCACGACGCCGAGTTCCTGCGCCAGCCGGCGCATGCTCAGCGCCTCGATCCCCACCTGATCGGCCAGCGCGACGGCGGCAGCCAGTACGCGGTCCCGGCTCAACGGGATCCGGCGCGTGCGCTCCGCTTGCTGGGTCATCCGGCCACCTTTCCCTAACGGTTCGCTATTGACAAGTGTACGCCGTACACCTAGCGTGATCGCATTAGGTGTACGCCGTACACCCGGCCCGTATCACCGCCGTCAGCCATTCCAGCCAAGGACCACGCCGTGACAACACGAGCCAGCAGCGCCCCCGTCCCCCGTGTCCGCCGTCGCCGCCAGTGGCCCGTGCCCGCCGGCTTGATCCTTCTCAGCCTCATCCCGGTGATCGCGGGCGCGGCGCGGCTGACGGAACTGACCGGCGGTGCCGCCATCACTGCCCAGAACGCCCGGTTCTTTGCCTCGCCCGTGCCCGTGGTGACGCACATTCTCAGCGTCACCACCTACAGCCTGCTCGGCGCGTTCCAGTTCCTCCCCGCACTGCGGGGCCGCCGCGGCTGGCACCGCATCGCCGGCCGCATCCTGGCGCCGGCGGGCCTGCTCGCTGCCCTGTCCGGCCTGTGGATGGCGGTCTTCTATCCGCTGCCACCCGGGGACGGGCCGGCGCTCATGGTCCTGCGGCTGGTCTTCGGCTCGGCCATGGCTGCGAGCATCGTCCTGGGTGTCGCCGCGATTGTGCGCCGCGACTTTGTGCGGCACGGCGCGTGGATGACCCGCGGCTACGCGATCGGGGTCGCCGCCGGAACGCAGGCGCTGACGGGTCTGCCCTGGATTCTGCTGGTGGGTCCGCCCGACGAGCCGACCCGGGCAGTGCTCCTGGGGGCAGCCTGGGTGATCAACGTTGCGGTGGCCGAGTACGTCATCCGCGGGCGCGCCAGGCGGTCCGTGCGGGTGCCGCGGCCTGCTGGGCGGACGGCCGCGGCGGGTGCTGTTACACCGGGCTAGGTACCCGCCGTCGCCCATACCCGCAGTCGAAGTCGCCGGAAGCGGGCCGGCTCGCCGGAATGTTCCGGCGAAGCGGAGAGTTTCCGGCGAGTTCGAGGCTGGGCGGCTAGACTCACGCGCATGACAATTGTGGACGATCAGGGACGCCCGGAGCCTCCCCTTGCAGGAGACGAAGCCGCGACCCTCCTGGGCTTCCTGGACTTTCAGCGGGCCACGCTGGCGTGGAAGTGCGCTGGACTGGACGCCGCCGGCTTCGGGGCCACTACCGCGGCCTCATCGATGACACTGGGCGGGCTGCTGAAACACATGGCCTATGTGGAGAGCGCATGGTTTTCCCATTCCCTGCACGCGCAGGACCGGGAGGCCCCGTTCGACACCGTGGATTGGAAGGCCACCCCGGACTGGGAGTGGGATACCGCCGCCGGGGACACCCCGGAGCAGCTGCGCACCCTGTGGCAGGGCGCCGTGGACCGGTCCCGGGTCCGCGTCGCGGACGCCCTGGCCGGCGGCGGCCTGGGCCAACTGGCCAAGCGCCCGTGGCCGGACGGTTCGGCACCGAGCCTGCGCTGGATCCTGTGCCACATGATCGAGGAGTATGCCCGGCACAACGGCCACGCCGACCTCCTCCGCGAAGCCGTGGACGGCCAAACGGGGGAGTAGCCGCGGGGCTTAGGCGCGGCGGCATTGCTCGACGGCACGCGACCGACGACGACCGCTGGCGGGTAGCCGGCCGTCTAAGCGCCCCTCCAACCACCCGTTGCGCTATCAGTCGTGGCGGTTATGGACGCCGAATGACGACCAGGACTGATAGCGCAACCAAGTATGAAAAGGCCGTCCGTGGGCAATCTAGTCAGGGCGGAATCTAGTAGGCCTTGACCCGCTGTTCGACGACGAGGTGGACCAGGGCGAATACGCCGTCCCGGTCGATGGCGGCCAAGGCGGCCTCCAGGGCGGCCGGCACGTCCTTGTCCTCGGTGACCGTGATGCCGAAACCGCCGAACGCCCGTGCCATCATGCCGAAGTCGGGGTTCTTCAGCTGCGTCCCCGATACCCGGGATGGGTAGTGGCGTTCCTGGTGGGTGCGGATGGTGCCGTACTCCTGGTTGTCCATCACGATGATGAGCGGCGTGGCTCCGTACTGGGCGGCCGTGGCGAGCTCCTGCCCGTTCATGAGGAACTCCCCGTCGCCGGCGACGGTGACCACTCGGCGCTCCGGGCTGGCCAGCGAGGCGGCGATGGCCGAGGGCACGGAGTACCCCATGGAGCCGTTCCGGGCGCTGATCATCGAGGCGTAGCGTCGGGTGGGGAAGTACCGGTGCGCCCAGTTGGTGTGCTCGCCCGCCCCGAACGTCACCATGGCGTCCTCCGGCAGCAGCGGCACGAGGTTCGCCATCAGGGTGTCCATCTTCGCGGGCCCGTCGCCGGGGGCCGACGGCGGCAGGCTGGCGAAGGACTGCTGCTCGGCGCGCATCCGGGCCGTCCACGCCTTCCATTCCTCCTTGACCGGGAGGTCAATGTTCACCAGATCCCGGACGAAAGCCTCCGGCTTGGCCAGGATCTGGCGGGAGACCGGGCCGGAGCGGCCGCGCAGCGAGGGATCGATGCTGACCAGGAAGTTCTTCTTGTTCCAGTCCTGTCGGCAGACAAAGCCGTCCGTGATCACGTCCCCCGGGACCGTCCCGACGAAAACGAGCAGATCGGTTTCCTCAAGGAGATCGTACGTGGGCCGGGGCCGGCCGTAGCCGATCGGTCCTACATAGCTGGGGGAGTCGAAGGAGACGGTCCCCTGCGTGCGCCATTCCGCCGCGGCCGGGATATGGTGCTTTTCGAGCCACCGGGTGAGCTCCCCGGCTGCTTCCTGCGTCCAGTCGTTCCCGCCGGTGACAAAGAGCGGCTTCTTGGCCTGTGCCAGGGCTTCGGCGAGGGCGCCGGCATCAGTGCTGCTCATGCCGCCCGCGGCCACCGGGATGGGCGGGTGCAGGGCCGGATCAATCTGGACGCGGATGATGTCTTCAGGCAGGCCCACCACCACTGGCCCGGGACGGCCGCTCATGGCCGCGAACATTGCCTCCGCGACGATTTCGGAGGCCCGCTCGGGGTGGTCCAGGACCATCACGCGTTTAGCGCCCGTGTCGAACCACGCCTTGATGTCGAACTCCTGGAACGCCTCACGGTCCCGGTGCGCGAACGGAATCAGCCCGACAAAGAGCAGCATCGGCGTGGAGTCCTGCCAGGCGGTGTGCAGGCCTACGTGGGCGTTCGCAGCCCCGGGTCCCCGGGTGACCATGGCGACGCCGGGGCGCTGGTTCATCTTGCCGTCGGCCTCGGCCATGTAAGCGGCGCCGCCCTCGTGCCGGCAGACGACGGTCTCGATCTCAGAGCCGTGCAGCCCGTCGAGGACGTCCAGGAAGCTTTCCCCCGGGACAACAAACGTGCGTTCCACCCCGTGCGCCATGAGCGAATCAACAATCACGTGGCCGGCGGACTTGAGGGTCCTGCTGCCGTTGAGGTTGTCCAGGATGGCCGCTGGGGCCGTCTGCAGGGGTTTGGTGGTGTCGCCTTCAACTGGGTGCGTGTCGGTTGCGGTCATGGTGGGTGCAGACTCCGTTTTCATCACTACTTGTCTTCTTGGGTTGGGGGGGGCATGGCATGTCCGCTGAATCCAGCGGAACGGTTGGTGCTGCCTAGTCTGTTTCCGGTCCGGTACAGAAGAAGCAGCCGTCTTCGCAACTGTCGTTCGACGCCGGCGGCTTGCCTGTGTTTGCGGCTGGCGGGTCGAGTTCCTGCAGCGTGCTAGTTCGGCCGGGACTCAGCGGGTTTCGTGGCTTCATGGAGGCTTTCACGTTGTGTGTCGGGTTGTGGGACTAGTCGGCAAAGAGATGTTCGATTAGCGAATTGGAGTCCGGTTGGCCAGCACGGGCGCGGCGCCCGTGAAGCCGTCGCGGGTTTCGGCGATGCCGTGGATCTGTTTCCGGCAGGCGTACCAGCCGCCTACCATCAGCGCGCAGGCCACCAGGGTCACCAGCAACGTGAGCGGGGAGTCGATGAAGACCATGACGAGCACGCCGAGCAGGAATACCAGGGAGAGGTACCCGGTGTAGGGGGCTCCGAACATCCGGAAAGAGGGGCGCTCAAGCCAGCCTTTGTCTGCCCACCGTTTGAGCTGGATCTGGCAGAGCACGATGGTGGCCCAGGTGACGACGATGCCTACGGCGGCGACGTTCAGGACGATCTCGAACGCCTGGCCGGGGACCAGGTAGTTCAGCGGGACCCCGAGGAGGGAGACGCCGGCGGTGATGGCGATGCCGCCGTAGGGGACGCCGGCCTTGTTCATCCGCTGGGCGAACTTCGGGGCCGATCCGGCCACTGACATGGAACGCAGGATGCGGCCGGTGGAGTAGAGACCGGCGTTCAGCGAGGACAGGGCGGCCGTGAGGACCACGAGGTTCATGATGACGTCCACGCCCTGGATACCGATGGATCCGAAGAACGTCACAAACGGGCTGACGCCTTTTTCATACGAGGTGTAGGGCAGCAGCAGGGCGAGCAGAATGACCGAGCCGACGTAGAAGACGGCGATCCGGAAGACCACGGAGTTGATGGCCTTGGGCATGATCCTTTCGGGGTTTTCGGTTTCGCCGGCGGCGGTACCGATCAGTTCGATCGAGGCGTAGGCGAACAGCACGCCCTGCATGAGGATGATCATGGGCAGCAGGCCGTTGGGGAAGAGGCCGCCATTGTCGGCGATGAGACTGAATCCGACTTCCTGGCCTTCCACGGGGGTGCCGAACATGACGAAGTAGGTGCCGACCAACAGGAACGCGACGAGGGCCGCGACCTTGATCAGGGCGAACCAGAACTCGAGCTCGCCGAACACCTTGACGGAGACGAGGTTGAGGCAGAGGACCACGACGAGGGCGATCAGCGCCCACGCCCACTGCGGTACGGCCCCCATCCAGGGGATGTATTTACCGAAGAAGTTCATGTAGAGGGCCGCGGCGGTGATGTCCACGATGGTGGTGGTGGCCCAGTTGATCCAATAGAACCAGCCGGAGATGAACGCGGCTTTCTCTCCGTAGAATTCGCGGGCGTAGGACACGAACGATCCTGACGAGGGCCGGTGCAGCACCAGTTCGCCCAGGGCGCGCAGGATCAGGAACGCGAAGAAGCCGCAGATAGCGTAGGCGATGACCAGTGACGGGCCGGCCGCGTTGAGCCGGCCGCCGGCGCCCAGGAACAGGCCGGTTCCGATGGCCCCGCCGATCGCGATCATCTGGATCTGCCGGGGCTTCAGGCTCTTGTGATAGCCCGAGTCCTCCGCGTGGATCAGGGCATCCGAAGCGTGGGCGTGGCCGCCATCGGCCTGGTACAAGCCAACCTCGTCATTGGGGTTGTTGGACATGGGTGTTCCTTTCGATCTGTCAGAGATCTAAATGGGGTTCTGGAGGGAGATTGTGGGGACAGCCGGGCGTCAGATCAGAAAATCGACCACCCGGTCCGGTCGGACAGGTCAGCGAGAGCCGCCGTGCCTGCCAGGGAATTTCCTTTGGAATCCAGCCGCGGGCTCCAGACGCAGATGGCGCACTCGCCGGGGACGATCGCCAGGATGCCGCCGCCTACACCGCTTTTCCCCGGAAGTCCCACGCGGTAGGCAAACTCGCCGGCTGCGTCATACATGCCGCAGGTCAGCATGATGGAGCCGATGCGCTTGGCCTCGCTCCTGGAGATCACCGCGCCTTGTACTCCACGACCATCCTGCGCGAGGAAAAGACCCGCCTTGGCGACTTCCACGCAGGTCATCATGATTGAGCACTGCCTGACGTAGTTCTCGACCACTGCCTGTGCGGGCCGCCGCAGGTTGCCGAATTCCTTCAGGAAGTGGGCGAGGGCCAGGTTGCGGCTGCTGCTGGAGAGTTCACTCCTTGCGGCGATCTCGTCGATGAAAGGACCCGGTTGACCGACCTGGCCGGTGAGGAAACGCAGGACCTGAGCGGCGGCGTCGGGAGATCTTTCCATCAGATGGTCGGTGACCACCAGGGCGCCCGAGTTGATGAAGGGGTTCCGCGGGATCCCGTGCTCGACTTCAAGCTGGACCAGGGAGTTGAAGGAGGTCCCTGACGGCTCGCGCAGGACCCTGGACCACAACGAGCCGGAGTCATCGGCGCTGAGGGCCATCGCCAGCGTGAAGACCTTGGAGATGCTCTGGATGGAGAACGGGAGGTCGGCGTCGCCGGAACTGAATACTTCCCCGGACGTCGTGGCAACCGCTATGCCGAAACGGTCGAACGGCGGGGACTGCAGGTGGGGAATGTTTGCTGGAACTGACCCAGCTTCCGTCCGGGGCCGGTGGCTGCGGACAATGTCATCCAGTAGTAGGCCAATCGGCGGCGAATCAAGTGTTGTCATCATTTCTGGCCCACGTGCTCCTTCTGCGTGCCGGCCCATTCCTGCACATGCAGCAGCGCGACCAGCGAATGGCGGGGATTGCCGAAGTCCAGGTCGGTGATCCGGCTGACCTTGCCGATCCGGTAGTAGACGGTGTTCTTATGCAGCTGCATCCGCTTGGCGCACTCGGCCACGTCGAGTGACGCGTCGAAGAAGGCACGCAGGGTTACGGCCAGTTCCGCGTCATCCCGGAGCAGGGCCCAGAGGCTGCGGTGCCGAAAGGCCGCCGTCGTAAAGTTCTCCACGGCGTCGTGGAAGAGGATCTCGGCTTCGAAGTCGTCCACCTCGGCCACCGGGGCTTCGCCGGACCGGCGCATGCAGGCCAGCAGCGCTTCGGATATTCCGGTCACTGAATGGATGGAGAGCAGATCGGGGACGGTGGGGCCGACGGCGGCAAAGGTGCTGATGCCGAGGTGTTTGCTGGCGTCCCTGACGATTGCCTCGGCCACGCTCCGCAGCCCGGCCCCGGCGTTGGCGGACTGGAGCCCGGGAAGGATCACGGCGGTGTCGCCGTGAAACTGCCCCACAATGGCCGAGGGTTTGTAGGCGGCGGCATGGATGGACGCGAGGTTGGCCAGCTCGCCGTGTTTGAGTGCGGCGTCGTCCTCCTGGGCTTCGGACGCGGACAGGCCAATCAGGATCAGGGCCGCAGGACGGTCCGCTGGGATTTTCTCGCTGTGCGCGCTCGCCGCCGCCTCCGCGGGACCCGAAAGGAGGCGCACGATCCGGTCCTCGCGCATGTGCACGGACTGATGGTTGCGGTACCGGATCAGCTCGGCGGAGGCCCGCGCGGCCGAGCCGGTGAGCACATAGTCGACGTCGTCGCCGAAGCCGGCACCGGTTTCCTGGAGCCAGATGTAGCCCATGATGCGGTCACCGGCGAACAGGCTGATGGCGACGCGCTCCCGCAGGCCGTCCTGGGGCCGGGCGGGAACGCGGACCGGCAGGCGCGTCCGGTGCAGCTCGCGGTAGGCGCCGAGGTCCTTGAGCAGGAGTTCGTATTTGCGCGGGCCGCGCCGGGCCAGAATCGAGGCTTTACGCAGTTCGTCAATGGCATTTGAGACCGTGGAGTAGGCCAGGACCTTGTTGGCGGCGTCCTCGATCACCACGTGGCTGGAGGTCAGGCGGGCCGTGGTCTGGGCGATGGCGAAGAGGTCTTCTTCGAGCAGGGTCAGTACTTCGCTCTGGTAGCTGGGCGGCTGGATCCGGTCCTTGGCGATGGAAAGCAGGCGGTCCCAGTCTGCCGCCGGGTCCACCAGCAGCAGGCCGGTTCCGGCGACGCGCAGCAGCTCTGCCGCTTCCGCCAGTTCCTCCTGGCTGCCCTTGACGGCCAAGACCAGGGGAGGGCTTTTCAGGAGGCGCCGCACTGCCGGCAAGGCGGAGCGTCCGCGCACGCCGATCAGCAGGACAAACGCAGACCCGCCGTCGTAAGCTTCGTCGTCGGCGTCAACGATCAGAAAGCGTTCGATCGCCGCGTCCGTGCGGGACGGCCGGAGCATCAGGCTGGCGAAACCGAGGGGGAGATCCGCGAGGATGTCGTCCACTGTAGCTGCGGCCATGGGCTTCCTTCTGACATCGGCACCCGCCCGGACTGCTTTGTCCGGACACCTCATGCTATCCAGCGGCCATCGCCGAAAGTATGGAAAAGCTCCTAAATTACGCGGCCCGTTTTGGGTCTGTGGACCAAGGCGCACAACCGCGGCAGTGCCGCGGCCACCGACGTGACCGTGTCCGCCGCGGCCCTGGCACGGACAATGGCGGTCGTGGCCACGACGTGCCACGGTGTGAAGGGTCGTTGCCAAAAACTGCCAAATCCGCCAATGTTTGCAAAAACGTTTCCTCAGACGGCTGGGGCTCACATTACGGCTGCTGCCAATGGGGGCGTCAAGAGGGAAGACTTGTTTGGCGTGACGCTTGACACACTGAATCGGAACTCCTTACCCTGAGTGCCAAGTCGTTTTAGCAAAACGATTTTTCAACCCCATTCGATCTCTGAGTTTCCGTTCAAGAGAAAGGGAGCCGACAGCGATGTCCTCTCGAAAAACGATCTCCAGGTTTGCCGGCATTGGCAGCCTTTCCGCGGCTGTCCTGCTGGCCGCCACCGGCTGCGGGGCTGGGGGCCCAGCAGCCGCCCCAGGCAACACCACCTCGGCCGTTACCGTCCTCGTCGAGGCCGGCGGCCACGCCGAACTCGCCGGGGTGGCAGAAAAGTGCAAGGCCGAAACCGGCCTCGAAACAACCTTCGTTGAACTGCCCTACGACGGTCTCTTCAACCGGCTTTCCAGCGAATTCTCCTCCGGAACAGTCTCCTTTGACGTCGCAGCGCTGGACTCCGTCTGGCTGCCGAACTTCAAGGATGCTGTCCAGCCGATCGACGAGCTGTTCACCGCCGAGGCCAAGAAAGACATCTTTCCTGCCCTCGTGAAGGAAGCCCAGATGGACGGGCACTTCATCGGTATGCCGGCCTGGACCAACTCCGAAATCATCCTCTACCGCAAGGACCTGTTCGAGGACGCCAAGAACAAGGCGGACTTCAAGGCCAAGTACGGGTACGACCTCGCCGCGCCCACCACGTGGCAGCAGTACCGGGAGATTTCCGAATTCTTCACGAAGGACGGAATGTACGGCACCGACGTCAAGGGCGCCGTGGAGACCGAATGGATGGCGCACGTGCTCCAGGCGGGCTCGCCGATGGTTCTCGATGCCAACAATAACGTCATCATCGATAACGCCGCCCACAAGGAAGCCCTCGACTTCTACACCAGCCTGGTGAAGTCCGCCCCGACAGGCGCGGCCCAGGTGGACTGGGCAGCGGCACAGAACCTGTTCAACCAGGGCAAGACGGCCATGACCCGGTTCTGGGCCCACGCCTACCGCCAGATCCCCAAGGATGCTCCTGTCTTCGGGAAGGTCGGCACCGCGGCTATGATCGGCGGATCCGCCGGGGTCGCCGGCGTCCCCGGTCCGTGGTACCTCTCCGTCCCGAAGGCCACCAAGAACGCCGAGAACGCCAAGAAGTTCATCAAGTGCGCCTACGACCACAACGACCTCGGGATCGAGTCCACCCTGGGCCTGGCGGCGCGCATGTCGGCCTTCGAGAAATACCAGGACAAGCCCGGCTACGAAAGCTTCAAGCCCCTGATCCAGACCCTGAGCGCCGACGCCACGGCCACGCGCCCCTCCACCGCCAAGTGGCAGCAGATCGTGGACACCGTACTGGTGCCGACGCTGCAGAAGGCAGTTGCAGGTGGGGACACCGCCGCGCTGCTCGCCGAGGCCAAGAAAAAGGTCCAGGACCTGATCAAGTAAGCCCTTCGTGGCCGGCGCCGCCTGCAGCGGTGCCGGCCACGAAGATCCACCAAAGTGTCACCGAACAAAAGAGACTCCCGTGCGTATCCCTGATCGCCGCTTCGCGCTTCTCCTGATGGCCCCGGCAGCCGTGTTCCTCGCCGTGTTTGTCGCCTACCCACTGGTCCGGCTCATCACCGACAGCTTTTTCAAGATTTCCCCGGTCGTGGGCGGTTCCCGAGAATTCATCGGCCTCGCGAACTATGCCGAGGCGTTCTCCTCCGAGGCATTCACGTCCGCCGGATGGCGGACCCTTGCCTACACACTGATCGTCGTCAGCCTTGAATTCGCCCTCGGCCTGGGCATGGCCCTGCTGTTCACCATGCTGGGCAAGCAGTCGCAGGTCTGGCGGACGTTCTTCCTCTATCCGCTCATGATCGCCCCGATTGTGGCCGGCCTCCTGTGGAAGTTCCTCATGATCGATAACTTCGGGCTCGTGGGAACCCTGCTGCACCAGGCAGGAATCCTGTCCGACCCGAACCAGATCGGCTGGCTGTCTGATCCCTCGATCGTCCTCTTCTCCGTCGCGATTCCCGACATCTGGCTCACGACGTCGTTCATGTGCCTGGTGCTCTTCGCCGGCCTCCAGAACATCCCCGGGGACCTGATCGAGGCGGCGCGGCTCGACGGCGCCAAGGCACCGTCGCTGCTGTTCCGGATCATCCTGCCGCTGCTGCGGCCCGTGATCGCCGTGGCGCTTGTGGTCCGCGGGATCGACGCTGCCCGCGCCTTCGACACCATCCTCATCCAAACTAACGGCGGCCCCGACTCCGCCTCCGAGACCATGAGCCTGCTGATCTACCGGACCATGATTCGCTTCGGCGATCCCGGCCTGGCCAGCGCCATGGGCACCATCTACCTGATCGCCATGCTTGCCGTCGCCTTCGTAGCCGTGACGACCATCTGGCGACCCGGAAAGGACAGCTGATGAGCGCCCAATCCACCACCAAGCCCGACGCCGGCCCGCCGGCAACCGACTACCGCCCCCGCCGCTCGGGTTTCGTCTCCGCCGGCTCCCGTCCAGGTACTGCCGGGCAGCCCGCGCCGGAACGCACCCGGAAGCGCCGGAGCCGGAACAGGGAAGGTCTCGAAGCCGGCAGACGAAGCACCCGGACGGTGCTGTGGATCATCCTCGCCGCGGCCCTGGTGGTCTACGGGTTCCCGTTCCTGTACCTGGTCCTGACCTCCTTCAAGACCCCGATCGACACGATCGCCGTCCCGCCCACCATCCTGCCCAGGGAGTGGACGCTGGAGAACTACACGTCGGCCCTCGGCCGCAGCGGTGTGCTGGCGTCCATGATCAACAGCGTCCAGACGGCGGTGATCAGCACGCTGCTCTCGCTGGTCCTCGCAGTCCCGGCCGCCTACGGCATCACGCGGTACAAGACTCCCAGCGGGCAGGTCTTCATCATGGCCGCGCTGGTCACCCGGATGGTCCCGCCGGTCGCCATCGGCATCCCGTTGGCTTCCATGATGGCTTCCGTGGGCCTGGCGGACACGCCGATTGCCCTGGCGATCGCGCACACCACGATTTCGCTGCCGCTCTCCATTTGGCTCATGGCCAGCTTCTTCGAGGCCGTGCCCAGGGACCTCGAGGAGGCAGCCACGGTCGACGGCTGCAGCCGGCTCGGCGCCCTCTGGCGGGTGGTGATCCCGGTGGTCTCCGGCGGCATCGCGGTTACCGCGATCTTCGCCTTCCTCGCGTCCTGGAACGAGTTCCTCTTCGCCCTCTTGATGACCGCGGTCCGCTCGCAGACCACACCGGTGGTCATCGCCAACTTCCAGACCCAGTTTGGACTGGACTGGGGATCCATGACCGCACTCGCGGCCGTGTTCTCGATCCCCGTCATCCTTCTCACTCTTCTCTTGCAGCGCAAGATCGTCGCAGGCATGACGCTCGGCGCCGTCAAGGGCTGAGAAACCACAGCACAAAGGGAAGAACCTATGTCAAGCAACAACTGCTACGACGTGACTACGTGGCCCGTCGGCAATCCGTCCGAGGACGTCGGTGAAGTAATCAACAGCATCATCGCTGACATCAAGGACCGGCAGACGGTCACCGATGCGAACAATGGAGGAAAGCCAGGCGCGGTGATCTACATTCCGCCCGGGGACTACCACCTTCGTACGCAGGTGGTGATCGACGTCAGCTTCCTCAGGATCCATGGCTCGGGACACGGCTTTACGTCGTCGAGCATCCGGTTCAACGTTCCCGAAGACGAATGGCCCGACTTGCATGAGCTGTGGCCCGGAGGGAGTCGCATAATCGTCGACATTCCCCTCGGCGGAGATGGGGAGGAATCCAAGGGAGCCGCCTTCTACGTTGAGCGAAGCGGGAGCCCGCGGATCAGCTCGGTCGAGTTCTCCAACTTCTGCATCGACGGGTTGCACTTCAACTCGGATGGCGCGGGGATGCATCCGGAGAACTCCTACGTCAACGGCAAGACCGGTATCTACGTAGCGAACGCCAATGACTCATTCCGAGTAACCGGCATGGGGTTCGTCTACCTTGAGAACGCTCTCACGATCTACAACGCGGACGCGCTTTCCGTTCACGACAACTTCATCGCTGAATGCGGCAGCTGCATCGAGCTGCGCGGGTGGGGACAGGCATCAAAGATCACCGACAACTTGGTCGGAGCAGGCTTCAAGGGTCACTCGATCTACGCCGAGAACCATGGCGGGCTCCTGATAACCGCGAACAACGTCTTCCCCCGAGGTGCGAGCAGCATCCATCTCGACGGCGTCACGCGTTCGAGCGTCACCAACAACCGTTTGCATTCGTTCTACCCTGGGATGCTGATTCTCGCGGCGAATAGTTCGGAGAACCTCGTGGCCACGAATCACTTCTTGCGTGACCATGAGCCCTGGACGCCCTTCCTGGGAGTCGACAACGGACTGAACGACCTCTACGGACTTCTCTGTATCAGCGGCAGCAACAACTCTGTCGTCGGCAACCATTTCTCCCAGATCATCGACTCACAGAGCATCCGGCCGACAGGGGCGACGCCTGTCATCATCCGGCTGATGGCGGGGGTTGGCAACTTCGTCTCCACCAACCACGTGGTGGCGATGGACGTTCACTCCAAGTCAAGTGACTCCTGCTTCTCGGCTCAGGTGGACGCCCTGTTGACGACCGAGGCTTCGGACGGCCTCGCCGTTATGGCCGTCATGGTCGATTCCGAATCAGCTCGGAATACGATCCTTGATTCCGGAAGTGACGCCCAAGTTATCGCAGATAGGGCTGTTAACGCCTTTAGGGCCACACCCACGGTCGGTTTCCCGGCGGCACATGCACTTGCGGCCCAGTAACCCGCTCAGGCCGGGCGAGACGGGCTCTGGGACGAATAGGCCGCGCGTAGAATCAGCAACAAGACCATGAGGACGTGGGAGATCAATGACTAACAAAGCAATCGGCATCAAGGACGTAGCAGCCGCCGCCGGTGTTTCTGTCACCACGGTTTCCCACGTTCTCAATGATGTCGCCTACGCCCGCGTCGGTACCGAGACCAGGGAACGGGTCCAGGAGGTCGCCCGGCGGCTGGGCTACGGGCCCAACCGGCTGGCGCAGGCGCTGCGGACACAGCGCTCCGGGATGCTCGGGTTCATCAGTGAGGAAATCGCGACCACGCCGCATGCCGGCAGGATCATCCTGGGCGCCGAAGAGACTGCCCGGGCCCGCGGATACAACATCATGATCATCAATGCCGCAAGCACCGGCTCCGTGGACACCCGCGAACAGGATGTAGCGGCGTTGCTGGACCGCCAGGTGGACGGCATCCTCTACGCCACGATGTATCACCGCAAACTCAGCGTCCCCAAGAACCTGACAGGCCTTCCCGCCGTGCTTGTCGACTCCGAGGACATCAGCAAGGCCATCTGTTCGGTGATTCCCGACGAAGAAGGAGGGGCGCGGGCCGCCGTCCAGACCCTGATCGACGCCGGACACACCCGGATCGGCATGCTCAACAACACGGACGACGTTCCCGCCACCCACTCACGCCTGATCGCATTCAAGAAAACCCTCGCCGACGCCGGTCTGCCGTTCCACCCGGAACTGGTCCAGTCCGAGCACTCGGAAGTCATCGGCGGATACGAGGCAGCGATGCGGCTCCTCACCCCCGGGAGCCGGCCGACTGCCGTGTTCTGCTACAACGACCGGATGGCCATGGGCGCCTACCGTGCGGCAGGCGAGCTCGGACTGAGCATCCCGGCGGATCTCTCGATCGTCGGTTTCGACAACCAGCAACTCATCGCTGAAAGCCTCTACCCCGCACTGACAACCGTGGCCCTGCCCCACTATGAGATGGGGGCCTGGGCCACCGGGAATCTCATCGCAGCGATCGAAGGCAAGACAGACCTGACCCTGTTCGCCGCTCACCCGACCGTTCTTCCCTGTCCCATGGTTCTTCGCGATTCCGTCGCCTCCCCAAAACATAAGGGCGCTTCGAGTAGAGCAGCACCGGACTCACCTACACGCGCCAACACCTGACATCGAGCGCGTCCAGTAGAGGACGCGCCCAACCTTCCAAGGACCTCAAAATGCACAGCACCCCAGTTTCACCCTGCCCTGAAACGGATGTCGTCGTCGTCGGGGAATCCCTCATCGACATCATCGAGACCCCTGGCGGCGCCGCCGAATTTCCCGGCGGGTCCGGCATGAACGTCGCCTACGGGCTGGGCCGCCTCGGGGTGAACACCGCGTTGCTCACCGCCTTGGGGCCGGACGAGCACGGTAGGCGCATCCACGGGCACCTGGCCGCCGCCGGGGTCCGGATCATGCCCGGTGCGGAACGACTGCCGCGCACCTCCCGGGCCACCGCCGTCCTGGACGGGACAGGCGCCGCACGGTACGACTTCGACCTCGAATGGTCCCTTCCCCGGATCGATCCGACTTTCCTGCCGAAGGTCCTGCACACTGGCTCGCTGGCCGCGTTCCTGCAGCCGGGCGCCGAACGCGTACTGAACCTGCTGGAGCTGTTTTACGGTCAGTGCCTTATCACCTATGACCCGAACATCCGCCCGGCGCTCCTGGGCAGCCACGGGCGGGCCCTGGCCTGGTTCGAGGAATTTGCCGCGTTGTCCACTGTTGTGAAACTCAGCGACGAGGACGCCGAATGGCTCTACCCCGGGCAGTCGGCCCCGGACGTCAGCTCCAGGATCCTGGACCTCGGCGCCGCATTGGCCGTGGTCACCCTGGGAGAAGACGGATCACACCTGCGCTCTGCAATTGCCGCTGTGGATATCACGGCGGCCCCGGCCGCCGTGGCGGACACCGTGGGTGCCGGCGACTCGTACATGGCGTCCCTGATCGCAGGGCTCATCAGCGACGCGCCAGCGCGTTTCGACTCCGAGGACCTGGCCCGCTTGGGCGGCACGGCCGCTTGCGCGGCGGCCATCACGGTGGGACGAAGAGGCGCAAACCCGCCGTCCAGCGCTGAACTCCTGGCAGCCCTTACCCTGACCCCGACTTCGTGAGAGAACAGCGATGACTGAGACACAGACACTGAGTGGAACTGCTGTGGACGGCCAGCCCGTGCCCGGCCGACCCGTCCTGCATTACACCGCGAAGAACACCTGGCTGAACGACCCCAACGGGCTCGTCTTCTGGGAGGGGACTTACCACCTCTTCTACCAGAACAACCCGCACGGCAACGTCTGGGGCAACATGTCCTGGGGACACGCCACCTCAACCGACCTTCTGCACTGGACCGAACACCCGGTTGCCATTGCCGCCGACGCAGATGAGGACGTCTTTTCCGGCAGCATCGTGATCGACACCGCAAACAGCTCCGGACTCGGCACCGCTGACGCCCCGCCGTGGGTGGCCGTCTACACCAGCGCGTACAAGCAGGGCTCACCCCGTGCCGGGACCCAGGCCCAGTCGCTGGCCTACAGCGCCGACCACGGCATGACCTGGACGAAGTTCGCGGATAACCCGGTGCTTGGCCGCGGCTCGGCCCATTTCCGGGATCCCAAGGTGTTCCGCTACGAGGGGCCGGCCGGTTCCTGCTGGGTCATGGTGGCGGTGGAGGCCCAGCATCAGCAGGTTGTGCTGTACCGCTCGGCCAACCTCAAGGATTGGGAATACCTGAGCACCTTCGGCCCTGCAAACGCCACGGGAGGCGAATGGGAATGCCCCGACCTGTTCCCGCTCCCCGTCGACGGCGACCCGGACAGCGTCAAGTGGGTTCTGGTGGTCAATATCAACCCGGGTGCCGTGGCCGGCGGCTCGGGAGGGCAGTACTTCGTCGGCGACTTCGATGGGGTGCAGTTCACCGCAGACTCTGATTCACTCGTTCCAGCGGATGCCGACGGGACCACGGATCTCCGACACTGTCTGTGGCTCGACTGGGGGAGGGACTACTACGCGGCAGTGTCCTTCAGCAACGCCCCGGACAACGGGCGCATCATGATCGGTTGGATGAGCAACTGGGACTATGCAAACCAGACGCCCACCGGTCCCTGGCGGTCAGCGATGTCGCTCGCACGGGAACTGAGCCTGGCCATGGTCGACGGCCAGCCGCAACTGATTCAAAAGCCGGTCCTGCCGGACCTGCCGGAGTCCCGGGGCAGGTCCTTTGAACTTGCCAGTGCCGTGACGGTGGAGGATTCCTCGCACCCGGTGCACAGCTCCTCATACGGCGAGGCGCTGATCATCCGGGCGGAATTCCTGGCGGGTACCGCCCGCCGTTTTGGCCTGGACTTCCGCGAAACCGGGCCCGCCGGCGAGGTCACGGGCCAGACGACGCTGCGTTATGACGCGGCCTCCGGGGAACTGGCCGTGGACCGGACAGCCTCCGGCAACGCGGGCTTCCATCCGCTGTTTCCGTCCGTCGAGTCCTGCCCGGTGACCCTTCGCGACGGCGTGCTGGCACTGGAGATCGTGCTCGATCACTGCTCCGTGGAAGTGTTCGCCCAGCACGGTGAGGGCACCATAACGGATCTGGTCTTTCCGGCGCCCGGCGGGCGAACCGTCTGCCTCGTGGCGGACGGCGGGGACGTCACCCTGAGCAAACTGTCCGTCGTCGCCATCCGTTGAGGCGCGGTCCGGAACCGTAGTGTCGGCGCGGCCCGCGCCGGCGCCGACGGAACCGGTCATCATGGAGTGGTGGTGTGTCACCGCGGACGCGACGTCCGCCGCACCCCGCCACTAGAGCTGACGCACACAGGAGAACGCATGGACACGCCCCCGGAGCTGATCGACTTCACCGCAGGCCACCCCAGTTCCGGTGATCTTGATGTTTCCTGGATCCACGGCTCAGAATCCGCGAAGCACAACACGGACCCTGACATCCAGGTCCACGCCTACGACGAGCACACGTTCATCCTGCGCCAGAACATGGCGGTGAACTATGAGGCGCCGTTCATGTTTCTGCTGTTCGGCAACGCCCGGGCCGTGCTCATCGATACCGGCGCGACCGCATCCCCGGACTACTTCCCGCTGCGCCGCGTTGTTGACGGCCTCGTGGCGGCCTGGCTTGCAGAGCACCCCCGCGAGGGCTACCGGCTCCTTGTCCTCCATACCCATCCGCATGGCGACCATGTTGCGGGCGATGCCCAGTTCGCCGGCCGCCCCGGCACCGTTGTGGTGGACGCGGACCGGGACAGCGCGTGGGAATTCTTCGGATTCACCGGCGCTTCCGGGGGCTTTGGCAATTCCGGCGACGACGGCGACGGGTTTGGCGACGACGGCGCATCTGGCGCCTTTGGCGGCGGCGCGGCTCTGCCCGCGCAGGTGGATCTGGGCGGACGCGTCCTGGAATGCTGGCCCAGCCCGGGGCACCACAACGCGGCGGTCACGTTCTACGATCCCCACACCGGGTTCCTGCTCACCGGGGACACGGTGTATCCCGGCCGGCTGTACATCCAGGACTGGCCGGCGTTTGTCCGCACCATCGACCGGCTGATCGGGTGCTGCAGCACGCATCCCGTCACCCATGTCCTGGGCTGCCACATCGAAATGTCGCGGGAGCCCGGCGTCGACTATCCGATCTTCACCACGTACCAGCCCGACGAACCACCGCTGCAGATGACCGTCGAGCAACTCCGGCAGATCCGCCGGGCCATCGACGAGGTGGGCGGACGCCCCGGCCGGCACGTGTTCCCCGGCTTCATCCTCTGCCTCGACGCGGACTAAGGCAGCGGCAGCTGCCGCCGCCCGGCCTCTAACCCTCAGCGCCCCCGCAGCGACGCCGCGGCCGGGACGCCGGGCGGAAAATCCGGCAGCGCCCCTGCGGGCGTGTGGAAGATCCACAACGAGAGCGCACGGTAGGTGGCCCAGTCGTCGTCGGCCGCCCGCAGGGACGCGATCTCGGTGCCGTCCGGCTGCCCGGTCGTGCGGATGACCTGCAGCCGGACCGGCGCGGCCGCCGGCAGCCGGAGCATGACCGGACCCGAGGCCGGCAGCGTTCCGTGCGGGAAGCGAACCGCAGCCCCGCCGACCGAAATGTCCAGCAGTTCCCCGCCGGTGCCCTCGGCCTCCACCGGCGCGGACACCTCTATCCGGTGCGCATTGCGGCGGGACGTGGCAAACTCGGCGGCCCGGATCCGCCGCGTCCCGAGCACCAGCACCACACCGGCGAGCACCAGCCAGGCGCCCGAAGCCACCGTGGAACCGGGCGACGTGCGCCAGGGCACCAGCCCGGCCAGCCCGGCCGCCGCATACAGAATCACCGCGGTGATGAGGGCAACCATCACGATCAGGATGCGCGGCGTCCGGCCCCGGAGCCGAAGGTCGGCGGCGCCCTTGGGCGTCACCTGGAACTCCAGGATGTTCCGGGACATGAGCCACCAGAGGCAGGCGAGGCCCACCGGGACGCGGAAGATCCGCAGGGCGAAAGCCGTGGGCCAGTGGATTTCGTTGCGCATGAGCTGCTTGGAGCCCCACAGCCGCACGGTGAACATGACCAGGAAGACCCCGGTGAAGAGCAACGGGCCGGCGGTGGAGGTCTGCGCCCCGGACAGCATGATCACCATCGGAATCAGGAAGGCCACCAGTGTGGCGATGCCCTCCAGCCACCACAGCGTGCCGTTGAGGTATTCGTGGTAGTTCCGCCACGACATCCAGCCCTTCGCCGCCCACAGTTTCTCGTGGACGAGGATCTGCATCGCACCCATGCCCCAGCGCCGCCGCTGCAGCAGGTACTGGTCCGGCGTCGCCGGCGCGAGCCCGACGGCGAGCGTCTGGTGGTGGTAGACGGTCCGCCAGCCGCGCCGGATGAGTTTGAGCGTGGTGTGCATGTCCTCGGTGATGGTCTCTGTCGCCACACCGCCCACCTCCGCCAGGGCGCTCAGGCGCAACAACGACGTCGACCCGCACCAGAACGGTCCGGCGCCGGGAACGTTGCGGGACGCCATGAGGACGTTGAAGAAGGTGCCCTGCTCGCCGGTGATGCCGTCGTCGTCGAACGCGCCGCCGTTGTAGAACGACTGCGGACCCTGAATCAGGGCGATCCCGGGGTCCTCGAACCAGCCCAGGGTGGCGGTGAGGAACGTGGGCAGCGGGACGTGGTCGCAGTCCAGGACGGCGATGATGTCGAGGCCGGGGCCGCCAGCGGCCTTTTCCGCGGCCATGAGGCCCAGGGCGTGGTTCATGTTGCCGGCCTTGGCATGGTCGTGGACGGCCCGGCGGACGTACCGGGCACCATAGGCGATGCACATTTGTTCGACCCAGGGCCGGTCGCCGTCGTCGAGGACCCACGTCTCATGCGCCGGGGCCAGCTCGCAGGCCGCGGCGACCGTGGGCGTCAGCACCTCGAGGGGCTCGTTGTACGTGGGGATCAGCACCGCCACCCGCATGCCGTTGGGGGCCTCCGTCACTGGCGCCGGCGGACGGCTGTCAATGTTCCACACGGACCACGCTTTCAGGACGAGGCCGGCCAGCGGCAGGGCCTCGAAGGTGACCAGGATCCAGGCGATGGTCAGGTTCCATTCACCCGACGGCATCGTAAACAGGACACGCCACGTCAGGTACAGGACCAGGGCGGCGATGGCCGCGATGCCGCCCACATGGGCGAGCCGCCGGGACCGGGGTGCCTCCGGACCGGGAGGTCCCAGCCGGGCGGCCCAGCCCGCAAGGCCGGCCCGGGTCAGGGCCGTGGCGTCAAGTGGTACCGGCCGCGCCGCAGCGGATGATTTTCCGGCTGGCAGTCTTTGAGCCGATGCGTTCTCGGCGCGCTGCTGCAGGTCTTCACGAGGCACGTGATCTCCCTCAGCTAGATCCGGGGCTCATTGCCCGATCAGCGTAGCCGCGGCGTGGCACCCGTGACCGGATCCGCCGGAATCCTTGCGCAAAACTGCGGATGGGCGCGTGTATGGGGGCGCTTAGATCTACTGCGTTGCGACGTTTTCCGCGTCCTCGGGCCCGACGAAGTTGCACGAGCCGGGGTGGCGTGCGGGCAACGTGCATGTGCGCCCGGTGGGCAGGTGGACGTTGGCGCACCGGCCGGCCATGGCCACGTCTTCGCGGACATGTGTGACATGCGTGCTGCTCTGATCCTGTGCCGCTGGCTCTCGGCTGGTTTGTTGGGGGCTTGCGGACGCACTGTGGTTTTGGTTGTTCACGGCTGCAACTCCTCGGGATCCGCTGTGCAGAAAGGATGGGAAGGGTGCTTGGTTTTATCCGAAGTCCCCAGTTTCGCACCGATGGGTTAACGCCGGGTTACGGGAGTATAAGGATCCCGCCCCGGCCAAGATGCCCGGGCTGCAACATTACTTTTCGGAAGGCCTATTGACGGACTGTACGATTGTCGTACAATTTAGGGAAGGAGCCATCGCAACGTAGCGGCCGCTCCATCGAGAGTTACGAGGAGGTAACTAGTGAGCATCAATGAAGCTGATATGCAGCACAAGAAGTTGGGCCAGGCCGCTTTCGCAGTTGGCGTTGGCAACTTCATGGAGTGGTTCGATTTCGCCGTGTACGGGTTCTTCGCCGTCATCATCGGCCAGCTTTTCTTCGCGGACCAGAGCCCTGTGGTGTCACTGTTGGCATCCCTGGGCGTTTTTGCAGTCGGCTTCCTCATGCGGCCGCTCGGCGGGTTCATCCTGGGGCCGATCGGTGACAAGTACGGCCGCCGCGCGGCCTTGAGCTTCTCGGTCCTGGCAATGGGCCTGGCCACCACGATGATCGGGTTCATCCCGACCTACGCCGCCATCGGCGTCGCCGCTCCTCTGTTGCTGGTACTCCTGCGCTGCATCCAGGGGCTTTCCGCCGGCGGCGAGTGGACGGGGTCCGCTGCCTTCCTGATTGAAGGAGCCCCCCGCCGCCGCCGCGCCACCTACGCCAGCGTCATTTCGGCAACGGCCGCCCTCGCCACCGTGGCCGGCAGCGGATTCGCGCTCTGGCTGAATAACATCCTGACGAAGGACCAGCTGATGGACTTCGGCTGGAGGATCCCGTTCTGGGCCGCCGCGCCGCTGGCCATGATCGGGCTGTTCGTGCGGCTTCGGCTGGACGACACCCCGGTGTTCAAGGAAATCAAGAAGAACCGTGAGTCCTCCGCGGTCCCTGCGCCGAAGCTCAAGCGCAACCTGAAGGCTGTCGGCCTGACCATCTGTTTCGCGGCGGTCCAGGGCCTCGGCTACTACTATCTGGCTACGTATGTGGTGAACTACCTCGAAGTGACCCTCAAGATCCCGCGGCCCAATGCCCTGATGCTCAGCGCCATCGGCCTGCTGATCTACATGGTCTTCTGCCCCATCGCCGGCATGATCTCGGACAAGTACGGCCGGCGCATCCCCAACCTCGTGGGCACGGTGGGCTATGTCCTGCTACCCATCCCGGTCTTCCTGCTGATGAGCACCGGCAATCCGGCCCTGATCATTCTCGGCCTGGTCCTGCTGGGCGCCATCCAGTGCCTGGTTTCCGTCACCACGGTGGTCATGCTCGTCGAGCTCTTCCCGGCGTCCACCCGGGCCACCGGCAGCGCGATCGGCTTCAACCTCGCCCTTGCCTTTATCGCCGGTCCCGGACCCTACATCGGCGCGTTCCTGGCCGCCAGCACTGCCAACCCCATCGCCCCGGCCTTCTACCAGGTCTTCATCGCCCTGATCGCCGTGGTGGTTCTGCTCAAGTGGCTCCCGGAGAGCAGCAAGCAGGATATTTTCAGCGACGAGATTGACTGGCACGCGAAGACGCCCGGGCCGGTCGAGGCTGCCAAAGTCACTGCCTAAGCGAGGATAGCGAGCATGACGCACAGCGATACGTATCAAGTCAGCATTGTGAAGTTCGGTACCCGATCCACAGTGAAGAGCGACGTGTACCTGAACTTCCACATCTACAAAACGGCTGATGAGCCCATGGACATGGACTACTTCTTCTGGGTGATCCGCAACGGGCAACGTACCGTCGTCGTCGACACCGGCTTCTCCCGGCACGGCGGGGAGGTGCGGAACCGCACCTTCCTGATCGAGCCGGCCGCGGCATTCGCCGCCCTGGGTGTCGATCCCGGGGATGCACCGCAGGTCTTGGTCACCCACGCGCACTATGACCACATCGGAAATTTGGATCTGTTCCCTGAGTCGAACATCATCATGGCCCGCGCTGAATTGGATTTCTGGCTCAGCAGCTTCGCCGCCCGCAAGCAGTTCCAGCACTCGATCGAAACCGAGGAACTGGATTACCTGAAGCGGGCGGCGGGGGAGGGAAGAATCACGACCTTCGACGACGCTTACACGGTTGCTCCCGGAATCCGCATCTCACGCGTCGGCGGCCACACCCCGGGCCAGTCGATCGTCACCGTGCAAACCAGCGAGGGCCAGGTGGTGCTCGCCTCCGACGCCATCCACTACTACGAAGAATTCGAACAGGACCTGCCGTTCATGTTCGTCAATGACGTGCGGGAAATGTATGCCGGGTTCGACACGATCCGGCAGCTGATGGACTCAACCGCCAGCCACCTCGTGACGGGCCACGACCCTTCCACCCTGGAGCGGTTCACCCCCGTCACGGCCGGCCCGCTGGCCGGACTGGCGGCAACCATCGGCAGAAAGGAAGAACTGTGATGACCAACCTGCGTTTTGACGGCAAAGTGGCCGTCGTTACCGGCGCGGCCGGCGGCCTGGGCAAAGCCTCGGCCTGGAGGCTCGCCGCGGAGGGAGCGCACGTCGTCGTCGTCGATATCAACGCCGACGCCGCCGCAGCCGTGGCGCGCTCGCTGCCCACCCGCTCCATCGCCGTTGCGGCCGACGTGGCCCGGGAGGCCGACGTCCACAACTACATGCGGGAGGCGTTGGACGCCTTCGGCCGCGTGGACCTGCACCACCTCAACGCCGGGATTTTCGGCAAGTTCGCGGCCCTGCCGGACGTCGAGGTCGAGGATTTCGACCATGTCATGAACGTCAACGTCCGCGGGCAGTTCCTGGGCCTGCGGGCAGCCTTCCGGCAGTTCGCCGCGCAGGGCACCGGCGGCAACATCGCCATCACGGCGTCCATCGCAAGCCTGACGGGGGCAGCGGACCTGCTGGCCTACCACACCTCCAAACACGCCGTCGTCGGGCTGGTCCATGGCGGCTCGGTTTATGGCGGCCCGCTGGGCATCCGGGTCAACGCGGTGGCGCCCGGAATCGTACCCACCGATCTCTTCGCCGCCGCCGCAACCACCACTGGTGGCAAGAACGACATGGAGCAGCGCGCCAGCACCACCCCGCTGCGCCGGGCCGGCACGGCCGAGGAAATCGCCGGCGTCGTGGCCTTCCTGCTCAGCGATGACTCCGCGTACGTGACCGGCCAGGTGATCGCGGCCGACGGCGGTGCCTCCATCGTGAACACCGTCCGCCCCAGCGGCGGCGCCGGGGCCTGGGACACCACCAGCGTTGACGAGGCCATCTACGGCAACACCTTCCAGAGGACAGGACAATGAGCGAACTCCGTATTGGGTTTATCGGCCTTGGCAACATGGGCGGCCGCATGGCCACCTGCATCACCAAGGCCGGACAAGACGTGCTGGGTTACGACCCCGTCGCAGCAAACATCTCCGCGGCTGGGGCAACCCCCGCCGGCAGCGCGGCAGACGTCGTGGACGGCTCGGACATCATCCTTCTTTCCCTCCCCAAGAGCGCCGTTGTGGAGGCCGTGATGCTCGGCGACGGAGGCGTCCTGGAGCACCTCCAGGACGGGCAGATCGTGGTCGACCTGAGCACCTCCGCCCCCGCCTCCACCCGCATGATTGCCGGCAAAGTGGTCGCCGCAGGCGCGAGCTACCTGGACGCCGGCATCTCCGGCGGTGCGGCCGCCGCGGAAAGGGGCGAATTGGTGCTGATGGTGGGCGGCGAGGAGAGCGTCCTTGAACGCGCCCGGCCGGCGCTGGAACTCTTCTCCAGCAAGATCTTCTACACCGGCGCATCCGGGGCAGGCCACACGACCAAGCTCATCAACAACTTCCTGAACGCCATCACCCTGTCCGCCACGGCGGAAGCGATGGTCGCCGGCAAGAAGGCCGGACTGGACCTCGAGGTGCTGCTGGATGTCATCAACAACAGCTCAGGGGTCAGCTTCGCGTCGCTGAACAGGTTCCCGAAGATCATCAAGGGGGACTACCTCAAGGGTGGCCTCACCAATGCTCTGATGATGAAGGACGTGCTGGCCTACGTCGAGCTGGCGTCGGACCTCGGGGTGGCAAGCCCCAATTCCGCGGGGCCGCTCGCGAGCTTCGGCCTGGCCAACGCCCTTGGCTACGCCGAGCAGATCAGCAACACGGTGGTCGACGCCATCGGCGATGTATCCGGCGGCGTCCGGCTCTTCGACCCGGCTCCGGTCGGCCCTGATGCGCCCGAAGAACCGCACGCAGCGCCGCAGGAAGAGCAGGAACAGCCATGAGGATCATCAACGGACCCGTGCAGGACGGCACGGCAGGCAAGGCCGGTTCGCAGTTCAGCGGCACCGCTTTCCCATACCTGACGATGGCCTCCACGGACGGCGTCACCATCAACACCGTCAACTTCACCCCCGGCGCCAGGACGTACTGGCACCACCACGAAAACGGCCAGATCCTCCAGGTCCTTGCCGGCCGCGGTCTCATCCAGGCAGAGGGAGAGGACAACCCCCGTGTGCTCAACGCTGGCGATACCGTGTGGTGTCCGCCGGGCGAACGCCACTGGCACGGGGCCGCAGCGGACTCGTTCATGACGCACACCGCGATCTCCCTGGGCCCGACCCATTGGGCCGAACCGGTCGAGGAATCCGACTACACCAAGACCGCAGACCTCCGGAAGGACTAACCATGGACACCAACGACACCCACGCCACCACGTACGAAGAGGGACTGGCCACCCGCAAGGAGGTCCTTGGCACGAGCCATGTGGAGCGCTCCCTCGGGCAGGTGTCCGAGTTCAGCCGACCCATCCAGGAACTGGTCACCGAGTACTGCTGGGGCGCCGTCTGGACGCGCGAAGGCCTTGACCGCCGGAGCCGCAGCATGATCAACCTCGCGATGCTCACGGCACTGAACCGGCCCCATGAGCTCGGAGTCCACGTCCGCGGCGCCATCAACAACGGTGTCTCGGAACAGGAAATCCAGGAGGTTCTCATGCAGACAGCCATCTACGTCGGCGTCCCCGCAGCCCTGGAGTCGTTCCGGATCGCCGAGAAGGTGCTTAACGAGATGAAGGTGAGCGAAACGCCATGACCACGATCGCGTTTATTGGCCTCGGAAACATGGGCACACCGATGGCGCAGCGCCTGCTGGCGGCCGGCCACACCGTGAGGGGATTCGACGTCGCCGAGGACGCCAGAGCCAGGCTGGCGGAGGCAGGCGGGACCGGCTGCACCTCGCCGGCGGAAGCCGTGGTTGGCGCGTCCGCCGTCATCCTGATGCTGCCCAACTCCGACGTCGTCGAAGGCGTCATCACGAGCCCCGAAGTGAACGCCGAGCTGGCCGCCAACACCTTGGTCATCGACATGAGCTCAAGTGAACCGCTTCGCAGCAAGGCCCTCGAACAACACCTGCGTCAAAAAGGCATCCCCTTCATCGACGCCCCCGTATCCGGCGGCGTGAAAGGGGCAGAAAACGGGGCGCTGACCGTCATGGCAGGCGGAACGGACGAGGACGTGGCGGAAGCCTCCGCCATCTTGGACTGTTTCGGAACCGTCAAGCGTGCCGGGCAAGTCGGGGCGGGGCACGCGGCGAAGGCGCTGAACAACCTCATGTCCGCTACCCACCTGCTGGTCAGCAGCGAGGCAATCCTGGCCGGGCAAAGCTTCGGCGTGGACCCGGAGCTCCTTTTGCAGATCGTCAACGGCTCGAGCGGCAAGAGCGGCTCCACCGAGAACAAATGGCCCAACTTCATCCTTCCCGGCACCTACAACTCCGGCTTCGCCCTGAAACTGATGCTCAAGGACATGAAGATTGCGGTGGACCTCGCCGACCAGGTCCACGCCGCGTCGCGGCTCAGCCACGCCGCCGTCCAGCTCTGGGAAGAAGCGGCTGCAGAACTGCCGGACAATGCCGACCACACTGAAATAGCCCGATGGGTGGCTGCGACTTCACAAGAGTCCGCAGTCAGCCACCGGTAGGATTGCACAGATCCGCGCGCAGGAAGAAGGAACACGATGACCGTGACCAATTCATTGGCCGACTCATGGGCGTCCGAGCCGCTGGGACGCGTGGCTGCGCCGGTGCGCGAACAAGTTGCCGACCGGCTCCGGAGCGCCATCACCGGGCTTCAACTCAAACCGGGCCAGCGCCTCGTGGAGCGGGAACTGATGGAGCAGCTCGGCGTCTCCAGGACCACCGTCCGGGAAGCCATCCGTGAGCTTTCCTCCGAGGGGCTGGTGACTGTTGTTCCCCAGAAAGGCGCAATCGTCAGCCGGCCCACGCGTTCGGAGGCCGAGGACCTCTACGAGGTGCGCGCCACCCTGGAGTCACTCATTGTCCAGCGGTTCATCGAACGCGGGACGGACCCGGAGATCGGTGACCTTCGGACTGCCACTGCGCACTACCGCAAGGTGACGGAAGAGCATATCGATGACATGCGGGCCGTGCTCGCGGCCAAGGACGGCATCTACGCCGTGCTGATCGCTGGTGCCCGTAGCGATCCGCTGCGCCAGCTCATCGAGCAGATCCAGGCCCGGGTGCACGTACTGCGCGCGGCCTCCCTCTCCCACCCCGGCCGCGCCATCGAGGCCGTCGAAGAGATGGAGGCGATCGTCGCGGCCGTCGCCAAGCGGGACGTGCCGCTGGCCACCGCTCTCTACGCAGCCCACGTCCGGCGTGCCGCACGCACGGCCCTTGCCGACTTCGACGACTAACCCCCACCGACACCACAGCAACACCGCAGCAACGAGAGTTGCTCCGCCATGCCCGAAACGGGTCAGCCAAGGCAACTCACTGGCCGTCCGACCCATCCCAGAGAAGGAAAAACCATGGAGCTGACAGCCCGCCAGCAGCAAATCAAACAAGACTTCATCAGCATCCGCGGAACGTGGGGCGACTCGTGGGAGGCCATCCTGGCGCTCAGCCCCGAGTTCCTCGCCGGGTACCTGTCTATGTCCTCCGTTCCGTGGAAGAAGAACCACCTGGAAGACAAGGTCAAGGAGTTCATCTACATCGCCGTGGACAGCGCGGCAACCCACATGTACCTCCCGGGCGTCCGGCAGCACGTCCGGGCCGCCCTGCGGTTTGGTGCCACTTCGGCGGAGATCATGGAGGTGGTGGAACTGGCCAGCACCCTCGGCGTGCACGCCATGAACGTCGGAGTGCCCATTCTCTGCGAGGTTCTGGACGAAACGGGGGCGCGGCCTGCCAGGCAGCCCCTCACCGAGTACCAGGAACGGGTCAAGAAGGAATTCACGGAGAACCGCGGCTACTGGAACAAGACCTGGGACGACACCCTGGAACTCGATCCGGAATACCTTGAGGCGTACACCGAGTTCTCCTCCGCATCCTGGAAGTACGGGCCGCTGGAGCCCAAGGTCAAGGAATTCATCTACATCGCGTTCGACATTGCCGCCACCCACCTCTACGAGCGCGGCACCAAGCTGCACATGGAGAACGCGCTCCGCTACGGCGCCACGGTGGAGGAGATCCTCGAAGTCATGGAGATCGCCAGCGTCATCGGGATCCACGCAGCCACCACGGCAGCCCCCATCATCCTCGAAGAAATTGCCGCGTTCGAAGCCGAAAAGGCCGCGTTGTAAGTCCACAACCCAGGCAGCACGCGGGCTTCGGTCCGGGCCGCCGTCTGATCGGAAGGCAGGAAGATGTTCGTCAGCCTGGAGGACGCCACGGAAGTCGGGATCACCGCACTGAGGGGGCTGGGGTTCTCTGCTGCCGATGCCGACACCACTATCCGGCACCTCCTCGACTGTGAACTGAGGGGGTTGTCGTTCAGCGGACTGGCCCGGATCCTCAGCATCGGTGAGCGGCTGGCGGTGAAGCCGATGGATGGCGAGGGCGCCATCCGGATCACGCGGCAGACACCGTTGTCAGCCCAGCTGGATGGCGGGGACAGGCTGGGCTACGTAGTGGCGCAGCAGGCCGTGGAGATCGCCATCGACAAGGCCACGGACGTGGGCCTTGCCGTGGTCGGAGCGAACAACACCTGGTACACGGGGATGCTGTCCTATTACGCGGAGATGATAACGGCCCGAGGGCTCGTGGCCGTGATCGCCTCGAACGCGTCGCCCTGGGTGGCGCCCTTCGGCGGGACGGAGGGCCGGTTCGGCACCAACCCGTTTTGCCTCGGGTTTCCCAGCAGCTCAACACCGGTGATCTGGGACATCGGGATCTCGGAAATCATTCATGCCCAGGTGGTCCTTGCGCAGCGGCTGGGGCGCGAACTGCCGCCCGGCGTCGCCTACGACGCCTCCGGCCAACCGACCACCGATCCTGCGCAGGCCTTGTCCGGCGCCTTCACGGCCTGGGGCGGACACAAGGGCAGCGGCCTGGGCGTGAGCGTCCAGTTGCTGGGCATTCTTGCCGGGTCGCCGGTTTCCCCCAAGCCGCTGGAGGACTTTGGCTTCTTTGTCCTCGCCCTGCAGCCCGACCTGCTGACTCCGGGGGACGAATTCACGGCGAAGGTCTCGGAGTTTTCCGAGGCCATGCGGACAACCCGGCAGGCGGATGGGGCAGTCCCTGTCCGGATGCCCTTCGAACGGTCGGCCGCGCGGCGGGCTGCGCAGCTCGCCGCTGGAGGGTTCGACATCGATCCTTCCGTCCTCGATGCCGTCCGCGCCCTGGCGGCCCAGCGCTAGCGCGGCGGCGTGCCCGTGTTTACCGTGCCTGTGTTTACATTGGCTCCGCAAGGTGGATCTGCACATTTCCCAGTCCCCGGAAGGGCTCGAGCTGCTCTTCGGTTGCTTCATCGTCCGTAATGAGATGCCACGGCCGCTCCAAGGCGGTCCACCAGTGGGAGGACTCCAGGCCGAGCTTGGTCGAGTCGGCCACTACATAGATTTCGCGGGCATTGTCGACCATGATGCGCTTCAGCGATGCCTGTTCCGGGGTTCCCTCGGACAGGCCGCGGGCCGAGGTGACGCCGTCCGCGCTGAGGAAGGCGGCGTCCGCGGTGATGGCGGACATGACCTGCTCCGCCAGCGGCCCCACCATGCCGGAGCTCACGTGGCGCAGCGTCCCGCCGATGACGATCAGTTCAATGCCGTCGCTGTTTTCGAGCAGCTGGGTGGTGGTCAGCCCGTTCGTGACCACGGTGATGCCCGTCCTGTCCGCAATCCGGCTGGCCACGGCGCCCGCCGTCGTCCCGGCGTCGAGGATGTTCACGGAACCCGGCGCGACGAACGTCGCGGCGAGACGGCCGATGGCGGCCTTCTGCCGCGTCGCGATCTGCTCTCGCTCGCGGAGGCTTTTTTCGCCTGGACCGGCCGCCCGGGCGCCGCCGTAGGTGCGCAGGATCTGGCCCGCCTGGGCCAGCTGTTCCAGGTCCCGCCGGATCGTGGACAGGGAGACCCGGAAACGACCGGCCAGCTCTTCTACGCTGACCGGCCGTTCGGAAAGGACTGACGCGATCTCGCGTCGTCTATCTTTTGAGTTCACTTAGAGATTCTCGTCGCGCGACGGCGCCAAGTCCACCGCCTGACGCAAAGCTTCGAGCAGCGACTCGTGGTCTGCGATGTTCTTGCCCGCGATATCGAAGGCGGTGCCGTGGTCCACGGAGGTGCGGACAACGGGCAGGCCCACCGTGATGTTGACGCCGTTCTCGAGCCCCAGGACCTTGACCGGCCCATGGCCCTGATCGTGATACTGGGCGACGACCAGATCAAAGTCCCCCCGTCCGGCAAGGAAGAACAGCGTGTCTGCCGGGAGCGGCCCGAAGGCGTCGATACCTTCGGCCTGGGCCTTTTCGATGCCCGGCTGGATCTTCTCGGCTTCCTCGCCGTAGCCGAAGAGTCCGCCCTCGCCCGCGTGCGGATTGATGGCGCACACGGCGATCCGGGGATTCTTGATGCCCGACGCGATCAGGAGTTCATGGCCCCGCTTGATGGTTCGGTAGACGAGGTCACCGTTGATCTTGGCGATCGCGTCAATGAGGCCGATGTGGGTGGTCACGTGGATGACGCGCATTTTGGGGGCGGTCAGCATCATGGACACTTCGTCAGTGCCGGTCAGCTCGGCCAGGAGCTCGGTGTGGCCGGGAAATTTGTGCCCGGCGGCGTGGAGAGCGGCTTTGTTGAGGGGTCCCGTGCAGATGGCGTCGACCTGGCGGTCCATGGCCAGGGCCACGGCCTTTTCGATGAAGAGGTAGGAACCGTGTCCGGCCGCGGCCGACAACTCGCCCCAGGGCAGGTCGGCAGGAATGCAGTCCACGTCGAGTACATCAATGGTGCCCTCTTCGAACAGCGCCTCCGCCGGGCTGGTGACCTTGCGCAATGTCAGCGGGCTCGACACGATGCGGGAAGCCAGCTGCATCCGGCCGAGGTCGCCGATGACGAGCATGCGGGCCTTGGACCGCAGCTCGGTATCGGCAAGGGCTTTCACGATGATTTCCGGACCAATACCAGCCGCATCACCCATGGTGATGGCGACAATCGGGCGTCCCATTATTTGCTACTCATTTCAGTCGTTGTACGTGTGAGGAATTGTGCTGCTCGGAGCAGTGTGCCGGCGTCGCCGAATGCTCCCGCTTTTGTGACCATCAGGGGGAGTGGGTCGCTGAGACGGCTAGCGACGACCCCCGGCTCGATTTCGCCGAGCACCGTGAAGCTGGTGACGCCGATCTCGGCCAGGACGGCGGTGGCCGTCTCGCCTCCCGTGAGGAGGAGGGAACCGCACTTGCCGATGCCCGCGGCTGTGGCCAGCGCCAGAGCGCGCGCCACGGCGTTGGCCTGCGATTTGTCCAAGGTGCCGGATGGATCCGGTGTCAGCACCACATCGCCACGGTCCAGGGCCTCGAGAAGCTTACGGTGGACCGCCGCGCCGGACAGGTTCCCGTGATCCAGCGTCACGTGGCTGACGCCGGCCGCCACGAGTTCTTGAATCTGCAGCCGCGCCAGAGGGGAGTAGCTGCCGATCACCAGCAGGGTCCGGCCAGCGCCCGGACCGGTGGCCAGTTCGCGGCCGCTGGCTTCCCTGCGCTCCGCGACGTGGCCCGCTAAACCGCCCGAGCCGGCCAGCAGTGCGGGGACGTCCAGGAGGCCAGCGGCGTCGGCGATAGCCCGGAGGTCCGCATCGGATTCGGCGTCTACGACGGCGGCTTGGATCCCGCGTGCGTGCATCTCGTGCAGCAGTTTCGCCAGGTCCTCCGGCTTCCGGCTCGGGCTGCGGAGGATGGACTCCGCGCTGAGGCCCCCGGCGGCAAGCGCCCGGCAGACATCGCCGCCGAACATGCCCTCCGTATTGGGCGCGCCATTGACGTGCACGATGCCGTTGACCGTTGTGCGTCCGGTTGCCGGGAAGGCAGGGGCAACGATCGCCATGCCGCCATCCGCGACTCCGGCCGCCGCGGCTGCCACCTCGACACCAACGTTCCCGCGCAGCAGGGAGTCGAACTTTTTGAAGACCCGCCGGCCCAGCCCAACGGCCCGTCCGACGGCGTTTTCGACAACCGCTGCCGCCTGGGCGTCGGGCATGTAGCGGCTTTCGGTGTTGATAGCCAGGATTTCGGAGTCAGGCCATTCTCCGTCCAGCGTCAGGAGGACCGAGCTGGAATGAGTCGGACCGTATGCCGCTGCGGCGTCTGCTGCTCCCGTCAGGTCGTCCGCGATGATGGCCCACCTGGCCAGTGCATGCTTGCTCATACCGCGTGCGCCGCTACTTTCGTCTCGATGACTTCCTTGGCCTTGAGGCGCTTGGCGTACCGCGCGACGATCAGCGGGCAGCCGATGGCCGTCACGACGACGGAGGCGGCAACGAGCACCGTCGCCGGTCCCGCTGCGGGCAAGTAGGCGGGGTTCGCTGCTGCCACGAGCATCGGCACCGTGGCCGCGTTGCCTGCGGTGGTGGCCGCGGCCAGTCCGGCCAGGCCGGATCCGCCCGTCAGCTTGTCCGCGAAGAACAGCACGGTACCTCCGCCGATGAGGACGAACAGCCCGAGTCCGACGCCGAGGAGCCCGGCGCTGAGCACCTTCTCCAGATTCAGGCCGAAACCGAGGGCCAGGGCGAAGAACGGAATGAGCACCGGCGCCGCTGCGGACAAGAACTTCCGCATCGCCGGATCCAGCGCGCCGAGTACGGCGCCCAGGACCAGCGGGATGATCGCACCGACGAGTGCCTGCCACGGGAAGGCCGAGAGGCCAGCCACGCCGAGGGTCAGCATCGTCAGGAACGGCCCGGATTCCAGGGTCATCACGGAATAGGCGGCGACATCCTTGGGCTTGCCGTACTGACCCATCAGGGCCATGTACATTCCGCCGTTGGTGTCGTTGAGGGCCGCCAGGATTGCCAGGACGGACAGGCCGGTGAGCAGGCCGCCGTCAATGGGGAGTTCGCCCAGGAACCGGCCGGCGACGATCCCCACGATCACGGCGAAGAGGACCTTGCTGCCAAAAAGCACACCACCCTTCTTCAGGATGTAGGGCGTGGCCTTGATGTCGATGCTTGCGCCCATGCAGACATAGAACACGGCAAGGATCGTGGTACCGCCGGTGAAGAGCGCCCCGGTGAAGGAGCCGAAGAAAGCCGCCGAGCCTGGAGCGAACGTCGCAAGAAGGGCGCCGATCAGCAGCGGGATCAGCATCATTCCGCCAGGGACTTTCTCCATGGTGGCCTTGATTGGAACAGACATTTTCAACCTCGTTGTTGTTGGAAAGACCGATCCTCCCGGAACCGATCTTAATGGATCCTAGAACGATATGCATGTTTCACGCAATAGATTTGCGCGAAACACGCAAGATTTCTGGAAGGTGCGGACCCGGCCCGGCCGGTGTCGACACGGAATCCGGGCGGGCCTACCGTGGTCTCATGACTGAGAACGCCGTGGATGGGGCCCTGGCCGGTGAGGGCGGTAACGGTTCATGAGCGGCGGGGTGAGTGGTTCCGGCAGTGCGTTCCGGCGCCGGGTGGAGCGCGCCGCGGAACTGCGTGCGGTGCGGGCCTCGGGCAGCACCGCCCAGGAGAACGATGCGCTCAACGCGGCCGAGGACGAACTCCGGCAAAAGCGCGCCAAGATCGACGACGCTGCCAAGGCCGAATACCTGATCCGGGACGCCATGGCGCAGGGCAAGTTCGACAACCTCAAGTACGCCGGCAAGCCCATCCCGGGGCTGGGTGAAGCGTACGACCCCGACTGGTGGGTCAAAGGCCTGATCCAGCGGGAGAACATCTCCGGCCTGGGCCCGAGGGCGATCCTGCTCCGCACCGAGGACGCCGAGCTCGATGCCCGGCTCGATGCCCACTTCAGCGAAAAGCAGGTCCGCGAGATCGTGGAGGACTTCAACGCCCGGGTCATCGATGCCCGGCGGCAGCTTCAGGGCGGACCGCCGGTAGTCACCAAGACGCGCGACGTCGACGTCGAGCTGGACCGCTGGCGGGGCCGCCGGGCTGCCGCGGCCGCCACCGCCCCACCCGAGCCGGAACCGAAGCGCTCCTTGTGGCGGCGGCTCTGGAACGATGCCGGCTAGGCGCTGCGGCGGTGGCCACGGCTACACCGACTACCCTGCCCTGAATTAGGTCCGTCCGTTCAGCATCGCAGCAAAGAGAATTATTAGGAGAAACAATGTCTGAACAGAAACTTGTCCTGGTGGTCGGCGCAACGGGGTCAGTCGGCGGCCAGGTCGTCGACCGGCTTCTTGCCAAGGGTAAGAAGGTGCGCGCAGTTGTCCGTCCGGCCTCGGACGCGCGCAAACTCGAGGCCAAGGGCGTCGAGATAGTACGCGGCGATATGCTCGACCTCGATTCGCTCGTCGTCGCGATGACCGGCACCGCGGCGGTAATCACGACGGCGGCCGGTTACACCGGGAAGAACAAGAACGCGCACGAGATCGACACGCGTGGCAACGCTAATCTCGCCGTCGCCGCCAGCAAAGCCGGTGTGCCGCGCTTCGTGCTGACCAGCATCCTCACGAGTGACCAGACACCCAACGTGCCGCATTTCTGGCACAAGAAGCTCGCCGAGGACAAGCTTGAAGGACTCGGCGTCCCCTTCGTCGCGCTGCGTCCCGGAGCATTTTTCGATCAGATCGCCCAGATTGGCGGTGACCCGTTCGAGAAGGGCCGCATCATTTGGCTCGGCTCCAAGAGCGTCCCGCTGACGTTCGTGCTGTCCAGCGACCTCGCGACGTATCTCGCGGAAGCCGTCGACGCGGACATCGCCGACGGGGAACGCATCGATCTCGGCTGGACGCGCCCGATCAGCATGCGGGAAGGCGCTGATCTGGCGTCGCGGCTGGCGAACAAGAAAATTAGCGTCGTGTCCGTTCCCACCGGACTGCTCCGCGGCGTAGGCAAGCTTGCGGGAAAATCTGCCCCGCGAATGAGCGACATGGGAGCCATGGCGGCCTGGTTCGACAGCGGCCGATACGTGGCAAATACGAGCCGCCAGGCAGAGCTTTTCGGTCCCGTGCCAACTCCGGAAGACGCAATCGCCCGCTTCGCCGCCCGGCTAGGCCACTGAGGAGCGCAGCCCTGGGGCCCTCCGCGCTGTCCAGATATTCGGATGGTCCTGTGGCTGGCCGCTCCTGCCGCAGCATGCCGATGCAAGGGGGCCGTGGCTTCGCCGGCGCAATCGGCGTAGCCTGCGCTTAGTCGCGCGCATGGCGTACCTGCGCGTCGGTACGGAGCGGGCGGTGCCTATGAAGATGTTCGGAACACAGGACAGCCAAACCCCGCGGCCAGGCGCGTCAGCTGGACCGGGGCGGCTCGCATCACCACGGGCGCAGTTGCGCCTCGCCGCCACGCTGGCGTTCGCCGGCTTCGCGGTGTCCGTGACTGCCGGGCTGCTCCATGCGGACACGGCCAGCGCGAACGACCACCCGGCGACGTTCGCCGAGTACGCCCGCAGCGGCATCTGGACGGCGGTCCACCTGGGGCAGTTCGCTGGCATGGCGCTTCTCATCTCGGGGCTGCTGGTCCTGTTGGTGGTCCTGAAGGCGCCGGACGGGGCCTTGGCCTGGACTGCCCGGTTCGGGGTTGTGGCGGCGGTCGCCGCGCTGGCCCTGTATGCCTCGCTCCAAGCCGTCGACGGGGTTGCCCTCAAGCACGCCGTGGACGCCTGGGCTGCCGCCGCGGCACCGGAGAAGACCGCCCGGTTTGCGACCGCCGAGGGCATCCGGTGGCTGGAATGGGGCATGCGCAGCTACCAGAGCTTCCTGCTGGGCTCTTCCCTGCTCCTGACCGGCGCCGTGGTTGTCGGGGCCCGCCGCGTCTCTGGGCTGATCGGCTACCTTATGGCGCTCTCCGGGCTGGCGTACGTTGCCCAGGGCTGGATCATCGGGGCAGAAGGCTTCTCCTCGGCGAACGCCATTCCCACACTGGCGGGCATTGTCCTGATCCTGGTGTGGTCCGGGTGGCTGCTGGTTAGCGCCTGGTTCGGGAAGGACGCTCCGGCCCGCGAAAGGAGACGTGGTTAGCAGCCCCCCGGTCCCGGCCCAATTCGCCGGAAGCCTGCCCATGCGCCGGAACGTTCCGGCGGTCTCGCAGGTTTCGGGCGATTTCGCGTGTCGGGGGAGGAGGCGTCAGTCTGTGGCGCCCTGGTCGGCGTCGAATCCGGCTAGGAGACGCCGGGATGCCGTGCCCATATGGGAGCGCATGGCTGCCGTCACGGCGGCCTCGTCCCGCGATTCCAAGGCGCGGAAGATCTCCCGGTGCTCGGCCAGGGCCGCCGCCGCGTGCCCTTCATCCGTCAAGGCGCGGTCTACCCAGATGCGCAGCAGCGAGCGGATGCTCTGCAGCAGTTCCTGAAGGACCTGGTTGCCGGAGGCGGCGGCAATCTCGCGGTGGAAGGCGGCGTCGGCCTCCACGAACGTTGCGAGGTTGTCGAGGCTGTGCTCCATTGTGGCCAGATTTTCGCGCATCCGGTCCAGGGCGTCATCGGTAATCCGCTGGGCCGCCAGCTGGCCGGCCTGAACCTCGAGCCCGCCGCGCAGCTCCACGAGTTCGCGTGTGCGCGGGGCGCCCAGCATGAGGCCCCAGCTCAGCGTGCGGGGGAGGAGCTCGGAAATGCCGTCGCGGAGGTAGGTCCCGGAACCGGGGCGGACAATGACGATCCCGAGGATCTCCAGCGCGGCGAGGGCTTCGCGGACCGCGGAGCGCCCGACCCCCAGCGATGCGGCGAGCTGGCGCTCGGCCGGCAGGCGTGTTCCGACGGCGATCTCCCCGCTCGTGAAGTAGCCCAGAAGCCGTTCGGCGACTTCGGAGACAACCGATCCTTGCTCCATGGAACCGAGCGCGGCACTGATTTTGGCCGTGGAAGCGGCGGAATTAACGGACACCTTCCCAGCGTAACAACCAGGACCGGCGCAGCCGCGCAGACTTTACCCTCACACCTAAACATGTCAACCGGTTGACCAATTTGGGGTGAAAGCTCTATGGTGTTAATCACACGCTTAGTACCGGCCCCGCCAGCTTTCCCGAACTAGGCACTGAGACACATCCCAAGGCATCCATCGCAGGCCGCCGCTGGGAGACCAACATCTAGGAGTCAATGTGGACACCACACAATCGGTGGTCGAAAGATCTGCAATCAAGAAGGTGGCATACCGGCTCGTGCCGTTTGTCGCTTTGATGTTCTTCATCAATTATCTGGACCGGACGGCCATCGCCTTTGCCGGCCCCAACGGCATGAACGCCGATCTCGGCCTCTCGGCCGCCCAGTTCGGCTTCGCGTCCGGGGTCTTCTTCATTGGCTACATCCTGCTTGAAGTTCCCAGCAATCTGGCCCTGCACAGGTTCGGCGCCCGCCGCTGGCTCTCCCGCATCATGGTCAGCTGGGGCATCGTCTCCCTGCTGTTCGTCTGGGTCAGCAGCGTGGAGGGGCTCTATATTCTGCGCTTCGCTCTGGGTGTGGCCGAAGCCGGCTTCTTTCCCGGCGCCATTCTCTTCCTGAGCCTGTGGGTCCCGTCCCGTCACCGCAGCAAGATCCTGGCCCTGTTCTACTTGGCTCAGCCGCTGACCACGGTCATCGGTGCACCACTTGCCGGTTGGCTCATTCAGCAGGAAGGCCTCTTCGGCCTCGAGGGCTGGCGCGTGATGTACCTCGGGGTCTCGGTTCCGGCCATCGTCGTCGGCATCATCGCCTGGTTCTACCTCGCCGATTCCCCGGCCAAGGCCAAGTGGCTCAACCCGGACGAGAAGACGTGGCTGACCAACGCCCTGGAGACGGAAAAGAAGGAAACCAAGGCGAGCCACAAGCACGTCAGCGCCCGCACTGTCTTCTCCAACGGCAGGGTCTGGATGCTGTCCGCCATCTACTTCGGCTTCATCTACGGCCTCTATGCCCTGGCGTTCTTCCTGCCGACCATCATCGCCGGCTTCGAAAGCCAATACGGCTCGAAGTTCGATGTGCTCCAAAAGGGCCTCATCACGGCCATCCCGTACGTGTTCGCGGCCCTTGCCCTGTACTTCTGGTCCAGGGACGCCACGAAGCGCGGCGTCAAGACCTGGCACATCGCCTTGCCCGCCCTCATCGGCGGCCTGAGCGTCCCGCTGGCCCTGTTTGCCGGCTCGCCGGCCGCGACCATCGCCGTCATCACCGTCACGGCCATGGCCATCTTTGCCGCACTGCCCAACTTCTGGACCGTTCCCACCCAGTTCCTCACCGGAGCGGCGGCCGCAGCCGGCATCGCCCTGATCAACACCGTGGGCAACCTGGCCGGCTTCAGCGCCGGCTTCGTTACCGGCTGGCTCAAGGACTGGACCGGCGGCTACACCGTCCCGATGTTCGTCGTCGGCGGCTTCCTGCTCCTTTCCGCCATCCTCATGGTGGTGCTGAGCCGCTCCGGCCAGATCAGCGAAGGCGTACCCGCTGAAGCCCTTGATCCCACGGGAGCCGGACACCACGCCGAACCGTAACAGACCCGGGGGCGTCCCCCTTACCCGGGGACGTCCCCGCACCACCCCCACCGACGAACCGCCGCAGACATGTCCGCCGCCACCAGTCGGCGTCCCAAGAACAATTTCCCTCAGCTAGCCTCTATATTTTCCGGGAGACACCGCATGACCCGCCTGTTCAATGAACCTTCAGCCTTCGCTGACGAGATGATCGAGGGCTTCGTTGCCTCCCACAGCCGCTGGGTCAAGCGCGTCTCCGGAGGTGTGGTCCGCAACACCCGCAGCACTCCCGGCACCGCTGCCCTGGTGATCGGCGGCGGCTCCGGACACTACCCGGCCTTTGCCGGGCTCGTGGGCCAGGGCCTGGCCCACGGTGCCGCGATGGGCAACCTGTTCGCTTCCCCGTCCGCGCAGCAGATCTACAATGTGGCGAAGGCCGCCAACAACGGCGGAGGTGTGCTGTTCGGGTACGGCAATTACGCCGGTGACGTCCTGCACTTCAACCAGGCCCAGGAACGGCTCTGCAAGGAGGGAATCGACTGCCGGAGCATCGCTGTCACGGACGATGTCTCCTCCGCGCCGCCGGCCGAACGAGCCAAGCGCAGGGGCATCGCCGGTGACCTGACGGTTTTCAAGGTGGCTGCTGCGGCCGCGGAAGCCGGCTACTCCATGGACGCCACGCTGGAGATCGCCGAGCGCGCCAACGACCGGACCCGCTCCTTCGGTGTTGCCTTCACCGGGTGCACGCTGCCCGGCGCCGACCACCCTCTCTTCTCCGTTCCCGAGGGGCGGATGGCCGTGGGCATGGGCATCCACGGTGAGCCGGGCATCGGGGAAACTGACATCCCGACGGCGGACGAACTCGCCGAGCTGCTCGTCGGCAGCCTCCTGGCAGAGGTTCCCGACGGCGTCGAGGGCGGTGTCGCTTCCGGTGGTGCACGGCGCGTCGTCCCCATCCTCAACGGCCTGGGCAGCGTCAAGTACGAGGAACTCTTCGTGGTCTACCGCCGCGTCGCCCAGCTCCTGGCTGCGGCCGGACTGGACGTCGTGGACCCGCAGGTGGGTGAACTGGTCACCAGCTTCGACATGGCCGGAACCTCCCTGACCCTGTTCTGGCTCGACGGCGAACTCGAATCCCTCTGGCACGCCCCCGCCGACGCGCCGGCCTTCCGCCGCGGTGCCGTGACCGCGGAGGCCCTCGAGACCACGGACTTCGCCGATCTCGCCGAGATCGAAGCACCGATCCCGGCAGCCTCGGACGAATCCCGTGCCGGGGCCCTCCGGGTACTGGCCGCGCTCGGCGCCGCGAAGGACGTGGTGGACGCCAATGCCGAGGAGCTCGGCAGGATCGACGCCATCGCGGGCGACGGCGACCACGGCATCGGCATGGAACGTGGCGTCGGGGCGGCCGTCACGGCCGCCGAGGACGCGGTCGCCCGCGGCGCGGGAGCCGCCACCACCCTCCACCTCGCAGGTGACGCCTGGGCAGACAAAGCAGGCGGCACCTCCGGTGCCCTGTGGGGCATGGCCCTGCGGGCCGTCGGCGACGCCCTGGGCGACTCCAAGACTCCCGACGCCCGCGCTGTCGCCGACGGCGTGGCCGCCGCTGCCGCCGCGATCATGGACTTCGGCAAGGCAAAACCCGGCGACAAAACACTCGTGGACGTCCTGGTCCCGTTCCGCGACTCCCTTAGCGCCGGCGTCAACGCCGGGCAGTCCCTCACCGATTCCTGGGGCACGGCGGCAGGGGTTGCCGAGCAGGCGGCCGAAGACACCGCCCAGCTGCTGCCGCTCATGGGACGCGCCCGCCCGCACGCCGAGAAGAGCCTCGGCACCCCCGATGCCGGCGCCGTCTCCATGGCGCTGATCGTACGAGCCATTCACAACACACTCACCAAGGAGAACGCATGAGCGCCAAACTGCGCCTGGTCATCGGAGCCGACGACGCCGGTTTCGACTACAAAGAGGCCCTGAAGGCCGACCTCGAGGCCAGTGACTTCGTGGAATCGGTCCACGACGTCGGTGTGGATGCCACCAGCCACACCCCGTACCCGTCCGTGGCGATCGCGGCTGCCGAACTCATCGCCGCCGGCAAGGCGGACCGCGCCCTGCTGGTCTGCGGCACCGGGCTCGGCGTCGCAATAGCCGCAAACAAGGTCCCCGGGATCCGGGCCGTCAYCGCCCACGACAGCTACTCCGTTGAACGTTCAATCCTGAGCAACAACGCCCAGGTGCTCACCTTCGGCCAGCGCGTCGTCGGCCTCGAGCTCGCCCGCCGTCTCGCCAAGGAGTGGCTCACCTACACCTTCGACGAAACCTCCGCCTCGGCCGAAAAAGTCACACTAATTAAGGACTACGAGGGTGTCACTTCCTGCTAACCCCGCCGCCGGCCGCGCCGCCGGCACAACGCAGCCCAAGGCCATCATCGGCGTCAGCCTGAAAATGTACTTCGGCTACCAGCGCACGCTCGAATACTGCCGCGAGGTGGCCACCATCGCGTTCGCGCATCCGGCGGTCCAGAGCGGCGACATCGAACTGTTCGTGCTGCCCACCCTGCCCGTACTGCCCGAAGCGGCCCGCATCCTCGGAACCGCCGGGGCAGCCGCCGGAGCCCAGGACATCTTCTGGGAAGACCAAGGACCCTACACCGGGGAGGTGGGCGGCCGGACCATTGCTGAACTCGGCGGCCGGTACGCCGAAGTGGGCCATGCCGAGCGGCGCCGGATCTTCGGCGAGGATGACAGGATCATCGGCCTGAAGACTGCCGCGGCCTACCGCAACGGCCTCACCCCTGTCCTGTGCGTCGGCGAGTTGCAGCCCGGTTCCGTGGAGGAAGCCATCCGGCGCTGCACCGCGGACATCGACGCTGCCCTCAACCGGGCACGGTCCCTCGGACCCGCGGCCCGGACCATCGTGGCCTACGAACCGCAATGGTCCATCGGCGCCCCCGAACCCGCGTCACCGCAGTACATCAGCGCCGTGATCGCCGGCCTGGACACGCACCTGCGCTCCCTGCCGGGGCAGGCCGACAGCCGGGTCATCTACGGCGGCAGCGCCGGACCCGGCCTGATTGGCCGGCTCGACGACGCCGTCGCCGGGCTGTTCCTGGGCCGCTTTGCCCACGACCCGAAGGCCCTGAAGACCATCCTGGACGAGACCGCCGAACGGCTGGGCCTGCTGTCCGGAAGGGCAGCAGCATGAGCACCATCGGCCCAGGATCTGGAAACCGTTCAAGGATCGGATCTGGTTCAAGAATTGGATTGAGCAGCTACGCCTTTTTCTGGCAGCTCTCGGAGAAGGTTTCGGAGCCCATCAGTCTCCACGAGGCGCTGGAGTGCACCGGGGCCCTCGGCGTGGACCTGTTCCAGATCTGCGACTACGCACCGCTCGAAGCCATGGGCGAAGCGGAATTGAAGGATATCCGGGCCACGGCTGACTCGCTGGGGATCGCGCTGGAACTGGGCACCAAAGGCATTCACCCGGAACACCTCCGGAAGTTCCTGCGGATCGCCGGGATCCTGGGCGCGCCGCTCTTGCGGACCATGTTCAACGTCCCGGGCCACACCCCGGACGTGGACGAGGCCGTGGCGACCTTCAAGGAGGTCCTGCCCGAGTTCGAGGCCGCCGGGGTGAAGATCGCGGTGGAAACCTACGAGCAGGTCCCCACGGCCCGGATCCTGGAGGTCATCCGCCGTGTGGACAGCCCCTACCTGGGCATCTGCAGCGATCCCGCCAACACCGTGGCGGCGTTGGAGTCACCGCGCGACGTGATTGACGCCGTCGCGCCCTATGTCCTCAACATGCACATCAAAGACTTTGCGTTCAGCCGCAAGGAGGGGTGGGTCGGGTTTACATATTCCGGCGCACCGCTCGGCGAGGGCCTTCTGGACTATGACTACATGGCCGGAAAGCTTCAGCCCAAAGAAAGAAACATCAACCAAATTGTCGAGCACTGGCTGCCGTGGCAGGACTCCGAAGAGGAGACCATCCGCCTCGAAAAGCAGTGGACCCAGCAAAGCCTCGATTTCCTAAGGAGCAAGTGAAATGTCAGCAGAACAATTGACCGTCGCCGTCATCGGGGCCGGAGGCAAAATGGGGCTGCGTGTTTCAGCCAACCTCCAGAAGAGCGCCCACAAGGTCTTCTATAGCGAGAACTCGCCTGCCGGACAGGAGCGCGTCCGCTCCGAGGGACGGGAAATCAGCAGCACCGAGGACGCCATCAAGGACGCCGACGTCGTGATCCTCGCCGTCCCGGACACCGTACTGGGCGTCGTTTCCCAGGGTGTGGTTCCCCAGTTGAAGTCGGGCGCCATCCTGCTCACCCTCGACCCGGCCGCCGCCTACGCCGGCCTCTTGGCCAAGCGCGACGACGTCGTCCAGGCCGTGGCCCACCCGTGCCACCCGTCCGTGTTCCTGGAACGCACCACCAAGGAGGAATGGGCCGACACGTTCGGCGGACAGGGCGCCCCCCAGAACGTCGTCGCCGCCATCGACGAGGACGCCTCCGAGGCCGCCCGCGCCGCCGCCGAGGCGACTATCAAGGTCATCTACGCCCCCGTGATCGACGTCCACTGGGTCACCGTGAAGCAGCTCGCCATCCTCGAACCCACTCTCGTGGAGACCGTGGCCTGCATGATCGGCACCCTGCTCAAGGAAGCCCTGCACGAGACCGTGCACACCGCCGGCGTCCCCGAGGAAGCCGCCAAGGCCATGCTGTTCGGACACGTCCAGATCGCCCTGACCAACGCCCTGCGCGGTTCCAACCCGTTCTCCGAGGCCTGCGAAATCGCCATCCAGTACGGCAAGGACACCATCATCAAGGACGACTGGAAGAAGATCTTCGACGACTCCGAACTCGACTACGTGATCGCCAAGATGCTCAAGCTCGACGCCGTCAGCCGCTGACCCGACCCACTCCGCCGCCGGCCCAAGGCCGAATTCGCCGGAAAGCTGCGAGCCCGCCGAAACGTTCCGGCGGGCTCGGGAGCTTCCGGCGAACTCGCGGGCCGCGCCGGCGCCGCGGCCGGGGAAGGGAACGTCAGATGGTGCGCGGCGCCTTGGCCAGGTTCTCGGCCAGCTCGGCCGCGTTCTGCCGGATCACGTAGGCGGGCCGGTCCCGTTCCATGCGCCAGCTTTCGGAGAGCGGGCCGACGTTGACCGTGTCGTAGCCGAACTCGTCATAGAGCCTGGTCACGAGCTCGGCCGCTTCCGGGAAGTCGCTCGCCGTGGCCAGGGCCCGGCGGTTGGGCGTGCCGGCCGGTGTACCGTCCTTGGTGATCTGGGAGTACAGGATGTGGTTGAAGGCCTTGGCCACCTTGGACTGGGGCAGGTGCTCCTGCAGCAGGCCGGAGGTGGTGGCCCCGCCGGCATCCAGAGCCGGGAAATGCCCGTCCCGTTCCCAGTAGTAGTTGTTGGTGTCCAGGACGATCTTGCCCGCCAGCGGCCCGGCGGGCACATCCGGGAGGCTCCTGAGCGGCACGGTGACGACGGCGAAGTCGCCTGCAGCGGCCGCCTCGGCCGGCGTTGCGGCCCGGGCCTTGGGCCCCAGTTCCGCGACGAGGTCCGCAAGGGTTTCGGGCCCGCGCGAGTTGCTGATCACGACGTCGTAGCCGAGCTCCACGGCCTTGCGGGCGAGCTGGCCGCCAATGTGTCCTGCACCGATGATTCCGATTGTTGTCATGTCGGGGGCAACATCCGGGCAGGCGAAGATATTTCGCCGGGAATGTGTGCGCCGGGAACCTCAGGACGCTGCGGGTCCCGGTTCGTCGTCGATGTCCGGACCTTCTGCCGGGTCCTGGGAATGGGCGCGGTCGTCAAAGGGTTCAGCCGATGCATCACCCTCGGCGGGGGTCTCGCTGTGGGCGCGCTCCGGCGCCTGTGAGTCGTCGCTCATGTCCGCTCCTCTGCTGCGAATCCTGCGGTGGGTTGTCGGCTATTGAACATCTAGCTCCCGCGGCAAGAAGGCTGTCAAGACCTCCCGGATCCTTGGGGATTCAGAACGGTGCCCGGCCGCCGGGACGGCTGTAATCCCGTTTGGGTTCCTTGCGGGGGTACAGGGCATAGTCGCGGGACCGTTTGCTGGAGAGCGCCAAAAGCAGCAGGATGTCCAGGGTCAGGCCGGGGAGATTGGACTGCAGCGTGATGTCGGGGCCGCCGTGGAAGACGTCGACGGCCTGGAAGCAGATGGCGGCCGTGCTGAGCGCCATGGCCACCGTTCGGGCCCAGTTTCGGCCGAGGAACACAAACCAGGCCAGCAGGATCTCGGCCAGGACAAAGAGCACGACAACCACCGTTGCGGCGGTGACGGCCAATTCCGCCTGTGCCTCCGTGACGCCCGGACCGGCTGCGGGTTGCACCAGTGAGCCTACATGCGCGTCCTTGAACAGCACCATGGACAGGGCCAGCAGGGCGGCCGCCGCCGCGCGGGCGCCGACGAAGAGCGCCCCGACAATGGTGGTCGCCGGGCGCCTGTTGCGGCCCTCGCCCGGGGGCGTGACGGACGCCGCCGACCCCGCTGCGGTGTGCCGGAGATCGACTATCGGGAGATTGCCGTCGGTGGTGATGGTGTCGCCCCCGCCGTTGCGCGCGTGATACCCCGTCGAAAAATCCCGGATCACCCGGAGCCCGGCCGCGGGGTCGGCTTCGGTGATGGCTCCGACCACATGGTCGCGTTCGGCGTCGGTGTTCTCGTCGATCTTGTGGGTGATCTGCAGGGTGAACAGGGACAGCCCGACGCTGTGGTCATACGTGCCGGCCGCGAGCCATTCGACGGCCAGCCCGCCCGGCAGCAGCCAGCCGGGCGGACAGCGCCAGAAACGGACGTGGTGCCGCTTGCCCGGCGTGCCGTCGACTTCCCGCTGGTAGGCAAAATCCTGCTGGCGGCCGAACAGGAACAGCGGACTGACCGGGGCCTCGAGGTAGCTGCGGCGCAGGAGGGTGGAGGAGACGATCCGCCGGCTGCTGGCGAGGGTCACGTCATCGGCCATTGTCCAGCCCGCGGACCGCATCACGCCATGGATCTGCGGTTCCGATCCCAGCAGGGCAATGTTCACGGGATCGCCCAGCAGCCCGTCGCTGGTGCGCGCCCGCCCGATGAAGTAATTGGGAAGGTAGAGCCGGGTCAATATCCGGTGCAGCCGGGGGAGCACCAGATACGCGAGCAAAGCCCAGAAGATGAAGAGGAACCAGACCTGCGCCCAGCCCCACTGGAAGCTCAGCTGCACCAGCAGGGAGGTCAGCCATACGGCCGCGACGCCGCCCACCACGAAGAACACCGTGTCCAGCACTGAGTAAGGCACCGCTTCGGCGGGGGCCGCGATCTCAACGGCTGCCTTGGTCATGGACGTCTTCCTGCTCGCGGCCTTCGCCTATGAGCGCCGGCTGCTGGGCTGAGACCGGCCCGAGACCTCACCGCCGGACTGTCAGAAGCTCGTTGTCTGTGTCAGATAGCCGTAGTAGCGCGAGGCGATCGGGTGGACAGGATCACCGCCGAAGCCGTAGTCGTGGTGCCGCTTCGTGTACGACTTCGTCAGGTGCAGATACTGATCCATGATGTTCTCGGCTGAACCCGTGCAGGCCTTCTGGCTGATGCACAGGGCCACGGACCCTGCCACGGCCGGGCTGGCGAAGCTGGTGCCGTTGCTTACGCTGTAGCCGCCGGGCGCGGTGGAGACCATGCACATTCCGGGCCCGGAGACGGTGTGGGCCTTGTCTTCGCTCGTGGTGGCGAAGTTGGAGAAGAACGCCGGCTGGTCATCCTTTTGCCCGTACTTCGAGAAGTCGTCGGGGCCGCAGGCCGGGGCGGCGTCGCCGCCGGCCTTTCCGTCGAAGTCGCCCATGGCGGTGGCGGTCAGCACCTGGTCGTAGGTGGCCGGCACTGTGTTGGCGAAGTCCTCACCGGCGTTGCCGGCCGCGACAGCGTAAGTGACGCCGGCCCGGACCGAGCGGCAGATGGCGTAGTGCATCGGGTCTGTGCCCTTGCCACAGTTGGGTGTGTCCGCGGCGCCGCCGGCGATGCTGATGTTGGCCACGGCGATGTCGTTGTTTTCGTCGTTGTCCTTGTGCGTCGCGGTCACCCAGTCAATGGCGCAGATCAGCATCTCCTCGGAGATCAAGCCGGAGTCGTCAACCACCCGGACGGACCACAGCGGGGTACCAGGGGCGGTCCCGATGACGCCCAGGCGGTTGTTCCGGGCGCCGATCACACCCGCGACGAATGTCCCGTGCCCCAAAACGTCAACGGGGGTCACGTCCACGGGCGAGCCGGACTGGCAGTCAACGCCGCCCTTAACGTTCAAGTCCGGGTGCGTGGCATCGATGCCGCTGTCGATCACGGCGACGTTGACATTGATCCGATCCGGCCCCTTGTCGAGGGCCTTCCGGACGTCTGAGTCGGTACCGGCGATCCGCTTCCGCCAGAGGGGTGTCTGCTGGGTGGCCGCGGGCCCAAGATCCCGTGGTTGCTGGAATGTCCGGCCCGCAGTGACGAAGTCGACGCTGGGGTCGGCCTGGAGGCGTTGTGCCTGGGACGCCGTCATATTCGCCGAGTAGCCATTCACGGCGTTGCGGTAGACCTTCGACGTCGCAAATCCGTACGCCCTTTGCTGGGCGGCCGCCGCGGTGCCGGCGTCCACGCCACCGTCCTTGAGCACCACAATGTAGTTTTGCTCCGGCCCGGCGGCGTTCGAAGGAGCTGCCGCCACCAGGCCACCTCCAGCCACCAGGGCAAGGGCCGCCAGCGAGGCCAGTCCGCGCCCGAACCAGAATGTGTCCGGTCGGGGAAGGGAGCGGCGCCGGTGTCTGCGCGGGATCCGCGCCACCGATGTTAGCTGCGGGTTGGATGCCTTGCGGCTGGCTTGGCTGAACATCGTGGCCTCCCATTAAGCGAGTTCGCTAATTCGAGTGCCCCCCGCCCATATCTTAAGCCTCCGACCGCGTCTTACACCCGGGCCCTTTGGAAAAACTTGTGCCGCACTTCGGCTGCTGCCTCAGACGAGGCTGTCCTCCTTTGCGGGTGCGGGCGCGTTTTCCGGTACCCGGCCGGCCGCGTGGGCTGCCGTCGAGGCATACGCGGCGTGCGCGGTGTGCACGGCATGCGCCGCGCGGACGTGGTGGCCGAACGGGTTGAACCGGCTGAAACCCAGTTCGGCAAAGGCATACGCGGTCTCGGCGTGCTCGGACCGGTCGACTCCGGCGAGTTCGTCCTCGCGGCTGACGCGGAATCCCAGCGTCTTGTGGATGGCGAGTCCGATCACTGCGGTCCCGAGGCCGGACACCGCCACCGTGATGAGGACGGCCACCACCTGCGCGATGACCTGGTGGAGGCCGCCGCCGTAGAACAGCCCGCCGCCGGCACCGTCCACCGGGAGGGCAATGAAACCCAGGGCGAGGGTGCCGATCAGGCCGCCGCCGAGGTGGACGCCGACGACGTCGAGAGAGTCATCGAAGCCAAACTTGAATTTCAGGTCTACGAACACGGCGCAGGCCGCACCGGCCAGGAATCCCAGGCCCAGCGCGGCGAGGGGGCTGATGTTGGCGCACGACGGCGTGATCGCCACCAGGCCGGCGACGGCGCCGGACGCCGCGCCCAAGGAGGTGTGGTGGCCGTGGCGGACCTTCTCCGTCACCAGCCAGCTGATCATCGCTGCGGCGGGGGCGGCCAGGGTGTTCACCCAGATCAGCCCGGCCTGCTCCACGGTGGTGGCGGCGCCGGCGTTGAAGCCGAACCAGCCAAACCACAGGATTCCCGCGCCGAGCATGATGAAGGGGATGTTGTGCGGGCGGTGGCCGGGGTCCTTGCCGAAGCCGTGCCGGTTGCCCAGGATCAGGACCAGGACCAGCGCCGCGGTTCCGGACGCTATTTCCACCACGGTGCCGCCGGCGAAGTCGATGACCTGGCCGAAGACGGCACTCACGCCACCGCCGGCACTCATGAGGCCGCCGCCCCAGACCATGAAGGCCAAGGGGCAGTACACGAGGGTGATCCAGATGGGGACAAAGAGGGCCCAGGACGTGAACTTCGCGCGGTCCGCGATGGCGCCGCTGATGAGGGCCACGGTGAGGATGGCAAATGTGGCGCTGTAGCCGGCCTTGATCAGGTCCGGCGAGCCGATGAGGCTGCTCAGGCCGAAGCTCGCGAACGGGTTGCCGAACACGCCGAGGACGCCTTGCCCGGTGCTCATCGAGTATCCCCAGAGGACCCACACCACCCCGACGATCCCGACCGAAACGAAGCTCATCATCATCATGTTGAGCGATGCCTTGGCCCGGGTCATGCCGCCGTAAAAGAGGCCCAGTGCCGGGGTCATCAGCAGAACCATCGCTGCCGACACAATCATCCAGACGCTTCCAGCAGTGAGCTCCACCGGCGGGTCCCTTCTCGTCAGTCTTCCGTACCGGGACACGTCGCCGCCGGCCCCCCGATCCGGACTTAATCCTCGCGGAGCCATGTTTCCGGCAGTGGGGCGAAAAGTTGCGGGCACGTTACGGGAATCGCGACGGCGTGAAGTTCGCGTGACGGGCATGTTTCAGGAATGTAAACGGAGCCTCACGTGCCCTCCGGCCTGTCGAGCGGAATCTCAAGGCAGCGGACGGACGCGTTCCAGCTGCCCAGCGTGCCCAGATGGCCGCTCAGCCGCTGCATCCGGGCGGCAATATCGGACGCCGACCCCCGGGCCAGGCGGGCCTGAAATCCGGCGATGATCGTCGGATGCAGTCGAAGCGTTCGGGGTGCGTCGGTGTCGAGCAGGAACACAAAGGACTGGTCATTGCGTTCGACGGGGTCCACAGCGTAGTCGTCAATAAAGTCCCCGGCGCTGTAGATGATGGGACGGTTCCGGTGGATCCCGACGCCGCGGAATATGTGCGGCGAGTGGCCGAACACGACGTCGGCCCCGGCCTCGATGAGGTCCCGGGCTAGGTCCTGATGCCCGGCCGGGACGTCGTGGCCCCAGTTGCCTCCCCAATGGGCTGACACGATGAGGAACTGGACGCGGGCCTTGGTCCTGACGACCAGTTCCAATAGTCCGTCCCGTAATGCCGCGCCGCGCCGGCCGCGCTTCTCCGCGGGAACATGATCCACCGGAACGTAGTAGACCCCGGGAGCCGCGGGGCCGGCCGCCCAGCCGGGCTCGTTGTCCGTGAAGGCAATGAATCCGACGGCGACGGCGCCCACGCGCCACACGGCCGGGCGGCGGGCGGCCTCCCGGTCCGGGCCGGCCCCGGCATGCAGGATGCCGCAGCCGTCCAGCACCGGCAGCATCTCCCGGAACGCGTCCTGGCCGAAATCCAGGACGTGGTTGTTGGCGAGCGAGACGACGTCGATTCCGGCGGCGCGGAGGCTGGCGACGTTCTTCGGGTCCGAGCGGAAGTGGAAGACCTTGCCGGGCTCGGGCTCGCCGCCGGACGCCAGAACACACTCGAGGTTGGCGATGCGAACATCCGCCTGCTTCAGGAGCTCCAGCGTGTCACCCCACGGATAGGCAGGCCTGGCCGTTGCCAGGTGCCGGTTCACCAGCCGGCCCAGCATGACGTCTCCCAGCAGCGCGATCAGCATGGCCCGCCGGCCTGTCAGATCAGGTCAGGTCCGGGGGGCTAGCTTTGGTAGCCCTCAACCTCGCTGACCGGCCGCACTTCCGCCTCGTCGGGGTTCTCGCCGTAGTCCTTTTTGGCACGCCGTTGGCGGAGCAGGTCCCAGCACTGATCCAGCTGTTCTTCCACCTGCTGCAGCCTGAGGATGTCCGGGGCTCCGGTCCCGCCGGCCTGGGCGGCCTGCGAGCCTTCGCGGAGGCCGTGTTCCTCCTCCACCAGGGCCTTGATGCGCTCCAGGATGTCTTGGTTGTCCACGATGTCCTCTTTTCGTCCGACGGCGGCGGGTCGCTTTATTTTCTCCGGGTCCCTTTCCAGCCTACGGAGGGGACGGGGCCGTGAACAGGGCTCTGCACCCAGTTACAGCACGCGGCACGGCGCCGGGTCCGGGTCCGGAACCTGCGGCCTAGCCCAGGAGTTCGTCCGGGTAGCACCAGCGCCAGTCCTCGCCCGGCTCGACGCTGCGCATGACGGGGTGGCCGCTGAGCTGGAAGTGTTTGTAGGCATGGGTTCCCGGGGAGGAATCACAGCAGGCCACGTTCCCGCACTGCAAGCACATCCGCAGGTGAACCGTCGTCGTGCCCTCACGTTCGCACGCTTCACAGAAGGGCCCGGGCGGGACGACCGGATCGGGGGCGGACTCCAAGTGCGGGCACACGCCGCGGGGCCGGGCAATTCCCTCGCCTCCGCGGCCGCCGTCCGCGTCCGGTTCTTCCAGTGCGGCGTCCAGCATGGACTCTTCGACGTCGAGGCGGTCAAGGACGTTGAGCAGGACCTCGTGCGCGTATCCGCCGCCGCGCCGCAACTCGAGGACCTTGGCCCGCTCGGCGTCCAGCATCGCCAGCCGGAGTTGGGCGTAGCGCTGGCTGGGGGTGGCGGCTTCCGCGGACGGCCGTCCCAGCCGCTCCCACGCGGCCAGCCCGCGCTCCTGGGTGCGCCGCTTCAGCATCGCTACGACTTCCGGCGGGTCGGCGTCCGAGCGCAGTTCCTGCAGCCGCTGCACGCCCGCCGCCGTCGCCATCTGCATCAGCGACGCCTCATTGAGCGCGTCCTCGCGCGCGTCCGGTCCCCTAAGATGCAGCCGCCGGACCAGGGCCGGGAGGGTCAAGCCCTGCAGGGTCAGCGTGCCTGCCACCACCACGAGGGCCATCAGGATCAGGACGGACCGGTGCTCCAGCCCTGCCGGCAGGACCAGGACGGCGGCAAGAGACACCACGCCGCGCATGCCGGCCCAGGAGACGATCACCGGAACTTGCCAGGTCGGCGCGGGATCCTTGCGGCCGACCGCGGGAATGAGCCGCGGCAGGTACGTTGCGGGGAAGACCCAGACCGGGCGCAGGACCAGCACGGCCAGCAGCACCGCGGCGCAGCCGAGCCAGATCCGTTCCGGGCCCAGCGAGTCATCCCGGACGCCCTCGATGATGGTGCGGACCTGCAGCCCGATCAGGAGGAAGACGGAATTCTCCAACAGGAACTGGACCGTGTGCCAGTTGCTGCGCTGGCTCAGCCGCGCGGCCCCGTTCGGCATGGACGGCGCTTTGGTTCCCATGATCAGCCCGGTGACGACGACGGCCAGTACGCCGGAGGCGTGGATCGCTTCCGCCGGGAGGTAGGCCACGAGCGGGGCGACCAGCGAAATGGAGGTGTTGATGGCCACGTTGCGGATCCGTTTGCGGAGCGCGGTGAGCACGAAGGCCGCGGCAATGCCCACCACCAGGCCCCCGCCGGCCGCAAGGACGAAGCCGCCGGCGATCTCCGCCGCGGAAACGGTGCCCGCGATGGCGGCGATGGCGGCGCGCAGGCAGACCAGAGCCGTGGCGTCGTTGACCAGCGATTCGCCCTCCAGGATGCTGACAATCCTGCGGGGCATGCCCACCTTTCGGGCAATGGCGGTCGCGGCGACGGCGTCAGGCGGCGCGACGACGGCGCCCAGGGCCATTGCAGCTGCCAGCGGGATCTCGGGGAACAGCCAGGCGACCACCAGCCCGATGCAGACGGTGCCGAAGATGACGTAGCCCACCGAAAGCAGCCCGATGGAGCGGCGGTTGGATTTGAAATCGAACAGCGAGGTCTGCAGCGCCGCTGCGTAGAGCAGCGGCGGCAACAGCCCGAACAGAACGAGCTCGGGGTTCAGCTCGATGGGCGGGACAAACGGGAGGAACGAACACGCCACCCCGGCCAGCACCAGCAGGAAGGGGACGGAGACGTTGATCTTGCGCCCCAGCGCGCTGCAGGTACAGACAATGGCGACGAGGGCCAGCACCCCGAGAGCGACTTCCATTGGCCCATTCTCTCAGTTTCACGCCCGGCGTTGGCGGCTTCCCTGCAACGCATCATCAGCTTGCTTACGACTTGGCGGCTTCCTAGAGTTAAGACTGCAAGCCAAGTGAGACTCTGCGCTGGCGCCGGGCACAGACGAAAGCTGCCCGGCCCGCGCCCCGGCACGAGGGAGGACACATGTCAAAGCACAATATTTCGGGCAAGAAAGTCGCGTTCCTGCTGACAGACGGTGTGGAGCAAGTGGAGCTGACCAGCCCGTGGGATGCCGTGAAGGAAGCCGGAGGCGTGCCGACCTTGGTCTCGCCGAAGAGCGGAGAGCTGCAGGGCTATGACGGCACGGAAAAGGGGCAGACGTTCGCCGTCGACCTCGCCGTCGCGCGGGCCGACGCCGCCGATTTCCACGCCCTTGTCATCCCCGGCGGCGTAGTCAACGCCGATCACCTCAGAGTCGACAAGGACGCCCAGGCGTTCACCCGGGCCTTCTTCGAGCAGCACAAGCCCGTCGCCGCCATCTGCCACGGCCCGTGGCTGCTCATCGACGCCGGAGTGGCCAGCGGCAGGAATCTGACCTCGTATCACACGCTCCAGACGGACCTCAAGAATGCCGGAGCGATCTGGACTGACGAGCAGGTCGTGGTGGACCAGGGCCTGGTGACCAGCCGCAGCCCGCGTGACCTCCCGGCCTTCAACGCCAAACTCCTTGAGGAAATAGCCGAAGGCGAACACGCAGGCCAGACGCCGTAGCCACCTTTCCGCCCGCTGTAGCGGCCGACGGCGGTGCGCAAACGCCGCCGCATCCTGCTGCCCGGTTCCGCCGCCTGACACCTACCCACGCTGCCGGTTTTGCGGCAGGATATGCCCTGTAACATGCACCGTCGCCGTTGCCGCTCCGGCCGGCGCCCCCAAGCATCAAGGAGTTTCGGACATGACTACGCTCAATCCCTACCTCGGCTTCCGCGACAACGCGAAAGACGCCATGACCTTCTACCAGTCGGTCTTCGGCGGGGAACTGACCATGAGTACCTTCGCCGAATACCACGCCAGCGAAGACCCGGCGGAGCAGGAAAAGATCATGCATGCCCAGCTCAGGACGGACGCCGGCATGGTGCTGATGGGCGCGGACACGCCCAACAGCATGGATTACACCCCCGGCAACAACTTTTCCGTATCCCTGAGCGGGTCCGACGAAGCTGAGCTCCGCGGCTACTTCGACAAGCTGGCCGAGGGAGGCACCACCGCGATGCCGCTGGAAAGGGCACCGTGGGGCGACATCTTCGGCATGTGCAAGGACAGGTTCGGCGTGGACTGGCTAGTGAACGTCGGTTCCGAGCCCGCCTAGGAAGGGCCGGCGCCGGCGTCCCGGCCAACGCGACTTGGCGCTATCCTGATTGCAGCCAGGACAGTGCCGGCTCGAGTCCATCCTCCTGGCCCAGAGAGGCATGAAATGACCGATAAGCTGCACCTCAGTCCGGAAGATGAATTTCCCGAGGACCTCAGTAAGGTCGCGGACAAGGATCTTCAGGTCCTCGACAGCCAAGTCGGGCGCCAACTGGACTATGAGTACGTGGTCGAGGGGGAGCCGAATCCGGAGACGGAATTCCGGCACTATGACCTCGATGAGGAGTTCGAAGAGCGGGACAAGCGGGACACCTGATCCGCCGGGACCATCCCGGGCGGGTCGGTGGTTCCGGCACGGCATCCGGGATTTAGTCAGCAGGCTTACTAGACTGGGCTGACCACTCCATTAAGAAACGAGCCCTCCATGACCCCGGCTGCTGCCACGCGGTCCCTGCCGTCCCAGTGCTGCGCGCCGCGGTCGCGCCCAGCATGACAGAACCGGTCCGCCTGGAGGTCTCGGCGGCGGGCCACGCCGGCCACGTCTTCGCCTCGCGCGAAATGGCCGGCGGGTCCGCGCCCGCCGTCGTGCTCATCCACGGAATCGGCGCGTCACACCGCTACCTGCGCCGGCTGCACCGGCTCCTGGCCGGTTCGATGGAGACGTACTCCATCGACCTGCCGGGTTTCGGCGCCACGCCCAGGCCCGGAAACACGCTCTCCGTTGCCGCCCACGCCCGCTACATCCTCGGCGCCATGGAACAGCTGGGTGTTGCGGAATTCGTGCTGGTGGGGCACTCGATGGGAGCCCAGATGGCCCTGGAGGCGGCCCTTCAGGAGCCGGGGCGGATCTCGAATTTGGTCCTGATGGGTCCCGTGGTGGACTCCAGACGCGGCACCGTGGCGCAGCAGGCCCTGGCGCTGGGCCGTGACTGCCTCTTCTACGAGAGCCCCTCCTCGAATGCCTTGGTGTTCACCGACTACCTGCGCTGCGGCCCTTCCCGGTACTTCAAGACCCTGCAGGTCATGATGGAGTACCCCATGGAGCAGAAGATCGCCGGCGTCAGCGCACCGGTCCTCGTGGTGCGCGGTGCCAACGACCCCATCGCGGATGCGGACTGGAGCCGCCGGCTGGCCGGGCTCGCCCGCCGCGGGCAGTTTCTGGAGGTGCAGGGAACCGGGCACGTCGTCCAGCACAACCGGGCCCTCGAAGTGCGGGACGGGATTCTGGCGTTCACCGGCCTTGCAGCGGCGGCGGGCGAGCCGCTGCCGGGAAGTCCGGTCTGACCGCACTGGCTGCTCAGGGCGGGTTTTAGACCTCGAAGTGCGTCCGGGTAGGGCCTTGACCGAGTGATTCGACCACGCCGGACGCGACGACGTGCAGCTTGATGTTCCGGGCGCTTGATGCCGATTTCAGGAGCTCGAACGCCTCGTCCTGGCTGCAGCGGTTCTGCGCCATGATGATGCCGACGGCAACGTCGATCACTGTCCGCGTTTCCAGGCTGGCCTTGAGGTTGGCGGCCGTCTCGCTGCTGTGCGCGAACCGGACCGCGAGCCGCAGGGCCATGGATGTCTGGTGGACGAAATCACGGGCCAGATCCGTGGCACGGTCATCGAACCGGCCCGGCCGGTGCGAATACAGGTTCAGGGCGGCGCGGGTTTCGCCTTCCAGCAGGAACGGCAATGCCAGGATGGACCGGAAGCCGTGTCCGCGCACCGTCGCGGCGTACTGCGGCCAGCGGCCATCAAGTTCAAGGTCCTCGACGTGGACGGTTTCCTGTTCCCGGGAAGCCGTCATGCAGGGGCCGTCGCCGAAGGTGTACTGGATTTCGTCCATGGCCTGCGCGGCGGGGCTGCTGCTGGCGACGGTAGCCGCCTTCCGTTGCCGCAGGAGCGTGATGCCGCACAGGATCTCGTCCCCGGGCTCGGACAAGCTGCGCGCGGACACCCGAGCGAGGCCGCCGAGGAAGTCCTCGACGTCGGAGCTGCTGAGCACCAGTTCATGCAGCTGCTGGTTTATTGAATTTGCGGTTGACTCGCTGACCACTTGTCTGTTGTGCCGTTTCACTCAGGTCAAGACGACCCGGCGGTGCTTCCCACCGCGGCAAGTGGCGGATGCGGCAGCGGCCGGATCGAAGAACATCCAACGGCTCGCTGCAAAACCGTACCGAGAGAGTATATACATCCGGACCTCTGCCGCGCAGCCGGGGCGCAGGCGCAAACTCGGGCACAAAGGCCCTCACAGGGTTTCGGCCGCGAGCGGATAGTTGGAGGCAGCGGCCACCTGGTCCTGTTCGGGTTAGGGGAACCCGTAGGAGCGCACCAGTTTCAGCAGCACACGACTGATGGCCGATGGCCCACGCTTCGACTTGAAAGCCATAGCCCATGAGCATCTTTGAAGACAGGGTCGACGCCGGCAGGCAGCTCGGCCGGCGTCTGGCGGAATTGCGGGGCCAGGACATTGTGGTCCTGGGCCTGCCGCGCGGCGGCGTGCCCGTGGCCTTCGAAGTCGCTGCCGCCCTGGACGCTCCCTTGGATGTGATCGTGGTGCGGAAACTTGGGCTTCCCTACCAGCCCGAACTCGCCATGGGTGCGATCGGGGAAGGCGGTGCCAAGGTCCTGGACGAGCAGGTCCTGGCCCATTCACGGATCGGCGGTGACGAGCTCCAGGCCGTGGAAGATCACGAACGCGCCGCGTTGGAGAACCGGCTCGTCCTGTTCCGGAAGGGCCGGACCCGGCACGACCTGACCGGGCGCATCGCGGTGATCGTCGACGACGGGATCGCCACCGGCTCCACCGCCCGGGTGGCCTGCCGGGTCGCCCGGAAACAGGGCGCGGCACGCGTGATCCTGGCCGTTCCGGTCGCCCCCGCGGAGACCCTCGCTAACCTGACGGAACCGGACGAAGTGGTCTGCCTGGCGACGCCGCGCCAGTTCACCGCCGTCGGTTACCACTACCGGGACTTCTCGCCGACTGACGACGACGAGGTGCTGCGCCTGCTCGATCTTGCGGCCAAACGCGTCGAAGCCGCGCCGCCGCCCTTCTGGACCTCGACGGCGACCCGCGCCGACAGGTCCGCCGACATCGACGAGGAAGTAGAGATCCCGTCCCGCGCGGTGCGGCTCCACGCGCAGCTCCATCTTCCGGTGCCGGCCCGGGCCGTGGTGCTGTTCGCACATGGCAGCGGCAGCAGCCGCCACAGCCCCCGGAACCGATATGTGGCCGGGCTCCTGCAGCAGGCTGGTCTCGGTACGCTGCTGCTCGACTTGCTGACCACCGCGGAGGAGCGCAACCGCGCCAACGTCTTTGACATCGAACTGCTGGCCCGCAGGCTGTCATCGGCAACGGACTGGCTGTCCACCCGCGCAGATACGGCCTCTTGCGCGGTGGGTTACTTCGGTGCGAGCACGGGCGCCGGGGCCGCGCTGTGGGCGGCGTCGGAGCCGTCGGCACGGATCTCGGCCGTCGTGTCCCGCGGTGGCCGCCCCGACCTCGCCGGCCCGCGGTTGTCCGCCGTGACAGCGCCCACGCTCCTGATCGTGGGGAGCCTGGACCACGAGGTCCTGGAGCTCAACCGCCGGGCGAAGGCGATGATGCGCAGCCCCAGCCAGCTCGCCGTCGTGCAGGGGGCGACGCACTTGTTCGAAGAGCCGGGCACGCTGGCGGCGGCTGCCATCCTGGCGCGGGACTGGTTTATCGACTACCTGCTGCCCCCGAACGGTGCCAGCGCGCGGGCCGCGGGCGTCTGAAAGCGGGCCGCGGGCTGGGAGGGCCGAACCTGGGAAGACCGGGTCACAGATGCCGCTGGCCCTGCCTCCGGCGGCCCTCTGCCCTGGACCGGATCCCCAGGAGCATCCGCCGTTCCATCAGGAACTGCACAGGTTCCAGCAGTGTGCGCAGGGCCAGGCCCTCCGCCAGGGGCGAAAAGTCGTACCGGGTGCGGGACAGGAGCCTGGTGGCCTGGGGACCAGCAGGCCGCAACACGAACGTCCAGCCGATGTCCAGCCGGCGCCCGGTGGGACGGACCCCGGCCGGCGACATCGTCCCCGTGCGCAAGTCGATGGTTCCGCCGAGCCCCAGCACTGCCCCGGACTGGAGAAGCCTGACCGGCAGGCCGCCGTCGGGGGACAGCGGAACGATGTCGCCTACTTTCAGGCGCTGCAGCTCCGGGAGAATCCGGTCCGCACTCCGGATGCCCAGACCCGCGGCTTGTTCGAGCCAGTCGTAGGAGTAGAAGCCGCCGCGTCCGGCGCCCATCTGGACAAGCCACGGCCAGACCTCTGACACCGGGGCCGCAATAGTCACCGCACGGGTGCTTTGCATGCGCGGGGCGGGCACGATCTCGTCCCCGGCGAGCGGGCCGGCGGCTTCCTGAGTGCTGGCCCCCCACCGCAGGAGCCGCGGCCGGACAGCCAGGACGTAGGTTGCGCCGGCCGATGCCGCAGCCAGCGCGGCGAGCGGTCCGCGCAACCGGCCGGGAGCACGCGCGGCCGGCCGACTTGCCGGCGGGGGTGCTGGGTGGTTCATCCCCGGGTCCGGTGGACCCGATGGGTGTCCGCGCCCACGACAACGCGCTGGTCACGGTTCATGGCTACCAGCCTGCCGCCCGGTCCGGGGACTGCCTAGGGCCGAAAGTCACGCGGGGCTGGGCACCGCGGCCGCCTCCCCTTAGGGTGGAACGGTGACTGCCGGCACCGGAGCAGGTGCCGGCCCATTGGCCGGACCATGACGTTCAGCCGAGCCTGCCACCCGAGGAGTTCCTGATGAAAGTTGCTGTTACCGGAGGAAGCGGAAAGCTGGGCCGAAGCGTCGTGCGGCGGCTCAGCGATGACGGGCACGAGGTGACCAACCTGGACCGGACCGGAGTGCGCGGCCGCGGCTTCACCGAGGTGGACCTGCGCAACTACGGCCAGGTGGTGGACGTATTCCTTGGCCTGGAGGACCGACATGCCGGCTTTGACGCCGTCGTGCACCTGGCCGCGATTCCTGCACCGGGCCATGCCCCTGATGCCGCCACCTTCGAGAACAACATGCAGTCCACCTACAACGTGTTCCAGGCCGCCCGCCGGGCCGGGATCAAGAAAATCGTCTACGCGTCCAGTGAGACTGTGCTGGGGCTGCCGTTCGACGTCGACCCTCCCTACATCCCGGTGGACGAGGACTACCCCGCCCGGCCGGAAAGCACGTACTCCCTGGTCAAACACCTCGAGGAGCAGATGGCCATCCAGTTGACCCGCTGGGACCCGGACCTGAGCATCACCGGCCTGCGGTTCTCCAATGTGATGGACCCGGAGGACTATGAGGAGTTCCCCTCCTTCGACCACGACACGAGGGCCCGCAAGTGGAATCTCTGGGGCTACATTGACGGCCGCGACGGGGCGCAGGCCGTGGCCCGCGCCCTGGAGCACGGCAAGCCCGGCTTCGAGGCGTTCATCATCGCCAACGAGGACACTGTGATGAGCCGCTCCAGCGCCAGCCTCGCCGCCGAGGTGTTCCCCAACGTCAAGGTGGTCAAGGATCTGGCCGAGCACGAGACCATGCTCTCGATCGACAAGGCGAAGCGGCTGCTGGGCTACGCGCCCGAGCACACCTGGCGGAACTACCACCCGCTGCGCACCACCCCCACGGAAGACTGACCCCAACTTGAGGAGTTCCATGCAATACCGCACCCTGGGCAACAGCGGCGCCGTCGTCTCCAACTACGCGCTGGGCACCATGACTTTTGGCGCCGAGGCCACCGAGGAGCAGTCCCGCGCCATCCTGGATGACTACTTCGCGGCAGGCGGCAACTTCATCGACACCGCCGACGTCTACAGCTCGGGGGTGTCGGAGGAAATCATCGGCCGGTGGCTGGCGGACCGGGCAGAGGTCCGGGACCGGGCGGTCGTGGCCACGAAGGGCCGCTTTCCGATGGGCCAGGCCCCCAACGACGTCGGAACCTCCCGCCGGCACCTGGTCCGGGCACTGGATGACTCGCTGCGCCGTCTGGGCGTAGAGCAGATCGATCTCTACCAGCTGCACGCCTGGGATCCGGTCACTCCCCTCGAGGAGACCCTCCGGTTCCTGCACGACGCCGTCACCAGCGGCAAGATCGCCTACTACGGCTTCTCCAACTTCCTGGGCTGGCAGTTGACCAAGGCTGTCCATGTGGCGAAGGCCCACGGCTGGAGTGCCCCGGTGACGCTACAGCCCCAGTACAGCCTGCTGGTCCGTGAGATCGAGTCGGAAGTTGTGCCGGCCTCGCTCGACGCCGGGATCGGACTGCTGCCGTGGTCGCCGCTGGGTGGCGGGTGGCTGTCCGGCAAGTACAAGCGCGACCAGCCGCCGGCCGGGGCCACCCGTCTCGGCGAAAACCCGAAACGGGGGATGGAGGCCTGGGAGGCCCGCAACGCCGATCAGCGCACCTGGGACGTGATTGCCGAGGTGGAGGAAATCGCCGGGCGCCATGGCGTGAGCGCGTCCCAGGTGGCGCTGGCCTGGCTGGCGGAGCGGCCGGCGGTCACTTCGGTGATCCTGGGCGCCCGCACCACCGGGCAGCTGGCGGACAACCTCGCGGCAGCGGATCTCCGGCTCACCGCGGGCGAGACGGAGCGGCTGACCGAGGTCAGCCGGCCGCGCGTCGGCGTCTATCCGTACGGGCCCATGGCCCAGGAACAGCGCAGCCGGAAGCTCGAGGGCGGCCGCTAACCAAGCAACGCGGGGTCACTTMGCGCCGGTCCGGGGGGCGGATGGGCGCGAAGTGACCCCGCGTCAGTTCCCGGGGGAGGCGGGGCCGCCGGCGTGATAGCTGGACCAGATGTCGCCCATTTCCTCGGTGGACTGCTCCACGATCCTGCTCATGGCGGCGTGCGCCGCGTCCGCCTCGCCGCGCTGAATGGCGCTGGCCACATCCACGTGGAGCTGCAGGGCTTCGTGGTGCGGCAAGTGCGGCATGAGGCCGTGCTCGGTGCGCCCGGTCAGCACCTCGGTGACCAGGTTGTGCAGCTGGGAGAACATGGCGTTGCCGGAGGCCCGGAGCACCGCCGCGTGGAAGTCGATGTCGAGCCGCAGGAACTCGTCCCGGTCCCCGCGCTGGCCGGACGCCCACAGCCGTGCGGCCAGCGAGACGAGGTCGCTCCCGGCATCCCAGGATGCCCTTTCGGCGGCGAGGCGGGCAGCCTGCGGTTCGATTGCCCCGCGGAGCTCGTTCAGGGCCTGCAGCTGCTCCAGCCGCTTTGAGGACGCCAGCCGCCAGCGGATTACCTGGGGGTCGTACGCGTTCCACGATTCTTCCGGCTGCACCACCGTCCCCAGCCGCCGCCGCGACTCCAGCATCCCCTTGGAGGACAGCACGCGGGTGGCTTCCCGCACCACGGACCGGGAGACGTTGTGCTGGGCCTCAATCTCGTCCAGGCGCAGGATCGAGTGCGGCGCCAGCGTCCCTTCGGCGATCGCAAGCCCCAGATTCTGGAGCAGCACGGCATGCAGGTCTGCTGTTGGCTCCGCCTTTGGAGTTTTCATAAATAAATCATACTGGGGGCCACAAGGGCTTGTATAAATCTGCTTTATTTACCTAAGATCGCTTCCAGAGCAGATGTAAAGATGCATTTGCAGCCGGCTGGACCGAGACGCCCAGCCCTGAAAACCAAAGGAAGTCGTAATGAAGCGACGTTCGATTGCGAAGTACGCGGCTGTCGCCGCGGTCCTGTCCCTGGGGCTGACTGCCTGCGGCGGCGCCAGCGGCAGCGCCGACGCCAAGACGTCCGGCACCGTCCGGGTCACCCTCGCCAACCACGTCTGGACCGAGGGTATCAAGGCGGCCATTCCGGAATTCGAGAAGTCCAGCGGACTCAAGGTCGAACTGACCCAACTGGGTGAAGACCAGCTTTCGGACCAGTACAACGTCAAGCTCAACGCCGGCAGCGACGAGATCGACGTCATGATGTATCGCCCGCTCCAGGAAGGCAAGGCGTTCGCGAAGAACGGCTACCTCGCGGACCTGACGTCCAAGGTCTCCTCGGACGCCACGTGGGACTGGAAGGACTACCAGGAGGGCCCGGTCAAGGCCACCACCGCTGAGGGCAAGGTGGTCGGCGTCCCGATCATCACCGAGCGCGAAGTCCTCTACTACCGCAAGGACCTCCTCAAGGCCGCAGGCCTGGAGGTTCCCAAGACCATGGACGAGCTCGAAGCGGCGGCCAAGGCCATCAAGGCTTCCTCCCCGGGTACGGCCGGCTTCGTGGCCCGCACCGGCAAGTCCGCCGCTGTCACCCAGTTCTCCAGCTTCCTGTACAGCTTTGGCGGCGACTTCACGGACGCCAGCGGCAAGTCGGCCGTCAACTCCGACGCCGCGAAGAAGGCCTACGCGTTCTATGGCGGCCTGATCAAGAACTACGGCCCCGCCAACGTCAGCACCGACATGAGCTGGCCCGAGGCCATGGCAATCTTCACCCAGGGCAAGGCCGCTTTCTACACGGAGGCCGACTCGCTCTACAAGAACGCCACCGACCCGGCCAAGTCCAAGGTTGCCGACACCGTCGGCTTCGCCGCGCTGCCGGCAGGCCCCGCCGGTTCCAAGCCGTACAACATCCCGTCCTGGGGCCTCGCAGTCAACCAGGCCTCAAGCAACCAGGACAACGCCTGGAAGTTCATCCAGTGGGCCACCAGCAAGGAACGCACCCTCGAGGCACAGAAGGCCGGTGTCCCCGGACCGCGCACCTCGGTCTGGGCTGACCAGGCCGGAACCTCTACCTACCCGAAGGACCTCGCCGAGGCCATCTCCGCCAGCGCCAAGAACGGCGTCGGGCACGACCGTCCCCAGGTTGTCACCGTAGGCAAGGCCCGCGAAATCGTGGGCGGCCCGATCGTGGCCACCATCACCGGCTCTGACTCGTCCGCCGCAGCCGACACGGCGCACGACGCCTTCCAGAAGTTCCTGGACACCGAAAAGAAGTAGCGCGGCCGGCGCGATACGCGCCTGATGCACTACCCGCGTGACGCACCATCGAGCCCGGCGGGACGGCAGTCCGCTGCCGTCCCGCCGCGGCCAGCTCTTCACTTCACCCCCAACTCCTTAGGTGAACCATGTCTGTATTGACCCCACCCCGCAGCGCGCAGTCCCAGCCGCCGTCCGGCCGGAAGGCCCTCCGCACCCCCAATGCACGCGAGAACTTCTCCGGCTGGGCCAACCGGCACCGCAAGTGGCTCTTCGCCGCCCCCGCCATGATCTTCGTCGGCGTCCTGATCGTCTTCCCCCTGGCCTGGACCCTGTACCTGAGCCTGACCGATTCGCAGGGCTCTGTCCGGGCTGCCTCCGAGTTCGTCGGCCTGCAGAACTACCTCACGGTCCTGTCCGACGTCGAACGCTTCTGGCCCGCCGTCGGCCGCACGCTGAGCTTCACCGGCGTTGCCCTCGTCTGCGAAGTGGTGCTCGGCATGTGCATCGCGCTGCTGCTGTGGCGCCCGTTCCGCGGCGAAAAGTGGGTTCGCGTGGCCATCCTGCTCCCGCTCGTCGCCACCCCCGTGGCGGTCGGCATGATGTGGCGGCTGATCTTCGATCCCAACATCGGCTTCGTCAACCAGTTGCTCGGCATGGTCGGCATTCCCGCCCAGCCCTGGCTCTCCGGCCAGGACACGGCGCTCGGCACCACCATCTTCATGGACGTGTGGCAGTGGACCCCCATGGTGGTCCTGATCCTGCTGGCCGGCCTGACCTCCCTCTCCGAGGAGCCCGACGAGGCGGCCCGGATGGACGGCGCCAACGCCTTCCAGCGCTTCTTCTTCATCACGCTGCCCCTCATGATGCCGACCGTGATCGTCGCCATCCTGCTCCGGGGCATCGACGCCCTGAAGACCTTCGACATCCTCTACGCCACCAAGGGCAAAGGCGGCGGATCCTTCCACGAAGTCGAGACGCTCAACGTCTACGCCTACGGGCTGAGCTTCGACTACAACCAGTACGGGCTCTCCTCCGCGGTGCTGATCCTGTTCTTCATGATCATCATCGGCTCCATGTGGCTGCTGACCATGCGCAAGAAAGCGGTAAGCAAATGACCGTCCTGTCCCAAAACACCGAAGATACTGAAAACACCGCACCCCAAACCGCCACCGCCCAGCCCGGTCCGGCCAAGAGGGCGCCGCGCCCCCGGAAGCCGCTGGGCACCCGCGCGTACAAGGTGTTCCGCGTCGCCGCCCTGGTGGCCGTGGTGCTGTTCCTGATCGCCCCGCTGCTCTGGATGCTGCTGGCCTCCCTCAAGACCAACGTGGACATTTACGACACCGGCAAGTCGTTCTTCTTCACCCCCACGTTCGAGAACTACGCCAATGTGCTGCAGCGGAACAACTACTTGGTCTTCATCTTCAACAGCTTCTGGGTGGCCTTCGTCTCCACGGCCCTGTCCCTGGTCCTCGGCGTGCCCGCAGCCTACGCCATGAGCCGGTTCACGATGCACCGCTCGGCCCTCGTGGTCCTGATGGCCCGCGTCATCCCCGGCGTCTCCCTGTTGGTGCCCTGGTACTACGTCTTCTCCAACCTGAAGATGGTGGGCGGCTTCGAGGTCCTGATCCTCAGCCACATGTTCGTCGCGCTGCCGCTGATCGTGTACATCATGATGAGCTACTTCGATTCCCTGCCGCTGGAGCTGGAGGAATCGGCCCAGGTGGACGGCCTCACCCCGATTGGCGCGTTCCGCCGCATCACCCTGCCGCTCTCCGTCGCCGGCATGGCCACCGCCGGCATCCTGTCTTTCATTTTCTCGTGGAACAACTTCATGTTCGCCCTGGTGCTCTCCGGCTCCAAGACCAAGACCCTGCCGGTCGCGATCTTCGACTTCGTCTCCTACGCCAGCATCGACTGGGGCGGACTCATGGCGGCCGCCACCGTGGTCACCATCCCGATCATGATCATTGCGCTCTTCACGCAGAAGTACATCGTCTCCGGCATGACCGCCGGCGCGACCAAGGGCTAGGCAGCACATGACACTCATCAGCAGGGTTGAAACGTTCCTCGTCGCGCCGCGCTGGCTCTTCGTCCGGATCGAGACTGAGAGCGGGATCGTCGGCTGGGGCGAGGCGAGCTGCGAAGGCCGCAGCGAAACCGTGCGCACCGCCGTCGAGCAGCTCTCGGAGCTGCTTATCGGCAACGATGCGCTCCGGATCGAGGACCACTGGCAGGTCATGACCAAGGGGTCCTTCTACCGCGGTGGGCCCATCCTGGCCAGCGCCGTGTCCGGCCTGGACCAGGCGCTCTGGGACATCGCGGGCAAGCATTTCAACACTCCCGTGCACCAGCTCCTGGGCGGCCACGTCCGGGACCGGATCCGGATGTACGGCTGGGTGGGCGGGGATGAGCCCAATGAGGTGGCCGACCAGATCAGTGCACAGCTGGAGGTCGGGCTGACGGCCGTCAAGATGAACGCCAGCGGCCGGATGAGCCCCATCGCCTCCGTGGCCGAGCTCGACGGCGTCGTCCGCCGGGTGGCCGCGGCCCGTGAGGTCCTCGGAGACCACCGCGATGTCGCCGTCGACTTCCACGGCCGCTTCAGCCTCGCCAACGCCCGCCGGGTAGCGCCACTGCTGGAGCCGTACCGGCCCTTCTTCCTCGAAGAGCCGGTGGTTCCGGAAAACACGCACCTGCTGCGCGAGTTCACCTCCTCCACGACGACGCCGGTCTCCACCGGCGAGCGGCTCTACAGCCGGCAGGAATTTCTGCCCGCGCTGCAGGCCGGCATCGCCGTGGCCCAGCCCGACCTCTCCCACGCCGGCGGCATTACCGAGGTCCGCAAGATCGCCTCGCTCGCCGAAATCTACGAGGTCCAGCTCGCCCCGCACTGCCCGCTGGGCCCGCTGGCGCTCGCCGCCTGCCTGCAGGTGGGCTTCGCGACGCCCAACTTCCTGATCCAGGAACAAAGCATCGGCATCCACTACAACCAGGGCGCCGAAGTCCTGGACTACGTGGTGGACAAGTCCCCGCTGAAGTTCGTGGACGGACACATCGAACGGCTCACCGGCCCGGGCCTGGGCATCGAGATCGACGAGGCCGTGGTCCGTGCCGCGGACAAGCGCGGCCATGCCTGGCGGGGTCCCGTCTGGCGGCACCCCGACGGCGCCTTCGCCGAATGGTGAACGCCGGAACGGTAAACGGCGGAACGGAAAACGCCGGAACGGAAAACGCCGGAACGGAAAACGCCGGAACGGAAAACGCCGGAACGGAAAACGCCGGAACGGCGAACTCCGGAACGGAAAATGCTGCCCTGTTTGCCCCGACGAAGGAGAAACCTGACATGGAGAACACCCTGACGCCCGAACGGCTGCTGGCCGGCATCCAGGAAAGCCGGCTGGTGGCAATCGTGCGCGGCACGGACGGTGCGGCCGCCGCGAAGGCAGCCCTCGCGGCGATGGAGGAGGGCTTCCGGTACGTCGAAATCGCGCTCACCACGCCGCGGGCCCTCGAGGCGATCAGCGAAGTCCGCGCGGCCGCCCCTGCGGGCTGCTTCGTCGGCGCCGGAACGGTGCTGACGGCCCAGGACGTTGCCAGCGTCGCCGACGCGGGCGGCCAGTTCATGGTGACCCCGTCGCTGGCAGAATCGATCGCCGAATCGGCCCGGCTGGGACTGCCTGTGCTCGCGGGTGCGCTGACCCCCAGCGAGGCCCACGAAGCCATGCGCCGCGGCGCCACCGCGATCAAGCTCTTCCCAGCTTCCATCGGCGGGCCGGGCTACCTCAAGGCGCTCCGCGATCCGTTCCCCGGAATCCCTTTCATCGCCGTCGGCGGCGTCGGGTTGGAGGAAGCCGCGGGCTACTGGGAAGCCGGCGCCATTGCCGTGGGGCTCGGCGGACCGCTGTTCGGCGACGCCGGCTCCGGCGGCGACCTCGCCCCGATGCGGGAGCGGGCCCGCGGTTTCGTGGCGCTGGCCGCCGGGTTCGGCCGCCCGCGCGCGGAGAGCCTGCGGTGACGGCCGCCGTCGGCCCCGTTTTGGCCGCGGAGCCCGTTGACCTGCTGACTTTTGGCGAGTCCATGGTCTCGCTGCGGTCCGCCGGTCCGCTGTCCGCCGGCGGCAGCCTGGGCATGCACGTGGCCGGGGCCGAATCGAACGTCGCGGTCGGGGTCGCCCGGCTCGGTCACAGCGTCGCCTGGGCCGGGGTGGTCGGCGCCGACCCGCATGGGGAGTACATTCTGCGGCAGCTGCGCGCCGAGGGAATCAGGCTGCGGCACCGGATTGACGCCGCGCGGAACACCGGGGTGATGTTCCTCGAACAACGCACCGCGGACGTCACCCGTGCCTTCTACTACCGCGCCGGGTCCGCCGGGTCCACCCTTGGCCGGGAGGACCTGGACCGTGCCCTGACGGCCGGTGCCCGGATCCTGCATCTGACCGGCATCACTGCCGCCCTCAGCCCCGACGCCCGGAAGGCCGTGGAGTACGCGGCCGAGCGCGCCGCCGCTGAAGGCATGGAGGTCTCCCTCGACGTCAATTACCGCAGCAAGCTCTGGACCCGGGCGGAGGCCCGCGCTGCGCTCACGCCGCTCGCCCGGCACGCCAGCATCGTGATCGCCTCCGACGACGAGCTCGGGCTGGTCGCGGCCGCGGTGGGTGCCGGCCCGGAGAGAACGTCGCAGCCCGACGCCGGAACGGACGGCGCCGAAACAGCGATGGCCGCCGAACTGCTGGAGCGCGGGGTCCGTGAAGTCGTGGTCAAACGCGGCGCCGCCGGCGCCGGCGTCCACACCGCCGGCGGGCGCTGGGAAGTGCCCGCCGTGCCCGTGACCAGCATCGATACCGTGGGGGCCGGGGACGCCTTCACCGCCGGCTACCTTTCCGCCCTGCTCGACGGCGCCGACATCGCCGGCCGCCTGCAGCGCGGCGCCCTGGCGGGAGCCTTCGCCGTCAGCACCGCCGGGGACTGGGAAGGCCTGCCCGGCCGCGCGGAGCTGGCACTGCTCGGGACCACGCCGAGCGGAACCACCCAGCGCTGAGCCCCGGCTATACGTCCACCGCGGGCGGCCAGCCGGGCCGACGGCCGCTGTTTCCGCCCCCGCCCCCGCCCCCACTGTTTCGGCCGGCGCCGCGCCGTGGGCGCCGGGCAACTAAGACACCCCCGTAAGACCAGAAAAGGACCTGTTGTGAAAATCATTGCCGCTGAAGTGTTCGTCACCAGCCCCTCCCGGAACTTCGTGACCCTGCGGATCACCACCGAGGACGGCGTGACCGGGATCGGCGACGCGACCCTGAACGGCCGGGAGCTCGCGGTCGCGGCGTATTTGAAGGAGCACGTCGCGCAGCTGCTGATCGGCAAGGACCCGCACCGGATCGAGGACACCTGGCAGTTCCTCTACCGGTCCTCGTACTGGCGCCGCGGCCCGGTGACGATGGCCGCGATCGCCGCCGTCGACATGGCCCTGTGGGACATCAAGGGCAAGCTCGCCGGGATGCCGGTCTACCAGCTCCTGGGCGGGGCGTCCCGGAACGGGCTGCGCGCGTACGGGCACGCCTCCGGCGCGGACCTGCCCTCGCTCTTCGACTCGGTCCGCGAGCACCTGGAACTCGGCTACAAGTCGATCCGGATCCAGACCGCGGTCCCCGGGATCAAGGCCGTCTACGGCGTCGCGGCCCAGGCCCAGGCCTCCGGCGAACGCTACGACTACGAACCGGCCGGCCGGGGCGCGTTCCCGCAGGAGGAGGACTGGGACACCCGCGCCTACCTCCGCCACCTGCCCACCGTGTTCGAGGCGGTCCGGAACGAGTTCGGCCCGGAAATCCCTTTGCTGCACGACGGACACCACCGGATGACCCCGATCCAGGCCGCGAAGCTGGGCAAGGCGCTGGAACCCTACGACCTGTTCTGGCTCGAGGACTGCACCCCGGCCGAGAACCAGGAGGCGCTGCGCCTGGTCCGGGCCCACACCACCACCCCGCTGGCGATCGGGGAGATCTTCAACACCGTCTACGACTACCAGACCCTGATCAAGGAACAGCTGATCGACTACATCCGGGCCGCGTCCACCCACTTCGGCGGGATCAGCCCGCTGAAAAAGGTAATGGACTTCGCCGCGCAGTACCAGATCAAGTCCGGCTTCCACGGCCCCACCGACATCTCCCCGGTCGGCTTCGCCGCGCAGCTGCACGTCGGCCTGGCGATCCACAACTACGGCATCCAGGAATACATGCAGCACTCGGATAAGACCAACGAGGTCTTCGAACAATCCATGACCTTCGTCGACGGCTACCTCCACCCCGGCGACAAACCCGGCATCGGCGTCGAATTCAACGAAGAAGCCGCCGCCGCCTACCCCTACCAGCAGGCCTACCTGCCCTACAACCGCCTCGTCGACGGCACCGTCCATGACTGGTAAACCGGCCATGACTGGTGACCCGGCCATGGCTGGGGGCGGTTCCTGAAACACCAAAAAGGTCCCGGGCGGCGAGTCGATGCTCTGCCGCCCGGGACCTGGCTCTTTTGAGTCCGGCTCTCAGCGTCCGGTTTGCTGGTGGCTAGTGAACGAGCTCGCGGGTCATGCCGAAGGGGACCTGGTCGGAGAGGGCCGCGGTGTAGTGGCCCGGCTTGTGCCGCGTGAGCAGAATGCCGTGCGTCCCCGTGGTCATGGCGAGCTGCTGCAGCCCGCGGACGGCGTCGTTGAGTCGTTCGTCGAGGACGTGCCGGTTGTCGACTTGGATCTCAATGGACTCGGTAATCGTGGTCATCGCTCTGTCTTTCTTGGAGTACTTCTAGTCGGCCCCAATGGATTCAGGAACAGTAACGTCATATTTATTGACCCGTCAAATCACCACGCCGCCTCGGCGCGGGGGCCGTGCGGACGTCAAATGCCCTAACGTTGCGGCCCCGGCGGTTGACCTGCAGATCCATCCAGGCGCGGCGGTCCCCGTGAGTCTGGTCACCCGGATCACTGTGGGCAGGCCGAGAGGTGCTCGTGGACGCAAACGATGCCGCCGTCGGGGGCCCGGGAGAAGATGATGGTCTCCCGTTCATCGCTGCAATCGCGGCCACCGTCCCGGTCAACCTGGACTGTCGTGGCCACGCGGTGCGAAAACACCGCGGTAGCCCCCAGGAGCTGGATATCCTGCTCGCTGCTGCGGCATTCGAGCACACGCCAGCCGTCGGCGAGCCAGCTGTCCCAGAGAGTGCGGTAGGCGGAGCGGGAACCAAGGCGCTGGGCCTCTGGATGGAAGATGAAGGTCGCCTGGGGGCTGAAGGCTGCAAAGTAGGCCTCGGTGTCCGTGGCGGCGAAGGCGGCGACCAGGCGGTCTGCCGCATCCTGTACCTCTTCGCGGCTGAGGGCGCCGGGCATTGTGGACTGCAGCGCAGCCGGCTGCAGCGTTGTCGACTGCAGCTCCGGGGCCGCCAACGGCCGGCCCACGGCCCGGATCGGGGCACCGTCCGCCCCGGGGATATTGAGGGGAAAGAGGAAGAGCTCGACGTCGGAGCCTGTGTCCGTGGCCCGCTGGACCTGCTCCAGTCCGGTGAGGTTCTCTACGATGATGCAGCCGTTTCCAGCCAGGATGGCGTGGGCAGGAAAACCGCCGTCGGCCGGGCTGCCGTCCGCAGCGACCGGGGAGCTGGGATCCACGCTGAGGGCATCCAGGCCTACGGCGCGGTAGCCGCGGTCCACGATCAGTTGCGCCGCAGCAGCCTCGAGCCACGGGTGCTTGAGGTACTCCTCGGTTCCCCATGCCGCGGCGCAGCCGGTGTGCAGCAGCAGGATTTTCTCTGGATTGTCCTGATATCCAGGATTTCCGGGATCCCCGGCGGAGTCCGCCGGGGCGATCCCTGCCAGCTGCGCGGCGGTGATGGCGCCGCCGCGGGCCACACTCCGGACGTCCACGATTTCGGCGATGCCGCCGAAGAGGGACAGCGGCAGTTCGTCCAGGGCGGCCCAGCCGTCGCCCACATGCAGGGGTGCATCGGCGTGGGTGCCCGAATGGGAGCCCAGTCCGAGCGAGAGAACGTTGGCGCMGTCGGCCGCCGCGGTCAGTGCCGATGCGATCCGGACCTCAGGGTCTCCGGGGTAGACAGGCATTCCGGTGCGGAGCGGAACGCTGAGATCGAACCACGTCACCGCTGGCCCACCAGTTCGGTGTCCCGGTCCCCGGGCAGGCCCGGCGCGGCTGCCTCCGGCGTTCCGGCAGTGACGGTGTTTCCAGCCGCATCAATGACCGGCGGCACCGGGGTTTCCTTCGAGGGGATCCAGCGCGGCCCGGCGGCCGGGAACACTCCGCGCGGCTCGGGGAAGATCCAGAGCAGCCCGAGGTAGAGGACGGCTGCAAGCGCCAGCGATGCCGGCAGGCTGATGTCCACGCCGCCCGCCAGGTTGCCCAGGGGTCCCTGGAACTGGCCGGGCATGTTCACCAGACTCAGTCCGGCCGCGGCGCTGACCAGCCAGGCAGTCATGCCGCGCAGGTTCCAGCCGTGGTTGAACCAGTACCGTCCCCCGGTCTGGCGCCGGTTGAATACCTGGAGGGCATCGGCGTCGTACCAGCCGCGGCGGGTGATGAAACCGATCATCATCACCACCATCCACGGCGCGGTGCAGGTCACGATCAGGGTGGCGAACGTGGAAATGCTCTGGACGAGGTTGAAGGCGAAGCGGCCGGCGAAGATGAAGGCGATCGCCAGGATCCCGATGAACAGGGTGGCCTGGACCCGGTTGAACCTCGGGAAGACGCTGCTGAAGTCAAGGCCGGTCCCGTACAGCGATGACGCCCCGGTGGACATGCCGCCGATCAGGGCGATGGCGCAGAGCGGGATGAAGTACCAGGCGGGGGAGATCGCCAACAGCCCGCCGACGTAGTTCGGCGCCGCCGGGTCCATGAATTCCGGCGCCTTGGTGGCGATGATGGACGCCGTGGCCAGGCCGAAGACGAACGGAATCAGCGTGGCCAACTGGGCCAGCAGCGCCGCACCCATGACCTTGCGCTTCGGCGTGGCGGTGGGGATGTAGCGCGCCCAGTCGCCCAGGAACGCGCCGAAGGAGATGGGGTTGGACATGACGATCAGGGCCGCGCCGATGAACGCCGGGATGAATCCTGCGATGCCGACGCCGTCGAATCCGGTTCCGAAGGCTCCCGCAAAGTTCAGGTTGAGGTCGCCCGCGAAGGCGATGAAGCCGACAACGAACAGCAGGGTGGCCGCGGTGACGGCAATCTTGTTCACCAGCAGCATGAACTTGAACCCGTAGACGCAGACCACCAGGACGAGTCCACCGAAGAGACCGTAGGCGACGGCGAACGAGCCCATGTCCTGCGGCAGGCCAACCAGCCGGTTCAGCCCGCCGACCAGGGCATCGCCGGAGCTCCAGACCGAGATGGAGAAAAATGCCAACGCGGTCAGCAACGACAGGAACGATCCGACCACGCGGCCGTGCACGCCCAGGTGGGCGGAGGAGGACACTGCGTTGTTGGTCCCGTTCGTGGGGCCGAAGACGGCCATGGGTGCCAGCAGGAGGGCGCCGACAACCAGGCCCGTTACCGTTGCGGCGAGCCCCTGCCAGAATGACAGGCCGAACAGGATCGGGAATGCGCCCAGGAAGGCCGTGGCAAAAGTGTTGGCCCCGCCAAACGAAACCCTGAACAAGTCAAAGGCGCTGGCATTGCGGTCCTTCTCCGGTATCCGTTCAATGCCGTAGGTCTCTACGTCGGTGACCTTGCCGCGGTTCCGCCCCGCGCGGGCGCCGGCAGGCTGTTCCTCGACCATGTTGTTCTCCATCCAGCTCGTCATTGATTCCGCAAGAGTTGCTTAATAAGCATCACAAGTTGATTTGGAGGCTACCCTGTGAGGCGGCTCACAGCAAGGCCCCGCCCCCTCCAGCCGGCAGATTACGCAACCCGGCCGCCGGGCCGGACCCCCGCGCGGGACGCCCGGCCGCCCATGGGCCCACCGCCGCGCAGATAACAGGGGATAATCATCAGCGGGGACTATCCACAACACGGCGCAAAGGCGGCACGGAGACATGGCACAGGCTCAGACAGGCAAACCGCAGGGTCGGTGGCGGACCTTCCACGATAAATTCGTCGTGGAGGAGCGCTACATGAACGTGACGGCGCGCCGGAACCTCTACCGCACTGCCGTCGTCCTGATGATCGCGGGCGCCGTGCTGTTCGCGGTAATCCTGGCCGGTGTCCTGCAGCACGGCGGCATCTCGGCGGCGGACGAGCCCGTCCGGTCCTGGCTCCTGACCCTGCGCGGGGAACCCACCACCACCATCATGATCATCCTTGCGATCATCTTCGGTCCCATCGGCCTGCCAATCATCGTCCTCATCGTGACAGTGGCCTGGGGCCTGCTCGCCAAGCACGCCTGGCGGCCGATCCTGCTGGCCGGCGCCATGCTGACCGGCGTCATCCTGGCACAGGTCATCGGCCACATCGTCGAACGCCACCGGCCCCCGATAGACCTCATGCTCTTCGGTGCCGACACCACCTTCTCGTTTCCTTCCGGCCACGTCCTGGGCGCCTGCGATTTCCTGCTGGTCACCACGTACCTGGTCTTTTCGCGCCGGAAGAACCCCATGTCCGCCGTCATCGCCTTCATTGTGGCGGGGATCGGCATCTTCTTCGCCGCCGTCAGCCGGCTCTACCTCGGCTACCACTGGATGACCGACGCCCTGGGCGCCTTCTCGATCTCGCTCGTCATTCTGGGCGCCGTCATTGCGCTGGACACCTGGCGGACGGCCCGGATTCCGGGCGAACAGATCACCGGAACGCTGTCCGCCGCCGACGCCAGCCAGGACTAGCGCCCTCAGCGGCCGCACGCCCGATCAAGCCGTCCCGAACGGCCGGGACCGCCGGGGCGCGGAAACCGGATCGAGGTCAGGGGATCAGTTGCTGGCGGCCGCGTAGGCGTTCAAGCTCAGCGAGAACACGATCCAGGAGACGTACGGCAGCATGAGCAGGCCCGCCGCCCGGCTGATGAGGCCGAACCGGACCACGGTGGCGGCCGCGGCCACGGCATGGACGGCGATGAGCAGCAGGGCCAGCCAGAGCGCGGCCCCGCCGACCATGGGATACATGCCAAAGAACAGGGGCGCCCAGGCGAGGTTCACGAGCAGCAGGATGCCGTAGACGGTCATGGCTCCCCGGCTGCGCCCGGAGGGAAGTCCCGTTCCCCGGCGCCAGACCAGCCACGCCGCCACTGCCATGGTCGTATAGAGCACCGTCCAGACCGCTCCGAAGGCCCAGCCCGGTGGAGTCCAGGGTGCCTTGTCTGCCGCGGCGTACCAGCCGCCGGCGTTGTCGATGATGGCCAGCGACGCCACGAAGGACACCCCATGGGAGACCGCCAGGAAGCAGAGGAGGGCTGCCGCCTGCCGGCCGGGGCTGGGCGGCGCCGACGGCGGCCGGCGGTGGGCGCCTTGTTCAATTTTCACGTGCACCGACCAACAGTGGCCGTTGGCATCGCGTCCGTCAAACGGCCCGGTTCGTGGCGTTCACCCCCGCGGGAGCTTAAGATCAGTCAACCAACCGCCGAACTACATAGAGGTCCCCGTCGATGAACGCTTCCGCCAAGGATCTGGCTTCCCTTCTTCCGCCCGGCTTCACCCTGGGTGTGGCGACTTCGGCCTTCCAGATCGAGGGTGCGCTCGATGAAGACGRCCGGGGTCCCTCCGGATGGGATCTTTTCGCCGCGAAACCGGGTTCGATCGTGGAGGACCAGAGCCCGGCCGTTTCCTGCGACCACTACCACCGGATGCCCGAGGACGTGGCACTGATGAAGGACCTGGGGATCGATTCGTACCGGTTTTCGCTGTCCTGGTCGAGGATCCAGCCCGGCGGGAGCGGGCCCGCGAACCCCGCCGGACTGGACTTTTACGACCGGCTGATTGACCTGTTGCTCGCCAACGGCATTTCCCCCATGGCCACGCTGTACCACTGGGACACCCCGTTGCCCCTGGATGAGGCCGGCGGCTGGATGAACCGGGACACGGCCTACCGGCTGGGGGACTTCGCCGCCATCGCCGCGGCTGCTTTCGGGGACCGGGTGACCCGCTGGGTGACTGTCAACGAGCCCGCCACAGTGACCACTAACGGCTATGCCCTGGGCATGCACGCGCCCGGCGAGGCGCTCATGCTCAAGGCCCTCCCCACCGTGCACCACCAACTGCTGGGCCACGGCCTGGCGCTCCAGGCGCTGCGTGCAGCCAAGGTACCGGGCGAAATCGGCATCACCAACGTCTACTCACCGATGGTCCCGGCCACGGCGAACCCGCTGGACAAGGTCAGCGCCGGGCTCATGGACGTGGCGCAGAACCGGCTCTACTCCGATCCCGTGCTGCTCGGCAAGTATCCCGACGTGATCCGGGCAGCCACGTTCTTTTCATCTTCTTTCAGCCCCTCCAGCGAAGACATGGAGCTGATCTCCCAGCCCCTGGATTTCTATGGCCTGAACTATTACATGCCCACCCGCGTCGGGGCGGGTCCGGGTGAGGGGACCGTGCCGCCGGGCATGGCCGAGGCCATGGGCGATGACCTCAGCGGGACACCCGGTGCGCCCTTCCACATCGCGCCGTTCCCGGACACCGAGACCACGGCCTACGGCTGGCCGGTCAAGCCCGAATATATGTCCGTCGCCCTGGCCGAGATGGCCGACCGCTACCCGGATCTGCCCCCGGTCTACATCACCGAGGGCGGGGCCAGTTTCGAGGACGTCGTGGTCCAGCGTGTCGGGACGGAGAGCCGGATGATCCCGGACGAACGGCGCCTGCGTTACCTCGCGGACCATATCGGCACGGCCCTGGAAGCGACACGTCCCGGCGGTGCCGCCGAGGCCATCGACCTTCGCGGCTACTATGTGTGGTCCTTCATGGACAACTTCGAGTGGTCCGCCGGGTACAAGCAGCCGTTCGGTCTGGTGCACGTCGATTTCGATACCCAGGTCCGCACGCCGAAGGCCTCCTACTACTGGCTCCAGGAGGTCCTTGCGGCCCGGGGCGCGGCGCCCGCCGCGCAGCCCGACAGCGCCACCGGCGCAGCAGAGCAGGACGGAACCGCCGACGTCGGAGAGCCGCGTCCGGCAGGCTGACGCCCCTACAGCAGGGCCAACTTAGAGCAGATCCAGGTCCTGCAGGCCCTTGGCCAGTCCCGCGCCGTCGGGCGAATAGAACCACGGGACGGAGGACTCCGAGTGGTCTCCGGTGTCGGAGTGGCCGCCGGCGAAGACGGCCTCGCTGGCCGAGAGTTGCCGGATGCCGATCGCGGCGACCTGGTCCGGGTGCTTCTGCGCGAAGCCGGAGTAAATCTCCTCGTCGTGCTGACCGTTGTCGCCGAACAGCAGCCAGCGCATGTTCGGGAACTCCTGGGCCAGCAGCTCAAGGTTCCGCCGTTTGTGTTCCTGGCCGCTGCGGAACCAGCGGTCATGGGTCAGTCCCCAGTCCGTGAGCAGCAGCGCGCCCGAGGGATAGAGGTTCCGGGCGATGAAGCGGCCCAGGGTGGGCGCTGCGTTCCACGGCCCGGTGGACAGGTAGATCACCGGCGCCTCCGGGTGCTCCACCTTGAGCCGATCCATCAGGACGGCCATGCCAGGGGTCGCCATCCGGGCGCGTTCGTTCAGGACGAAGGTGTTCCACAGCGCCAGGAAAGGCCGGGGGAGGGCCGTGACCATGATGGTGTCGTCAATGTCCGAGACAATACCCAGTTTGGTGTCGGGGGAGATCACGAAGATCCTGGCCTCGACCGGTTCCGTTCCTTCGGCCCGCAGCACGGCCGTATGCCAGCCCGGGGTCAACGCCACGTGAACCAGGGTGTCTACCAGGCCGCCGCGGTCCGTATGCACGCGCGTCGTGACGCCGCCGATCTGGATTTCCACCTCGGTGAACTGGACTGGGACACTCGTGAAGGCGCGCCAGCCGCGGACGTTCTGGTTCCCGTTCAGGGCCAGCCGCTCCGCCTTGCTGCCGGGCACGGGCATGCTGGTGAGGACCACGCGGCCCAGGACCCTGACCCACTCGGTCGAGCCGTAGCCCTGATAGCCGACGGTCTGCGGGCTGAACTTCCAGCGCCGGGCCGTCTTGAGCCGGACCCCGTTGACGGTGTCCGACACCCAATGGGCGAGCCGGAAGGCCCTGTTGCCTGACACGGGCAGCTGCTGCGCTGGTTGCGACGCCAATTCCATGCCTCCACTCTCCCACAGTGCCGGGCTCCGGCAGTGCCGGCGGGGTCCCGGCAGAGGCGCCCGTGACACCGGATTACCAGGGCGGCGGCCCGTCCAGCAGCCGGCGCAGCGCGGTGGCGTTGCGGACGGCGTCGCCGCCGCCGTCGTTGTTGAAATAGGCGAAGACGTCCTTGCCGGCCGCCCGCCATTCACGGATCCGCGCGGCCCACCAGAGCAGGTCCTCGTCCGGATACGATCCGCCGTACAGGACATCGCGGTCCGGGCCGTGCAGCCGGACGTAGACGAACGGTGCGGTCGCGCGCAGGACGCATGGGAGCCCCGCGCCGCTCATGATGCAGTAGGCCGCGCCGTGACGTTCCAGCAGGGCGTACACGCCGGCGTCGCCCCAGCTCGGATGGCGGAACTCCACGCTGACACGGATCCACCCGGGCAGTGCCGCCAGGAAGTAGTCCAGCCGGGCGTCGTCCCGCGCGAAGTCCGGGGGCAGCTGGACGAGCAGCACGGCCCGCTTGTCGCCGAGTTCGTGCCAGCACCGGGTGATCCGGTCCACCCAGGCCTCCGGGGCGTAGAGCTTCTTGCCGTGGGTTAGGCCCCGGGGCGCCTTGACGGACAGGGCGAAACCTTCGGGCAGGCGGCGCCGCCATCCGGCAAACGAGTCCTCCCTGGGCCAGCGGTAGAAGCTGGCGTTTAGTTCCACGGTGTCGAAGCGTGCCGCGTAGTGTGCCAGCCTGTCCCGGGCCGGCAGCCCTGGCGGATAGAGGACCCCTTCCCAGTGGTCATAGCTCCAGCCTGATGTGCCGATCCGCAGAGCGGCTTCGTGGCCGGCGCCTGCGTGTTCTGCCATGCCCGGCCCCTTTCTCCCAATGATGGATCCTAGTCCTGCGGCCAGTCCCGTGCGCCGTCCCTGCGCGCCGCCTTCTCGGTGCCGTCCGCGTGCCGGGTGGGACGGTGCTGTGGCACTGTAAGTGTCATGGCACGCATCGAGGATTACGCAATGGTCGGGGATCTGCACACCGCGGCCCTGATCAGCACCGAAGGTTCCATCGACTGGCTATGCCTGCCACGCTTCGACTCACCGGCCTGTTTCAGCGCGCTCCTCGATACGCCCGCGGCCGGCCGGTGGCTGCTGGCGCCGGTAGGCGGCGGCGAATGCACGCGGCGCCGCTACCGCGAGGGCACGCTGATCCTGGAAACCGAGTGGGACCTGCCCGAGGGCACGGTCAGGATCATTGACTTCATGCCACCCCGCGACGAAGTGGCGGATATCGTGCGGATCGTGGTCGGTGTCCGCGGCACGGTGCGGATGCGCGGCGAACTGGCTCTCCGGTTCGACTACGGCCATATTGTGCCGTGGGTCCGCCACGATGAGCGCGGGATCCACGCCGTCGCCGGGCCCGACGCGGCCTATCTGGTGACCGAGGCGCCGCTGCGCGGCGAGCGGATGCACACCATCAGCGACTTCACGGTCACGGCCGGGGACCGTGTGCCCTTCGCGCTGACATGGAGCCCCAGCCACCTCCGCCGGCCCCGCTCCGTGAACCCGGAGGCGGTCCTGGCGTCCACCGAGGAGTTCTGGCTTGGCTGGTCGGCGAAGTGCACGGTCACCGGGCCGCACCGTGACGCGGTCCAGCGCTCGCTGATCACGCTCAAGGCCTTGACCTTCGCCCCCACCGGGGGCATCGTGGCCGCGGTCACGACGTCCTTGCCGGAGGAGATCGGCGGCACCCGGAACTGGGACTATCGCTTCTGCTGGCTGCGCGACGCCACCCTCACACTGCAGGCGCTGCTGGCCGCGGGCTACACGGAGGAAGCCGGCGCGTGGCGCGACTGGCTGCTCCGCGCCGTAGCCGGGGACCCGGCAGATCTGCAGATCATGTACGGCCTCCACGGCGAACGCCGGCTGCCGGAGCTTGAACTGCCGTGGCTGAAAGGCTATGAAAACTCCGCCCCGGTGCGTACCGGGAACGGCGCGGCCGGCCAGCTGCAGCTCGACGTCTGGGGCGAGGTGCTCGATTGCCTGTCCCTGACGCGGAATTCACTCCTCAAACACACCGACGGCGCCTGGGATGTCCAGGTGGCCCTCATGGAACATCTCGAGACAGCCTGGAGCCAGCCGGACAACGGGCTGTGGGAAATGCGCGGCCCGCAATGCCATTTCACTCACTCCAAGGTGATGGCCTGGGTGGCGGCGGATCGTATGGTCAAGGGGGTCCGGGACTTCGGCCTGACCGGCCCGGCGGACCGTTGGGAGGAGCTGCGCGACACCATCCACGCCGAGATCATGGCCAACGGGTTTGACGCCGAACGCAACACGTTCGTGCAGTCCTACGGGCGGCCCGAGCTGGACGCAAGCCTCCTGCTGCTGCCCAGGGTGGGCTTCCTCCCGCCGGATGATCCCCGCATCATCGGAACCATCGACGCTGTCCAGCGTGAGTTGACGCATGACGGCTTCCTGCGCCGCTACCTGCCGGCGCAGAGCGATGACGGGCTTCCCGGTGAGGAGGGGGTGTTCCTGGCATGCTCCTTCTGGCTGGTGGAGGCCCTGATCGGGGCGGGCCGGCGCCACGAGGCCGGGGAACTGTTCGAGCGCCTGCTGGCGCTGCGCAACGACGTCGGACTCCTCAGCGAGGAGTGGGGCGTCGAGGCCGGCCGGCAGCTGGGCAACACGCCGCAGGCCTTCAGCCACTTCGCCCTCGTGATGAGCGCGCTGGAACTGCATGAAGATGGCGTCCGCCGCAGCGACACCCCGCTGGCTGCGGGCGCGGGCGGGTTGCCTCCCCGGCCCGGCAGATCGCCCCGCCCAGGCCCCGCCCCGCGCCGGTAATGCGCGCCCCAGACCCCCGCCCGTGACTTGTCCCCGCGGCCCTGTCCCGGCCGCCGGCGGGCGAAGGGCGGGACCTTCAGCACTTTCGCGGCACCGTCAAGTAAGTACACTTACTAATATCCCGGCGGGGGATACGAGGAACGAGGAGTGTGCAATGGCGGGGTATTTTGAGCTCGTGGACGCGCCCGACGGCGGCTACCGCATTCGGATGATGGACGGGGCAGGGCAACTGATGGCGGTTTCAGTAACGTTTCCCAACAAGAAAGCAGCCGTTGCCGGCGTCGCCCAGGCGAGGGAGATCGCCGGAACCGGCCTGATCAGGGACCGCAGCGCCGATGGCCGGGCCGCCGTGCCCGGATCGTCCGCCCGGGTGATCAGGGGGCGGCTCGGCGGTGCCGGGCGCCCAACGTCCGCAACGGGGGGCTCATTGGCAGCGGGAAAGAGGGCGCGGGCCCGCCACTGACCCTCCGGGCGGCAGTTGCCCTGCCGATATTCCCGCGCCGGGCGCCTCCCGAGTTGAGAGTTCGCGGTGGTCCGGGCGCGAAACACTGCCGTGATGTGCCGTCTCGGCGGTACGCTGGCCGGGCAGCCGCGTAACCGTCGAGGAGGACCCCATGAGCCAGCACCACACCCCCGGAAGGGTGGCCGTCGTCACCGGAGCCGGTTCCGGCATCGGCCGTGCGGTGGCCCGGCTCATGCTGGCCGAGGGCTACCGGGTGGTCCTGGCGGGGAGGCGGGAAGAGCCGCTGCTCGAGACCGCGGCCGGCCACCGCCAGGCGCTCGCGGTCCCGTGCGATGTCACCGTCCCCGCCGACGTCGAGCGGCTCTTCGCCGCGGCGCTGGGGCAGTGGGAAAGGGTGGACTTGCTCTTCAACAACGCCGGCGTGTTTGGCCCCGCCGCCGCGGTGGACGAGATCACCATGGAGGACTGGGACGCGACCGTGGCCGTGAACCTCACAGGATCCCTCCTCTGCGCCGCGGCCGCCGTCCGGGCCATGAAGGCGCAGTCGCCCCAGGGCGGACGGATCATCAACAACGGTTCGATCGCTGCGCATTCGCCCCGGCCGCGGACGGTGGCCTACACGGTGACCAAGCACGCGATCACGGGGCTGACCAAAAGCATTGACCTGGACGGACGCGGGTTCGGCATCACCTGCGGACAAATCGACATCGGCAACGCGGCAACTGATCTCATGGAGGAGATCGGCGTCGGCTCCGGGGCCGTGCAGGCAGACGGGAGCCTGCGGGCCGAGCCGACATTTGCGGTGCAGGACGCCGCCCGGGCCGTGCTGCTGATGGCCGGGATGCCGGCGTCGGCCAACGTGGGATCCCTCGTGGTGACAGCTGCGGGCATGCCGTTCATCGGGCGCGGCTGAGGCGCCGCCCCGGCTGGTGGGACCTGCCTACGCGGCTAGGGGTTGCTAAAGGGGCAGTAGGGCGGACAGGTCCGCGCGCAGTCCCGAGGCGGCAACACGGCCGGCCGCGACGGCGTCTGCCCAGCTCAATGACCCGCTGACCATCGCCAGCCAGGTGGCGGCGTCGCACTCGATGACGTTCGGCGGGGTGCCGCGCGTGTGCCGCGGGCCCTCCACGCACTGCGTGACGCCGAACGGCGGGACGCGCACCTCCACGGAGTTGCCGGGCGCCCGCGCGGTGACTTCCTCCAGGGAGTAGCGCACCGCCGTCGCGATCGTGTTGCGCGGGACGGCGCTGGTTCCTCCGGCGCCGGGGCCTTCGGCAGCCGGCACTTCGGATCCTGGCGCAGGCGCGGTGGCGTCCTGCCATGCGGCGAGCGCCGCGCGGCCCTCGTCCACGGCGATTCGACGGCGCGATACAGCCACTTTCCTACCTCCAGCCCTAGTCCAGCAGTGCCGCGACGGGCCGCCCCAGCCGGATCTTGCCAACCGGGCGTCCCCCGCCCAGTACCGGGTCCACCACCTTGTCCAGGACACTGGACACTTCAGGGATTTCTACGGCGCCGGAGGCCGCGAGGAGCGTCAGCCCGACCAGCGTGGTGGCCCGGATGTTGCCGTCGAGCATCTTGATGGCAACCGAGACGCCCTGGCGGGTGGCCATGACCAGCACGCCCTCGGCGCCGATCTTGGCCAGGATGCCGAGTTCGTCCATGACGATCGTGTTGGCCTGCCCGCGCCCCTGGACGGCCCACGGGTAGTCGAGCATGGATGTGGCAATCGTGGCGGCCCGCGCGTTTGAGTTCTTGTCGCCCGGGGCCTTGGCCAGCTTCGAGTAGGCCCGGGCCAGGCCGATCAGGGAGACGGCGGCAACCGGCGCGCCGCAGCCGTCGATGCCCAAGTGGGTGATGCGTTCGCCGCAGTACTCCTCGATCACGGAGCGGATGCGCTGCTGCAGCGGGTGGTTGGGTTCAAGATAGCTGTTCTTGTCCCAGCCGTTTTCCGTGCACGCCCAAAGGAACGCTGCGTGTTTGCCCGAGCAGTTGAAGGCAAGCCGGGACTTGCCGCGCTCGGTCTGGACCAGCCAGTTCCGGGCGGTCTCATCCTGGGGCCAGTCGGCCGGGCACTGCAGCTGGTCTTCCTTGGCCCCGGCCGCCTTGAGCATGCCCTCGACCACGTCCATGTGGTCCAGGGATCCGACGTGGCTGCCGCACGCGATGGCCACCTGGGCGCCGCGCAGGGGCACGCCGGACTGCATCGAGGCCAGGGCCTGCAAGGGTTTGAGCGTGGACCGGGCAAAGATCGGGGCGTTCACATCGCCGAGCTCGATCACTACTGTGCCGTCCGCGGCCAGCACCACGGCCGAGCCGATGTGGCGGGACTCCACGAAGCCGCTGCGTTCGATGACTGCCAGTTCGACGGCGGAGTCGACTGTGAATGTTGCATGCGGGTTCAAAGCCATGCAGCAAGTCTATGGTGCCCGGTGCGGATACCCCGGTTATTCCACGGTCACCATCACCGACTGCCAGCCGGAGGCGCCGTCCGGGACCGGATCCGCCCGCTTGTCCGTCTGGACCTCGCCGGTGCCGTCCGTGGCGCGGACCTTGATGTAGTGCGGGCCCGGCGTGGCATCCCAGTCGAGGGACCACTGCCGCCACGTGATGAGGGAGGCCTCGTCGGAGAGCACTGCCTCGGTCCAAGGGCCGCTGTCGATCTGCACCTCGACCTTGGTGATCCCGCGGGTCTGGGCCCACGCGGTGCCGCCGATTGCGACCTTCCCGGCGGGGACCTTGGCGAAGGACTTGGGCACCTCAACCCGCGCCATGGTCTTGATCGGGCCGCGTTCGGACCAGCCGCGCTGGGTCCAGTACGACTTGCTGTCCGCGAACCGGGTCACCTCGAGGTCCACCACCCACTTGGTGGCGGAGACGAAGCCGTACAGGCCGGGAACCACCATCCGCACCGGGTAGCCGTGTTCGAGCGGGAGCGGCTCGCCGTTCATGCCGATCGCCAGAATCGCGTCCCGGCCGTCCTGGAGGACCTCCAGGGGCGTGGAGGCGCTGAAGCCGTCAATGGAGGTGGAGAGCACCATGTCCGCGCCCTGGGTGGGGCGGGCCAGCTTCAGGGCATCGCGGATGGGCATGCCCAGCCATTTGGCGTTGCCGGCCAAGTTGCCGCCGACCGGGTTGGACACGCAGGTCAGGGACACATGGGATTCGATGAGCTGGGCGTCGAGCAAGTCCTGGAAGGTGAGCCGAACCTCCTGTTCCACCAAGCCGTGGATGCGCAGTTCCCAGTCCTGGGCGCTGATCTCCGGCACACTCAGGGCCGTGTCGATCCGGTAAAAGTCCTTGTTCGGGGTCAGCCACGGCGTGACGCCGGGCGCGCTGGACTGGACACCGGCCGGGACCGCGGGGGCGGGCCTGGCGGGCGCGGGCAGCTGCAGCGATTCGCGGGCCGCAGCCACGTTGCTGCGGGCCGCGCTGAGCAGACGCCCGCCGGTGGCGGCAACGGCCGAGGCGGCCGCGGTGATGCCGGCGGCGGCGAAGAACGCGCGCCGGGTGGTCGCCGGGCGCTCGGGTTCCTTCGCGGCGACGTCGGCCGCCCGGTCCGGCCATTCCTGCATCCGCCACAGCCGGGTGACCAGGAGCCGCAGCACCACCAGCCCGGCCACGGTACCGATCAGGGAAGGAATGGCGTCGACCGGCTTGACGCTGGCCCGGGTCACTACACTGCCGACGATCACGACTCCCATCAGCACCACGCCGGCCACACCCAGGGCCCATCTCCGGTACGCGACGATGCCGAGCACGCACGCGAGGAGCAGGATCGTGACCGCCATGCCGACGAACAGCGCGGCCTTGTCGTTGGTGCCGAACGTTTCAACGGCAAAGTTCTTCATCCATAGCGGCGTGAAGTCGATGAACGTGGAGCCCAGCGCAATCAGGGGGGTGGCCCGCGTGGTGAAGAAGGCGCCGATCAGTTCCGCGACGGACAGGACGACGGCGGCCGCAGCCACTCCGGCCACCGCGGCCAGGGCTGTGGCGCCGCGGGACCGCTTGCTGGGCTTCATGCTGGGCTTGTTCATACAGGCCATTCGTAGCCGCACGCCCGGCGGATTGTCCGGCGCCGGGGCCGATCCCCACGTGGACATGCTCTCCGCCGGAACCCAGGAGTGGACATGCTCCGCGTGCCCAGGGGACATGCCCAGCCTTGGGACCCGGGCATGGACATGTTCCGCGTGCCCAGGGGACATGTCCAGCCTTGGGGCGCAGGCATGGACATGATGGCATTGTGTCCAGTGGCCGCGGCCGGGACTGGGCATGTCCCGCGGATTCCCCGGCGCCCGGGAGTGCCGAGCCGCGGATTGCCCGGCGCCCGCGACTGCCCCGCCGCGAAAATTGAGCATGTCCAGCGGCCGACACAGCTTAGGAGCCTGCGGGGTGCACCACGTACCCTTGGAGACTGTGAAGGTACTTGTCATCGGCCCCGGCGGCCGCGAACACGCCATTGTCCGATCCTTGCTTGCAGACCCCAACGTTTCCGAGGTCCACGCGGCCCCGGGCAACGCGGGCATCAGCGCGCTGGTCCCCACATATGCGATCGACGCGAACGATCCCGACGCCGTCGCCGCGCTCGCCGTCAAGCTCACCGCGGACCTGGTGGTGGTCGGTCCGGAGGCGCCCCTCGCCGCGGGCGTGTCCGACGCCGTCCGCGCCGCCGGCGTCCCGGTCTTCGGCCCCAGCAAGGCCGCGGCCCAGCTGGAAGCGTCCAAGGCCTTCGCCAAGGAAGTCATGGCCGAGGCCGGCGTGCCCACGGCAATGGCCCGCGTTGCCTCCAACGCCGGGGAAGCCGCCGACGCCCTCGATACCTTCGGCGCCCCCTACGTCGTCAAGGACGACGGGCTCGCCGCCGGCAAGGGCGTCGTCGTCACCAACCACCGCGACGAGGCCCTGGCGCACGCCCAGACGTGCTTCGACGCGGGCGGCACCGTGGTGATCGAGGAGTTCCTGGACGGACCCGAGGTCTCCATGTTCGTCCTTTGCGACGGCAGCAACACCGTGGCCCTGTCCCCGGCGCAGGACTTCAAGCGCATCTTCGACAACGACGAAGGCCCCAACACCGGCGGCATGGGCGCGTACACACCCCTGGAATGGGCCCCCGAAGGCCTCGTGCAGGAAGTGATCGACCGCGTCGCCCAGCCCACGGTCAACCAGATGGCGCACCGCGGCACCCCGTTCGTCGGCGTCCTCTTCGTCGGCCTCGCCCTGACCTCGCGTGGCACGCGGGTCATCGAATTCAACGTCCGGTTCGGCGACCCCGAAACCCAGGCCGTCCTCGCCCGGCTCAAAACCCCCCTCGGCGGGCTCCTCATGGCCGCCGCCAAAGGCGAACTGGACAAGGTGGAGCCGCTGCGCTGGTCCAAGGACACGGCGGTCGCCGTCGTCGTGGCAGCAGAAAACTACCCCGACACCCCGCGCACGGGCGACCGCATCCGGGGCCTGAAGAAGGTCGACGCCCTGGACGGCGTCCACGTGATCCACGCCGGCACCAAGCTCGACGGCGAAGGCAAGGTGGTCTCGGCCGGCGGCCGCGTCCTGGCCGTCGTGGCGCTCGGAACGGACCTCGTGGAGGCCCGTGAGCGGGCGTACGACGGCGTCGAACTCGTCCAGCTGGACGGCAGCCAGTTCCGCACCGACATCGGCGGCAAGGCCGCCCGCGGTCAAATCCGGGTAGCCTCGCCGGGAACCCCCGCCGCGTCGAAAGCGAAGGCGTGAACGTGACCGAACCCGCAGCCCCGACTCCCGACACCACGCCGGAGACCCTGCCCAAGGGCGGACTCGACACCGCCACGCAGGACCTGCCGGGCTGGCGGCACGTCTACTCCGGCAAGGTCCGCGACCTCTACGTCCCCGCGGACCCGGCCGTCACGGAACGCTTCGGCCAGGACTGCGTCCTGGTGGTGGCCAGCGACCGGATCAGCGCCTTCGACCACGTCCTGGCCAGCGAGATCCCGGACAAGGGCCGCATCCTCACCCAGCTGAGCCTGTGGTGGTTCGACCAGCTCGGCGTCGCACACCACGTCCTCGCCTCCACGGCCGACGGCGGCGTTCCCGCCGCCGTCGAGGGCCGGGCGATGATCTGCAAGAAACTGGACATGTTCCCGGTCGAATGCATCGCGCGCGGCTACCTCACCGGCACCGGGCTCCTGGAGTACCGCGAGTCGGGCACCGTGTGCGGCATCCCGCTGCCCGCCGGCCTCGTTGACGGGTCGCGGCTGCAGGAAGCCATCTTCACGCCGTCGGCGAAGGCCGAGGTGGGCGAGCACGACGAGAACATCACTTACGACGCCGTCGTGGGCCTCGTGGGTGACGACGTTGCGGCGGATTTGAGCAGGCTGACCCTGGCGATCTACACCAAGGCCGAGGAAATCGCACGCGGCCGCGGCATCATCCTGGCCGACACCAAGGTGGAGTTCGGCCTCGACGCGGCCACCGGCATCATCACCCTGGGCGACGAGGTGCTGACCCCGGATTCCTCACGCTTTTGGGATGCGGCCACGTACCGGCCCGGCCAGGCCCAGCCGTCCTACGACAAGCAGTATGTCCGCGACTGGCTGACCTCGCCCGAATCGGGCTGGGACAAGGCCTCCGACACGCCCCCGCCCGCCCTGCCGGCAGACGTCGTGGCGCGCACGCGCAGCCGCTACGTGGAGGCCTACGAGAAGCTCACCGGCCGCACGTTCGCCTAGCCCGGCCGCACGGCCCGGCCGGGGCTAGGCTTCCGCGGAAGCGGCCTCGGCCCGCCGCTGGGCCAGCTTGATCTCGAGCACGGCGTCCAGGGCCTGCTGGACCCGGTCCGAGGCGCCCGCCGCGCTGAACTCCTTCTGGGCTTCCTCGAGGTACACCAGGGCCTCCGCGGACTCCCCGGCGGCCTTGAGCGCCTTCCCCAGCAGCAGGGAGACCTCGCCGGCGGTGTGCCGGGCCAGCGCCTCCCGCTCGGCATGGATCTCGCGCAGCTTCTGGACGGCGGCCACGATGTCGCCGGTGAGGTAGAGCCAGCGGGCCCGGATGAAGGCGACTTCGAGCTGGTCCGTCTTGTTGCCGCCGACAATCGAGAGGGCCAGTTCGGCGCGCTCGATCGATGACAGCGTCTCGGGTTCGACGATTCCCGAGGACAGGCGGACGGCGGCGGAGGCTTTGTTGAACCGGGCCCACAGGTCGATGTCGTTGGCCGGGGAGAGCAGCCGGCCGGCCCGCTCGTGGTACTTGATCCCCTCGGGGTAGTCGTGGCGCATGAAGGCCACGTTGCCGATCACCCAGGCCACCTCGCCGGCGAGCTGGGACATGGAGTGGTCGTCCATCTGGTCGTTCATGGCCTGGCAGTACGCCCAGGCCTCATCGAGCCGGCCGCTCTCGGCCAGGGCGCCGATCAGGGCGCGGAGGGCGCCGATGATCATGGTGGAGCCCTTGGGCAGCTGGGCGCAGAGCCGCACCGCTTCCTGCGCATGCTCGACGGCGGCGGTCAGCTGGCCCTGCCCCTGCGAGGCGGCGGCGAGCATCTGCTGGGCCCGGACGCCGAGCCCGGCCGACTCCGCGGCCATCGGGTGCTCCAGGAGATTCTGGACCACGTCCTTGCACTCCTGCCACAGGCCCTGCTTGATCAGGCACTCGGCCTGCATGTAGGTCATGTTCCACCACGCGCTGGTGTTCTTGGCCTCCAGGGCGATCTTGGCGGCGGCGGCGGCGTGAGTGGCGGCCACGGGGTAGTCCCGGAGGTCCCAGGCCTGCCGGGCATACAGCCCCGCGAGCACGTATTCGGCGTCGCTGACGGACACCGGCTGGCTCCAGGCCTCAAGCGCCTTCGGGGCCAGTTCAAGCCGGCGGGCCAGCTCTTCGATGACATCGGCGGTCGGCTCGCGGCGTCCGGTTTCCAGCAGAGAAATGTAGCTGGGGGAGTACAGGTCACGGCCCAACTCCGCCTGCGTCAGGCCCCGTTCGAGCCGTTCCGCGCGGAGCTTCTCCCCAAATCCGTTCCCCACGGATACCTCCTAATTCCGGACATTCTTTGTACTAAATGCTTGACAGTCTCTGTAGAAACCATTTTACAATGTGTGTCAACAAGGGTAGTGCTGACTTGGTTAAGGACCCCAACCGATATTGAGGAACTCTATGTTGAAGAAGATTGCAGCCGGCGCCGTTTTGGCGGGCGCACTGGCATTTACCGCCGCGGCCCCGGCCGTGCTGTCCGCTGCTTCACTTACCGATGTCTCAGATGTTGCCGCCGTCGGCAACTGGCCCGACCCCATGCGCGCCGCCCAGGCGGTGGGCAACTGGCCCGACCCGATGACCCACTCGCTGAACGTCGGCAACTGGCCCGACCCGATGTAACAATCTCGATRTAGCAGGTCCAGCACAGCCCCGGGAGATTTCTCCCGGGGCTGTGCTGTGTCCGGGCCGGTGCTCCGCGCCGGGGGGATCGCCGGTGCCGGGACCGTGGAATCGCGCCGAACACACAAAAAAAGGACCCTCCGTGTGGAGGGCCCTCTTTTGTGTTTGGTCGGGATGACAGGATTTGAACCTGCGACCTCGTCGTCCCGAACGACGCGCGCTACCAAGCTGCGCCACATCCCGATCCGCTGCTTCAAAAGCAACTTCACAAGAGTATCCGATTATGGCCCCGGATGTGAAATCGGGCGCCAGGCGGGACGGGTCGGGCCGTCATCCCGGCCCGCGGGCGCAACCGGTCGCCGCAGGAGCTGTTCAGACCAGCGAGTCTTTCCAGGCGCCGTGGAGCCGGGCGAAGGCGCCGCCGTCGCCGATCAGCTGCTCCGGGGTGCCGTCCTCGACGACGCGTCCGTCGTGCACCACCAGGACCCGGTCCGCCGTCTCCACGGTGGAGAGCCGGTGGGCAATGATCAGCGCTGTCCGCCCGGCGCCGGGGGCAGCGTCCGGGCCGGGGGCCGCGGCGGGCTGCCCGCCGGCCGCCTGCCCACCGGGCGGCCGCTGGCCGGCCTCCCGCGTGCCCCGCAGGAGCCCCGCAAGGCCCTGCTGGACCATGCGCTCCGACGGGATGTCCAGCGAGGACGTTGCCTCGTCCAGGATCAGGACGGCCGGGCGGGCCAGGAATGCCCGGGCGAAGCTGATCAGCTGGCGCTGCCCGGCGGAGACCCGGCCGCCGCGCTTGTTGACGTCGGTGTCGTAGCCGTCCGGAAGTTCCATGATGAAGGCGTGCGCCCCCACTGCCCGGGCCGCGTCCTCGATCTCCTCGCGCGAGGCTTCGGGCCGGCCCAGGGCGATGTTGTCGGCCACGGAACCGCTGAACAGGAAGGCCTCCTGGGTGACCATGACAACGTTCCGGCGCAGATCCTCGGTGGTCAGCTGGCGCAGGTCCACGCCGTCGAGGGTCAGGGACCCGGCGGAGACGTCGTAGAAGCGGGCAATCAGCTTCGCGAGGGTGGACTTGCCGGCGCCGGTCTGCCCGACGAGCGCGACCGTCTGGCCGGCGGGGATGTGCAGGTCCAGCCGCGGGATGACCACCGGGCCGTCGCCGTAACGGAACTCGACACCGTTGAAGTCGATGCTGCCCCGCGCGTCGGGCAGGGCCACCGGCGTCTTCGGCGGCCGCACGGTGGGAACCTCCTCGAGCAGGCCCGAGACCTTTTCCAGGGCCGCCTGGGCGCTTTGGAAGGAGTTGTAGAACATCGCCATCTGGTCCACCGGCTGGAAGAAGCGCTTGGTGGACAGGATCAGGGCCAGGAGCACACCCACCTCGAGTTCGCCGCTGAGGACCCGGAAACCGCCGGTGAGCAGCACGAGGGCCACGCACACGTTCCCGATCAGCACCAGCCCGGGCTGGAAAATGCCGTTGAGGTTGATGGAGCGGACGGTCGCGCGCCGGTAGTCCTCGGACAGTTCGGCGTAGCGCGCGGCGTTCTCGGGTTCCTTCCGGAACGCCTTCACCGCGCGGATCCCGGTCATGGTCTCCACGAAGTGCACGATCAGCCGGGCCGAGACCACCCGGGATTCGCGGAAGGCGGTCTGCGAGTGCTTCTGGTACCAGCGGGCCAGGAAATACATCGGCACACCGGCCGCCAGCACCAGCACGCCGCTGCGCCAGTCCAGGGCGAATACCGTCACGGCGGTAAACGCCATGAACAGCATTCCCGAGGCCAGCGAGCTCACGCCGGAATCCAGGAGTTCGCGCAGGGCCTCCAGGTCCGAGGTCTGCCGGGCGATGATGCGACCGGAGGTGTATTTCTCGTGGAATTCCAGGCTCAGCCGCTGCGTGTGGCGGAAGACCCGGACGCGGAGGTCCAGCAGCATCGCCTGGCTGAGCCGCGCCGTCGAGGTCACGTACAGGGCCGTCAGGCCGGCCGCCACGACGGCCGCGGCAAGGTAGGCGACGCCGGTGAGCATCAGGGGAAGGTTGTCGCCGGCGCGCACGGCCGGCAGGGCGTGGTCGATGCCGAAGGCGATCAGCGCCGGCCCGGCCACGCGGGCGGCCTGGGACAGGACGACGGCGCCGATCGTCAGCCAGAATCGGGCCCGGACGGGGCGGATCAGGGAGCCCAGAAGGGTCAGGGAGCGCCGCCGGACGGCCTTGCTCTCGTTCCTGCTGAGGTGCGCGTTGTCCTCATTGGCGGTGCCGAATGTTGCGCTGCTCATCGGGAAATCTCCTCGGACTGGTCCTCGAGGGCGGACAATTCTGAATCCAGGTCCCGCGGTTCCGGGTCCAGGCTGGCGATCACGTAGCGGTAGTGGCTGTTCTGGGCGAGCAGTTCCGCGTGGGTTCCGACGGCGGCGATCCGGCCGTCCTCGAGCAGGGCCACCCGGTCGGCCAACGCCACGGTCGAGGGCCGGTGGGCCACGATCAGCGTGGTGGTGTCCGCGAGGACCTTGCGCAGCCGGGCCTCGACGAGCACCTCGGTGTTCACGTCCAGCGCCGACAGCGGGTCGTCCAGGACCAGCACAGCCGGTTTCGCGGCGATGGCGCGGGCCAGGGCAATGCGCTGGCGCTGGCCGCCGGAGAGGCTGAGGCCCTCCTCGCCGATCAGGGTGTCCACCCCGTTCGGCAGGGAATAGGCGAAGTGGGCCTGGGCGACGTCGAGGGCTTCCTCCAGGGCCGCGTCGCGGCCTTCCGCCGATCCGGCGTCGGGCGCGCCGAGCAGGACGTTGTCCCGGACGGAGCTGGAGAACAAGGTGGTGTCCTCGAACGCGACGGCGACCGCGGTGCGCAGGTCCTCCACGCCGAACTCGCGCAGGTCCACGCCGTCGATGGTGATGGCGCCGCCGGTGACGTCATAGAGGCGGGGGACCAGTTGGAGCAGGGCGCTCTTGCCGCCGCCCGTGATGCCCACGAGGGCCATGGTTTCCCCGGGCCGGATGTCCAGGGTGATGTTCTTGAGGATCGGCTTGTCCGGAGCGTCCTCGAACGCGAACGAGGCATTGCGGAAGCTGAGGGCACCCTTGAGTCCGGCCGGCCGGCGGGGCTGGTCCGGGCTGGTGATCGTGTTCTGCGCGTCCATCACCTCGAAGTGCCGGTCCACAGCGGACTTCGCGGTGAGGGCCATCGCCAGCAGCATGCCGCAGAACTCGACCGGCGCGGCAACCACGGCTGCGGTGGCGAAGAAGGCCACGAGGGAACCGATGGAGAGCTGATCCGTGGAGGCCAGCAGGATGCCGACGACGAGGCCGGCGCCGAGCGCGAGTTCGGGCAGCAGCGTCACCACCAGGCTGAAGGTGGCCAGGTGCTTGGCCTTGGCGATCTCCGTCTGCCGGAGTTCCTCGGCCTGTTCGTTGAAGTTCTCCAGCGCCTCGCGGCTGCGGCCGAAGGCCTTCAGGACGCGGATGCCGTGCACGGATTCCTCGACCGTCGTGGCGAGGTCCCCGGCCTGGTCCTGGCTGCGGCGGGCCACCTTGCTGAACCGGGTGCGGAAGCGGAATCCGTAGATCATGATCGGCACGGCGGCGGCCAGGAAGATCAGGGCCAGCTGCCAGCTCATGGCGAACATCACCGCGACGCCGATCACCACGGTGAGCGTGGTGACCACCAGCATGATGGCGCCGAAGGCCATCCAGCGGCGCAGGAAGTTCAGATCCGTCATGGCCCGGGAGAGCAGCTGCCCGGAGCCCCAGCGGTCATGGAAGGAGACCGTGAGGTCCTGAAGGTGCCCGTAGAGGGAGACCCGCATCCGGGTCTCGACGGTGGTGGCGGGATTGATGACGAACTGCCGGCGCAGGGCCACCAGGCCTGCCTCGGCGATGCCCAGGACCAGGATGAGGAGCGAGGCGGTCCAGACGGCTTCGGCGCTGCCGCCGGGCGTCAGGGATTCGTTGACCAGCACGCGCAGCACCTGCGGGATGGCCAGTGCCATGACGCTGGCCAGCAGCGCGCAGAGCAGGCCCATGACCAGCCGGGGCAGGATTGGCCTGACATGCGGGTAAAGACGGCTGATGGAGGTGAAGAATGAACTCTGCTTGGCCATGCCTGCTTCTTAAGACGCCCGTGCATAGATCGCACCGTTGAATGTAGTTTCCTGTAGCAACTACCCTAGGCCATCGGGTGACCGGATTCACACGTTGCTCAGCGCTCCCAGCATCTCGCCCAGTCATTACGATCCGCAATGGTGTGCGGGCGGCGGGCGCGTGGCCGGGGGACATGCCCAGTCGTGGCAACGAGCCCGGTGGGACATGTCCAGTGCTGGCCGCGAGCCGGGGAGGACATACCCAGTCCTGGCCGCGACCACGGCGGGACATGTCCAGTCTTGGCCGCAGCAGGTGGGCATGGTGGGTCTATGCCCAGTGCTCGCGACCGGGGGAGGGCATGTCCCTTGGGTGCGGGCGCGAGGGGAGGGCATGTCCACCCGTCAGGCCGGAGGGCGGGCAGGCGTGGCTGCGGCCAGGCCTAGGCGCGGGAGGTCAGCGTGAGGAGAACGGCTTCGGGCCGGCAGGCGATGCGGACCGGGGCGAAGCGGGACGTGCCGATGCCGCCCGAGACGTTCACCGGCGTCGTACTGCCGTTGCTTTCCCAGGTGTGCAGGCCCCGGGCCCGCCAGGTGGGCAGGTCGCAGTTGGTGACCAGGGCCCCGTAGCCCGGGACGCAGATCTGGCCGCCGTGGGTGTGGCCGGCCAGGAGGAGGTGGGCGCCGGCTTCGGTGAATCGGTCGAGGACGCGCTGGTAGGGGGCGTGCGCGACGGCGATGCGCAGGTGCGGGTCGCCGTCCCGGCCCTTGGTGCCGCGCGGCCAGCCCGCGTACCGATCGAGGCGCAGGTGGGGATCGTCGACGCCGGAGAAATCGAAGCGCATGCCCTTGAGCACGACGGACTGGCAGCGGTTGGTCAGGTCCACCCAGCCGGACATGCCGAACTCGGAACGCAGCCGGGGCCAGTCGAGTTTTTCCGGGTCTTTGCGCTCGCCCGATGGCCCGAGCAGATATGACGCGGGGTTCTTCAGGCTCGGGCCGAAGTAGTCGTTCGAGCCGGGGACAAAGACGCCCGGGAAGTCCAGCAAGGGTCGCAGGGCCGCCAAGAGTGGGTCCACGCCCTTGGCATGGCTGAGGTTGTCGCCCGTGTTCACCACGAGGTCCGGCTGCAATTGCGCAAGCGAGGACAGCCACCGCGCCTTCCGGTGCTGGCCCGGAACGAAGTGGATATCGGACAGGTGCAGTATCCGGAACGGGCCGAACCCGGCCGGCAGGATGGGGAGGGTTTCCTCCCTGAGCACGAACTGGTTCTTCTCCCACAGCCCGTAGCCGGTAGCGGCCGCCCCCGCCGCCGTCCCGATCGCGGCGGTCACGGCAAAGCCGCGTCCGATGCTTCGAACGCGGCTCGCCAGATCATTCCCCCGGGTCATCGGCTACTTCTTGCCGGACGACTTCGTGGGTGCCGGCTTCGGCTCGGCGGACGGTTCCGTGGACGGTTCCGCGGCCGGCTCGGTGCTCTGGCTGGTCGGGAAGGAGGTCCGCGGCGGTGCTACCGGGGCCGGGGAGTTCAGCATGTCCGACGGCGGAGCCGGGAACGGATCGGTGCCGTAGGCCGGCGCCACCTGGGCCATGTAGTTCGAGAACTGCGGACCGGCGATCATGTAACCGTCGATGCCCTTGTAGAAGTTGCCGTTGATCGTGACATTCTGCCCGGCGCGCTGCTGGTCACCCAGGGGATCCCCAAACCACGTGGCCGTCGCCAGGCCGCTGGTGTAGCCCGCCACCCAGGTGGAGCTGTTGTTGTCGTTGGTACCGGTCTTCGCCGCGATGGGGAAGGTGGTCCGGGTCGATATCCGGGGCACGATGAGCGCGCCCGAACCGCGGTTGAGCACTTCTTGCATAGCGTAGGCGACGCCGTGGGCCACCTCGGGCTTGACCGCGTCCCTGCAGTTCGGTGACTGGGCCGGCAGCTGGGCGCCGGTTGCGTCCGTTACCGACTCAATGGCCATCGGTTCGCAGTACTTGCCGTTGTTGGCGAAGGTGGCGAACGCGCTGGCCATGGTCAGCGGCGCCGTCTGGGTGGCCCCGATGAGGTTGGACAAACGCGTCATGTTCACCTGGGGGTTGGGGCTGTCGGGGCTGGGCAGACCGCCGTGGATCCCGACGGCGTCCACGACCTTCTGGATCCCGCAGAGGTCCACCTGGGCGGCAGAGGCGAAAGTGATGGTGTTGATGGAGTTCGCCAGACCGTCAAGGACAGACATGTACTTGTAGTGGTTTTCGTCGGCGTTCTGCAGGTCGGTCGTGCCCGCGGTGCTATCGTACGAGTCGGTCGTCGGTGTGGGGCAGGTGTTCTTCCACGGGAAGCCGGGGGAGTATCGGCGGACGGCGCCGTTGAGCTGCGTGCTCATCGTCTTGCCCTCATTGAGCCACTCCGCGAACGTGAACGGCTTCATGGTGGAGCCCGGCTGGAAGCCGCCGAGGCCGTTGAGGTCATTGCCCTTGGCGTCCTGCACGTCCACGTTGAAGTTCTGGGTCTGGTCGAACTTGCCGGCTGCCGGGAACCAGACGGTGTTCTGGGCCATGGAGACGATCTTGCCCGAGCCCGGTTGCACCGACACCAGCGAGGCGCCCCACTTGTCCGGGTTCGCGCCGGCCGATCCGTCCACCTGGGCCTGGGCCACGGCCTGGGCCTTCGGATCCAGCGTGGTCTTGATGGTCAGGCCGCCGCGGAAGATCTTCCGCTCACGCTCGGCAGCGTCGGCCCCGTAGGCCGGATTGTTCAGGAGCAGGTGGAGCACGTAGTCGCAGAAGTACGGCGCCGTCTGCGAATAGGCGCAGCCCTGGCGGGGCTGGGTGACCTTGGTCTGCACCGGCGTGGCGACCGCGGCATCGTAGTCGGCCTGCTTGATCTTGCCCTGGGTCAGCATCGCATGGAGCACGAGGTCGCGGCGGACCTTGGCGTTCTCCGGATTGGTGATCGGGTCATAGTAGGACGGGCTGTTCACGACGCCGGCGAGCAGGGCCGCCTGCGGCAGGGTCAGGTCCTTGGCCGTGGTGCTGAAGAAGAACTTGGACGCGGCTTCGATGCCGTAGGCGTCCCGGTTGAAGAACACGATGTTCAGGTAGCCCTCGAGGATCTGCTCCTTGGTGAACTTCTTCTCCAGCGCGATGGCCAGCTTCATTTCACGGAGCTTGTCCCCGACGCCCTTGTTGACGCCGTTGAGGAGGACCTCGTCGCCCTTGCCTTCGGCTTCCAGCGAGGAGTTGATGACGTTGTTCACGTATTGCTGCGTAATCGTGGACGCACCCTGCTTGTTGCCGCGCGCGGTGCTCACGAGGGCGCGCAAGATGCCGGTGGTGTCCACACCGCCGTGCTCGTAGAAGCGGCTGTCCTCGATGGCGATGATCGCGTCCTTGATGTGCGGAGACATCTGGTCCAGCGAAACACGGGTGCGGTTTTCCGCGTAGAGGTTGGCGATCGGGCTGCCGTCGGACGCCAGGATCGTGGTCGACTGGCTCGGCGGATCGACCTTCAACTCTGCGGGGAGCGTGTCAAAGAACTGGATCGAACCGCTCGCCGCGCTGCCCGAAACGGCCGCCGCGGGGACCAAGAGGCCCGCCACCAGGACGCCGCAAATAGCGCTCACGCCCAGGAAAAGAAAGATCTTTCCGAGGGTGGTGGCCGTGTCGAATAAAGGGTTCTTGCCAGTCGCCATGTTTTCCACTTTACCGGCAACGACTAGGCTTTATGTCATGACCAAATGGGAGTACGCCACGATTCCGCTCATTATCCACGCCACAAAGCAGATCCTGGACCAGTGGGGCGAGGATGGCTGGGAGCTCGTCCAGGTTGTTCCAGGCCCTGACGGAAACGGCCTGGTTGCCTACCTGAAGCGGGAGAAGCAGTAGCCATGAGCACCCCCTCAGAAGCCGTTCCGGCCACGCCGGCGGGCGCGGAAAACATCTCCGACAGCACAGCCCCCGCAGCGAGCCAGGCCGCCGGCGCGGGCGCGTCGTCCGCCGTCGAACAGCGCCTCGCGGAGCTGGGCCTGACCCTCCCCGAGGTCGCGGCCCCGGTTGCGGCGTATGTTCCGGCCGTCATCTCCGGCAACCACGTCTACACCTCCGGGCAGCTGCCGTTCATCAACGGCAAGCTCGAGGCCACCGGCAAGGTTTCCACCGGTTCAGCGGGCGCCTCCGACGAGTCCACGGTGTCGCCGGAAGACGCGAAGGCCTACGCTGCCGTCTGCGCCGTCAACGCCCTGGCTGCCGTCAAGAGCGTGATCGGCGACCTCGACCGCATCACGCGGATCGTCAAGGTTGTCGGGTTTGTTTCCTCCGACCCTTCCTTCACCGGCCAGCCCGGTGTCATCAACGGCGCCTCGGAGTTGCTGGGCCAGGTCCTCGGCGACGCCGGCCAGCACGCACGTTCCGCCGTCGGCGTATCCGTCCTGCCGCTCGACTCGCCCGTCGAGGTCGAACTGATCGCCGAATTCGCCTAGAAGACCGGTTACTTCGTTGCCACAGTTAGAACGTCGCCTGTTCGTCCTGCCCCCAGATCTTGAGGGAGCAGCCCGGAGCTGGATTGAACACGGTGAGCGGACGCCCCGCGCCCCCCGTTTTGCCTCGTCGGTTATCCTCCTGCGGGATTCCCCCACAGGGCTGGAGACCTGGCTCGGCTACCGGACGGGGTCCTCCCCGCTCGGTGTCCTCGCTTTCCCCGGCGGATCGCTGGAAGCCACCGACGACGACGCCGTCGGCTGGCTGGGCCCCTCACCCCAGCACTGGGCCGAGCAGATGGGGACCGCCGACGTCGGGCTGGCGCGCCGGCACGTCGTCGGCGCCATCCGAGAACTGTTTGAGGAAACGGGCATCCTGCTGGCCGGCCCCGACCTGTCCACTACGGTGGAGCTGACCTCCAGCGCTGAATGGATGCGCGCCCGCGAAGCTGTGGCGGACCAGGAGAAATCCTTCACCGACCTGCTCGCCAAGCGCGGACTCTCCCTGCGCACTGACCTGCTCAAGCCCCTGGTGAACTGGCTCAGCCCCGATTTTGCGCACCGCCGGTTCAACACCCGCTACTTCGCCGCCACCGTGCCCGTAAACCAGCAGCCCTCGCTGCTGGCCAGCAAGGGCGTCTGGGGCCGCTGGGTGTGCGTCCGGAGCGTCGTGAACGAGCGGGACACCACCGTGCTTGGCGACGAGGTGGGACAGGAGAACACCGTCGGCCGGACCCTGGGCGAACTCCTGGTGCCCGGTTCGGAGATCATGCTCGAGAAGATGGCCAAGGCCAACGGCTGCATCGCCTACCTCAGCTACAAGCGCAAGGCCCACGTCTACCAGCCGAAGCTGGTCGAGGAAGAGGGCCGACTCATGCTCGAAGTCGAAGCCGCCAAGACGATCGCCGGCGAACCCCAGCGGGAACGCTAGGTCCCGGGAACGCCGGGTTCACGGAATCCTGGCTCCACGCGGGCGACCCGGGGGGATATGCCCAACCTTCTTCCGCACCATTGGACATGTCCCTTCTTGCCGCGGGCTGGCCAGGGGCAGGTCCATTCCTGGTCCGTAACGTAACGCTGGACATGTCCTTTCTTGCCGCGTGCCGGCGCAGGACATGCCCTTTCCTGCCCCGTGCCGGGCCGGGACATGCCCTCCGTTGGCTCTGGCCGTTGGACATAGTGGCATTATGTCCAGTCCTCGCGGCCGGGGCTGGGCATGTCCCGCGGACAACCAGGCCGGGAACTCCGAGTGTTAACGGCAGAAGGCCGGTCCCGTTTCCGGGGCCGGCCTTCGTGGTTGCTGCAGGGGATCCCTAGCGGGAACGCTGGCGCAGGCGCTGCATGTCAAGAATGACGACGGCGCGGGCTTCCAGGCGCAGCCAGCCGCGCTGCACGAATTCCGCGAGGGCCTTGTTGACCGTCTCACGGGAGGCGCCGACCAGCTGGGCGAGCTCTTCCTGCGTCAGTTCGTGGGCGACCAGGACGCCGTCGGTCGCCGGGCGGCCGAAGCGGTCGGCCAGATCCAGCAGCGCCTTGGCCACACGGCCCGGCACGTCGGAGAAGACGAGGTCGGAGAGGGAATCGTTGGTGCGGCGCAGGCGGCGTGCCAGGGCCTGCAGCAGCTGGGCCGAAACCTCAGGGCGGGTGCGCAGCAGCGCGTTGAGGCTCTCGTTCTTCAGTCCGGCGAGACGCGTCTCGGAAACGGCAGTTGCCGTGGCCGTGCGCGGGCTGGGGTCGAACAGTGCCATTTCGCCGAAAAGTTCGCCCGGGCCGAGGATGGCCAGCAGTGATTCGCGGCCGTCCGGCGACGTGCGGCCGAGTTTCACCTTGCCGGAGACGATGAAGTAAAGCTGGTCACCCTGATCGCCTTCCCGGAATACCGAGGCACCGCGTGAAAGGTCCACCTCGGTAAGTTCGTCCGTCAGCAGACGGAACGCCTCGTCGTCGAGCGTGGCGAAAAGGGGTGCGCGGCGCAATACCTCGATATCCATGAAATCTCCTGATTAGCTGTGTCGGCTGGGGCGCTTCAGCCATTCTTTCAGAATTTTGGAGCTTCTGTGACGTAGTTGGCACGGAAACGCCCGATGGGCCGAAAGCGCACGACTGGGGAAGTCCGCGCAGATCCCTGTGCAGGCTGGCGGCCGGTCGGCAAACGTTCAGCTTACACCGGTACAATCGTCGCTGAACTGTCTGTGAGGAGCCCCGGTGTTTGGCTTGACCATTTTGGACCTGGCGTTGGTAGTGGCGCTCTTGTCCTACCTGATCCACGGTCTTCGCAACGGTTTCCTTGTGACGCTCGGAGGCATCGCGGGATTCGCGGCAGGCGCCGTCGCCGCATTCGTCTCCGTTCCCATCGTCAGCGGCCTCGTGGAGGACAGCGGCTGGCGCCTGACTGCAATCGTTGCCACGGCGGTCCTTCTGATGATTGTGGGCAACGGACTCGGCACCATGATCGGGCGGCGAATTCGCAGCGTGGTCCCGTTCAGCCCCCTGCGGGCAGCGGACCGCCTCGTGGGCGGAGGCGTGAACGTGGTGGTGTCCGCCCTCGTGATGTCGATGCTGGCGTTCAGCATCGGCGCCCTGGGCGTGCCGTTCGTTTCCCAGCAGCTCGCCGAGTCCAAGGTCATCGGATTCATCGACGGCGTGACGCCGACACCGGTCAAAGCATCAATGGCGCAGCTGCGCTCTGCCGTGATCGGCGAGGGTATACCCACCTTGCTGGACGGACTCGGCCACGGCCAGCCCGTCGCAGTCCCGGACACCAATACGGATACTCCGGCGCTGAACAAGGCCGCCGCGTCGGTGCTCAAGATCGCCGGTACCGCTTACCAGTGCGGCCAAAACCAGACCGGAACCGGCTTCGTGGTCGCCCCCGGGCGCGTGGTGACCAACGCCCACGTGGTCGCCGGGGTCGACGAGCCGGTGGTGGAGACGCCCGGCGGCGGCGCCCTGCCCGGACGCATTGTGTACTTTGACACCCAGCATGACCTCGCAGTCGTGGCGGTCGACGGTCTGCGGTCGACGCCACTTCCCCTGACGTCCGACCTGCCGTCCGGCAGCGCCGCGGCCTTCGCCGGCTATCCGCACGGCGGCCCCTTCCAGTCCAAGCCGGCCACGGTGCAGGACATCACCACCGTGCTCGTGCCCGATATTTACGGCAACAATGCTGCCCCCGAGGACGTCTACCGGCTTGCCGGGGACGTGCAGCCGGGCAATTCCGGAGGCCCGCTGCTGACCATGGACGGACAGGTGGCCGGGGTTGTCTTTGCCAAGGCCACCACCGAGTCCTCTCTCGGGTTTGCCATCACCATGCATGACCTCGGCCCCGTGGCGGCGCAGGCGCCGGGTCTGGGCAGTGCCGTCTCGTCCGGACAGTGCGTCAAGAAATAGCCGGACTGCCGGCCCGGCTATAGCCACAGCCGGGCTGTAGCCACACCCAGGCTAGAGCCACTCCAGGCTTTGCCCGTGCGGGCCCGTGATGGCCGCCGGCTGGCCGTCCTGCAGCAACAGGAACCGGCCGCGGAGCCGGGCGCCATCCATTTCCGGGACCACACTGGACCCGTCCGCCTGCGCAATCACCGTGTGGCCTTCGTTTGAGAGCCAGTGACAGCCCCGCTCCGCCGCAAGATCCGCCATGGTGCGCCGGAACCGGGAGCGGCCGCCGGCATCCAGATACGCCATGACGGCGCTGTGGAATACCACCAGGGCGGCGTCCGCCGGGGCGCGGCCGGCGAGTGCCACAAGTTGTTCGTTGAGGTCGCCGGCCACCAGCAGCGGTGGCCGTTCCTTGGCAATGGCGATCGCCTGGCGCAGCCGTTCGAGCCGGAACCCCTGCTCCGGCCAGACCAAGGCTTCGAGCCAGGCGATGTCGTCCGGGTTGCGCACATCCAGGGGGTTGAGGTCGATCCCGGCACGCCATGCCACCCGGGGAATTTCCGCCGGCAGCGGCACCGGGCCCGAAGTGACGCAGCGCAGGACCGGAAACGTGCCAGGCGGGGCGCCGTCCGGAACCAGCCGCGTCGTCCTTGCTTCCGCGGCCCCCGACAGGTTGGCCCCCGATTCATCGTGTCCGCCGTCGGCCCGTGCGCCGACAAACTCGTAGCCGTAGCGGTCAGGGAACAAGGCCAGCCCGGCCGAGGCGCCCACTTCGAGGAGGGCCAGCGGCCGGCCCTCCACCGCGGAAATGTGCGCGAGTGAGGGCAGCAGGGTGGCGCAGCGTCCGGCCTCGTTCGTCTGCGTGGACCGGGACAGCACGATTTCCGAGACCGCCGCCCAGTGATTGTCCAGGAACTTCCGTAAGTCGCGGTAGGGGCTGACCTGCGCGCCGAGGAACCGTGCTGCGGCGAGGATCAGCAGCGGCTGGCGCTTGTTGTGCGGCCACTGATCGATCCGCCGGATCAGCCCGGCGTCCCCGGCGATCCCCACGGCCCACTCGGCATAGCACGGGGAGGAACCGGGCGCGTCGACCGTACCGAAGTGCCGGTACCACTGCGCTGTGCCCGGAGCCGGGGCCCGCAGCCAGGCCCCCCGCTGTGCCCGTAGCCGTGCCCGGATCCGCGGCCTTAACCCTGACAGTTCCGCCGCCGCGTGCTCCGCGGGGGAATGGTCAGTCTTGGTCCGCGTGCAGCCCGGCGAGGTATTCCACCGCGAAGCGGTAGCCCAGGATCCCGGCGCCGGCGATCACGGCCTTGCTGATGTCCGAAAGGTAGGAATGGTGCCGGAAGGGCTCGCGGGCGTGAACATTGGTGATGTGCACCTCGACCGTCGGCAGGGCAACAGCGGATATCGCGTCCCGGATGGCCACGGACGTGTGCGTGTAGGCGCCGGCGTTGAGTACGATTCCCACCGCCTTCCCGCGTGCGGCGTGGATGGCGTCCACCAGGGCGCCCTCGTGGTTGGACTGGAAGCACTCGACGTCCAGGCCGTGCGACGCACCGGCGTCTTTGGCGAGCTGCTCGACGTCGGCGAGCGTCGCCGTCCCGTATTTCTCCGGCTCGCGGGTGCCGAGCAGGTTCAAATTGGGTCCGTTGAGGACCAGAATGGTGCCGCGGCCTGCGCCGCTGGCGGGAGTGGCTTCAGTCATGTCTGCAAATCTATCGCGCCCGCGGGCCGCACGCGCTGTTCGTTACTGCAGCACCGTCCGCCACCGGTCGCGGTGCCCGCACCTGCGGCGTCGGCCGGCAGGAGCAACGACGACGGCGGCGCCACCCACCAGGGCGGCACCGCCGCAAGGCGGCAACACCGGCGGCCAAACGCCGCCGGTGAACCCGTCTCGAAGCGCGTCGGCTATTTCTTCAGCGACTGGGCGATCTGCGCCATGACCGTGTTGTCCGCCAGCGTGGTCGCGTCGCCCACCTCGCGGCCTTCGGCGACGTCCTTGAGCAGGCGGCGCATGATCTTGCCGGACCGGGTCTTGGGCAGTTCGGGGACCACGAGGATGGTCTTGGGTTTGGCGATCGGACCGATTTCCTTGCCCACGTGGTTGCGGAGCTCCTGGACGGTGGCGTCGCCGGAGTCCACGGCATCCCCGCGAAGGATCACGAAGGCGACGACGGCCTGGCCGGTGGTCTCGTCCGCGGCTCCGACAACGGCGGCTTCCGCCACCGCGGGGTGGCTGACCAGCGCGGACTCGATTTCGGTGGTGGAGAGCCGGTGGCCGGAAATGTTCATCACGTCATCCACCCGGCCCAGCAGCCAGATATCGCCGTCCTCGTCCTTCTTGGCGCCGTCGCCGGCGAAGTACATGGTCTCGAAGCGGGACCAGTACGTTTCCTTGAACCGCTCCGGGTCGCCCCAGATCCCACGCAGCATGGCCGGCCACGGTTCGCGGATCACCAGGAAGCCGCCATGGCCGTTGGGCACCGATTCGCCGAGCTCGTCCACGACGTCCACGGCGATGCCGGGCAGCGGGACCTGGGCCGAGCCGGGCTTGGTGGCCGTGATGCCGGGCAGCGGGGCGATCATTTGCGCCCCGGTCTCGGTCTGCCACCAGGTGTCCACGATCGGTGCGGGGTGCTGCTTGCGTTCGCCGTTCTTGCCGGCGTTGGCGCCGATGACCTCGCGGTACCACATCCAGGCTTCCGGGTTGATGGGTTCCCCGACGGAACCGAGGACGCGGATCGAGGAGAGGTCGAACTTGGCCGGGATGTCCTTGCCCCACTTCATGAACGTGCGGATCGCGGTGGGGGCGGTGTAGAGGATGGAGACCTTGTACTTCTCCACGATCTCCCACCAGCGGCCCTGGTGCGGGGAGTCCGGGGTGCCTTCGTACATGACCTGGGTCGCGCCGTTGATCAGCGGGGCGTAGGCGACATAGGAGTGCCCGGTGACCCAGCCGACGTCGGCGGTGCACCAGTAGACGTCGGTCTCGGGGTGGAGGTCGAAGACCGCCCTGTGCGTGTAGGCGGTCTGGGTGAGGTAGCCGCCGGTGGTGTGCAGGATGCCCTTGGGCTTTCCGGTGGTGCCGGAGGTGTAGAGGATGAAGAGCGGGTGTTCGGCGTCGTGGCCGACGGCGGTGTGCTCGGCGGACGCGGCGCCGACGGTGTCCGCCCACCAGTGGTCCCGGCCCTCGTGCCAGTCCACGTCCTGGCCGTTGCGCTTGACCACCACGACGTTCTGTACGGTGGGGCCGTCACCGTCCCCCGCGCGGGAGAGGGCGTCGTCGACGGAGGCCTTCAGGGCGCTGGGCTTGCCGCGGCGGTAGGTGCCGTCGGCCGTGACCACGAGCTTGGCCTCGGCGTCGTCAATCCGGGAACGCAGGGCATCGGCGGAGAAGCCGCCGAAGACCACGGAGTGGATCGCGCCGATCCTGGCGCAGGCCAGCAGCGTGATGACGGCCTCGGGAATCATGGGCAGGTAGACCGCGACGCGGTCGCCCTTGGCCACGCCGAGGGACTCGAAGGCGTTCGCGGCCCTCTTCACTTCCTCGGTGAGCTGGGCGTACGTGTACGTGCGGGTGTCGCCGGGCTCACCCTCGAAGTAGATGGCCACCCGGTCCCCGTGTCCGGCCTCGACGTGGCGGTCCAGGGCGTTGTAGGCCGCGTTGACCTCCCCGCCGACGAACCACTTAGCGAACGGCGGGTTGGACCAGTCCAGCGCCTGGGTGAAGTCCTTGCTCCAGCTCAGCAGTTCACGGGCCTGCTTCGCCCAGAACGCGGGGCGGTCGGCGTCGGCCTCGGCGTACTCCCCGGCGGAGACCACCGCATTCGCCGCGAACTCGGCCGAAGGCGCGAAACGGCGGTTCTCCTGGGACAGGTTTTCGAAGGCGTCGCCGTGGGGTGCCTGCGTGGCCATGGAGCCGGGTGTCTGCTGGGACATGGTGAACCTCATCATTCATCGATCCGGGCTGCGCGGCCGTGCGCGTCGCCTCCACGCCGGGCCGCATGCGCGACGTCGGGCGGCGGCAGACCGCGGCAGTGCCGCTAGCGCTGTCTGGAACCAACACTAATACTTGGGTCCGACCAAACGTGCGCCCCGTCACAAACAGCGCCGTGAGCGGTGTTTGTTAAGCGCCGAGTGGTCTGTTGGCGTGGCCGGGCGGCGGCCCGGGGCAAGCGTCCGGGATTCGGAAAGCCGCAGAATTCTGCTGCGTCCGCCCTCGGCTTGTCAGCTAGTGATCGGCCATTCACTTGGCTAGGCTGAGATGAAGTTGTGACATCCGATGGAGGCGACAGGACCGCTGGCGGTTCTGTCCTTGCCTGCCGTTAGACGGTGCTGTCCAGGGTGCCGCCATGCTAAGGAGATACGGAATGAACGAGCAAGACAACGGGCAGCTCCGGGCGCCCGCTCAGAACCAGGGTGGAACGGCGCAGCCGGGGCCGGCCAGTTTCGGGGATGCGCCACGCTTCACGGTGGACAAGAAGACCGCGAAGAAGCACGAAGCTGTCCTCGGCCCCTTCACCATCCGTGACCTCACCGTTTTCGGCTCCACGCTGCTTCTTTTCATCGCTTCGCTGATTCCGATGTTTGCCTTCGCCTACAACCTGTGGAACCTGGGCAGCCTGTTCTTCCTGGGCCTGGGCATCGTGCTGCCGCTCATTGTCACCGCGTTGTTTGTGGCGCGCCGCCTCAGCCCGTCGACCAAGATCCGGATCGGATCCCTGTCGGTCGACCAGTTCGCGTCCGTCGTGGCGTCATTCACGCTGGCCTTCTTTTTCCTCGCCGCGGCCGGGGCTTTCGTGCCGAGCATGCTGATCTCGCTCCTTGGCGCTTTGGGGCTCTTCGCCGCCACGGTGCTGGCCCGCTGGATTCCGTTCTTTGCCGGCGACTTCCTGGGCCGGGAGGAAGCGCCTGCCCACGTGGTTGCCCGTGAAGCTGTTGTCCCGGTGCGAAAGCCCCGTGCGCCCAAGACGCCGAAGACGCCGAAGCAACCCAAAAAGGCCAAGGAGTCCGCCGGTGCAGGCACAGCCGGGGTAGCGGCCTCCACGGCGGCAGGCGCGGCAGCATCCGGGGCGGCTGCGTCCGGCGCGGCTGCGTCCGGGGCGGCCGCGGGCTGGGCCAAGCGCCCGGCCACCGGAAGCCAGGAGGCCGCGCAGGCGGCAACCTCACCGGCCGTTCCGTCTGCCGGGGCACCTTTGGCGGGCGCGGCGTCCGCCGCGGCGCCGAGCGCTGCGGCTCCCAGTGCCCCGGAGACCCAGATCTCGGGCGTCGTGCCGGCAGCCGGCGCGGCTGCCTCGGCGCCATCGGCATCGTCGACGCCGGCCCCTTCCTCGGAGGCGGAGGCTCCCGCCGCGGAAAAGACCCGGACTGCCGGCGTCCCGGCGGCCGCCGCCGCCGGCGCCGCGGCCGGCCCTGCGCAGACCGCTTCCTCCGCGGAACAGACCCAGGCCGCCGGCGTTCCGGCAGCCACCGGCGGCAGTGCTCCCACCACGGTCAACCCCCAGGTCCGGCCGCAGGAACAGGTCCGGCCGCAGGAGCCCATCGGCGCCACCGTTGATCCCGCCAGCCGGCCGGCGGAGGACGATGTCCACCCTGTGCACGAGGCCTTCTGGTTCGCCGTCGCACAGCCCCGCACCGCCGTCGATGAGCGCACCGGCGCCCCGGCGTTCGTCATCGAACCCGGCGGCTGGGTCCTTGCCCTGGAGGACCGCGGCAACGAGTTCCTGGTCCAGCACACCGACGGCAGGCTCGGCGTTTTGCGGGACCTCAGCAACATCGAACGCGGTTAGCCGACCCCGTGACCACGGAATCGGGCGCCACGGAATCCGGCAGCACGGTGCCTGGCACCCCGAACCCGCGGAGCGCCAAACCGGGTGCGCCGCGGGCATCGGGGGAGTCTGTGCTGGCGCTCAAGCGCCGCGCACGCCGGATCAACCGGGAACTCGCGGAAGAGTACCCCTACGCCCACGCGGAACTGGACTTCCGCAGCCCGTTCGAGCTCGTGATAGCCACTGTGCTGTCCGCACAGACCACGGACGTGCTGGTAAACCAGATCACGCCCCTCCTGTTCGCGCGCTACCCGGATGCGCGGCGGATGGCGGAGGCGGATCCGGCCGAGCTGGAGGCCATCATCAAGCCCACCGGCTTCTTTCGCGCCAAGGCCAGAAATCTTCTGGCGCTGTGCACCCGGCTGGTGGACGAGTACGACGGCGAGGTGCCCGGCCGGCTCGCGGACCTGGTGACGCTGCCCGGCGTCGGGCGGAAAACCGCGAACGTCGTGCTGGGCAATGCCTTCGGCATTCCGGGCATCACGGTGGACACGCACTTCGGCCGCCTGGCCCGGCGCTTTGGCTGGACGGAGTCGGATGATCCGGTCCGGATCGAGTCCGACGTCGCCGAGCTGTTCGAGCCGAAGGACTGGACCATGCTCTCGCACCGCGTCGTCTTTCACGGACGCCGCGTCTGCCACGCCCGCAAGCCGGCCTGCGGCGCCTGCGCCGTGGCCAACTGGTGTCCCAGCTACGGTGCCGGCGAGACCGACCCGGAGAAGGCCAGGAAGCTGCTGAAGTACGAACTCGCTCCGGGGCAGGAGGAACTGCTGGCCCGGCTGCTGGCCGAGACGCACCGCGCCGCCGAAATCCGGATGGAATCGCAAAGGAAACAGCCGTGACCGCGCGCCAGGACCTCGTTGACCTCGTTGCCGCGGTGGAGGCGGGCACGGCGCCGGCTCCGGATCCGCGCTGGCGGGAACTCGCCGTCGAACCCGGCGAGCGGGTCCGCAGGGCCGCGGTGCTGATGCTTTTTGGTGCGCTGGACACCGTCCCGGCGGTGTCCGAGAAGTTGCTCGCTCCGGCCGGTCTGGACGTGCTGCTGCTGCAGCGGGCCCAAACGCTGGAGGACCACCCCGGGCAGGTGGCGTTTCCCGGCGGCGGCATCGACCCGGGTGAGTCCGTGGTGGCCGCCGCCCTCCGCGAGGCGGAGGAGGAGACCGGCCTGAACCCTGCGGGCGTGGACGTGCTCGGCGTGATGCCTGAACTGGCGCTGCCCCGGGGCAATTTCCTGGTGACTCCGGTCCTGGCCTGGTGGGCCGCGCAGTCGCCGGTCCGGGTGGTGGACTACGGCGAATCCGCGCAGGTGTTCCGTGTTCCGGTCCGGGACCTGCTGGATCCGGACAACCGGGTGATGGCCACGGTCAGCCGGGCCGGCCAGACGTTCCAGAGCCCCGCTTTCACTGTCAACGGCGTGGTGGTGTGGGGGTTTACCGGGATGATCCTGAACCAGCTCTTTGAACAGCTGGGCTGGGCAGTGCCGTGGGACCGCGAGCGGCTCTATGGGATCGATGTGTGAAGCCCGCAGGGCACCGGCGCGCTAGCCGGCGGCCGGTCCGCTAGCCGGCGGCAGGGCTGGCTACCACCTAGCCGGCGGCGACCGGGGTGCCTGCCCGGGGAGCCAGTGCCCGTCCCCCCGACCTGCTGGTGGCGACTCGCCTGTGAGCGCCGGAGCGATCCACAATCAGGCCGGTCGCGGCGTTCTCGCGCACGGCGTTGATGCCCGCCGCCGCGCTCTTGATGGAGCTGAAGAGCGGGGACACGGCCACTACCGTGCCATCCGCCGCCGTCAGCCTGAAGAAATAAGCCTTATCGCCAGCCTGCGCGATCTCAAAAATGCCAGCCAAACCTGTGCCTCCCCAATATCCTTGCGTCGTTGCAATAGCCGGCGGATCGTACGGGAAATTCACCGGCCTTTCCGAGGGTAGCCCGGTGACGGAGCGCACACAACGCTACCGACGGGTACGTTACAGGCGGTGACTTCGGTCACTCATTTGGCGTTGTCGTACGAGTCGACGACGGCCACGCTGACCGGAAATTCCACCGGAATGCGGCCGAACAGCAGCTCTTTCGCGGCATTTGCGGAGTCTTCGATCGCCTTGATGCAATCCCCGACGGCGGATTCGGGACAGTGGACCATGACTTCGTCGTGGAGGAAGAACACCAGTTCGCCGGCGGCTGCGCCGTCCGACCGCAGGGCGCGCAAGCGGCGTCGCAGTTCCGCGAGCCAGCACGCCGCCCAGTCAGCCGCCGAGCCCTGGACCACGAAGTTTCGGGTGAAGCGGCCGCGCGAGCGCGCGATCGAGTCCGCCCGGCGTTGTTCTTCCGCCGTGGTGGAGTGCTGGCTCTGCAGCCAGCGCTCCGACGGCGGCGGGCTGCTCCGGCCCAGCCGTGACGTGACGGTCCTGCCCGCTTCGCCGTCGCGCGCAGCCTGCTCGACGAAGCCCACGGCGCGGGGGTACGTGCGGGCCAGTTGGGGCATCAGTCGGCCGGACTCGCCCGTGGTCGCCCCGTAGATTGCCCCGAGGAGGGCCACCTTCGCCTTTGCCCGGTCGCCGCCGAAGCCCTGGGCGGCAATGCCGGCATAGAGGTCCTTGTCCCGGGCGGCCTCGGCCATTTTGGAATCCTGGGCCAGCGCCACGAGCACCCGCGGTTCCAGCTGCGAGGCGTCGGCAACGATCAGTTTGTGGCCGGGATCGGCGTGGACCGCGCCGCGGATCTGGCGCGGGATTTGCAGCGCCCCGCCACCTCGCGACGCCCACCGTCCCGAGACCACGCCACCCACCACGTACTCGGGCTGGAACCTGCCGTCCTTCACCCAGGTATCAAGCCACGCCCAGCCGTTGGCCGCGTGGAGACGGGCCAGCTTCTTGTAGGCCAGCAGCGGCACGATCGCGGGGTGGCTGGATTCCTTCAGCTCCCATTGGCGGGTGGTTTTCACTTCGATGCCGTTGCGGTGCAGGGCGCGCATGAGCTCCTGCGGGGAGTCCGGGTTCAGTGCCGGCGATTTCAGCAGCAGCCTCAGTTCGGCCGTGAGCGATTCGAGTTTGGCCGGCCGCTGGCCGGGAGCCGGGCGGGGTCCGAGGTGCTCCGCGAGAATCTGCTCGTGCAGTTCCTCCCGCCACGGGACGCCGGTGTGCTGCATTTCGGCGGCGATCATGGCCCCGGCGGATTCGGCCGCCAGCAGCAGCTGGAGCCGCTGGCGCCGGCCGGGGTCAGTGACGACGTCCGCGCCGGAGGCCGTTCCAGAGGCCGTTCCAGCCTGGCGAAGCGCCTTCTGCTGCGCGGCGTACTCGGCGCGAAGAGCCTCAATGGATTGGCCGGGACGCTGACCGGGGGCCGGGGCATCGAACAGGGCCCCTTGTTCCGGCGGCGGGGCAGGGGGCTGCAAGCCCCGCGGTGGCTGGTGCAGCTCGTCGTCCTGCGTCAGCTTCTCCGCCGCCTGCGCATAGGCGGTGTGGGCGGTGAACTCCGAGTGGGCCAGGATCGAACCGCACAACGTGAGGTCGTAGCAGCGCTCAAGCTCCACCCCGGCGCGCAGCAGCGCGGGATACCAATCCTGCGTGCGGTGCCAGATCCAGCGCGGGTGCCGCTCCTCAAGCCCGCGCACAACTCCGGCGAGGTCGCCGGCTCTGACAACCCGTGGTTCCGGATTGGACTGTTCGGGGAGGCCATCGGCGGTGAGTTGCTGCAGTGCCGCGCCGTCGGCGTGGGCGGCAAGCAGCAGGTACATAGGGTCAATTCTGCCCTGCTCCGGGACGTGGTCTGTGCTCATTCCCCGGCGGCCGGTGCGGGAAAGCCGCCGGGCTTGTCCACATAGCCCACGACGGCGGTTATGCTGCGCCTCCCGCCCGGGCACAGTGGCAGCATGAACAGGCACCAGCAACGCGGTCCCGACTCGCCGCCACCGCGGGCACACGAGCCCTGGATCCCCGGAGATTCCGCGGAGACCCTGCTCGTCACCGGGGTTGATGTGCTGCGCAGCGAGGTGGAGCGCATCGTGGCAGCGGCCGGGGGCCAGCTGCGGACGGTGCAGGACGTTGCCGAGGCCGCGCCATTCTGGGACGCCGCGGCCGCCGTGCTCGTGGGCAGCGACATCCGCGGGTTGCCGCCCCGGCGGAGGGCCCCTGCCGTGCTGCTCGGTCTCAACGGTGATGGAGAAGGGCTGTGGCATCTGGCCGCCGCCGTCGGGGCCGAACGTGTCGCGGTGCTGCCGGACGCGGCCGCCTGGCTGGCGGAATACCTGAGCCGGTCCCGCGCGCCGGAAGCCGGCGGAGTCGTGCTGGGTCTCACCGGCGGCTGCGGCGGTGCCGGGGCCACGACGGCCGCCATCTGGATCGCGCAGGCCGCCGCGGGGGCCGGGGTCCGCGTGCTGCTGATCGACGGCGACCCTTGGGGCGGGGGTCTGGAACTGGCGCTGGCCGCCGAGGACGCCCACGGGCTCCGCTGGCCGGATCTGGCCGGGGTGAGCGGCAGTATCGACCCCGCCCAGCTGGAGGAGGCGCTGCCGGTCACCGGTGGATTCTCCTTCCTGTCGTGGCCGGGAATCCGGGACCGTGCCGCCGGCGTGGACGCGAGCACCGTGGCCGCGGTCCTCGACGCCGCCCGCCGCGCCTGCGAATTGGTGGTGCTGGATATCGGCCGGGAACGGGGAGCCTTACGGGCCTTCGCCGGCGAATGCGACCGGATCATCGTCGTGGCGCCCGCCCGGCTGCGGGCCGCCGTCGCCACGGCCTGGCTGCTGCAGGAGCTTCCCCCCGTGGAAACCGCCCTCGTGGTCCGGGCCAGTCGCGGCGCCGCCCTGGATGCGCCGCTGATCGCCGGCTCCGTGGGGCTAGTCCTTCAGGGCATCATGCCGGACATCAAGGATCTGGCCGGGGCCACGGAACTCGGCCGCCTACTCGAAGCTGGCCGGCACCGCTCCGTCCGCCGGTTCGCCGCCGGACTCCTTGATCTGAACGGCGGGGATGACTCATGAGTGCCCATGCGGCCGTAGAACCGGCCGAACCGGAACGTCCCGCCCGGCGGGCGCCGGGCCGCCGCCGCTCGCAGGGATTTCTCGACCAGACGCTGCTGGAGTCCGTGCGCGAGTCCGTCATGGCCGATGCCTCCCCGGTGACCCCGTCGAGGGTCGCGGCGGCGGTCCAGGCGAGCGGACGGCTGCTCGGCACGGCCGGTGCCCTGGCCGCGGTGGAGAGCATCAGCGCCGAACTGAACGGTCTGGGCCCCCTGCAGCCGCTCACCCGGGATCCCGCTGTGACGGACATCTTTGTCAACGGGCCGGACTCTGTCTGGCTGGACCGCGGCCGCGGTCTGGAAAAGGCGCCGGTCGTCTTTTCCGGGGAGCCGCAGATCCGGGCCCTCGCCGCGAGGCTCGTGGCAGCCGGCGGCCGCCGCCTCGACGACGGTTCGCCCTGCGTCGATGTCCGGCTCGACGGCGGCTACCGCGTACACGCGGTGCTGCCGCCTATTTCCACGGCAGGAACCCTCCTGAGCGTGCGGATCCGCCGGGCCACGGTCTTCTCCATGCCCGAGCTGAAGCGCGCCGGCATGTTCGGGACCGGGACGTTCGGGAGCCTGGTCCAGTCCGTGCTCGAACGCATGGTGGCGTCCAGGCTGAGCTTCCTCATCAGCGGGTCCACCGGCTCGGGGAAGACCACGCTACTGGCGACGCTGCTGGGATTGTGCCACCCCGGGGAGAGACTCGTCCTGATTGAGGATGCCGCAGAACTAAATCCCGTCCACCCGCACGTCGTCTCGCTGGAATCCCGGCACGGAAACCTGGAAGGCGGCGGTGCCGTGGACCTCGGCGAACTGGTCCGGCAGGCCCTCAGGATGCGGCCGGACCGGCTGGTGGTGGGCGAATGCCGCGGCGCTGAGGTCCGCGAGCTGCTCTCGGCCATGAACACCGGACATACCGGCGGCGGCGGGACCATCCACGCGAATGAGGCGGCGGCCGTGCCTGCCCGGCTGGCGGCCCTGGGCGCGCTCGCCGGCATGGGCCAGGACGCGGTGCGGCTGCAGGTCGCCAGCGCGATCGACGCCGTCGTGCATGTCGAGCGGACCGAAACGGGGCGCCAGGTCGCGAGCATTGGAATCATGGAGGTCCAAGACTCGGGCCTGGCTGTCGCCGCCGCACTGGAGATCCAACAGGGCGAGCTCCGCTTCGGCGGGGCCTGGCCGCAGCTGGCCCATCGTCTCGGCTTGGATCCCGGGTTGGCCGGGGCGGGACCCGCCGGGCTGCAGGCGGCGCGGCCGGCAAGGCGCCAACCGGGTCCCGGCCACGAATCCCTACAGCCAGGGTCGCTGCGATGACCGTCCCCCTGATCATCGTTTTGGTCCTGGCCGTCTGGCTGGCATTTCCCTCCCCGCGCGCGGCCGGTCATCGTACCCGCAGGGCGCTGGAAAGCGCTCGCACGCGAGGTCCCGTGCCCTATGGGCCGCCGCGCTCCCGCCCGGGAAGAGCCGTCGGGGGATTCGGCCGCTGGCGCGGTGGGGGATCCGCCGGTGCCGGGCCCGTCCCCATGACCGTCCTGGTTCAACAGTTGGCCGCGCTGCTCAAGGGAGGGCGCATCCCCGCCCGGCTGTGGGACGAACTGTGGGCCCTGCACGGCGGGGAGGCCGCACGGGACTGGTCCGCGGGCCAGGACGCGGTTCACGGCGCCCGACGCGACCGCACCCCGGACGGCGCCGGAACGGTGCTCGGCCCGGAGTCCCGCAGGATTCTTGCGGCCGCCCGTTCGGCCGCCCTGCGCGGGTCCTCCGTGGCCGCGGCCATCCGCCGCGAGGTCGCCGCGGGGTCTGCCGGTGAGGGCAGCGTCGCTGTCGCTATGGGGGGCGTCGGCATCCGGGCCGGCCGCGACGTGCGCGTGTGGGGCGAACTCGCCGCTTGCTTTGACACCGCTGAGGCCAGCGGTTGCCCGCTGGCCGATGTCCTGGCGCGCTTTGCCGCCCACCTTGAGACGGAGGACGACGCCGAGGCCGCCCGGCAGACCGCCTTGGCGGGGCCCCGGGCGACGGTCCGTCTACTGACCTGGCTGCCGCTGTCGGGCCTGGGTCTCGGACTGCTGCTCGGCGTGGACCCGGTGGCGACACTGCTGGGAAACCCCTGGGGCCTCGCGGCGTTGGCCGCAGGTGTGGCGCTGACCGCCGTCGGYCGGTTGTGGTCCGCAAAGCTCGTCCGGGCCGCGGCGGAAGCTCCAACGTGAGGCCGCGGCCGCCGTGAGGCCCGAACTTGCCGGATTCGTGCTGGCAACGAGCCTTGCCGGGGTAGCCGTCGTGGTCCTCGCACGCCCGGGCGGTGTCCGCCGGCGGCTCCGGCGCCAGCTTCGGGCCCCGGCCGACGTGGCCGCCCGACGCCCGACGGTCCACGACGCCGGCCGGCACGGACGTCGCGGCCCCCCGGGTCTGCGGGACACCGCCATGATGCTGGAACTGATCGGCGCCATGCTGGATGCGGGAGCCGGACTTGGCCGGTCCCTCGAACTCGTGGCCGCCCTAATGCCACCGGAACTCGGGCGGCAGCTGCGGCCGGTTGTGTCAGCCCTCGCAATCGGTGCGGACTGGGGCACGGCATGGCGCAGTTCCGGTGCCCGGGCGCCCCAACTTCTGGCCCTGCGCGACGCGCTTTCCTTCGCCGCGCTCACCGGCGCCCCCTCCTCAGCGCTGCTCTATGCCCAGGCGGGCCGGCTTCGCCGCGAACGCAACAGGGCCGCGGAGCAGCGTGCGGCGGCGCTCGGCGTAAAGCTCGTTGTGCCGCTGGGCCTGTGCTCCCTGCCGGCGTTCGTCTGCCTCGGCGTCGTGCCCGTGCTCCTGGGGCTGCTCCCGACGTGATGCCGCCGGACAATCACCCCGGGCCCAAGGTTTATTCAAGTTGTTGGGGGATACCTTTGGGGCAGGCACCGTCGAAGTATGAGCGGTCTCGTGCGTCGGCTACTCACAGCACTTCCTTGGCGCCTCGAATCCCGGAGTATCTGGGGTCTCGTACTAACTGGGAGCCATGCCAGGGGGGCAGATCAATGATTCGACTGTATAAAGCGGGCGTGATTGCAGCGCTCAACCTACTAGTGTTGACCGGTTTGGCGGTCGGTGCCAGTCCGGCGTCCGCCGCCGTACCGACCTGTCAGCCGGGAACACCTCAACCGACCAACCAGTACCCTGGCACGACGGTGATTGCCACGAACTTCGAGTCCGGAAGCCTCACTGCCTCCGGCTTCAACGCGCCAGCCACGGCCGGGACCGGCACGGCCGATGTCTCCTCTGCAGAGCAACACTCGGGCCGCTGCTCGGCCCATGTTCACGTCACGACAGCGGCCGGTTCCCTGGCCAATTTCTCCGCACCGCTTCCTGCCGGCAGCGACGACGTCTACGCCGACGGCTGGTTCAACGTCACGAAGCCCGGCGTCGCGGGCAACAACGTCCCCTACTTCCGTTTCTTCAACGGGAACACCCGGTTCGTGGACGTCTTCCGCGATAACGGCGCTGCCGGCGCCCTGTGGCTGCGCGTGGCGGCGCCCGACGGAACCCTCCACTACACCGCGATGAAGGTCAACGTCCCGCTCGGCACCTGGCACCATCTCGTCATGCACGTCGTCGCCAACGGATCCTCCTCCACGGTCGAGGTAACGTTCGACGGCAAGCTCCTGTATTCCAGCAAGCAGGTCGCCACGGGCTTTACCGCTGTCACCAAGATGCAGCTCGGTGCCGAGCACAGGCGGCAGGCCGGCGACAGCTTCATTGACGACGTCGTCATCAAGGCCGGAAAGGCGGGTGGCCAGCTTCCCGGAACATTTAGCCCCATCTCGCCGACCCGGCTCCTGGATACCAGGAACGGCTCTCCCGTCGCTAGGGATTCTGCCGTGTCGTTCCAGGTCGCGGGCGTCAACGGCATTCCTGCCAAGGTGTCCGCCGTCGTCTTCAACCTCACGGTCACCCAACCAAAGTCCTTCGGATTCATCACCGCCTATGCTGCTGGCACTGCGCGTCCCAACGCTTCGAACCTGAATTTCGCCAAGGGCCAAACGGTGCCGAACTTGGTCACGGTCCCCGTGGGCGCTAACGGAAAAGTCACCCTGTTCAACCGGTCCTCGGGATCGTCCCAGCTGATCGCGGACGTCACCGGCTACTACGTCACCGGCGCAGCGACGACGCCGGGAGCCTTCAAGAGCCTTTCGCCCTCCCGGCTTCTGGACACCAGGAACACTTCGGCGGTGCCCGCAAATACTCCGGTGTCCTTCCAGGTCGCGGGCGTCAACGGCATTCCCGCATCCGTTGCGGCAGTGGTGTTCAACCTCACGGTGACCCAGGCGCGGTCCCTGGGCTTCGTGACCGCGTACGCTTCCGGCGCCGCCCGGCCCAACGCGTCCAACCTGAACTTCTCCACCGGCCAGACTGTGCCGAATTTGGTCACGGTCCCCGTCGGCGCCAACGGAAAGGTCGCGTTGTTCAACGCGTCCTCGGGCTCCTCCCACCTGATCGCCGACGTCGCGGGCTACTACCTGCCAGGGACTCCCACCGCTACCGGTGCGTTCAAGGCCGTCGGCCCCATCCGGATCCTGGACACCCGGAACACCTTCTCGGTAGCGGCGGATTCACCAGTGTCCGTCCAGGTCGCCGGTGCCAACGGAGTACCGGCCGGCGCGCTGGCAGCTGTCTTCAACCTGACGGTCACCGCTCCGCGGTCCTTCGGTTTCGCCACCGCGTTTCCGGCCGGCTCGCTACGGCCGAATGCGTCCAACCTGAACTTCGCGACCGGACAGACCATTCCGAACCTGGTCTCGGTCCCGCTCGGCCCTGACGGAAAGGTAACGCTGTTCAACCGGTCCGGAGGTTCCGCCCAGTTCATCGCCGACCTCGCGGGGTACTTCCTCCCGTAGGAACGCGGGGGTGACCCGCACCAACTGAACCCGAGGGGCTGTCGTCGCAGTACGGACCACAGCCCCTCGGGTTCAGTGCTGTGGCGGAGCAGGGGCTTGGGTACGGGCCTGTCACTCCGTTGGCGGTCTGGACGGCCTGTGAGTTCTCCTCCACAGGCCGCCAGAACCGCACCTTCGGGCAGGTTTTCCACTTGGCTGCTATCGGGGCTTATGGCGCGACTTACAAGCCGGGAGAGTCGAATCAGCCGGCGATCACGCCGGTGTCCCGTGGAAGGAAAGCAGATGTCAATAAATCAGGACACTCCCGCTGCAAGTCGCATTGACGCAGGGGAGGGCGGCGTTGCCGAGGTCTATGAGATCTACCCTGGCGCCAGCTCGGTTGTTCCCGTTCAGCACGGACGCAGCAGGCCGCCAGCGGCGCAGGCCGGAATGGCTACCGCTGAATATGCCATCGCAACCCTCGCCGCCGTGGGGTTCGCCGGGGTCCTCGTGTTCATCATGCGCAGCGATGAGGTCCGCGGGTTCCTCCTGAACCTCATCCGGACAGCGCTCACGTTGCCATGAACGGACTCTGGCGCGCCCGGGGGAGCGGCGGCCGGAGGGAGCCGCCGCCAACCGCGGGGAGCCGCGGGGCCGTTACCGCAGAGTTCGCCGTGGCGTTGCCCTCGGTCGTCCTCCTGCTCGCCGTGCTGCTCGCGGGCTCGGCGGCCGGGGTGACGCAACTCCGTTTCGAGGAAGCGGCCCGCGGTGGTGCCCGGGCACTGGCGAGGGGATCCGCGGCTGGCGAAGTCGGCGAGATTGTCCGCCGTCTCGCCGGCGAAACGGCAGGGGCAGAGGTGACGCTCGACGGCGAATGGCACAGGGTCGCCGTTTCCGGCCGCGTCCCCGGGGCCGTTGGGTCTCTGATTCCCTGGGCCCTCAGCGCCAGCGCGTGGGCCCGTTCGGAGACCCCCGGCGCGGCACAGCAGCTCGGGCAGGATGAGCCCGCGCTGGATGACACCTCCCGCTCCCCGCGGCAGGGCGGCAAATGATGTCGCCTGCACGGGCACGTGTCCGGGCCCAGGGCCAGGGGCAGCGTCCCCGGAGTCCGGCTCCTGCCCATGCCCGACCCCGCTGCACGTCTTCAGAGCGGGGGTCGGGGACCGTCCTGGCTCTGGGACTCGGGCTGGTGGTCATCATGGCGGTGGCCTTGCTGCTGCTTCTGGCCCAATCGGCCGTCGCTGCGTCGAGGGCTGCGGCGGCTGCCGATCTCGCGGCGCTGGCTGCCGCGGATGCCGCTCGGGGAATCACGTCCGGCGAGCCATGCGCCGTGGCTCGAGAGGTCGCGCTGAAGAACAACGCAACGTTGGCTGCCTGTGCTGAAGGCCCGGACGCCACAGTTCAAGTGCGCACCGAGATCAGCGCCGGACCGTTCCCCGGGGCGGCCACAGGCCTGGCCAGAGCGGGACCGCCCCCTGTGGCCGGGACCGGGTCCACACCGTGAACGATGCTCATTCCGCGGGTCGCCACTAGCCGCGCATCTATCTGCGGTTTGGCTTGCGGACGCGCCGCCTCCCGGCCACGGACCTGTCGCCCTGCCGGCGCCTGGCCACGGTCCTGCCGGCGCCCGGCCACGGACCGGCCGCTGAGATGCGTTCAGGCGCGGAGCGGCTGGGCGGGCTTTTCTTCCGATGTTCCGGCCGCGGCGGGCGTTGTGCCGGAGTTGCCGGTGTGCATGAGTTCGCTGGCGTCGTTGAGCAGCACATCGATCAGTGTGACAGCAGCGTCCTTGTCGAGCGGGTTGTTCTTGTTGCCGCACTTGGGTGACTGGACGCAGGAGGGGCAGCCGGACTCGCATTCGCAGGCCTTGATGGCGTCGCGCGTGGCGGTCAGCCACAACCTGGCCTTGTCGTAGCCGCGCTCCGCGAAGCCGGCCCCGCCGGGATGGCCGTCGTAGACAAAGATGGTGGGCACTCCAGTGTCGGCATGAATGGCCGTGGACACCCCGCCGATATCCCAGCGGTCGCTGGAAGCCACTAGCGGAAGGAGGCCGATGGCCGCGTGCTCGGCAGCATGCAGCGCTCCGGGGAACTGTGCCTCGATCAGCCCCGCGCCGGTCAGCGAGCGGTTGTCCACGACAAACCAGACCGCCTTGGTAAACAGGTCCCTGGCACCCAATTCCAGGGGTTCTTCGCCGAGGATCTCATTCGAAATCAACGCTTTGCGCTGGAAGGAGACCACCTGGGTTGTAACTTTCACATCGCCAAAATGCACGGCCACGTCGCCCCACTGGGTGGTGCGTTGCGTTTCAAGGACCTCGATCTGGGTCACGTCCCGGGCGGTGGTGTAGTAATCGGGGTTCGCGCGGCGCACCACCACACAGTGATCGTCCTCATTCAGGTCCTCCACCACGTAACTGTCGCCCTGGTGGACATAGATGGCGCCGGTGTGGGCCTGGTAATGGGTCTGCGGCGAATCCATGGTGCCCAGCAAGGAGCCCGTGTCGGCATCAACGATGCTCACCGGGCCCCCGCCGTCGGCCCGGAGGTTCACCATGGCGGCGGCACTCTGCGGATGCGTCCAAAACCATCCTGCCGGCCGCTTGCGCAGGTAGCCCTGCAGGACCAGCCGCTCCAGCAGCTTCTCAGCGGTGGCCCCGAAGAGCTCCAGTTCGGCGAACCCGAGCGGCAGTTCCGCGGCGGCCGCGCACAGGTGCGGGCCCAGGACATATGGATTGGAGGGATCGAAGACCGTGGCTTCCACCGAGACGTCGAAAATGGCCTCGGGGTGGTTCACCAAGTAGGTGTCCAGCGGGTCGTCGCTGGCCACGAAGGCCGCGATCGCGTCCTGGCCGGCGCGGCCCGCCCGGCCGATCTGTTGGAACAACGACGCGCGGGTGCCCGGCCAGCCTGCGACGAGGACGGCGTCGAGACCCGAAATGTCAATGCCCAGCTCCAGCGCGGACGTGCTCGAGACGCCCAGCAGTTCACCCGAGCGCAGCGCCTTTTCCAGGGCCCGTCGCTCCTCCGGCAGGTAGCCCGAACGGTAGGCGGCCACTCGCTGCGGCAGGCTGGGGTCCACCTCGTCGAGGAGGCGCTTGGCGATGGAGGAAATCGTCTCTGCCCCGCGCCTGGACTTGATGAACGCAATGGTCCGGGTCCGGGAGGACACCAGGTTGGCCAGCAGCTCGGCGGTCTCGGCGACGGCGGTCCGGCGCTCTTTGGCACCGTTTTCGCCCCGGAGTTCGGTCAGTGCCGGCTCCCAAAACGCCACGGTAGTGGACCCGTGGGGTGAACTGTCTTCGGAAACGGCACGCACCGGTGCGCCGATCAGCCGGCCGAAGGACTGTCCGGGTTCAGACGCCGTGGCGGACGCCGCGATGAACACAGGTCCGGGATGCGAGCCGCCGGGGCTGTAGTAGGCACAGATCCGGCGCAGCCGGCGCATGAGGTTTGCCACATGGGAGCCGAAGACGCCGCGGTAGCTGTGGGCCTCATCGACGATCACATAGCGGAGGCGCCGGAAGAAACTGGCCCACCAGGCATGGTTCGGGAGAATGCCGAAGTGCAGCATGTCCGGGTTGGCGAGGATGAAGTTCGCATGGTCCCGGATCCAGCGCCGGGAAGCGGGATCGGTGTCGCCGTCGTACGTTTCGGCCCGGACGGTGGGGAGCCGCAGCGCCCGGATCGCGGCCAGCTGGTCGGCGGCGAGCGCCTTGGTGGGGGACAGGTAGAGGGTCACGGCCCCGTCGTCGTGGATTTTTCCGGGTTCGGACAGGACCCTGAGCTCGGAACGGTGGATCGCGTCCAGGGCCGGCAGTTGATACGCCAGGGACTTGCCGGACGCCGTGCCGGTGGCAATGACCACGTGCTCTCCGGCGTGGGCCAGTTCGGCGGCCTGGACCTGGTGACGGTAGGGCTCGTGGATGCCCAGGGAACCGTAGGCTGCCACGAGATCCGGGTGGCACCACTCCGGCCACGGCGCATTGACGGCCTGGCGGGCGGGGATCGTCCGCACATGACGCAGCTGTTCCGGGTCCGGGCCTCGGCCCAGCAACGGAATCAAGGACTCATGCGGGTTCACTCACATATTCTTTCATCCGGCCTCAAATCGCCCGCCCGGCAGGCGCGCAGCACCGCACGAAGGCAACCCGGCCGCCCGGCGGGCGCTGCGGCGTCGGCGCGGCGAACGGCCAACGGGACGGCACGAGCGGCAGGCGCGCACGGCACATTGCCCCGGGCCCGTGCCCGGGCGGCAAGCGCTAGCAGCGCCTCATTCGACGGACAGGTCCGCCCCTTCGTCCGAGGTCGACAACATCAGAACGTGGCATACCATGCGCCAGCCGAGGTGCGAATAGAGTTTTTGGCCGTCCAATGAGGCGAGCAGAAGCCCGGAGTCGACGTCGTGTTCGAACGCCTGGGCCGCCAGGGCCTTCATGATGAAGCTCCCCAGCCCCCGCCGCTGGTAGGCCGGTGAGGTCACGATGTTGTCGAAGATGGCGGTGTGTCCCACCACAAACACGCGTCCGCTCGCGGCTACCTCCGCGCCGGCACTGACCACCGCATGGTGGACGCCGTCCGTCCGGGACGTCTCAAGCTTGAGGTCGTCGTCCGAAAGCCACGGGTCTTCCGAATCCTGAGTCTCCATGTCCACGATCATCATGGTCTGGGAGGCCGAGGTGATATGGAGGCCGTTCCGCTGTCCCAGGAGCGTGTACCGGGCCGCATCGTTGGTGAGGATTGTGAGGACTCTGGCCGGCACTTCAGCCGTCTTCGCCGCCAGCGCCTCGAACTCCGCATCGGAGGGATCGTAGGCGAAATACTCCCATTCGTGGGTGGTGTCCGCACGAAAGGCCGCGGGGAACCGTCCCTCCCTGCGCGTCTCATATCCGCGGCAACCGGCCCATCCGGCAACCCAGATTTCCAGCAGGTGAGTGGTGTCTTCAACCATGGCGTCAAGACTCATGTGATGAGCGTATTCCAGCCGTGCCACAAGCAACAGTGGCCGGGTCGGCGGAAGCTGCTTGCATATCCAATTGTGACTGTGGCTGGGCCGTCCGCCCCACCAAGTACCCTTAAAAGCGTGGCTTTGAACAGGATTGTGCTCTTTTACGGATTCACCCCCCTCGCTGACCCGGACGCTGTCCGGCTCTGGCAGCGCGCCCTCTGCGAAAAACTCGGACTGACGGGCCGCATCATCCTGTCCAAGGACGGCATCAACGCCACGGTCGGCGGAGAACTGAACGCCGTGAAGCAATACGTCAAGACCACGCGGGAGTACAAGGGATTCCAGGGCATCGACGTGAAGTGGTCCGACGGCGGCGCCGCAGACTTCCCGCGGCTCAGCGTGAAGGTGCGGGACGAAATCGTCTCCTTCGGCGCCCCGGGCGAGCTCAAAGTCGACGCCGGCGGAGTGGTGGGCGGCGGAACCCACCTCAAGCCCGAGGAACTCCATGAACTCATAGAAGCCAAGAAACAGCAGGGCGACGAGGTCGTGTTCTTCGACGGCCGCAACGGCTTCGAGGCCCAGATCGGCAAGTTCAAAGACGCGGTGGTCCCCGACGTCGCCACTACCCATGACTTCATCAAGGAACTCGACTCCGGCAAGTACGACGCCCTCAAGGACAAGCCGGTTGTCACCTACTGCACCGGAGGCATCCGTTGCGAGGTGCTTTCGAGCCTCATGGTGAACCGCGGGTTCAAGGAGGTCTACCAGCTCGACGGTGGCATTGTCCGCTACGGCGAGGCCTTCAAGGACCAGGGCCTGTGGGAGGGCTCCCTGTATGTGTTCGACAAGCGCATGCACGTCGAGTTCAGCGGGGACGCCAAGACCATCGGCGAGTGCGTCCGCTGCTCGGCACCCACGAGCAAGTTCGAGAACTGCTCGAATCCGAGTTGCCGGACTCTCACGCTCTACTGCGCCGAGTGCGCCGCGAGCCCCGACACCCTGCGGTGCCCCGAGGGCTGCGCCGCCTAAAGGCGCTACTGGCGAACCTCAATCTCGGGGTGATAGTCCGGGACCCATTTGGCCATCCGACGGTTCCGTGCCGCGATGAACTCCAGCGTTGATTCCCGGTACGTCACGTACTCCTGGGTTGTGGCTGGTGTTCCGGGACGCTCAAAGTTGTCCAACGGCAGGTGGAAGTCGACGTTGCCATAGTCGGGCGTCACGAGGTCTTGCAGGTGAAAGAAGTCAACAAACTCCTTGAAACCGTCGAAGAGCTTGAAGAAGTCCGCGTAGGCGTTGATGACATCGGCGAGGGGGCTCTCTGGCTCTCCTGCGTAGTGACGCCGGATGCACTCAAGGGTGAGGTCCATGCGGTCACCGATCAGCCGACCTGAGCGACCGAACCCTCGTGCCTGGTTCATGGTGGGTCGGTCCTTCGACCTGACGGGCCAAATCATCGAACTGCCGATGGTGTACGGCTGGTTAAGGTAGCGGGACCGCTGGTCCTCGTTCAGCGAGGCGATGGCGTCGGCCAGAGCCTTCGGACGTGACCAGCCGGTGTAGGAGTTGGTGATGGCGTCGCTGCCGTACCAATGCCTCCCCCCGGAGGTGTCAGTGAAGATGAGGTAGCCGTCCCGAGGAGGTGATGGCGGGGTCGGGGCGAAAACGACGCCGGAGTTCAGCTTCTTGGTCCACAGCAGCTCATGGTCCAACCGGAGCCGCGGGCTGTCCCTGTCCGCGTCGGGCCTGGTCCTCGCAGGACTGTCGGTCTTGTAGTCGAATGAAGTATCAAAGACGCCCATGTTGGAAGTGTATGCGCACGTCAAGCCGTTGAGACGGTTTCATCGTTTGTTTTTCGGTTACGCGGCCAGGGCTCCTGGCCGCAAGCTTGACGGGCGGCCGGGGCGGCCGGGGCGGCCGCCGGGGTACGCTGCCGGGGCGGCCGCCTTGTCATTGGGACGTTTGGGTTCTACCAGGCCTCGATGTGGTCCATGACCCCGGTTCTGGACAAACACATGTTTTCTCAGGGCTTGGGCCTGCATCGTTAGATCCAGTGCGGCCTCATCTAACGGCGGAACCTCTATGGCACGATCCGGACTTTCGGCCGGCCGGGAACCCTCAGATCCGGCTTACCCGGTAGGCGAAGTTCGCCGGCCCGACCGCATCCACTTTGATGGAGAGCGAGGCATCTGCGGCCAGCTGCACCACGTTCACCCTGGACGTCCCGCACCGGAGACTCAGGTCCACGAGTTCGTTCTCACCGTTCTCGATGGAAAAGGACACCCGGCGGGTGCTCCGGCAAGCCAAGGTCAGGGCGTAGGTACCCTTGGGCAGCTGGGCTGTGGTCTCTTTCCGCTCCTCGTCGGCCTCCAGCGTCCCGAAACGCGTATCGAAGACCTGCCCCTCGGTGTCGGGCAGCACGTCGTCGACCCAGTCAGCCAGTTCGTCGCCGGTCACCGGCTCGTTGAGGTGGGGGTCCTGGGGCAGGGCAGCGTCAGTGGTCGGCGCAGGGGCAGCGGAGGTCGATTCATCGTCCCAGTGGTCGGCGCTGTATTCATACTCGCAGCCGGACAGGACTGCCCCGAGAAACACCGCAACTGACAGCACCACGGCGGCCGCCGGGGTGCGCCGTCGCGGCACCCTGCTGGCCGGCACAGTTGGCATACCCTGAGATTAGGGCTGCCCGGGATCAAACGCCAGAGGTCAAAGGTCCGGGTCGGACAGGCCCGTCAGCGGGCGCTGCGCTGGGCGCCGGGGACCGGGCTGTGGGCGGGTCCTACCCCGACGCCGCCAGGTGGTAGGCGTAGAGAAGCGGGGCATCCACGCTGGACGTGCTGAGCGTGATCTCGCCCGCGGCGGGCACTTTGATCCGGGCGGTTTCGCGGCTGCCGTTGCAGGCGGCCCCGGCTTCGGCCAGCTGGCTGCCGTCCAGGCTGACGGCGAAGAACGCCTTGCCGCCGCCGTCGCAGGTCATGGTCAGGGTGTACGTGCCGGCGGGCACGCCGGAAGCTGCCCGGACGATCGGATTCCGGTTCAGGATTTTGCCGGCATCCTCCAGCACGGTCCCGGGGGCCGAGGGCAGGGCGGTGGCCTTCCACGCCGGGACGTCGGCGCTCTCAACCGAGCCGGCCGGGGAACATGCCGCTGCGGCCAGTACGACGGCGGCGGCGGCCGCGCCGCTGAGCGTCCGCCGGGCCAGGCGGGCGGCAGGGGCGGAGGAGGAAGGGAAAACCATGCCTCAAACTTACCGTCTTGCACGCTGCCCACCGGCCACGCCGACGGTCCCGGCACCTTCTCCCGCGGACCCTTGACTTTGACGCTGCGTCAAAGTTTAGAGTCGAAGGGACGGGCCGGCACCGGCCGGTCGGCACGGGAACAGTGGGGCCCGGGGAACGGGGGCCTCGAGGGAGCAGAAAGGTGACGGCATGGACTGGTCCGTTCAGCAGATCGCGAAATTGGCCGGCACCACCGGCCGGACTTTGCGTCACTACGACGACATCGGCCTGCTCAGGCCCAGTCGGACCGGCAATAACGGCTACCGGTACTACGGCCACGAGTCCCTGGTCCGACTGCAGCGGATCCTGCTATTGCGCGACTTGGGACTCGGGCTGCCGGCGATCGCGGACGTGCTTGGCAACGAGGCGGACGCCGAGCACGCACTGGGCCGGCACTTGGCGTGGCTGCTGCAGGAACAGGACAGGCTGGGGCGGCAGATAGCTTCGGTCCGTCACACCATTGAGGCATTGCAAACGGGAGGAAAGATCATGGCGGAGGAAATGTTCGACGGTTTCGACCACACCAAGTACCAGGAGGAGGTCCAGCAGCGGTGGGGCAAGGATGCCTATGCGACGTCGGACGCCTGGTGGCGCGGCATGGGCGCCGCGGAGAAGGCTGCCTGGAGGGAACAGTCCAAGCGGCTTGGCGCCGACTGGGCGGCCGCTGCGGCGTCGGGGGTTCCGGCGGACAGCGCACAGGCGCAGGAGCTGGCCCGGCGCCACGTCGAATGGCTCAGGGATATCCCCGGCACGCCCGCGGCGCCACCCGCCGCGGGCGGCCCCGCCGATGGCAACAACGTCGCAAGTGGCGACATCAAGGGCTACGTGACGGGGCTCGGCGAGATGTATGTGGCCGATCCCAGGTTCGCCGCGAACTACGGCGACGCCGACGGCGCGGCCTTCGTCCGGGACGCCCTGAAAATCTATGCGGAGACCGAGCTCTAGCCGGATCCGCACAGCGCGGGACCAGCCCCCGGGACTCAACCGGGACCAGCCCCCGGCCAAACCCGGGGACTAAACTTGTCCGGTGACTTCCTCAGCGCAAGGCCCCACCGCACCGGCTCGTTCAACCCAGGCTCGTTCAACGCAGGTTCCCGCCACCCCGTTCACAGCAGGCAACACCCCGGACGCCCCGCGGAGCGACCTCCCCGGCCTCCTCGAGGCCCTGGCCGCGGACCTGCGTGCCGTCGGCTACACCGTGGACGGGGTCGCGGAACTGCTTGGCGAGGCTGCGCACTCCGCCCTCGGCCGGGACCAGCTCATCCCTGCACTGATCGTCACCGGGCGATCCCTCGGCGAGCCGGCAACGGCGGCGCTCGCCGGCGTCGTGCGTCTCTGGCTGCTCTCCGAACCGCAGCGCGCGGAGACCCTCGACGCCGCCCTCCCCGGCATCCGCACCCAGGGGCTGACGGAACTCGGGCTCGTGGAGCCCTCGGGCGGGGACCTGATCCAGGCGAAGGTGGACCTCAGGCCCTACGGCTGGGACCCGACCGTGGGGGAGGACGGGGTCAGTGCGGGCGGAGCAGACCTCTGCGTGGCCAGCGACCTCGCAGCCCACCAGCGCGCCGGCGTCCTCCGCCATGACCACGTCCTGGGGATTGGGCAGGCCTCCACCACCCTGGTCCAGGTCACCGCCCGCCGCCATGTTGCCAAGGCCCTCGATCTCGGCACCGGCTGCGGCATCCAGACCTTCCACCTGCTGCACCACGCCGAGCACGTGACCGCCACGGACATCTCCGAACGCGCACTGGCGTTCACCCGGTTCAACCTGCTGCTCAACGCCGCCGCACTGCACCTGGACCCGGCCGACCTTGACGCCCGCGTCAGCCTGAGGCTCGGGTCCCTGCTGGATCCCGTCGCGGGGCAGGAGTTCGAGCTGGTGGTGTCCAACCCGCCGTTCGTCATCACGCCGCGCAGCCTCGGCGAGACCGCCACGGACCAGTTCACGTACCGCGACGGCGGCCTGCCGGGGGACGAGATTGTGTCCTCCCTGGTCCGCGCACTGCCCTCGGTCCTTGCCCCGGGCGGAACGGCCCAGCTGCTGGGCAACTGGGAGATCACCGCAGGCGCCGGCTGGGCCGAACGGCCCCAGGGCTGGGCCAGTCCGGCCGCCGACGTCTGGTTCATCCAGCGCGAGCAGGTGGGCCCCGAGCAGTATGCCGAGACCTGGCTCCAGGACGCCTCGGAAAGCCGCGACCGCCGGCTGTACGAGGACTCGTACGCGGCGTACCTTGATGACTTCGCCGCGCGCAATGTGGCGGGAATCGGCTTCGGCATGATCTGGCTGCGGCGCCCCGCCGACGGCGCCGGGCGGGTGCTGTCCCGCTTTGAGGAGATCACCTACCCGATCGAGCAGCCGGTAGGGCCACACCTGGGCGCCGCCGTCGAGCGTGCCGACTGGCTGGCCGGCCACGATCTGGCCGCCGCCCACCTGCTGGTCGCGGAGGACGTCACCGAAGAACGGCACCAGCGTCCGGGTGCGGAACACCCCGGCGTCATCCTGCTGCGGCAGGGAGCCGGGCTGCGCCGCACCAACCTACTCAGCACCGAGCTGGCCGGCCTGGTCTCAGCGTGCGACGGCGACCTGTCCGTCGGGCAGATCATCGGCGCCCTCGAGGCGCTGCTGGGCGGCTACGAGGGGTTTGACGGCGCGGAGTTCCGCACCGGCCTGCTCGAGGAAGTCGGGAACCTGGTTCGCGACGGCTTCCTGCTGCCTGCCTGACACGGTAGCGCCCGCCCCGGCCAGCACTGCCGCCTCCGCCTCGGCTGGCAATGCAGCCTCGGCCGCCGCGGGATCGCCGGAGCCCGAGCCGGAGCCCGAGACGGAGTCCTCCTGGCCGAATCGCGGCAGGACGTACGCCGTGAGGGCGAGGGCTACCAGGGCCCCGGCGACCCCGGTGAAGATGAAGCTGGCGCGCACCGGCACCAGAACGCCCAAGAGCCCGCCCAGGGCCAGCGCGCCAATGGAGACGGCACGCGTCATCCCGCCAACAATCGCCATCGCCTGGCCGCGCCCGCTTTCCGGAATCCGCAGGATCGCGATGGCCCCGAAACAGGCGTTCAGGACGCCGCAGGCCATTCCCGTCCCCGTGTAGGCGGCAAAGAGCAGTTCCACGCTGGGGACCATCCCCGTCAGGACCAGGAACGCCGAAGCTCCGGTCATGGAGGCCAGCAGCACGCGCAGCCGGACCCGGGGCGTCCTGATCCTCCCGGCCATCGCGGCCCCCGCCGCCATGCCGAGGCCGAAGGCTGCGGACAGGAGGCCGTACTGCGTCTCGGTGGCGCCAAGTTCGTCGCGGGCCAGGAACACCTCGAGCACGTTGGTGGCCTCGCCGACAATAATGAAGAACATCGCCCCCAGGACCAGGGCCCAGACCAGGCTGTCCCGGCGGATCAGGCGCAGTCCATCCAGCAGCGCCGGCTTTGCCTGGCCGGCCCGTTCGGCCGCCGTGCCGCGGCGGGTACGGATCAGCAGGGCGCCCAGCGCCATGGCGACGTAGCAGCCGCTGGCCACGGCGAACACCAGTCCGGTCCCGCCCCAGCCGCTGAGCAGGCCGCCCGCGGCGGGACCTGCCATGCCCGCAATCATGATGGTCGCCTGCATGGTCCCCATGGCCCGCGGTGTGCGGTCCTCGCCGACGATCCGCGGCAGCAGGGCCTGCCAGGTGGGGCTGGCCACGGCCTGGGCCGCGTCGAGCAGGAACGTCATGGCAAACAGCACGGGCAGATAGTTCTCCAGGTACTGCATGCCCAGCCCCATGCCGGCGACGGCGGCGGCGCTGACCGCGGAGCTCGCCGTCGCCAGCGTGCGCGAATCCATGGTGTCGGCGAGCCGGCCGGCCCACGGGGCCAGCAGGACCAGCGGCAGCGCTGAGCACAGCAGGTACGCGGCCACGAGCCAGGGCCCCGCGACAGGAGTTTCGCCGGCGGCGGCCGCGTTCTGCAGGTGCAGCATGACGCTGACGACGACGGCGCCCATCCCCGCCGTCGCAACGAACCGGGCGGTGCCGGCAATGAGGAAGTCGCGGTTGCGCCATAGGGGCTGCGCGCCGGTTGTAGGGGCCGGCAATTTATGAAGTGTCTGTTTCATAAATAGGAACATAGCCCGGCCGCGGAATAGGTGTCAAGCATTTCTTTCATAGTTTGGCGGGGCTGGATACACTGGAGGAGTGAACGCAGAAACCCCGACGGCAGGGTCAACGGCTCCGCCGGCCGCCAAGCGCCGGCATCGTCCGGAAAAGCAAGTGGAAATCACCGACCCGAAGGCGATCCGGGCCCTGGCCCACGCCGCCCGGCTGGAGGTCATTTCCGAACTGTATTCCACCCAGGTGAGCCGGACGGCCACCGAGCTTGCCGCGCAGACCGGACTGACTCCCAGTGCCATGAGCTACCACCTGCGGGCGCTGCAGAAATGGGGCATTGTGGTGCCCGCGGCCACCGCCGGGGATGCCCGGGAGCGGCGCTGGATGGCCGCCGGCACAGATTTCACCATCCACTCGCTGGGCGGGGTGGCCAGCCCGGAACTCGCCGTCCTGGACCTCGAGCTCGACGCCTACCGCCGCCGGGTCCTGGCGTACGCCAAGGCCCGCAACGAGCGGCGCGAGAGCGGCGACACCGCCGACGGCCCGTCCTCGGTAGTCCTGGCCAGCAACCTGCTGTACCTGACGCCGGACCAGCGGGCCGAACTGACGCGGCGGGTCTTCGACCTGCTGCGGGACTACGAACTGGAGGATCCGGACCACGTGCCCGAGGGCGCCGAACGCATGGCCACGATGTGGTCGATGATTCCGGATGACCGCGGACCGGCCGCCGCAAAACCCGCTGCCGGCAGCCCGCCACCGGCAAGGGCCGAGCCTGCCGCCGGCAAGGCCTGAGCCGGCCGCGGGCACGGCGCGGGACTGCATCCGGAGCGCCCTCAGGGGCCGCCCGACACCCGGTCCCATTGCGGCCGGAAGCCGCGTCCGCCGGGCCGTCATTTCCGGCCGGATGCGCGGGATTCTGCAAAATATGGTGAACTAGGCGGGTATGKGCGCATCTGCCCGAGCCACCTTTTTCTGTAGGAGCACCGTGCCAAGCAAGGCCAAAACCGGCAAGAAACTCGTGATCGTGGAGTCTCCCGCCAAGAGCAAAACCATCGCCAAGTACCTCGGCGAAGGCTTCATCGTGGAGGCCTCTATCGGTCACATCCGCGACCTTCCGCAGCCCTCGGAGCTCCCCGCGGAACTGAAGAAGACCCCGCTGGGCAAGTTCGCCGTCGACATCGACAACGACTTCAAGCCCTACTACGTGGTGTCCTCGGACAAGAAGAAGAAGGTCGCCGAGCTCAAGGCCCAGCTCAAAGACGCCGACGCTCTCTATCTCGCAACCGATGGGGACCGCGAGGGCGAGGCCATCGCGTGGCACCTGCTCGAAGTGCTCAAGCCCAAGGTTCCCGTCTACCGGATGACCTTCGGCGAAATCACCAAAGAAGCCATCCACCGCGCCATGGACAACCTCCGCGATGTCGACCAGGACCTGGTGGACGCCCAGGAGACCCGGCGCGTCCTGGACCGTCTCTACGGCTATGAAATCTCCCCGGTGCTCTGGCGCAAGGTGGCCCGCGGCCTCTCCGCCGGCCGCGTGCAGTCCGTCGTGACCCGCATGGTGGTGGACCGCGAACGCGAGCGGATGGCCTTCAAGGCCGCTTCCTACTGGGACCTCACCGGCCAGTTCGGCGCCGGTTCCGGCTCCTTCAAGGCCAAGCTCGCCGCCGTCGACGGCGCCAAGGTCGCCAGCGGCCGGGACTTCAACGACAACGGCGAGCTCACCTCCCGCAACGCCGTCCACCTCAACGAGGAACTCGCCGCCTCGCTCGCGGCGGGGCTGCAGGACGCCGAATTCCGGGTCCGCTCCGTCGACACCAAGCCGTACACCCGCCGGCCGGCCGCGCCGTTCACCACCTCCACCCTGCAGCAGGAAGCCGGCCGCAAGCTGCGCTTCTCCTCGAAGAGCACGATGCAGGTGGCCCAGCGGCTCTACGAAAACGGCTACATCACCTATATGCGTACGGACTCGTCCGCGCTGAGCAACGAGGCCGTCACGGCCGCCCGGCGCCAGGCCTCCGAGCTGTACGGCCCCGAGTACGTGCCGCAGGCGCCGCGGGTCTACAGCGGCAAGGCAGCGAACGCGCAGGAGGCCCACGAGGCCATCCGTCCTGCCGGTGACTCCTTCCGCACCCCGGCCCAGGTGGCCAAGCAGCTCTCCGGTGACGAATTCCGCCTCTACGAGCTCATCTGGAAGCGCACGGTCGCCTCGCAGATGGCTGACGCCAAGGGCTCCACCGCCACGATCCGCCTCGGCGCCGTCACCGTTGGTGACCCGGCCGATCGCCGCGACGCCGAATTCTCGGCGTCGGGCACCGTGATCACCTTCCCCGGCTTCCTCGCCGCCTACGAAGAAGGCAAGGACGAAAGCCGCGGGGACGACGAGTCCGAGGAAGCACGCCGGCTGCCCAACGTGGCCAAGGACGACGCGCTCACCGCCACCGACATTGTCGCCGTCGGCCACGAGACCTCGCCGCCGCCGCGCTACACCGAAGCCTCGCTGACCGCGGAGCTGGAAAAGAAGGGCATCGGCCGCCCGTCGACCTATGCCTCCACCATCTCCACGATCCAGGACCGCGGCTACGTGCGGAAGCAGGGCTCCGCGCTGGTTCCGAGCTGGATTGCGTTCTCCGTGATCCGGCTCCTCGAGCAGCACTTCCACGACTACGTGGACTATGAGTTCACGGCGGACATGGAAGCCGACCTGGACAAGATCGCCAACGGCCAGGCCGCCGGACCGGCCTGGCTCAAGCACTTCTACTTCGGTGAAGACTCCGAGCCTGGCCTGCTGAGCATCGTGAACAACCTCGGCGAGATCGATGCCCGCGAGATCAACTCCATCCCCATCACGGACGCGATCACACTCCGGGTCGGCAAGTTCGGCCCGTACCTGGAAAGCTCCACCGCGACGGTGGATCCCGAGACCGGCGAAGTGGTCGAAGCGGCCCGCGCCAACGTCCCGGAGGACCTGGCCCCGGATGAGCTCACGGCCGCCAAGGCCGTTGAACTCATGGAGACCGCTGCCCCGGAGGAGCGCGTGCTCGGCGCGGACCCGCACACCGGGCACACCATCGTGGCCAAGAACGGCCGCTACGGCGCCTACGTCACCGAGATCATCCCGGAGATGACCGAGGAACAACTGGCCAACCAGCCCGTTGAGTACTACAAGAACGGCAAGCCCAAGCCGCCGAAGAAGCCCGTCAAGGCCAAGCCCCGCACCGGATCCCTGTTCGCGTCCATGGGCGTGGACACCATCACGCTGGACGAGGCCTTGCAGCTCATGAGCCTGCCGCGCGTGCTCGGCCAGGACGCCGACGGCAACCCCATCACGGTGCAGAACGGCCGGTTCGGCCCGTACCTGAAGAAGGGCACGGACTCCCGCTCCATCGGCTCCGAGGAGGAGATCTTTACGATCACGCTCGAGGCGGCGCTGGAGATCTACTCGCAGCCCAAGCAGCGCGGCGCCCGTGCCGCGGTGCCGCCGCTGGCCGAATTCGGACCGGACCCGGTCTCGGAGAAGAACATCGTGGTTAAGGAAGGCCGGTTCGGCCCGTACATCACCGACGGCATCACCAACATCACCGTGCCGCGCAGCACCTCGGTCGAGGAGCTGACCCGGGAACAGGCCGTCGAACTCCTGGCGGAAAAGCGGGCCAAGGGCCCGGTCAAGCGCACGACGACGGCCCGCAAGGCCCCCGCCCGGAAGGCCCCGGCCAAGAAGTAGGACAGCACGCCGAATTCGCCGGAAACGCGCGGGTTCGCCGGAAATTACCGGCGAATCCGCAGGTTTCCGGCGATTTCGCGTTTGCGGACCGGCCGTGGACGTGATCGAGTAGGAATATGACTGAACAGCCCGCACACCTGGACAACCAGCCGCTGAACGAACTCGAAGAGCAGCTCGCCCGGGGGGAGCAGCCGGACGCCAACCCGGTGGACGTGATCCTGGCCTTCCTCAACAACGAGGTCTACGTGGTCAGCTCCGACGCCCTGGAGGGCCCCGACTCGCAAGTGGAGCCGCTGGTCCTCGCGAACTCCTCCGGCAAGCCCGTCCTGGCCGTTTTCTCGCACCCGAGCCGCGTCACCGAGCAGTATCTCGCCGCCGCCCCGAACGTGCTGGGCACGCAGGGCGCCGCGATCATCGGCAACCTCGGCGCAGAACTCGGCATGGTGATCAACCCCGGCGCCGCCTACGGCTTTGAGATCGACCCGGAGGGCGTGGCGAATATCCGCCGCGACTTCAAGCCAACGGACGAGTCCGCTGATGGTGCTGCCGCCGAGCCCACCGCCCAGCCCAGTGACTTGGCCGCGGACCGTCCGGCGCAGGGCAGCGACCCGGCCTAAGCCCGTGACCGGCCCGGCTGCGACGCCGGGATTCTTCGCGAATACCGCCGTCGCAGCTAGGCCAGCCGCCCCGTGGGGGGAATAATGGCACCATGCGTCTAGGCGTCCTCGACATCGGGTCCAACACCGTCCACCTCCTGCTGGTCGACGCCCATCCCGGCGCCCGCCCGGTCCCCTACGCCTCGCACAAGCGGCGGCTGTCGCTCGTGCAGTTCCTCGACGACGACGGCAACATCAACGACGCCGGGCAGCATGAACTGGTCGAGTTCGTCCTCGAGGCGTGGGAATTCGCGGCCAAGCACAAAGCCGACGACCTCCTCGCGTTCTGCACCTCGGCCATCCGCGAGGCCACCAACGGCGCTGACGTCCTGGCCCGCGTGAAGGACGAAACCACCGTCACCCTCCGGGAGCTCACCGGCAGCGAAGAGGCGTCCATGACGTTCTTCGCCGTCCGGCGCTGGTACGGCTGGGGCGCCGGGTCCATCCTGAACCTGGATATCGGCGGCGGCTCCTTCGAGATGGCCCTCGGACAGGACGAGCTGCCCGAGCTGGCGATGTCCGTTCCGCTCGGCGCCAGCCGGCTGACGCGCGACTGGCTGCCGGAGAACCCGCCGTCGGCCAAGAGCATCAAGGAGCTGCGCCGCTACATCCGCTCCACGCTCAAACCTGCGGTGCGCAAATTCGAGAAGCTGGGCCGGCCCAACCTTGTCGCGGGCACGTCCAAGACGTTCCGGTCGCTCGCCAGGATTGCCGGTGCCGCCCCGAGCGCCGCCGGGCCTTACGTCAAGCGGGAGCTGCTGTCCCTGGACCTGGGGCTCTGGGCGCAGCGGATCTCGGCCATGGAGGTAGGGGACCGGCTCCACCTGCCCGGCGTCTCCGAGGCCCGCGCGGCGCAGATCCTCGCCGGCGCCCTCGTCGCGGAAGCGGCCCTGGAAATGTTCGAGTTCGACAGCATGGTGACGTGCCCGTGGGCCCTGCGTGAGGGACTCATCCTCCGCCGCCTGGACCAGTTGGTGTTTGAGGGTCCGCTCGATCCCGCGCCGCATGTGACAGAGCAACCGCCGGCGCGGCTCCAGTCGCCGGAAAAAGCTTCCTGAGGCCGCCCGGGCGGCGATGGTGTCGAGTCGGTGTCGATCCGGAGCGTCCTCGATCGTGTAATTGCTGAGAGGCCGGCACACCGCCGGCCGATTCGCCAAGGAGGCACCCGAAATGACGCAGTACCTGCTCAGCATTTACCAGCCGGACGGCCCAGCCCCGGACCCTGAGTTCCTCGAACCGATCATGCATGACCTGGCGGCCCTGAACCATGAAATGCAGGCGGCGGGTGCCTGGGTGTTCGCCGCGGGGCTCCACCCGGCGGAGTCCGCGACCGTCCTCCGGCCCAATGGCGAAGAGATCCTCGTGACCGACGGGCCGTTCACCGAAGGCAAAGAGCACCTCGGCGGATTCACCGTGATCGAGGCCGAGGATCTGGACGCGGCCCTTGGCTGGGCGCGGAAGCTGGCCGGCGCCACGACACTTCCGGTTGAAGTCCGTCCGTTCCAGCACTAGCCGCCGGGCCGGGAGTGCTGCTGTGGGCGACCGTGGTGCAAATGAGGCCGCGACCGAGGCTGACATTGCCCGGGTGTTCCGGCGCGAATACGGCCGCGCCGTAGCCGTCCTGACGCGGACGTTCGGGAACATCGATATTGCCGAGGACGCCGTCCAGGATGCCTTTGCTGCGGCGGTCCAGCACTGGCCGTCAACAGGCGTCCCGCCCAGTCCGGCCGGCTGGATCATCACGACGGCACGGCACCGGGCGATCGACCGGCTGCGGAGGGAGGCCTCACGCGAGGACAAACATGCGCAGGCGGCCTTGCTGGCGGCGGCGCGGTCCGGTCCCGGACCCGCGCCGGCCGCCGAAGAGCAGTTCCTGGCGGAACAGTCAGAGGTCGAGGACGTGGACGACGACACTTTGCGGCTGATTTTCACGTGCTGCCACCCCGCCCTGGCCAGGTCCGCCCAGGTGGCGCTGACGCTACGGCTTCTGGGTGGATTGACGACGGCGGAGATCGCCCGGGCCTTCCTGGTGCCGGAGGCGACCATGGCACAGCGGCTGGTCCGGGCCAAGGCGAAAATCCGGGATGCGAAAGTTCCGTACCGGGTCCCACAGGGCGCCGAACTGCCCGAACGGCTGCAACCGGTGCTGGCGGTGGTCTACCTCATCTTCAATGAGGGCTACACCGCGGGCCCCGCCGACGGCCCGGAACGCACGGAGCTCTGCGCGGAAGGCATCCGGCTCGGCAGATTGTTGGCGGCGCTGATGCCGGACGAGCCGGAAGCGGCGGGACTGCTGGCACTGATGCTGCTCATCGAGTCCCGCCGCGGCGCGCGGTTCACCCCCGACGGGGGACTGGTGCTGCTCGCGGCCCAGGACCGAGGGCGCTGGGACAGCGCCCTGGCCGCCGAAGGCCGGGACCTGGTGCGCCGGTGCCTGCGCCGGAACCGCCCCGGGCCGTATCAGCTCCAGGCGGCAATCAACGCCGTCCACAGCGACGCCGCGACCGCCGGGGACACCGACTGGACGCAGATCCTGCAGCTGTACGACCAACTCCTGGCCGTCGCGCCGGGACCGGTGGTGGAGTTGAACCGCGCCGTCGCCCTCGCAGAACTGCACGGCCCCGTTGCCGCACTGGCGGCGATAGAGGGCCTGGGCCTGGACAACTACTACCTCTTCCACGCCGTCCGCGCCGACTTCCTGGCGCGCCTGCGCCGCTATCCGGAGGCGGCAGAAAGCTACAGGCGGGCCCTGGCTTTGGCCGGAAGTGCAGCGGAACGCCGGTTCCTGGAAGGCAAGCTCCGCAGCCCAGCGTTCGGCGGAGCCGGTTAAATGAGTAGCGCCGGGCGATCGGAGCAGGACTTGGGGGAACTCTGCTGCAAATCGCCCGGCGCACCGCCGGCTCCGGGGGAACCGGCTATCATCACTCGCACCTGTTGAGGCACTTTCCAAGGTAGTGGCCGATCATGGGCGCGAAGCGAGATTTCCCTGTGCATTCGCTGGCAATCCGACGGCGCCCCGGGGTTGTGGCCGGCTCCGCCACTGGTGTCTTAAACGGCAAAGGCACCGGCGGTGCGCTGCGGGAAAATGGGAAAACCCGCCGCAGACCACCGGTGCCGCGCAGGCATCCGCATGCCTGCTGCATCACTCGCACCCTCAATGAGGTACCTACTACGTTAGGGTCCAAAGTTGTGCACAGACTGCGCTGAAGGTGTGAGCTGGCTGGGAATCACGTCAGACTGCAATGATGGGGACATGAGCAACCGAATCGCATTCCTGGGCTGTGGGTCAATGAACGAGGCAATTTTGGGCGGGCTGATCGACGGCGGCGTCGACCCGGCCGATATTGTCGCTACGGTCCGCCGGGCCGAGCGCGCGGCCGAGCTGGCGCAGCGCCACCACGGGATCACGGCCATTGCGGGTGAAGAAGAGCCCGACAACAACAGACAGGCCGCCACCGGCTCCGGCGTCGTGATCCTCGGCGTCAAGCCCGTGGGGATCGCGGACCTGGCCCGGGAAATCAGCGGCTCCCTGGCGCCGGACACGATCGTCATCAGCGTTGCCGCCGCCGTGTCCCTGGAGCAGCTGGAGGCGGCGCTGCCGGCAGGTCAGCCGGTCATCCGCACGATGCCGAACACACCGGCGAAGCTGGGCCGCGGCGTCGTCTCCGTCTCTCCCGGGACCAACTGTTCCGCCCGGCAGCTCCAGCACGCCAAAGACATCCTCGCGGCCGTCGGCACGGTCGTAGAGATCCCCGAGGACCAGGTGGACGCCCTCTCCGCGATCAGCGGCTCGGGCCCGGCCTACGCCTTCTACCTGGCGGAGGCCATGGCCGAGGCCGGGGCAAAACTGGGCCTGGATCCGGAGCTGTCGCTGTTGCTGGCCCGCGAGACCGTCGCCGGGGCGGGCTTCATGCTGGCCGAGCCGGGCGCCGATCCTGCCGCGCTGCGCAAGGCGGTCACGAGCCCGAACGGCACCACGGAACGGGCCATCGCCACGTTTGACGAGCGGGGACTGCCGGCCATCATCGCCGACGGCGCCCGCGCGGCGGCCGAGCGCGCGGCAGAAATCACCCGCCAGCTCGCCTGAGCCGGCCCGTGCGGACACCGGAGCCGGCCCGGCGGCTCCGGTTGCGGCCTAAGGGCGTGCGGCGAACCGTTCGAGCAGGTCCACGTGGCCCGAAACGATGAGCATGTCCCGCGAGGAAACCTTGGTTTCTGGCCGCGCGTAGGTGAAGTCCTCGCCCGGGGACTTCACGCCCACAATCGTGACGCCGTACTTGGACCGGACCTTGGACTCATCGAGCGTGAAGCCCACGGTTTCGCGCGGCGGGTACATCTTGACGATCGCGAAGTCATCGTCAAACTCGATGAAGTCCAGCATGCGCCCGGAGACCAGGTGCGCGGCACGGACGCCGGCGTCAGCCTCCGGGTAGATGACATGGTTGGCGCCGATCCGGGTCAAGATCTTGCCGTGCGAGGGCGTGATCGCCTTGACCCAGAGGTGTTCGATCCCGAGGTCCACGAGGTTCACGGTGATCAGCACCGAGGATTCGATCGAGGTGCCCACGCCCACGACGGCGGAACTGAATTCCTGGGCGCCGAGCTGGCGGAGGGCGTCGATGTTGGTGGCGTCGGCTTCCACGACGTGCGTCAGGACGCTCGCCCACTTCTGGACGAGGCTGCGGTCGCGCTCAATGGCCAGGACCTCCCGGCCCTGCTTGACCAGCTGCTCTGCGGTGGATGCGCCAAAACGGCCCAGCCCGATCACCAGCACGGGGGCATTGTGGGCGGGGCGGTTGACGGCGCCTGAGGAACTAGCCAATGATCGGTCTCTCTTCCGGGTAGTGGTACAGCTGGCTGCGCTGACGCAGGGCCAGGCCTGCGGCAAGGGTGACCGTCCCGACGCGCCCGGCAAACATGAGCAAAGCGAGGACGTAGACGCCCGACGGCGGCAACTCTGCACTGAGGTTGGTGCTGAGGCCCACCGTGGCGAAGGCGGAAATGGTTTCAAACAGGACCCGGTCCAGGGAGGCATGGCTGATGTGCAGGAGCAGGAGGGCCGAGACCGAGACGAGGGTGGCGCCGGCGACGATCACCGAGATGGCCACGCGCATGGTGCCTTCGGGGATGGTCCGGCCGTAGATCTTCACGTCGGCGTCGCCGCGGGCCTCGGCGGTGATGGCCAGGAACATCACGGCGATGGTCGTGACCTTGATGCCGCCGGCCGTGGATGCCGAACCGCCGCCGGCGAACATGAGGGCATCGGAGAGCAACATGGTGGTGGACTCCATGTGGTTCTGGTCCACAAGGTTGAAGCCGCCGGACCGCAGCATAACGGAGGCAAACAGCGCATGCGTGATCTTCTCGCCGAGGTCCATGTCGCCGATGGTGCGCAGGTTGTCCCACTCCAGGAAGCCCCAGAGGACCGTCCCGGCGGCGAGGAGGATGAAGGAGACCTGGATGGTCAGCTTGGTGTGAAGGTTCCATTTCTTCCACCGCAGCCCGTTCTGGTGCAGCACCATGACGACGGGGAAGCCCAAGCTGCCCAGGAACACGCCGAGCATGAGCGGGACGAGGATCCACAGATCGGTTTCGTAGGGGACGATTCCGTCCGAATGCGGGGTGAAACCGGCGTTGTTGAACGATGAAATTGCGTAGAAGACACCGTGCCAGAGGGCCTGCGGGAAACTCTCCCCAAGGAGCAGGAACCGGGGGATGAGGACCAGTGCCAGGGCGGCCTCGATCACGACGGAGGTCACGATCACGATCCGGAGCAGCGTGCCGACTTCGCCGAGCCGGCCGGCGTTCATGGCCTCCTGGGCGATCAGCTTGCCGCGGACGCCAAGTCTCTTGCTGACCATGAGCGCCAGCAGCGAAGCGAGGGTCAAGGTGCCCAAGCCGCCCACGAAAATGCCGACCAGGATCACGAGCTGGCCGAAGAAGGACCAGTGCACAGCCGTGGAGACCACGGTCAGGCCCGTGACGCAGACAGCGGACGACGCGGTGAAGAACGCCTGATGCAGTGGTGTGACCTGTCCCGTGGCGGAAGCTAAGGGCAGCGAGAGCAAGGCGGTGAAGACCAGGATCACGACGCCGAACGCCGAGAGCGCCAAGCGGGCCGGCGAGCTGTTTGCGATGCTGTCAATGAAGTCGCGCAGGCGTGTGAAGATCCACAGGCCTTCCCGCTCCGGCATGCCTGGCTGCCAGCTGGCCGGGCTCGTGGACCTCGACTGGCTTTGCGTCATGTTTTTCCTCGGTTGAAACTGCTTCCCCAAGTAGTAAACCACTAAAGTTCGGTAATGGCCGGGGGAGCACCCGTGCACGCGCGGGAAGCTGGGGACCGCTCGGGTAGCCTGTGATTGATGACATTCCTGCCCGGACTCGCTCAGACCGCGCTGCCAACGACGGTGGTGTGGGCTCCTGCCATGACCGCCTACAACTTTGGCCACTCCCACCCGATGGCGCCGGAGCGGATGGAGCTCACGGCGAAGCTGGCCGGCAGCCTGGGCCTGCTGGATCTTGACCACGTCACTGTGGCGGCCCCGGATGTCGCCACCGACGCCGAGCTGTGCGCGGTCCACAGCCCGGAATTTGTGGCCGCCGTGCGGCGTGTGAGCGAAAACCCGGAGATCCCCGACCAGGCCAGGGGCCTGGGAACCGAGGATGACCCGGCGTTTGCCGGCATGCACGAAGCCAGCGCCCGGCTGGCCGGCGGCTCCCTGCTGGCGGCCGCAGCCGTCCTGGACGGCAGCGCGGTGCGGGCCGTGAACTTCGGCGGCGGGATGCACCACGCCTCCCGGGACCGCGCGAGCGGCTTCTGCATCTACAACGACGCCGCCCTCGCGGTCCAGCGGCTGCTCGACGGCGGCGTCCGCCGCGTGGCCTACGTCGACGTCGATGCGCACCACGGCGACGGCACGCAAAGCATCTTCTGGGACGATCCGCGGGTGCTGACCATTTCGCTGCACGAATCCGGGCTGACCCTCTTCCCGGGCACCGGGTTTGCCAACGAGATCGGCGGCCCGGACGCGCTAGGCAGCGCCGTGAACGTCGCCCTCCCGGCCGGCACCGCGGACGCCGGGTGGCTGCGGGCCTTCCACGCCGTCGTGCCCCAGCTCATTGGCGCGTTCGAACCGGAAGTCATCGTCAGCCAGCACGGCTGCGACTCGCACCGCCTCGACCCGCTCACCCACCTGAACATCAGCGTGGACGGCCAGCGCGAGGCCGCCACGGCCATCGGCAACCTCGCCGCCCGCTACTGCGACAACCGGTGGATTTCCACCGGGGGCGGCGGCTACAACGTGGTCAGCGTGGTGCCGCGGTCCTGGAGTCACCTCATAGCCATCGCCGCCGGCCGCCCGGTGCCGCTGCGCACCCCGGTTCCGGAGGACTGGCGCAACTACGTCAAGGACAAGTACGGGGCCAGGTTCGGTGTGGAGCCCCCTGAGGCGATGGGCGACGACGTGGACCTCTGGTGGCGGTCCTGGGAAGTGGGTTTCGACCCCAACGACGAGGTGGACCGCACCATCATGGCCACGCGCAAGGAAGTGTTCCCCCTGCACGGGCTGGACCCCTGGTTCGACTAAATCCAGGCCTGGCTGGAGGCCCTGCACCCAGGCAGCAATAGGTGGATGCCATCTGGCGTATATGTCGCTAGTGTGGAGGGCATGGTGACAGACGACGTATTTGCCGTCATTGCTGAGGCAACCAGGCGTGACATTCTGATAGCCCTCCGCAAGGGGGACAAAGCGGTGGGGGAACTGGTCCAGGAGCTTGAAGCAAGCCAGCCCACCATTTCCAAGCATCTCAAAGTCCTCCGCGAAGCGGACCTGGTGAGCATGCGCGCCCAGGGCCAGAAGCGGTACTACACACTCAACCCCAAGCCGCTCGCTGGGATCGCCAGCTGGCTGCAGGCGTTCGACGTCGTCCCCGCCGCCCTCCACGCCGAAACCAGCCCCGCCGCCGTCCCGGATGGCCTGGCCGCCGCGGCCGTCCCGCAACCGGTCGCCGCGCAACCCGCCGCAGCACTGGCGGGCCGCCCTGCCGGCAGCCCACTGAGCCCCGCCGTCGTCATCCCGGTGGGAACGGCCGGGGAGGACAAGATGCCCCAGCAGATCGGGCGGACCGTGGGCCGGGCCGCCACCAAAGCCGCCGATCTCCTGGCCAACCTGCCCAAGTTCGGCCGCAAGAAGTAACCCTCCGGCTTTAGAGTCCTGTCCGCTTCGCCGTTGGCGTTTGTGGGTGCCACTTTCACGAAGACTGAAGTTGCCACTTCTTTGCTTTCCCGGCTGCCCTTTTAGACGTCAGATGCCATCCCTTGCATCCCGCGCATGGGTAGACCGCCGCTGGCACCTTGCCGCGCAGTGACGAGCCGTTGCGGACGATTGCTTGGAGCGCACGGTTCGCATGCCAGAGGCTCGAATAAGTGATCTTGGTGCAGTTTGCCATCGGGCGAAACCCTTCTTGGAAGAGTGCGCGCGTGGCTCATATCCACACTTGGCCGCCACCTAACAGCGCCGGCCCAAGTTCCACATGAATGTGTCGTTCAGGGCATACGCTAGCGCAGCCAAACATGCGGTGCAATCGTGAATCTTCGGCCCAGGATTCTCTGAGACATTGGCCCCGCTCTTAGGGGCACGCCAGCAATTTGTCGCGTTGCCTACCCCCTGCGCCCACCCTGCCGAGATGGCACGTCGCGGCCGGGTTCGTCGCAAGCGTGGTCGCGAAATGCCATCTCGAGGGATTTCTGGGCGTGCTAGGTGCCGAGGAGCCGGACGTGGTCGGGGGTGAGGTCTGCGATCCGGTTGACGCCGAGCAGGGCCATGGTGCGTTGCATGTCTTTTTCCAGGATTTGGAGGGCGCGGTCGACGCCGGCGCGTCCGCCGGCCATGAGTCCGTAGAGGTAGGCGCGGCCGATCAGGGTGAAGTCGGCGCCGAGTGCGAGGGCGGCGATGATGTCCGCGCCGCTCATGATGCCGGTGTCCAGGATGATCGCCGCCTCGCTGCGGTCTGCCTTCAGCGCGGCGGAGACCTCGGGGAGCAGGTGGAACGGGATCGGTGCCCGGTCCAGCTGGCGGCCGCCGTGGTTGGAGAGCACGATCCCGTCGGCGCCGTGGTCCACGACTTTGCGGGCGTCGTCGACGGTCTGGATGCCCTTGACTACGAGTTTGCCTTTCCAGGTCTCGCGCAGCCAGTCGAGGTCGGCATAGGTCAGGGTGGGGTCGAACATGGAGTTGATGAGGTCCGCGACGGTGCCCGTGTAGCGGGAGAGGGATGCGAAGGTCAGGGGTTCGTGGGTGAGGAAGTTGAACCACCAGGCGGGTCGGTAGGACGCATCCAGGACGGTCTTGAGCGTCAGGGCCGGCGGGATGGTCATGCCGTTGCGGACGTCGCGGAGCCTGGCGCCGGCGACGGTGGTGTCGACGGTGACCATGAGGGTGTCGTTGCCGGCCGCGGCGGCGCGTTGGATCAGTTCCAGCGACCGGTCCCGGTCCGTCCACAGGTAGAGCTGGAACCAGTTGCGGCCCGTGGGTGCGGCGGCGGCGACGTCCTCGAGGGACGCCGTGCCCATGGTGGAGAGGGTGTACGGGATGCCGGCGGCTTCGGCGGCCTGGGAGCCGGCGTATTCGCCCTCGGACTGCATCATCCGGGTGAAGCCGGTGGGCGCGATCCCCACCGGTAGGCGGGAGGGCCCGCCCAGGATGTCGGTGCTGAGGTCGATGCTGGAAACGTCCCGCAGGACCCCGGGCCGGAATTCGATGTCCAGGAACGCCTGGCGGGCGCGGCGGAGGGAGATTTCGGCCTCGGCGGCGCCGTCGGTGTAGTCGAAGGGCGCCTGGGGCGTGCGGCGCTTGGCCATGTCCCGCAGGTCCCAGATGGTGCTGGCACGGCGCAGCCTGGCGGCCCGGCCGAACTCCGGCTTCTTGAACTGCATCAGCGGGGCGAGGTCGGCGTATTTGGGCAGGCGGCGCTTCAACGCGGCAGGGAGCCCGCGGGCGGCCGCTGCCGCTGTGTCTTGCCCGGATGCGGAGGCCGCAGGGTCCGTGCCGGTGGACTCGGGAGTGGTCGGAGCCTCGGGGTTGCCGGGCGGGACGGTATGCGTCATGGCTGCCTCCGGTTCTGCAGGATCTTCAGCGTGTGCTCCAGAACACTCTAGCGGTCAAATTTTGGGCCCCCGCGTGCATGGCCCAGTTCGTCCCAAGGTGCCAGGGGGACACTAGCCTGCGGAGGCCCTCGGTTGCATGAGGCGTTTCCGTCATACGGAAGGGGAATCGAGACTGTGGAGAAAACCAGCAAAACCCGCGCGCCGGCGTACGGACCGAGATCGCGGCTGGCACTGCTGGCACCGCTGCTGGCTGCCATGGTCCTCTTGTTGGCCGGAATAGCGGGCCCGGCCAACGGCGCGGACGCTGCCTTGACTTCGCCATACCCCCGGGCGGATGTCACCGTTACGGCCAACGGAAATTTCCAGCTGGTCTTCGCCGGCGACTCCGCCCAGGTGGCCGGACAGGTCCTCCCGGCGTCACCGTCCAGCAAGGTACCCACGGGAACCGTTGACCTGCTGCCCGACTACGGCAGTACGGTGCTCTCCACGAGCGAACTGAGCAACAACATCCTGCCGGGACTCTTCGTACTCATTGCGCCACCGCTGCCGTTGGGCACCCACTTCTTTCGCGCGGCCTACCGGGGTGACAGCAATTTCGCGCCTAAGACCATTAGATTCCCGATCAACGTCCTCAGCGGCCCCCAGACCCGGACCTCCGTGACAGTGAGCCCTGCCGGTTCCTCTCCCCAGGGACAAGCGGTTACCGTCAACGCCCAGGTTTCCGCGCTGACAGGGCCCCTGACCGGCACGCCGCTCGGGGCTGTCCACCTGGTGGTCGACGGAATCGAAGTCGCCGCCAAACCCGTGGGTGCCGGCTGGACCGCGGTCTTCACCCTTAGCGGCCTGGCCGTGGGGCAGCACGTAATCACCGCTGACTACAGCCACGATGCCGGCGACTACTTCCCGTCTGCGTCTCCACCCGTGACGCACACCGTCACCGGCCCCCTGCAGGCGGCCATAAGCACCGAATTCCATTCCTCCCACCACGGAGACATCCCACTGGGGCAGGCAGTCGCTGTCCAGGCTGTCATCGGCCCGCGGGCCCCGACCGGCGCAATCCCGACCGGGATGGTCCAGTTCTATGACTGGAACACCAGGATCGGCGTACCCGTCAAGCTGGTCAACGGCAAAGCCGGCTTCACCTACACCTCGCTCAGTCCGGGCAAGCACGTGCTCCAGGCAAAGTACCTCGGATCAAGCGCGTACCTGGCCGGCTTCACACCTGCCCGGACGGTCAACCTCATGGGCTGACAGCGGCGCAGCGATCCGGGCCGCCACTGGGCCGCATGCCTGACCCGGTGCGACGGCGGATTGTTACGCCCGACGTTTGCCCCGGCCGCGGCCCCGGGGCTATGGTCGAGGCTATGACTAACCGTTGGTATGCGTATTTTTCGTTGGCTCTGGAGGGGCCCGCGTCTAACTGACACGCATCCAACTTTCCTTCAGAGCCAACAGGGCAGAGATCATTCTCTGCCCTTCGCCATTTCTCCGGCGGGTTCTGATCAGGGCCCGCTCCGCATCCGGAACAGGACCCGAACATGAGCATCGAAGCAGCCACCGGCACCCAGCACCCCACCTCGAACCTGCGCGTCAGCGAGTTCACCCCGCTGCCCACCCCGCAGGACCTCATGGCGGAACTGCCGCTGGAGGCCCGCCTGGCCGAGGTGGTCGGGCGGGGCCGGGACGAGGTCCGGGCCATCATGGACGGCGTGGACGACCGGCTGCTCGTCATCGTGGGCCCCTGCTCCATCCACGACCCCAAGGCGGGGCTGGAATACGCCCGCCGGCTGGTCAGCCAGGCCGAGAAGCACCGCGAGGACCTGCTGATCGTCATGCGCACCTACTTCGAAAAGCCGCGCACCACGGTGGGCTGGAAGGGCCTGATCAACGACCCCCGGCTGGACGGCAGCCACGACATCGCCGCGGGCCTGCGCGCGGCCCGGGCATTCCTGCGGCAGGTCACCGCCCTCGGCCTCCCCACCGCCACCGAGTTCCTTGAGCCCATCAGCCCCCAGTACGTCGCGGACCTGGTGGCCTGGGGCGCAATCGGTGCCCGCACCACGGAGAGCCAGATCCACCGACAGCTGGCCTCCGGGCTATCGATGCCGATCGGCTTCAAAAACGGGACCGACGGCGACCTCCAGGTGGCGCTGGACGCGTGCAGCGCCGCCGCTGCCGCCCAGGCGTTCCTCGGGATCGACGACGACGGCAGGGCGGCGCTTGTGGCAACTGCCGGCAACCCGGACACCCACGTCATTCTCCGCGGCGGACGCAAGGGCCCCAACTACTCAGCCGCCGACGTAGAAGCGGCCTCCGCGAAACTCGCCGCGAAGCAGTTGAACCCCCGCCTGATTGTCGATGCCAGCCACGCCAACAGCGGCAAGAACCACCACCGCCAGGCCGAGGTCGCCCTCGAAATTGGTGCGCAGCTGGAAAACGCCGGAGCCGCCGCCGGGGCCATCGCCGGCGTCATGCTGGAGAGCTTCCTGGTGGGCGGGGCCCAGAACCTTGACGTCACCGCCACAGGCGACGGCCGGGACGAGCTGGTCTACGGCCAGAGCGTCACGGATGCCTGCATGGACTGGGATGTGACGGCGTCGGTACTTGGCCAGCTGGCGGCGTCGGCCCGCACGCGGCGGAGCCGTGCCTAAGGGAGCAAGAGGAGGTGCCGGTGCCGCGAGTTTTTCGAGATTCCTGCGGAAATCGTGTGGGGATTCTTGAGGAAGTCTTTCACTTTGGCACCATGAGCAACTAGTGTTGCTAACACATGGTTGTTTGATGGCTCAGCATCGGCACACCGCCATGTCAACAGGTGGGGCTGCCGTTCGCTTGAGCAAAGGAATAGGGAAATGTCTACGGAGGCCAACTTCTCCAAGGCCCGTTTTTTGACCGTGGCCGAAGTCGCGGAACTTATGCGGGTATCAAAAATGACTGTGTACCGTCTTGTGCATTCGGGGGAGATGCCGGCCGTGCGGTTCGGCCGCTCCTACCGCGTGCCGGAAAACGCCGTCGAACAGTACCTCAAGGGTGCCGTCGTCGACCGGAACGACGGCCACGCCGGAACTGGCTGAACAGTCGGCGGCAACATTCACAGCGTGAATCGACTGCTTTGGGTCCCGCATGGGGCCCGCGGTCGTGGGGTGCCTCGCAGAGGCGGTACCCTGTTAAGGAACGTTTTACGTCATTGTAAGAACCTGTCAGTTGCTTCAGTCTGCTGCTTAGCCCGCGGACCCTTCCCAACAGGCAGGTACTGCATCTAGCCGGTAAGGAACTTTCGTGGGTTCAGTTATTAAGAAGCGTCGCAAGCGTATGGCCAAGAAGAAGCACCGCAAGCTGCTTCGCAAGACGCGCCACCAGCGTCGCAATAAGAAGTAGCAATACTTCGAAATGCATGAAATGCCCGTTGCCTTCCAGGCGGCGGGCATTTTTCTTGCTCGGGCGTCGGCCCTGATCCGCAGCGCGCGGGTCCGGAACCGTAGCGGTAAGCCGGGGTCGCCTAGCGGCTGGGGCCGCGGAAGCGGGAGAACCCCCGCCACAGGCCGTAGATGGCCCCTCCGACCGTCGCGGCCTTGAAGCCCAACGTGGCGGCGCGCCGGCCCGCACGGAAGTCGTAGACCGGCCAGTTGTGCTCGCGGGCGTAGCGTCGCAGCTTGGAGTCGGGGTTGATGGCAACGGGGTGCCCCACCATGCTCAGCAACGGGATGTCGTTGTGGGAATCGCTGTAGGCCCAGCAACGGCTGAGGTCCAGGTCCTGCTCCTCGGCAATTTGCTGGACTGCGACCGCCTTGGCCGGGCCATGGAGGATTTCGCCCACAAGCCGGCCCGTGTAGGAGCCGTCCATGATCTCGCCCACCGTGCCCAGCGCCCCGGTCAGGCCCAGCCGGGTGGCAATAACGGTGGCCACCTCGATCGGCGTCGCCGTGACGAGCCAGACTTTGCGCCCGACCCGGAGGTGCTGCTCCGCCAGGGCCTTGGTCCCCGGCCAGATCCGCGACTCAATCATCTCGTCGTAGACCTCTTCGCCCAAAGCCTCGATGTCCTTCGCGGTGATGCCGGCGGCCAGCGTCAGGGCGGAATCGCGGACGGCATGGACGTCATCCATGTTTTCGCCGCGCAGTACGAACATGAACTGCTTCCAGGCGAACCCGGCAGCCTGCGGCAGGGTGAAGGCGCCACGCTGGTGAAGCTTGCGGGCGACATGGAAAAGGCTTGCGCCCTTCATGAGGGTGTTGTCGACGTCGAAAAATGCAGCCTCGCCGTGCTGCGTCGATGCAGCAGGCTCACTGGCCACAATGACGTATTTCTCCTCGGGCATGCCACGAGTCTAGTCAATGACCGGCCCCCGACCGCCCGCAGGGCGCGCGACCCGACGGCAGGGCGGCCCCGGACCCAGGCGGACTGCCCCGCGCGTCGACGCCCAAGCGGCCGCCGGGCTACGGTGGAAGCATGGCCAAACCCGCGCACGTCCCCGATGTAGTTCTGATCACCAAAGCTGACTGTCACCTGTGCGCGGAGGCCCGCGCCGCAGTCGGCCGCGTCACCGCTGCGCTCGGAATCGATTGGTCGGAGAAATCGGTGGACGACGACGCCGGGCTGCGCGAACGCTTCGCCGAAGAGATCCCGGTGGTGCTGGTCAATGGTGTCCAGCGGGATTTCTGGAAGATCGACGAGGCCCGCCTGACCCGGACCCTGCAACGGGTCCTCGACCAGCCCTCCTGACGGCGGGGTGCTTTGTTGCGTGATGTGCGGGGGCTCTAGAGTGGGAAGCACAACGCGACGCAATGGAGCAGATAGTGACTTCGCTGGATTCATCTCCCGGGGCTGTCCCCGGCGGAGCCGGGACTGCGGCCAAACAGATTCCACCCGCGGCCGTGGCCCGGCTGACCATCTATCTGCGCGCCCTGACCACGCTGCTGGCTGAGGGGGTGGACCGGGTTTCATCCGAGTCCCTGGCCGAGGCTTCCGGGGTCAGCTCCTCGACGCTGCGCAAGGACCTCTCCTATGTCGGCTCCTACGGAACCCGGGGTGTCGGTTACGAAGTCCAGTACCTTAACCGCAACATCGCCGCTGCCCTCGGGCTGACGCATGACTGGAAAGTCGCGATCGTCGGTGCGGGCAACCTGGGGAAAGCTCTGGCCCGGTACGGCGGATTCGAGTCGCGGGGCTTTGACATTGTGGCAATTTTCGACGCCGACCAGATGGTGGTGGGCAGCGAGGTCGGCTGGCTGCGGGTCAGCGACGCCGCCGACCTTGAGCCGGTACTGCAACGGACGGGTGCCAACATGGTGGTCCTTGCCTTGCCCGCCGCAGTGGCCCAGGACGTCTGCGACCGGGTGATTGCCGCCGGCGTGCGGAGCATCCTCAGCTTCGCGCCGGTCATGCTCCAGGTCCCCCCGGGGGTCAACCTGCGCAAGGTGGACATGGCAACGGAACTGCAGATTCTGGCCTACCACGCACAAAGGGCGCAGGACCCGGAGGACGCCGACTAGGTTCGGCGAAGCCCTCCGGCTCCCGCGCCGCTGGACAGTTCTCTGCTGGGTGGTTCTTGGCTGGGTAGTTCTTGGCGCAGCTACTTCCCGAAGGGAGCTCCCGGCTGCCCGTAGGGGTTGGCAAAGGACTGCCGCTTCTGGAAATACGGCGAGGCCGCGGGCAGGTAAAGCAACACGATGGCCGCGATGCCGACCAGTGCCGCCAGCGTGGCGAGGCTAAGCGGGATGATGTTGAAGATCGACAAGGCCGCGAACACAGTGCCCAGGATGCGGGCCCAGTTCTTGCCCTTGCGGACATTGAATGCGACCAGGGCGTACAGCCCGGCGCTGATCACGGCAAACACCACGATGGTGCCGATCAGGACACCCTTGATGGATTCGAAATCGACGCTCGTGCCGCTCGCTGCCATCTGCTGCTCGAACATGTCCCTGACCGCAGGGGTGTCCAGTGTTCCCAGCGATACCAGCATCGAGATGACCCAAAGGGCTCCGGCCGCGATGATCAGCCAGAACGATGTATTGACCAACTGGGGAACTGCACCCGCAGCCTGCGGCTGTTCGGACGGGTACTGGGCGTAGGGGGATTGCCCGTACTGCGGTGCCTGCGGGGCGTTCTGGCCGTAGGCCGGCGGCGTCTGCTGGCCGTACTGCGGTGCGTTCTGGCCGTAGGCCGGGGGTGCCTGCTGGCCGTATTGCGGTGTCTGCGGGGCGTTCTGGCCGTAGGCCGGCGGCGTCTGCTGGCCGTACTGCGGTGTCTGCGGTGCGTTCTGGCCGTAGGCCGGGGGTGCCTGCTGGCCGTATTGCGGTGTCTGCGGTACGTTCTGGCCGTAGGCCGGGGGTGTCTGCGGGGCGTTTTGGCCGTAGGCCGGGGGCGTCTGGCCGTTGGCCGGGGGTGTCTGCGGGGCCGGAGTGGATTCCCCGCCCGGCTCGGAGCCGTTGGGCGGTGAGGGCTGGACTGGCGGGTTGCTCATGAAGCGGTCCTTTGCGTGTCGATCGATTGAATCGGCCACCGGGATCAGAGATCCTGCCCTGCCCCCAGCATGGTTTAGCTCAACCGTACCGCGGGCCGGCCGCCGTGTGGATCATTCCGGAGAGGTATTCTCAACCCTCATTCGATGGCCCGTACGGCGGCGTTGGCGGAGCCGCCAGACTGGCGGCGGACAAGCCTGACGCTGCCACGATCCGGCGGATTCCCTGTGCGGCGGCAGGCCTAGATTCGGCCCCGATTGGCGACAAACCAGACCTGTGCGTTCGGCAGCCACATGAGCACGGTCGCCACCAGGCTGATGAGGAAGCCCGGCAGGCCCCCGCCCCCGCGGCCGTCCGCGACGCCGGAACTGATCAGTGTCAGCACCAAGGAGATGCCGACAAGGATGGTAAGGGCGAAGCGGGCCCATTCCCGGCCTTCCTTCATCTTCATGGCCAGGATGATCTGAGCGGTTGCCAATGCAAGAGCCACGATTACGAGCAGCAGCACCAGGAGTCCGATAGGCGGCGCGAAGGCGATCAGAACGAAAGACCCGAACAACCCGATAACTCCACCGAGGAGTCCCAGCAGTCCGCCGATAAGCCAGATCCAGTACGAGACCTTCAGCTCGGTGGGCATCGCAGCGACCTTGAACATGCCGGAGAGGCCGCCTATAGGCAGCGCATCGCTGAAGTTCCTGGGACGGTCAATGGGCATCTCAAAGCGGAATCCGCCCTTAGACGCCGGCTGGCCCTGGTACCCCGGTGGCGGAGCCTGATAGCCGGGCGGCGGTGCCTGGTACCCCGGCGGTGGAACCTGATAGCCGGGCTCACCCTGGTACCCCGGCGGCGGTGCCTGGTGTCCGGGAGGAATCGGCGGGTTGGCCGGGGGCTGCTGTGGGCCGGCTGGCGGGACGTTGCCCGACGCCGGAGGCTGGGCGCCCGGCTGCTGCGGCGGTACATCACTCGGGTTGCTCATGGCTCTCACTGTAGACCGCCGTATCCCTGTTATCTAGGGAATCTACAGCCCCGTCGCGGTGCCCGACGGCGGCGCCAAATAGAGGCAAATAGCAGCGGCGCAAACAACAGCGCCCTGCTTCATCGCGAAGATGAAGCAGGGCGCTGGAACCGGCTGGCCGGCGTCGGCCGCCCGGCCCGAGCGGTACTGACCGGGCCCGGACGGTAGTGACTACGCTGCGGGAGCGATGAAGGCCAGTTCCAGGTTGATCGCAACCTTGTCGCTGACCAGCACGCCGCCGGCTTCGAGGACTGCGTTCCAGGTCAGGCCGAAGTCCTTGCGGCTGATGGTGGTTTCGGCGCTGAGCCCGGCGCGGGTGTTGCCGAAGGGATCGACGGCCACGCCGTTGAATTCGGTCTCGAGGGCCACGGGGCGGGTGACGCCCTTGATGGTCAGGTCGCCCTGGAGCTCGTAGGCGTCGCCCTTGGGGACGATGGTGTTGGAGACAAACGAGATCTCCGGGAACGTCGCGACGTCGAAGAAGTCTTCGCCGCGGACGTGGCCGTCGCGGTTGGCATCGCCGGAGTCGAAGCTTGCGGTCTTGATCGAGGCGTTGACCTTCGAGTCGGTGACGTTCTCGGCGAGATCCAGGGTGGCTGCGGCGTCGGTGAACTGACCGCGGACCTTGCTGATGCCGGCGTGGCGGACGGTAAAGCCGATCTCGCTGTGCGACGGGTCGAGGGTCCAGGTGCCGGTGGTGACGTTTGCGGGAAGTGCCATGGTGGTTCTCCTTGAGTCGGGTTGGTGCTGCGGTGATTCGTCTGATCGTTAGTTGAAGCATCATTGGTTGAACTCTCAACTAACTGCTTCACCCAGTATAAACATGCATTTGCATCTTTTATTCCAACTCCGGGGAACATTTTTCCAAACTCATCAGTTCTACCTCCTGTAGAAGATTTCAGATCGACCGGCATCTTTGAGAAACTGGTAGACATGCCCCAAGCCACTGTTCATTTGCTCCGCCACGGCGAGGTCCACAATCCCGATGGTGTCCTGTACGGCAGGCTGCCGGAATTCCACCTCTCCGAACTCGGCCGTGAGATGGCCCGCACCCTGGCCGAGCACTTCAGGGAGCGTTCCGCACAAGGGGCCCGGATCGTCCACCTCGCCGCGTCCCCCCTGACCCGCGCGCAGGAGACGGCACAGCCGATCGCCGACGCCCTGGGCCTGGAGATTGCCACCGAAGCCCGCGTCATCGAGGCCGCCAACTACTTTGAGGGTCTCCACGTCTCCAAGGCGGAGCTGCTGCGGCCCAAGCACTGGGCGCGGCTCTACAACCCGTTCCGGCCCTCCTGGGGAGAGCCGTACAAAGAGCAGGCCGCGCGGGTCATCGCGGCGGTCCAGGACGCGCGCGTCCGGGCCATCGAGCTGGGCGGCAACGGGGCCGAGGCCATCCTTGTCAGCCACCAGCTGCCCATTTGGGCCACGCGGCTCAGCGCCGAAGGCCGGCCGTTGTGGCACGACCCGCGCAAGCGCGAGTGCACGCTGACGTCCCTGACGTCCCTGGTGTTCGACGACGCCGGCGGCCTCGTGCGCGTCGACTACAGCGAGCCCGCTGCCGCCCTGCTGCCCGGTGCCGCCAGCACCCCGGGAGCCTGACGATGGCCGCGAACCGCCGCGAAGAAACTCCGCTGTCCCGCCGCCGCGTCCTGACCGCCGGCGGCGCCGCGCTGGCCGCAGTGTTCGGGCTGTCCGGCTGCGCCCAGGACGATGCCCTCGCCAAGCAGGCCAAGGCCGGGGACAACAAGAATTACGTGGCCGGCGACGGGTCCGTGACCGAGTTCGCCGTCGCGGACCGGAAGAGTCCCGTGGCGCTCAAAGGGACGCTGTTCGACGGCACGGCCGTCTCCTCGGCGGACTTCCCCGGCAAGGTCACCGTGCTGAACTTCTGGTTTGCCGCCTGCGCCCCCTGCCGGGTCGAGGCGCCCTCCCTCGAGGCGCTGAACCAGGAATTCAAGACCAAGGGCGTGCAGTTCTTCGGCGTCAACCTGCGCGATGAGAAGGCCACGGCCGACGCGTTCGACAAGACCTTCAACCTGACGTACCCGAGCTTCAATGACAAGGACGGCGCCGTGCTGCTGGCCGTCTCCGGACTCGTGCCGCCCGGCGCCGTGCCCACCACCCTCGTGCTGGACAAGCAGGGCCGCGTCGCCTCCCGGGTCCTGGGCGAAATCCAGCAGGGCACCCTGAAGTCCCTCATCGCCGCCGCCGTGGCCGAGTAGCGCGGTCGGCCGTGAACAGCCCCTTCGCCGAAGCCATCCTGAACGGCTCGCTCCTGCTGGCCATTCCCGTCGCACTGCTGGCCGGACTGGTCTCCTTCCTCTCGCCCTGCGTCCTCCCGCTGGTGCCCGGATACCTGGGCTACGTCACGGGACTGACCGGCGTGGACCTGCAGAAGCAAAGGCGCGGGCGCATGCTGGCCGGCATCGGGCTGTTCGTCCTCGGCTTCTCCGTGATCTTCGTGCTGCTCGGCGGCGCCTTCGGGCAGCTGGGCAGCTTCATCACGGGCTCGCAGAACAAATGGATCACCCAGCTGCTGGGCATCCTGGTGATTGTCATGGGCGTGGTGTTCATGGGCGGCTTCGGCTGGCTCCAGCGTGATGCCAAGATCCACGCCAGGCCACCGGCCGGGCTCTGGGGGGCGCCCTTGCTGGGCATCACCTTCGGGCTGGGCTGGGCACCGTGCATCGGTCCCACGTATTCGGCCGTCCAGCTGCTCAGCCTCTCCGGCGGCTCGTCGGCAGCCAAGGGGGCGTTCCTGGCGTTCGTGTATAGCCTGGGGCTGGGCATCCCGTTCCTGCTGATCGCCCTGGCCGTGCGCCGCGGCATCGGCGTGATGTCCTTCTTCCGCACGCACCGGCTCGCCATCCAGCGCACCGGCGGCGGGATCCTGATCCTGCTCGGCATCCTGATGGCCAGCGGCGTGTGGGGCACCTGGGTCTCCGAGTTGCAGTACTGGTTCCAAACCGATGTGAATTTGCCAATCTGATGAGCGAGCGCGTGAACGAAAAAAAGAAGTCCCCGAAGCCCGAGGCCGTCCTGCCCACACTGGGTCCGCTGGGCATGCTCCGGTGGGCGTGGACCCAGCTGACCAGCATGCGCACGGCCCTGTTCCTGCTCTTGCTGCTGGCCGTCGCCGCCGTGCCCGGCTCGCTGTTCCCGCAGCGCCCGGCCAACCCGGCCATTGTCACGCAGTACATCAAGGACCACCCGGACTACGGCGCGATCCTGGACTCGGTGCAGCTCTACGACGTCTACTCCTCGGCCTGGTTTTCCGCGATCTACATCCTGCTGTTCGTCTCGCTGATCGGCTGCGTGATCCCGCGCGCCATCGCGCACTACAAGGCGATGCGCTCCCAGCCCCCGCGCACCCCCGCCCGCCTGTCCAGGCTCCCCGAATACGGCACGCTGGTAATTCCGGCCGACGCCGGGATCCCGGCGTCGGCCGCCATCTCCGACGCCGCTGAGCTGCTCAAGAAGCGCGGATACCGCGTCGACGTCCGGGACCGCGGCGACGCCCGCCCGTCTTTGGGTGCCGAGCGCGGGTTCCTGAAGGAAGTCGGCAACCTCGTCTTCCACACCTCGCTGATCGGAGTGCTGGTCTCGGTGGCGGCCGGCGGCCTCTTCGGCTACAGCGGGCAGCGGATCCTGGTGGAGGGTGACACGTTCGTCAACACCCTCGTCGGCTACGACCAGTTCACGCCCGGCACCAATTTCCAGAGCAGCCAGCTCCAGCCGTATTCGGTCCAGCTGGACAAGTTCGACATCACCTTCGACCGTGAATCGAAGGGCAAGTTCGGCCAGCCCATCGACTTCACGGCCGCCGTGACCACCAAGGAAAACCCGGACGCACCCGCCAAGAAAGAGGTGCTCAAGGTCAACGACCCCCTCAGCCTCGGCGGCACCAGCGTGTACCTCACCGGCAACGGCTACGCTCCCGTGGTCACCATCCGCGACGCCGCCGGCAATGTTGCCATGCAGGGTCCCGTGGTGGCCAAGCTCCAGGGCGAGAACTATTACTCCTCCGTGGTCATCAAGGTCCCGGACGCCAAGCCGGAACAGCTCGCCTTCGCCGGGTTCTTCCTGCCGACGGCCTTCGTCACGGACAAGGGCGTGTCCTTCAGCGGTGATCCGGAGCTCATCAACCCGCAGCTGACCCTGAACTCCTACTTCGGCGACCTCGGCCTCAACGCGGGCTCCCCGCAGAACGTCTTCGAACTCGACGTCAAGAAACTCACGCCGCTGAACGCCCGCAACCTGGCCACGAAGGGCATCGTCCTGGCGCCCGGGAGCAGCTACACGCTGCCGAACGGTAAGGGTTCCATCAGCTTCGACGGCGTCAAGCGCTACATCGGCGTGGACATCCACCACAACCCCGGCCAGCTCTACGCCCTGATCTTCGCGCTCCTGGCCGTGGGCGGGCTGGTGACATCGCTCTACGTGAACCGCCGCCGCGTCTGGGTCCGCACCGGCACCCACGCGGACGGCCGCACCATGGTGGAGTACGGTCTCCTGGCCCGCGGCGAAGACCACCGACTGGCCGGGGAGGCCACAGCCATCCGCAAGCTCCTCTCCGACGAATGGCTGGTGGGCGACGACGCCACGACCGGTTCCCAGCCCGCTCCCAGCACAACAGCGGATAATGACCGGGCGGATACCGCCGCGAACGGTGAAAGCGGCACACACGCCACCCCTGAACAACCCGCAGAAGACTTCATCCAGTCAACAGCCGGCTCCTCCGAGTCGAAGAAGGATCAGTAATGCCGTTCTCGATCAACGAAACCATGGGCCAGTACAGCGAGCTCTTCATGCTGCTGGCCGCCGGCACTTACACGGTGGCGTTCATCGCCTTCGCCTGGGACCTGGCCAAGAGCAGCAAGACGCTGCGCGCGGTGGACCTCAAGGCCGCGGAAATCGCCGCGCAGGCGACGACAACCGAGACCGCGCGGGTGCCCGTCGGCGTTGGTGCGGGGACCGCCGAAGGCGACGTTGACCGCGCCGATGCTGACGTCAGCGGCCCTGCAGGCCGTGCCGAGCGTCCGACGTCGGCCGTCTCCGGGCGCGGCACCGCGGCAGGTGCGGGCCAGACCGCCGACGGCAGCATGCGCTACGCCGGTGAGCGGCGAGCCCCCGCCCGGGTGGCCGTCGCGCTGACCGTCCTCGGGGCCGCGATTCATGCGGCCGGCGTGATCACCCGCGCGCTGGGTGCCGGCCGGGTGCCGTGGGGCAACATGTACGAGTTCCTCACCACCGGCGCGTTCGTGGCCGTGGCCGTCTTCCTGCTGGTGCTGATCCGCCGCGACCTGCGCTTCCTGGGCACGTTCGTGATCGGCCTGGCCATCATCATGCTCGTTGCCGCCTCCATCGCCTTCTGGACGCCCGTGGGCCACCTCGTGCCGGCGCTGCAGAGCTACTGGCTGATCATCCACGTTTCCATCGCCGTGATGTCCTCGGCGCTGTTCACCCTGACGTTCGCGATGTCCGCGCTGCAGCTCGTGCAGTCGCACCGGCAGAAGTCCATCGCCGCCGGGGGTGCCGACAAGCTCGGGTTCATGCGCCTCGTCCCGAACGCCCTGAGCCTGGAGAACCTGTCCTACCGCATCAACGCGATCGCGTTCGTCGGCTGGACGTTTACGCTCATGTTCGGCGCCATCTGGGCAGAGAAGGCCTGGGGCCGGTTCTGGGGCTGGGACACGAAGGAAGTCTGGACGTTCGTGATCTGGGTGGTCTACGCCGGGTATCTGCACGCCCGCGCCACCCGCGGCTGGACCGGAACCCGGGCCGCCTGGCTCTCGATCGTCGGCTACCTGTGCGTGGTCTTCAACTTCACGATCGTGAACCAGTTCTTCAACGGCCTGCACTCCTACTCGGGACTGTAGGCACCCAAGTCCACGATTTGCCACGAATGGCCGCTAAGCTACCCCGCTCGGCGGCCATTCGTGTCAAATGAGTGGGGCGGTTGGGACGGGTCGGCATGGCGTTGGCGTGACGGGTCATGGCTCGGCGGTCATGGCGTTGGCGTGGCGGGCACTCCGTTGCGGCGGCCTCGGCCGCGACCGCGGACCTGCGGCGAGTTCTTTCCGGGGCTGCGCGGACCCGCACTCCGTCGATTCGCCACAGATGGCCGCAATGCCACCGTGCTTAGCGGCCATTCGTGTCAGGTGGGAGCTGGGCGGTGCGGGCACTCTTACGACGACCAGGCCTCGGAACCGGGTCGGGAGTCCAGCCGCGCTCCGTCAGGGCCGCACGCACGCGGGTAACCGCAGCCGGCTCCATCCCAGGAGCGAATGGGGTCAAATGCCATTGGGTCAATACGACGACGCGCCATCCGGCATCCCTGGCGTTCTCGTCCCGGAAGATGTCGCTGCGACGCTGGGCCGGACTGGCATGATGCCCGCCGTCGTATTGAATCGCGATCTTTTCCTGCTCGTAGGAGAGATCCGGGTCCTGGATCCAACCGCCGGTCTCGTCGAACATGGGGACGTTGACCCCGGGCTCGGGCAAGCCATGCCGAATCAAAAGCAGCCGGAGTTCGGTCTCCTTGGGGGAGTCCGTATCGGCGCGCATCAGGGAACGGGCAAGCATAGCGCGCCGGTAGCCCGCCCCGCCCTGCTTCCCGGCGAGGTAGGCGTCCAGCGCGTCGATGGTGGTCAGTGGGTTTCTCCGCCGTAACAGGAAGTCCCCGGCAATCACCAATTCATCGAGGCACAGTATGCCGGCGAGATCGAACCACGTCCGCAACGGGGAAGTGCAGCTCACCCGGACCCCGGGCACGATCTCCTCCCGTTCGAGTGACTGCTGATGGCCCACCACATGCTTGTGGCGCACAGCCCGCTGGCCCGGCCGACTCGTCAGATGGACGACAGACAGGTTCGCCAAGGCCTGCGGCAGGGGGAAGCCCCACAGCACTGCCGCAGACAGATGGCTCACGACTGCGTCCGTCACCGCAGTCAGGGCATGCACGCGTTCCAGCAAACTATCCGGGGTGGCGGCCATGGCGCGCACTCCGTAGCAGGGGCTGACGAGATCCCGGGCCCGGGTCCGGTGTCGGCTCAGCCCGGCAGTGCGGGCCTCAGCCACGGTGAAGGGCCGGTTTCGAAGGTGCGGGGGAAGCTCACTGGGCTTGCGCATACGCGCATTCTGCTCCCGCGCCGAGGGGGCTCGGAGGTTATCCACAGAGCTGGCAGGGTGTGGGGGAGGAGTGGATCGAGTGAGCAGCAGGCGCGGGTGCGGATGAGTGGCGGCCATTTGCCGGAGATGGCCGCTTAGAGGCGGGATTCCGGCCATACGTGGTGAATGGCAGCAATTGGGTGCCCGGGGATATGCAGTTGGTGTCCCAGGGCCATGGGGACGGCCGAAGAGGGTAAGGGGACGCCGGGGCCCGGCGCGGCGACACACTGGCCAGAGCTGGAGGGAATGAGCGGATGAGTGGCGGCCATTCGCCGGACATGGCGGCTTGGAGGCGGGGATTCCGGCCATCCGTGGTGAATGGCCGCAATGGGATGCCCGGGGGCACCACCAGCGAAACTCAGCGCCCGTTCAGCCTTCCGCAGGAACGACGAAACGGCCATTCGAGGCCGTGAACTATCCGCCGCGCTCTGCGAAAAGTCACAGGAATGCCGACCGGAGATCGGGTCGGATTGCTGCTACTTAACTTCGTCAGTGCCGGGCGTTCCGGCGTCGCCGGGTTCGTGGGCATCCCCGGCGCCTTCGGTGCCGCCGGCGTCGGCGTTGTCGGCGTCGAGCTTGCGTTCCTTGGCGTCGAATTCTTCCTTGAGCTTCTTTAGCTTGTCGGCCTCTGCCTGGTTGCGGTGGCGGATTTCAAGGTTGCGCAGGAACTCGGGGTCGTCATCGGGCGCTACCGGGTGGCTGTAGGCGACCGGTGCGGTGTCCGTGGCGCGGGGGCGTCCAATGAGGAACCAGATGAGGGCGCCGACCACGGGGAGCAGGATCTGCACGAAGATCCAGGCGGTCTTCGAGATGCCCCTGGTCAGCCGCGCGTCAGTGCGGATGAGGTCGACCAGTCCATAGACAAATACGGCCAGTATGACGATCGGAACCACTACACGGAGCATACGTTTAGTCTAGCGGTCGGGCGCCTCGACGGCGCCGGTCACTGTGCCGGTGACTGTGCCGGTCACGTGTCCTGGGGCAGGCCGCCGGCACCGCAGTCGCGGGGAGCGGGATGGCCGGAGCAGCGCGCCGTCCTGGCGGCTAAACTTGAGGGGTGGCTTTCCTCAAATACACCCTGATTCGGCTGGCGCTGTTTGCGCCCTTGTTTGCGCTTTTCCTCTACCTGCAGTTGGGGGTGCTCCTGGCCGCCCTGTGCGCCGGGATGATGTCCTTCGCCGTCAGCTTCCTGTTCTTCCAGAAGCAGCGCGACGCTGCCACCGCGACGCTCCACCACCGGTTCTCGGGCAAGGCCAAGCCGATGCGCAGCGCCGGCGAGGTGGCCGACGCCGAGGCCGAAGACCGCCTCGTGGACGCGAACCCCGACATTGCCGTCCGCACGGATAACCGCCCCAAAGATTCCAGGGATCCCGGGGCCTGAGCCCCGGGCTGATTCCCGGCAGCACTGGGAAGCGGGAGCCCGGGGAAGCCGCGGCTCAGAGCTTCTGGCTGAGAACTCCCGGCTTAGAACCCGTGGCTGAGGACGAGCCCGAGTGAAAACAGTGTGGCGAAGCCGAGGTTGATTAGTCCGGTCTGTTTCAGGACGGGGATCAGGCTCTTGCGCCGCCGCCCGGCGATCATCAGCCAGGACGGCATGAGGCTGGCGGGGATCAGCAGGAGCACGATCAGCATCCACGGTCGTGCCGGGGCCAGGACGATGACCAGCAGGATCGCGACGGCGAGCATCAGCACATAGCTTTCGCGCGCATGCTTGTCCCCGAGCCGGACGGCCAGGGTCTTCTTTCCCGCCTTTCGGTCGGTCGGGATATCGCGGACGTTGTTGGCCATCAGCAGGGCGCACGCGATCAGCCCGGTGCCGATCGCACCGATGATGGCGGCGAGGCTTAGCTGCCCAGCCTGCGTGTACGTGGTGCCTAGCGTTGCCACGAGCCCGAAGAACACAAACACGAAGACGTCGCCCAGGCCGAGGTAGCCGTACGGGTTCTTGCCGCCGGTATAGCCCCAGGCGGCCAGCACGCAGCCGACGCCGACCAGAATGAGCCACCAGGCCTGCGTGATGATCACCAGGATCAGGCCGAACAGCATCGCCAGCCCGAACGCCGCGAAGGCGGCCCGTTTGACGTGCTCCGGGCTGGCGGCACCCGAGCCCACCAGCCGGAGGGGACCCACCCGGTCCTCATCCGTGCCTCGGATGCCGTCCGAGTAGTCGTTGGCGTAGTTGACGCCGATCTGCAGGAGCAGGGCGACCAGGGCGGCCAGTACGGCGTTCAGCAGGATGAACGAATCCATCTCGTAGGCGGCTGCGCTGCCGATCAGCACCGGTGCGATCGCAGCCGGCAGCGTGCGCAGTCGGGCGCCTTGGATCCATTGTGCGGCTGTGGCCACGGTCAGTACCTCGTTGGTTGGTTGAATACTCGTTGGTTGGTTGAAGCGCCGGCCGGAGGCGGCTTGTCTATTTTCCCTGATGGAGTGCCTCCAGCAGGACCGTCATCCCCATGCGGTCCGGTTTGCCGTTGGGCAGCATGAGCAGTTCCGCGGCAGGCAGGACCGTTTTCGGGACCAGGGCGCCCAGCGCCGGTGCCCAGGTCCCGTTCCGGCGGTCGGCGAACGCCGCCAGGCCTTCGGGGGAACTGTCGGCGACGGCGACGTACGCAGCCAGGGCGTGGCCCCATTCGGCGGACGGCACACCGGTGACAAAAGCCGCCAGCACGCCGTCGAGCTTTTCCAGCTCAGCCTGGACATGGGCGGCGGAAACTTTGACGCCACCGGTGATGACGACGTCGTCGGCCCGGCCGAGTACGGTGAGCCGGCCGTCAGCGTCCAGTTCACCGAGGTCGTTGGTCCGGTACCAGCGGACGCCGTCCGCTTCGCTGAAAGTCGCTGCCGAGAGTTCGGGGGCCTGGAGATAGCCGGCGGCGATGGTTGCCCCGCCCAGCAGGATGCGGCCGTCGTCCTCCACCCGGACCAGGACGTCCTCGAGCGGGAAGCCGTCGTACACGCACCCGCCGCAGGTCTCGGACGAGCCGTAGGTGGTCACCACCCGCACTCCGGCGTCCCGGGCCGCTGCGAGTAGCTCCGCGGACGCGGGACCGCCGCCGAGCAGGATGGCGTTGAAGCGCCGCAGCACCGCCAGCGTCCCGTCGGAGGGCGCTTCCAGCAGCCTCTGGAGCTGGGTGGGCACCAGCGAGGTGAAACGGAGCTTGTCCGTGAGCTCCAGCGCCGCGGCGGTGAAGGCCTCCGGCGTAAAACCGCCGGACAGGTCCATGACCCACGGTCGGGTCCCCGCAAAGAGCGAGCGGACCAGCACCTGGACGCCGGCCACATACTGGACGGGAAGGGCCAGCAGCCACTGCCCCTCGCCCTTCAGGGCAAAGGCGGTCGCCATGGACGACGCAGCCAGGGCATCGACGGTCAGGACGGTCGCCTTCGGTGTGCCGGTGGACCCGGAGGTCCGGACCACGACCGCCGCGTCCTCGATGCCCGACGTTTCAGGGAATCCCAGCACCGGCGAGCCGTCCGGCCCGGCGGAGAGCTCGACGGCGGGTCCCTCGCCGTGGAGGGCAGCAGCCAGCGCCTTGAGGGCAGGCTCGATGTTTATGGCTCCGGAAGTCACAGCGCGCCTTAGAAGTAGTACGGGAATGCGGACCAGTCGGGATCGCGCTTCTCGAGGAAGGCCTCCTTGCCCTCCACGGCCTCGTCGGTCATGTACGCCAGGCGGGTCGCCTCGCCGGCGAAGACCTGCTGGCCGGCCAGGCCGTCGTCGGCCAGGTTGAAGGCGAACTTGAGCATGCGGATGGCCTGCGGGGACTGCCGGGCAATGTCCGCGGCGTACTCCAGGGCGACCTCCTCGAGGCGCGCGTGGTCCACGGCCTCGTTCACGGCGCCCATCCGGACCATGTCCTCGGCGGAATATTCGCGGGCCAGGAAGAAGATTTCCCGGGCGGCTTTCTGGCCGATCTGGCGGGCCAGGAGGGCCGAGCCGTAGCCGGCGTCGAAACTTCCCACGGTGGCATCGGTCTGCTTGAACTTGCCGTGCTCGCGGGAGGCGATCGTCAGGTCCGAGACGACGTGGAGGGAGTGCCCGCCGCCGGCTGCCCAGCCGTTGACGACGGCGATGACCACCTTGGGCATGGTGCGCATGAGCCGCTGGACTTCCAGGATGTGGAGCCGGCCGGCGCGGGCCGGGTCGATGGTTTCCGTCGTTTCCCCATTGGCGTACCGGTAACCATCACGGCCGCGGATCCGCTGGTCCCCGCCGGAGCAGAACGAGTGCCCGCCGTCCTTGGGGGAGGGGCCGTTTCCGGTGAGCAGGACGGCGGCCACGTCCGGGGTCATCCGGGCGTGGTCCATGGCGCGGTAGAGCTCGTCCACGGTGCCGGGCCTGAAGGCATTGCGGACGTCGGGCCGGTCGAAGGCGATGCGGACGGTGGGCAGGTCCCGGACCACTTCTCCGTCGGCGGAGCGCTCCACCTGCCGGTGGTAGGTCATGTCCTGGAAGTCGTCGAAACCGGACACGGTGCGCCACCGGGAGGGGTCAAAGACGTCGGATACCTTGGCGGGGATTTCGTTGCTCACAGTCCGAGTCTAGTAATCGCGTCAGCTGATGCAGAACTCGTTGCCTTCCGGGTCCGCCATGGTGTGCCAGGAATGCGGCCCCTGGCTGGCGGACCAGAGGAACGTGGCGCCGCGGGCTTCGAGCGCGGCCCGCACGGCGTCCTTGTCCGCGCCCGCGAGCCGCACGTCCCAATGGACCCGGTTTTTGACCGCTTTTTCCTCCGGGACAATTTGGAACAAGACGCGGTGCGCGGGCGCTTTGGCGTCGAGTTCCGCGGGCGGGCGGATGGCGGCGCCCTCGCGCCACACGAGCCTGCCGTGGTGTGTGGTGGTCTCTGCCTCCGTGGCGAAGCCCTGCTCGATCATGGAGCGGATGAAACCCTCATCCTGCGGCTCCACGGCCCATTCCAGGGTTTCGGCCCACCAGTCGGCTAGCTCGTGCGGGTTCTTGCAGTCGACGACGATCTGGATGTTCAGTGTCATGGAAAGAACCTACGGGGTGGCCGCCCTCACCGGAAGTACCCGGCCCGCAGACCTCCCGCGTTGCTTCGGCTAGCCCTGGACCTGCTGGAGCTGTTCGAGGACCTCCGGCGGAATCGCGTAGATGAAGATCACCGCGAGGAGGTTCTTGGAGGCGTGGACGAAGTAGGAGAACATCACGTTCTTCCCGGTCCAGACGTACACGAACACCAGGACGGCGCCCATGGCGAGGTACGGCATCAGCACCTGCAGGGTCATTTGCTCCTGGCCCACGATGTGCAGAGCTGCGAAGAGGATCACGGACAGGGCGCAGCAGACCCAGAGGTTGACCCGGCGGCTCAGTTTGCCGATCAACAGATGGCGGAAAATGTATTCCTCGACGAACGGACCGACCAGCACCAGCAGGGGCACCATGAGCCAGACCGGGACCTGCTGCATGAGCGCTTGGAGCCCGGCCTGGTTGGCGGAGGTCTGCACCGGTCCGCTGATGGCCACGAGAATCGCGGTGAGGATGAGCATCGCCACGACGGTCAGCGGCACCATGAGCGCCGTGAACCAGGGCCTTGTGGCAAGGACGCGGAGGTCGCGGGCGGCTACACGCCGCGCGGCGGTCAGGGCAAGGACGCCGATGGTCGCGTAAAAGATCAGGTTCACCGCGTAGGACGCCACCGCAGGATTGGGCGAAATCCCCAGCAGCAGCGGCTCCAGCAACCCGCCCGCCACGGCGAATAAGCCGGCCACGGCAACGTAGAGTCCAACCGTGATGAAATCGAGCCGCGAGAACCGGTAAAGCTCCGGCTGCGGCGCGGGTGGTGTGCGGAGAGCTGTGCCCATGTCCCCAGCCTAGCGCCGAGGCAAGGGGACGCGGTCCAGTACAACGTCCGGCAGGCGCCTCAGCCCTCAGTGCCAGTTCCCAGTGCCAGTTCCCAGTGCCAGTGCGAGTGCCTCAGCGACGGCCCCCGGTGCCATACTGGGGACGCAAGCCGCCGTCGGGCAGGCTGGCACCTACTTGCGAGGACTCCTTGAGCGAACATCTCCGCCTTTCGGGCGTATCCCACGGCTATGGGGACCGCCAGCTCTTTGCCGGCGTCGACATTGCCATCACGGCCGGTGAACATGTGGCGATCGTCGGCGAAAACGGCGCGGGCAAATCCACGCTGCTGCGGATCCTGGCCGGATTCGAGGCCCCGGACGAGGGTACGTCCGTCAGCCACGGCCGCGTGGGCTACCTGGCCCAGACCCATGGCCTGCCGGATCAGTTCACTGTCAGCAACGCGATCGACGCAGCCCTGGAATCACTCCGCGCGCTGGAGGCCGAGCTGGACCGGCTGGAGGACGGGCTGGCGGGCGCGGAAGCGGACGAACTGGAGCGATACGGGAACCTGCAGACGCAGTACCAGCTCAGGGAAGGCTACGCCGCGGAATCCCGGGTGGAGGCGGCGCTGGACAGGCTCGGCCTGGGCGGGCTGGACCGGATGCGGACACTTGGCTCGCTGTCCGGCGGGGAACAGGAACGGGTGGCACTGGCCTGCGTACTCGCCGACCCCGCGGACATCCTGCTTCTGGACGAGCCCACCAACCACCTGGACGCCAGCGGCACGGCCTGGCTGGAGGCGCGGCTGGCGGCGCACCGCGGCACCGTGGTGGTGGTCTCCCACGACCGCGTGCTGCTGCGCAAAGTGGCGTCAACCGTGATTGAGGTGGATGCCGAACGCCGGTCGGTCAGCCGGTATGGGAACGGCTATGAAGGCTACCTGCGGGAGAAAGCTGCCGAACGCCAGCGCTGGGCGCAGCAGTACCACGGGTGGCTGGACGCGATGGCAGCCGAACGGCTCCAGGCGGACACGGTCGCGGGGAAGATGGGCTACGCCCGCCAGCGCGACGGCGACAAAATGGGGTTCGACTTCAAGGCCGGCACGTGGCAAAAGGCGGCCACCAGCAAGGTCCGCAATGCCCAGGAGCGTCTGCGCAGGCTGGAGGCGAACCCCATTGACCGTCCCCCCGTGCCCCTGAAGCTGGCGGCGGATCTGCGGGCGGACGTGGCGGAAGGCCCGGCTCTTGAAGCGAAGGGGGTCGCGGTGCCCGGCCGCCTGGAACGCACGGACTTCCGGGTGGAAGCGGGCCAGAAAATCCTCATCACGGGCCCCAACGGTGCCGGCAAATCCACGCTGCTCTCCGTCCTCGCCGGCACGCTGGACCCGGCCCAGGGCAAAGTGGTGAGGCACGGCCGGATCGGCTACCTGCAGCAGGAACTGGAACTCCCAAAGCGCCCGGGACTGCGGCTCCTGCCCGCTTTTGCCGCGGGCCTGGGCGGCAACATCGATGAGCACGCCGAGGCGCTGCTGCGCCTGGGGCTCTTCCGGACCAGCGAATTCCACGTGCCGGTGGGCAGCCTTTCCGCGGGGCAGCAACGCAGGCTGGCGCTGGCCCGGCTCCTGCTCGGCGGGTTCGGGACGATGCTGGTGGATGAGCCCACCAACCACCTGGCGCCCGTGCTGGTGGAACAGCTTGAAGCGGCCCTGTCCGATTTCGCAGGGACACTGGTCATGGTCAGCCACGACCGCGCGCTGGGGGAGTGGTTCAGCACCTGCGCCAAGCGAAGCGGGGCAGGCGCCGGGCAAAACGGCACCGGGAACTGGCTCCGGTACGCCATGCGGGACGGCGCACTGGCGTAGTGGAACGATTCGCCGGGATTTTCGAAGCCCAAATAGAACATTGTTCGGCCATTCCACAGATCAAGCGTCACTAATTAGGCATAGTGCCTGACTGGTGTTGCCCGCGTCACGGCCAGGCCGGGAATTCTAGTACGATGGATGAGCCGCGCGAGGGTTTGACTCCTTGTGAGGTTCGGTACATGTTGCTGCCCCCCGGGCAGAACCGGTAACCGAATCCCGGTCCCGTCCCGGCCATAATCCGACCTACAAGGAACCGTTGTGCCATCAATTACCCCCACAGAACTCAAGAGCGCGCCCGCGGAATCCGCCGTCGACTCGACCCTCAGCGCCGAGGGCTATAAGAAGACCCTGAGCGGGCGCCACGTGACGATGATCTCGATGGGCGGCGCGATCGGCGTCGGCCTGTTCATGGGCGCCGGCGGACGCCTGGCCTCCACGGGCCCGGCGCTGATCTTCTCCTACGCCATCGCCGGCGTGATCGCCTACCTGCTCATGCGGGCACTGGGCGAGCTCATCATGTACCGCCAGACCTCGGGCTCCTTTGTCAGCTACGCCGGCGAAATGTTCGGCAAGAAGGGCGCCTTCCTCTCCGGCTGGATGTACTTCATCAACTGGGGCATGACCGGGATCGCGGAACTGATCGCGATCGGGCTGTACTTCCAGTTCTTCTTCCCCAACGTCCCGGTGGAAGCCTCCGCGATTGCCGCCCTCGCGCTGCTCGTGGCCGTCAACCTGCTCAGCGTCAAGGCGTTCGGCGAGTTTGAATTCTGGGCGTCCTGCCTCAAGGTCGGCGCCATCCTGATCTTCCTGGCCGTCGGCACCTTCATGGTGGTCACCAACGCCAAGGTCGGCACGGGCCATGCCTCTGTGGCCAACCTCTTTGCCGACGACGGCGGGATGTTCCCCAAGGGCGCCCTGGTGATGGTCCTCGTGCTCAACGCCGTGATCTTCGCCTACAACGGCATCGAACTCGTCGGCATCACCGCCGGCGAGATGGAAAACGCCAAGCGCGAAGTGCCCAAGGCCATCCGCGCCGTCGTTCTGCGCATTGTGGTCTTCTACGTTGGTTCCGTGCTGCTGCTGGCCATGCTGCTGCCCTCGGACCAGTACAAGGCCGGCGTGTCCCCGTTCGTCACCGTGTTTGGCCAGATGGGCCTCGGCTGGGTGGGCGACGTCATGAACATGATCGTCATCACCGCCGCGCTGTCCTCCTGCAACTCGGGCCTGTACTCGATCGGCCGCGTCTTCCGCACCATGGCCAACAACGGGCATGCCCCGCAGTGGCTCACCCGGATGTCCAAGCGCCACGTGCCGTACGCGGCCATCCTGGCGATCGCTGCCTTCTACCTCGTGGGCATCCTGCTGAACATCTGGCTGGGCGGCTCGCACGCCTTCGACCTGGCGCTGAACACCGCCTCGATCGGCGTGATCTTCACGTGGGGCGCCATCTTCGCCAGCCAGATCGCGCTGCGCCACCAGAAGGGCCGCGTCTCCAGCCTGCCCATGCCGGGCTCGCCGTGGACCAGCTGGGCCGGACTGGTCGCGCTGCTGGCCATCACCGTGCTGATCGGCTTCGACACCATGACCAGCAAGACCGGCGAGGTCTTCCACCTGGGCCTCTGGACCCTGGCCACCGTTCCGTTCTTCGCGCTGGTGCTGTGGCTGGGCTGGCAGAAGGTCAAGAACAACGCGCCCAAGAGCGAGCTCTACAGCTAGGACCCACCGGTCCGACGCGCGGCACGCTGTACTGCGACGACGGCGGCAGCCACCTTCAGGAGGTGGCTGCCGCCGTCGCGTTTAACCGCGTTTAAAGCGGAGAGCCTTCAGTAGCTGGCGGGGGTGCCGCCGGGTTCAACCACCGGGTCCGGTGGGATGAAGTCGGCGGCGAGTGCCTCGGAGCCGCGGGCCAAGATGGACACGTCGGCCCCGACCAGCACGAAGGCAGCGCCGGCTGCCAGGTAGGCGCGGGCCGTTGCGGGATTGAAGGCGTTCACGCCGGCAGGTTTGCCGGCCGCTGTGGCGGCGGCAAGGCAGTGTTCGACGGCGGCGCGCACCCGGGGGTGTTCCTGCTGGCCCAGCAGCCCCATGGAGGCGGCGAGGTCGGAGGGCCCCAGGAAGATCGCGTCGACGCCGTCCACCGCCAGGATGTTCTCCACCGCGGCAACCGCGGCAACGGACTCGATCTGCACGGTGACGCTGACGGTTTCGGAAGCGCGGGAGAGGTAGTCCGGGATGCGGTTCCAGCGCGCGGCCCGGGCCAGGGCAGAACCGACGCCGCGGACGCCGTGCGGCGGGTAGCGGGTGGCGGCCACGGCGGCCTCCGCCTCGGCTGCCGAGTTCACCATGGGGATCAGCAGGTTCTGGACGCCCAGGTCCAGGTACTGCTTGATGAGCACCGTGTCGTTCACCGGCGGCCGGACCACCGGAAGAACCGGGTAGCCGTGCACGGCCTGCATCTGGGCCAGGATCGATTCGAGGCCGTTGGGGCTGTGCTCGGCATCGATCAGGAGCCAGTCCAGGCCGGCCCCGGCGCACAGCTCGGCGACCAGCGGGCTGCCGGAGCACACCCACATCCCGGCCAGCGGGCGGTCCGCCGCGGCCAGGGCGTGCTTGAAGGTTGCGTCGGGTTCTACTCGAAGCGGCATGTGATGCTCCCCAGCGGTCCGTAGTCGGCGTGCACGGTGTCACCTTTGTACACCCAAAGGGGCCGGGTGAAGGAGCCGGCGAGGATGATGTCGCCGGCCTTCATGCCGTCGCCGTGGGCGGCGATCTTGTTGGCGAGCCAGTGCACGCCGTTGGCCGGGTGGTCAAGGACCCCTGCCGCGACGCCGGTTTCCTCCACGGTCTGGTTCTTGTAGAGGATGGCGGAGACCCAGCGGAGGTCCACGGCGTCGGGACGGACGGGGTTTCCGCCCACCACCATGGCGCCCATTGCGGCGTTGTCGGCGATGGTGTCCACGATGGTCCGGCCCTCCATTTCGATCCGGGAGTCCAGGATCTCGAGGGCCGGGACCACGTAATCGGTGGCGTTCAGGACGTCGAAGATGGTGCAGCCGGGGCCGGCCAGGTCCTTCTTCAGCACGAACGCCAGTTCCACTTCGACCCGCGGGTGGGTGTATTGGTCCCACCGCACCGCGCAGCCGGTTTCCAGCACCATGTCATCGAAGATCGCGCCGTAGTCCGGCTCGGTGATGCCGGTGGCGGCCTGCATCGCCCTGGACGTGAGGCCGATCTTGCGGCCCACGAGCCGGCGTCCGGCGTCCTCGTTGCGGCGCCGCCACAGCTGCTGGACGGCGTAGGAGTCCTCCACCGTCATCTCCGGGTAGCGGGCGGTCAGGCGGGGGACCGGTGTCCGGCTGCGGCCGGCTTCCAGCAGTTCGTCTGCGATGGCCTCGATCGTCGCGGGATCCAGCACGCTAAACCTGCGCTCCGAGCTTGAAGCCCGTCTTCTCCCCGGCGGGGCCGTCCTCTTCCTTGCGGGTGTAGGAGAAGCCGTCGGCGCCCACGGTGACAGCCATTTCGCTTTTTTCCTCACGGACGATCACGGGCTGCGGGTTGCCGTCGAGGTCCAGGACCAGGGAGGCCTCGGTGTACCAGGAGGGGACCACGGGGTTGCCCCACCAGTCGCGGCGCTGGTTGTCGTGGACGTCCCAGGTGATGGTGGGGTTGTCCGGGTCGCCGGTGTAGTAATCCTGGGTGTAGATCTCGATGCGGTGGCCGTCCGGGTCCAGGATGTAGAGGTAGAACGCATTGGAGACACCGTGCCGGCCGGGGCCTCGTTCGATCCGGTCCGAGATGCGCAGGGCGCCCATCTTGTCGCAGATCTGGATGATGTTGTGCTTCTCGTGCGTGGCGAAGGCAATGTGGTGCAGCCGCGGGCCGTTGCCGCCGGTCAGGGCGGTGTCGTGCACGGTCTGCTTGCGGTGCATCCACGCGGCGTACGTGACGCCGTCGGAGTCCTTGATGTCCTCGGAGACGCGGAAGCCCAGGTCTTCAAGGTACTTGCGGCCGCGCGGGACGTCCGGGGTGACCTGGTTGAAGTGGTCCAGCCGCACCAGCTCGCCGGCGGAGTAGAGGTCGTAGCGCTGCGTGAGGCGCTCGACGTGTTCGGTCTCGTAGAAGAATTCGTAGGGGAAACCGAGCGGATCCTCGACGCGGACGGCGTCGCCGATGCCTTTGGTGAAGCCTTCCTTGCGGCGCTCGGTGCGGCAGCCCAGTTCCTTGTAGTAGGCCTCGGCGGCGTCCACCTCGGCCGGGGATTTCACCCGGTAGGCGAAGGCGGCCGCAGCGGCCACGGGACCCTTACGCAGCACCAGGTTATGGTGGATGAACTCTTCCAGGGACCGCAGGTAGATGGTGTTCTCGTCTTCCTCGGTGACGTGCAGGCCCAGCAGGTCCACATAGAACTCGCGGGACTTGGCGAGGTCCGTGACCACGAGTTCGAGGTAGGCGCAGCGGACGATGTCCGGAGCCGGGACTGTGGGTGTGGGGACGAAGTTGGTCATGGCGTTCTCTCTTCTTTGAAAGGGGTCTGGTTGGCGCCGGCTGGAAAATTAGGCGCCGAATTTAGGCGTATGAACAGCGCCGAGGCTGATGTGGACGGCCTGTTGGTCGGTGTAGAAGTCGATGGACCGGTACCCGCCCTCATGGCCCAGGCCGGAGGCCTTGACGCCGCCGAACGGGGTGCGGAGGTCGCGGACGTTGTGGCTGTTGAGCCAGACCATGCCGGCCTCGACATTCTGGGAGAAGTTGTGGGCCCGGGTCAGGTTCTGGGTCCAGATGTACGCCGCGAGCCCGTACCGGGTGTTGTTCGCGAGGGCGAGGGCCTCCTCGTCATTATCGAACGGGGTGATGGCGACCACGGGGCCGAAGATCTCCTCCTGGAAGATCCGCGCGTCCGGGGCGACGTCGGCGAACACCGTCGGGGCGATGTAGTTGCCCTCCGGGAGGTGGTCAGGGCGGCCGCCGCCGGCCAGCAGTCGGCCTTCGGACTTGCCGATCTCCACGTAGGAGGCCACTTTGGCGTAGTGCTCGGGGTGGACCAGCGCGCCGACCTCGGTCTTGGGGTCGTGCGGGTCCCCGACCACGATGTTCTTGGCGCGGGCGGCGTACTTGTCGCAGAATTCCTCGTACACGGCGCGCTCCACCAGGATCCGGGAGCCGGCGGTGCAGCGCTCGCCGTTGAGCGAGAAGACGCCGAACAGGGCGGAGTCGATCGCGGCGTCGAGGTCGGCGTCGGCGAACACGACGCACGGGGACTTGCCGCCGAGCTCCATGGAGAGGCCCTTGAGGTTGGCCGCGGCGTTGCGGAAAATCGTCTGGCCCGTGGTGGTCTCGCCGGTGAAGGAGATCAGCGGCACGTCCGGGTGCTTGACCAGGGCATCGCCGGCTTCCTCGCCGAGGCCGTTGACCAGGTTGAACACGCCGTCGGGGAGGCCGGCGTCCTTGAAGATCGTCGCCCACAGCGAGGCGGACAAGGGCGTGAATTCGGCCGGTTTGAGGACCACGGTGTTGCCGGTGGCCAGGGCCGGGGCGAGCTTCCAGGACTCGAGCATGAACGGGGTGTTCCACGGGGTGATGAGCCCGGCGACGCCGATCGGCTTGCGGTTGACGTAATTGATCTGGGCGCCGGGGACCTTCATGGCGTCGTCGAACTGGGCCACGATCAAGTCCGCGAAGAAGCGGAAGTTCTCGGCCGCGCGCAGCGCCTGGCCCTTTGCCTGGGTGATGGGCAGGCCGGTGTCGAAGGTCTCGAGCTCGGCCAGGCGTGCCTCCTGGGCTTCGACGGCGTCGGCGATCTTGTTCAGGACGCGGGCCCGCTCGCGCGGCTTCATCTTCGGCCACGGGCCGTTGACGAACGCCTCGCGGGCGGCGGCGACGGCGAGGTCGATGTCTTCCTTCTGGCCGGCGGCGGCGGTGGCGTAGTTGGTGTTGGAGACCGGGTCCAGGACATCGAAGGTTGCCCCGCCCACGGAATCAACGAATTCGCCGTTGATGTAGTGCTGGATGTGGGTGGGAAGACCCTGCGGAACGTAGTGGGTGGTGGTTTCTGCGGCTGTAAACGTCATTGTTTTTCCTAACTGATGGTGCAACGCGGGGTCACTTACGGCCCATGCCGGGCGCCTCAATGGGCGCTAAGTGACCCCGTGTTGGTTTGGGCGAGGTACGCGTCAAGGGTGGCGCTGCGGTGCCGGCGGGCGGCCTTTTCGATGTCATCCGGGCTGGCGCCGGTCTCGATGAGCTGCAGCAGCGCCTCATGCTCGTCCACCGACTCGTGGGCCCGTCCCGGGACGAAGCGGAACGTGGAGGACCGCAGCGATGCCAGCCGGTTCCAGCCGCGGTGAACGAGGTCCAGGATGTGCGGATTGGGGCAGTGCTCGAACAGGACGCTGTGGAAGTCCTGGTTCAGCCGGGTGAACCGGACGGGGTCGAAGTGCTGCAGGCACTCGCGCATCTCCGCGTTGACGGCCCGGGCGCGGGCCACGTCCGCCGCCCCGATCAGCGGGGCCGAGAGTGCCGTGGCGGCGCCCTCGACGATGCTGAGGGTCTGCATCGTGTAGAGGTATTCGGTGGGGTCGATGCCGGACACCGTGGCGCCGACGTTCCGCTCGAACTTGACCAGGCCCTCGGCCTCGAGCCGGCGGATGGCTTCACGGACCGGCACCACGCTGACGCCCAGGTCCTCGGCGATCTTGGCCAGCACCAGCCGGTAGCCGGGGGAGTAGGTCCCGTCCACGATCCGGGACTTGACGGCCGCATAGGCCTGCTCGGACTTGCTGCCGGAGGTCCCCGTTCCGGCCGGCGTGGCTGCGGCACTGGCCGTGTCAGTCATTGGCTTTGCCTGCTTCCCATTCCTGGTACCGGGTCCGCCATGCGGCGTTGAGCGGGTAGAGGCCGTCCACACTGTGGCCCTGCTGCACCATCTCGGCGATGAAGGTTTCCTCGCGTTCCTGGGCGATGGAGTCGTCCGCGAGCTCTTCGGCGAGGGCCGGCGGGATCACCAGGATGCCGTCGGCGTCGGCGACGATGATGTCCCCGGGCTGCACGGTGGTGCCGCCACAGGCGATGGTGATGTCCGTGTCCCACGGGATGTGCCGGCGGCCCAGGACGGCCGGGTGGGGGTTGGCATAGTAGGTGGGCATGTCCATGGCTGCCACGGCGGAGAAGTCGCGCACGCCGCCGTCGGTGATGATGGCCGCGGCGCCGCGGACCTGGGCGCGGAGGGCCAGGATGTCGCCGATGGTGCCGGTGCCCTTTTCGCCGCGGGCCTCCATGACGAGGATCTCGCCCTCGTTGACGGAGTCGATGGCCTTCTTCTGGGCGTTGAAGCCGCCGCCGTGGGTCTTGAACAGGTCCTCGCGGTTGGGCACGTAGCGCAGGGTCCGGGCCAGCCCCACGATCCGCCGCTCCGGCCGCGTGGAGGTCAGGCCGTCGATGCTGACGTTGTTCAGGCCGCGCTTGCGCAGCTGGGAGGACAGGGTGGCCGTGCAGACGGACTCCAGTTTGGCCTTCAGCTCCGGTGGCAGGATCGCCCCGACGGCGGCGAGGCCGGCCGCTTCACGGGAACCGTAGGCTTCCTCCCGCTGCAGGTCATCGGTCTTGGGCCGGGCGCCGAAGTCCGCGAACGGCGTCGTACCTTCCCCCACCCGGGTGACCAGCCGGCCGGTGGTGAGGGCGCCGCCGTCATTGTCCACCTCCACCTCGACGACGTCGCCCGGCTTGGCCACCGACGCCCCGGCGGGGGTGCCGGTGAGGATGATGTCGCCCTCTTCGAGGGTGAGCAGCTGGGACAGATCGGCCACGAGCCGGGCGAACGGGAAGAGCAGGTCCTCCGTGGTGTCGTCCTGGACCAGCTCGCCGTTGTGCCACGTGCGGATCCGCAGTTTTGCGGGATCGACGGCGTCTGCCGGGATCAGGCCCGGGCCTACAGGTGTGAAGCCGTCGCCGCCTTTGGAGCGGAGGTTGGAGCCCTTATCCGCGTAGCGGAGGTCGTAGACGCCGAGGTCGTTGCTGGCGGTGACCGACTCGACATGGCTCCACGCGTCCTCGATGCCCACGCGGCGGGCGGGCTTGCCGATGATCAGGGCGATCTCGCCCTCGAAGCCGAGGAGTTCGCAGCCGGCGGGCCGTTCCACGGTTGAAGGGGCCTGTGCCGAACCGAGAGCCAGGGAGGACGACGGCTTCAGGAAGTAGGAGGGCTGCCCGGGTGTGCGGCCGCGCTGGGCTGCCCGGCTGGGGTAGTTGATATGCACCGCGATGACCTTGCGGGCCGCGGCCAGGGTGTGGTCGGTGACCTGTTCCAAGTGCTACTCCTCATCGAGTACGAAATCGTATACGAAATACTATGGCCCGGGAAGCGTGGAGCGTCAACCTCTTTTGCGGGACTTTCGCCGGGGCTCTTCGGGGCGCTTGTAACCTGCGTCATATCTGCCGTACAGTTTTGGATCAGGAACCAAAATTCTATTATCGAACGTGCAGTTCTATTATCGAACACGCTACGACGGTGAGAGACCGCCACACAACGAAGTGAGGAAACCCCGTGCATTTCCACCACAACGGTTACGTATCCGGTGACCCGCGAGTCCAGCCGGCCGCCGGCGTCGGCATCGACAGGCCCACGCAGCTTCCCGACGAGGTTGATGTGCTGATCGTGGGCTCCGGCCCCGCAGGCATGCTCGCCGCGGCCCAGCTGTCCCAGTTCCCGGGCGTCACCACGCGGATCGTGGAGCGCCGGCCGGGCCGGCTCGCCATCGGCCAGGCCGACGGCATCCAGGCCCGCAGCGTCGAGACCTTCCAGGCCTTCGGCTTCGCCGAGCGCATCATCGCCGAGGCGTACCGCATCACCGAGATGGCGTTCTGGAAGCCGGACCCCGCGGCCCCCTCGAACATCGTCCGCAGCGCCCGCACCCTCGACGACGCGGGCGGGATCAGCGAGTTCCCGCACCTGATCGTCAACCAGGCCCGCGTGCTCGATTACTTCTCCGAGTTCATGGCCATGTCCCCCACCCGAATGACCCCCGACTACGGACTGGAGTTCCGCGGCCTGCAGGTCACCGGCGAGGGCGAGTACCCGGTCGCCGTGACTCTGACGCACACCGCCGGTCCCGACGAAGGCCGGGAGCGCATTGTGCGGGCCAAGTACGTGGTCGGCGCGGACGGCGCCCGCAGCAAGGTGCGCGAGTCGATCGGCTGCACCATGGCCGGAGACCAGGCCAACCACGCGTGGGGCGTCATGGACGTGCTCGCCACCACGGACTTCCCCGACATCCGCCTCAAATGCGCCATCCAGTCCCACGACGGCGGCAGCATCCTGCTGATCCCGCGCGAGGGCGGACACCTCTTCCGCATGTATGTCGATCTCGGCGAGGTCGCCGCGGACGACCACGGGGCCGTCCGCAAGACCACCATCGAGCAGATCATCGCGAAGGCCAACGCGATCATCCACCCCTACGCGCTCGACGTGCGCAACGTGGCCTGGCACAGCGTCTACGAGGTGGGCCACCGCCTGACCGACAGGTTCGACGACGTCCTCCCGGAGGAGCTCGGCACCCGAACACCGCGGGTGTTCATCACCGGCGACGCGTGCCACACGCACAGCGCCAAGGCCGGCCAGGGCATGAACGTCTCCATGCAGGACGGCTTCAACATCGGCTGGAAGCTCGGCCACGTGCTGGAGGGCCGCAGCCCGGAGAGCCTGCTGTCCACGTACTCGGCCGAGCGGCAGGTGGTCGCGAAGAACCTCATCGACTTCGACAAGGTGTGGTCGACGCTCATGGCGAAGAAGCCCGAGGAGTTCGAGAACCCCTCCGAACTCGAGGACTTCTACGTGCGCACCGCCGAGTTCCCCGCGGGCTTCATGACCGAGTACTCGCCGTCGATGGTCGTCGCCGAGGCGACGCACCAGGAGCTGGCCACCGGCTTTCCTGTCGGCAAGCGCTTCAAGTCCGCGCCCGTCGTGCGGGTCTGCGACACCAATCCGGTCCAGCTCGGCCACCAGGCCACGGCGGACGGCCGCTGGCGCATCTATGTCTTCGCGGACGGGGCAGCGCCGGGACAACAGGCGGCAGCGCCGTCGCCGGCCACGGACTTTGCCGCGTGGCTGGCCGGCGCGCCGGACTCACCTCTGGCCGCCACCCCCGCGGGGGCAGACCGCGATGCCTGGTTCGACGTGAAGGTGATCTACCAGCAGGACCACACGGGCATCGATATCTGCACCGTCCCTGCGGTGTTCAAGCCGGAGGTCGGCCCGTTCAAGCTCACCCACCTGGAGAAGGTCTACGGCACCGACCCGGCGGCGGACATCTTTGAGCTGCGCGGAATCGACCGCGGCGGCGTCGTCGTGGTGGTGCGCCCGGACCAGTACGTGGCCAACGTCCTGCCGCTGACGGCGACGGCGGAGCTCGCCGCGTTCTTCGCGCCCCTCCTGCGAGCAGGCAACGGCGCCCGTGAATTCCAGCACCACGCGGGCTAAGCGCCGGCACACGGGCACCCTTCCGATGGCGCACTGACGCTACGGAAAGCGTCCCGTGACACGGCAATGGCCCGGCGCTACGGTATACCCTCTCTGTCAGCCTGTCGTGAGACAGATTGTCTTCGCGACAGGCGGGCGGGTTGGGCATGACGAAGTCGACTGGGAAGGTGCCGTTCCGGACTCTTGAGGAGAAGCTTTCGATCCTGGAGAAGTACGAGGCTGCCCCGCGTGGTCAAAAGGGTGCGGTGTTGCGTGAGTATGGGATTTCGGGGCATGCGGTCGGGATTTGGGCTTACGCTCGGGATCATGATGAGTTTGCTGCGACTCCCACGG